>CAJUBE010000012.1:0-62339 GCA_910584725.1 uncultured Lachnospiraceae bacterium | reverse complement strand
GATTCCAGCCAGAAAGCGGAGCGTAGACAGCCCGCGAGCGAGGAAAACCAAAGGTTTTTCGAGCGGGCACTGCGGATTTAATAGAAAGGAAGAATAAACTTATGAATATTTTAGTTATCAACTGCGGCAGCTCCTCCTTAAAATTCCAGCTCATCGACGCGGAGACGGAGAAGCAGATCGCGAAGGGTCTCTGTGAGCGCATCGGCATCGACGGCAGTCAGCTTGTCTATCAGCCTGCAGGCGGAGAAAGGGAAGAAACCGTAACGCCCATGCCCGACCACACCAAGGCGATCGAGCTTGTCTTGAACGCGCTGATGAACGAAAAGACCGGCGTGGTGAAATCTCTGGATGAAATCGGCGCGGTGGGACACCGCATTGTGCACGGCGGAGAGAAATTTGCGTCGTCCACGATCATTACCGACGAGGTGATCGAGGCGATCAAGGCATGTAACGATCTGGCGCCGTTACATAATCCGGCGAATCTGATCGGCATCGACGCCTGTAAAAAACTGATGCCGAATACGCCCATGGTGGGCGTGTTCGATACGGCATTCCACCAGACCATGCCCCAGAAAGCCTATTTGTACGGCCTGCCCTACGAATACTATGAGAAGTATAAGGTGAGGAGATACGGCTTCCACGGCACAAGCCACTCCTACGTGTCAAAGAGGGCGGCGGAGATCCTTGGAAAAAATTATGAGGACATGAAAATTATTGTCTGTCATCTGGGCAACGGGGCAAGCATTTCCGCTGTGGAGAACGGGAAGTGCGTGGATACATCCATGGGTCTTACGCCGCTGGAAGGGCTGATTATGGGCACCCGCTCCGGGGATATCGACCCGGCGATCATCGAGTTTATTGCCCATAAGGAGAATAAGTCCATCGATGAGGTGATGACGGTGCTGAATAAGAAGTCCGGCGTGCTGGGGCTTTCCGATAATCTGTCTTCGGATTTCCGGGATCTGGAAAAATCCTATGTCGCCGGGGAGGAAAGAGGGCTTCGCACGATTCTTGCCTTTTCCTATCGGGTGGCGAAGTATATTGGCGCGTACACCGCGGCTATGAACGGCGTGGACGCCATCTGCTTTACGGCGGGCGTGGGAGAAAACAGCCCCTTGGTGAGAAAACATGTCTGCGAGCAGTTAGGGTATCTGGGCATCACATTGGATGAGGAGAAAAACAAAGCGCGCGGGGAGGAACTGGAGATCGGCACCCCGGATTCCAAAGTGAAGGTGCTTGTGGTTCCCACCAATGAGGAACTCGCAATCGCGAGGGAGACCTTTGCGCTGGTGAAATAACACTTGTGTATATAGGGGCAGCCGCCACGATGAACCAGTGGCGGCTGCCCTTTTATCTTCCCTGCCAGATGGTACAGATTCTGCCGAGAAGGTGTGCCGCGCGCGGCAGGCTGTCCCCCGCAAACGCATCTTACCCGCAAAAACAGACCGCTTACCGCTTCTTTGCTTGTAAGAAAAGGCTCTGTGCGTTACCATCTGCCTATAAGTGCAAGGAGGAAGATGGAAATGAATATCCTAGTGATCAATGGAAGCCCGAAAGGGGACAAAAGCAATTCGTATCAGTTGACAAAGGCATTTTTAGAGGGGATAAAGCAGGAGACTGCGGGAGCGGAAATCAGGGAACGTGCCGTATGCCAGATGGAGATCAAACCCTGTCTCGGCTGTTTTTCGTGCTGGAACCGCACGCCCGGCAAGTGTTGTATCGAGGATGACATGGAGCAGGTGATTCAGGATCTGCTCTGGGCGGATGTCACAGTGTGGAGTTTCCCGCTGTATTATTTTACGGTGCCGGGGGCGTTAAAAAATCTGATAGACCGGCAGCTGCCCATGAATCTTCCTTTCATGGAGGAACAGGAGGGGCAGATCGGAAACGGCGGGCATCCTTCCAGATATGATATGAGCGGGAAGAGGACGGTGGTGATTTCCACCTGCGGGTTTTATACTGCGGAGGGAAATTATGACGGTGTGTGCAGTTTGTTCGATCATCAATGTGGACCGGGAAATTATACTGCGATTTTCTGCGGGCAGGGGGAACTGTTCCGGGTGCCGGAGGTATCGGCGGTCACGGGCGAATACCTCTCCTGCGTGGAGCAGGCGGGACGGGAGTACGCGGGCGGCGGGATTTCGGCACAGAGCAGGGAGCGGCTTTCACAGCTTCTGCTGCCGCGGGAAACTTATGAGAGCTGTGCGGACGCAAGCTGGGGAATTGCCAGAGAGGACGCCGGGGCAGGAAAGGAAGCCGGGACAGGAGACGGGAGCGGCTCACAGACGCCGTCGGACACCCTGACATTTACGAGGCAGATGGCGGCGCTGTATCGGAAGGAAAGCTGGAATGGAAAAGATATCGTGCTGGAGATGGATTACACGGACGTGGGGGAATGTTATCAGATTCTTCTGGGAAAGGACGGCAGTCATGTTTACACGGACGACTCCCTTACGGCGGACACCAGAATCGAGACGCCGGTCACCGTATGGCGCTCCATCGCGGCGGGGGAGATTCGGGGAGATGAGGCAATGATGCAGGGGCTTTACCACGTGAAGGGTGACTTTAACCTGATGTTACGATGGGACGATTACTTCGGCGGTTCCCGTCCGCAGGCTAAGCCGGTGAAAGAGGCTTCGGAACAGAAGAATGAGGATATGAACATCACGCTGATTCCGTGGATCGTCCTTTGGGTGGCAGCTTCTGTCAGTAAACAACCGGGGTGCCTGCTCACTCTTGCCGTCTGTGCGCTTGTGCCGCTTGTCTATTACCGGCATAAGAAAACCTTGTATGATGTGTTAAGCGGTGCGCTGGTGACGGGATTTTCCGTCGTTATGCTGGCAGGGGCAGATGAGAAAATAATGCTGCCCGGTTCTTATCTGGCGTTCGGCGTGATGTGGCTGGCGTCCTGCTTAGGCGGGCTGATACCCCTTAC
This sequence comes from uncultured Lachnospiraceae bacterium, assembly GCA_910584725.1. GTDB lineage: Bacteria > Bacillota > Clostridia > Lachnospirales > Lachnospiraceae > UBA3282. The sequence goes on along the minus strand of CAJUBE010000012.1, from coordinate 59,404 downwards.
GGCGCATTATTCCAAGAACGGCTACGGCGGGGATGACGCCCTGAAGAATGCGCTTTTTGTCAGGACGAACCGCATTCTGACCATGCTCTGGGGTATCCTTTATCTGCTCACGGCAATGATCAGCTGGTTTTTGATGCGGTCGGCGGTAAGCAGCCTGTCCGGGCTGATCAACTCTGTGGCTCCCGTTTTTATGGGGATTTTTACGGTATGGTTCCAGAAGTGGTACCCGGCGAGAGTGGCGAGAGGAAAGTGAGATCACGGCAGAACATGTGAAAAGGTTCCGGCGTGGAATGTTGGAGAATAATGGCAGGATTTACAATAAGGCAGCAGAGAAACGGGAAAAGGAAAGAAAAATGAGTCTTACGACGGAGTGGAAGGAAGATTGAAAAATCATGCTGATGCACTGATTTTTCAATCGACAATTTGAGACAGAGCCTCAAATGTGCCTTGATCGCAGACGAGAAATCGCCTTCGCGAATTTCTCATCGCGTGTCATAGCAGTAAACTGCTCTGACATGGAGGAAAACATGAAAATAACAATACAGGATATTGCGCCTGGGGAAGAGGAAGAGATCATCGTCAGATGCAGGGATCTGGATGAGGCGCTTCTTCGCATGATTCACGAGTTAAAGACAAGGCGCGGAAAATTTACGGTCACGGACAATGATAAAATCAGGCAGATTGACGCCGGGGATGTCTACTATTTTGAGGCGGTGGACAACAAAGTCTTTCTCTATCTGGAACAGGATGTGTACGAGGTCAGGTACAAGCTGTATGAGATCGAGGAGGCGTACGCCAACACGGATTTTTTCAGGGCGTCCAAATCTGTCATTATTAATCTGGCCAAGGTGAAACAGTTTGCTCCTGATTTCGGCGGACGGTTTGAAGCGCAGATGATGAACGGGGAGCGGCTTATGGTTTCCAGACAGTATGTGCCGTCGCTGAAAAAGCGGCTCGGCATGTGAGAGGAGGGTATATATGACGGAAAGTATGAAAAAAAGAATGGTGGAGCTGCTGCTGACCTTCTGCATGGTTACGACCGGAAGCGTTTTTGTCTGTGCGGCTTATAATAATATATTTTGGCCGCAGGGCACGCTTCTGGATTCGAATATCCTCTGGCAGCTTCTGGCGATGGCGTTTGTGTGCAGCCTTGGCAATTTCATTCATCCCTATCGGGAGATCAGCCGCAGGCGGGCGGTGTTCAATAAAGGGCTGCATTATGTGTATATCAATGTGGTGGTGCTGGGAAGCGGTTACTGGTTTGGATGGATGGATATAGAAAATATATTTATGCTGGCAGCTATGGTTTTGGGAATCCTGATGGTTTTTGCGGTTGTTTCCTTTGTGATATGGAGACTGCATATGAGAGAGTCTGAAAATCTGAATCGGAAGCTTAGGGAGTACCAGGCGGGCGGTGGGAAAATGGATATAGATTATTTTGAGTAGTATATTAAATATATTCTACTTGATTTAAGGGTATTTATGTGATATGGTAAAACAAATGGCAGAATGAAACCGGAAAAAGTTAAAGGGATGGCGGTGAGCGGCGTGGATCAACAGCGGAAGCAGTACGCGATTGCGGATACGATCAGCGGACAGGAAATCAAGTGCCTGAGAAAATCACTGGAATTGACGCAGGCGGAGTTTGCCCATTTTGTCAATGTCTCCGTAAAGACGGTAGAGCGGTGGGAAATACAGAAAACGCCGATCAAAGGCGAAATCGTTACGCTCTGCAGACTGATCCGGGAAGATCCCGGATGTGTCGCGCGGTTTCGCGTGCCGAAGTGTTATGCGCCGCTGCGCCTCTGGTATGGACGGGCGGAGGACGTCTGCACGATGATTGACGTGTCGCCGTCACAGAGGCAGGTGAGGATTTATAATTATACGAAGGACCCTATGAGCCGCGCTTTTGGGAAGATAGAGGAGCCGACATATGAGCAGTACGAGGCGTTTCTTAAATCCCGCTGCTTTCCGGAAAGCAGGGATAAGATGAAGCTGATATTGGAGGAGCTGGATCTGCCGTTCTATGATCCGCTGATGATCATAGAAAAGACGGAGGGCAGGATGGCGGATGACGATTTCTGGCTCCGGGTGGAGAGAAACTGATATGGTAACGCTGTTTGAAGGGGATGCGGGCGGGCTGCGCAGACAATCCTCCAAAGGAAATCAGTTAAAATGGTACAGCGGGGAAAAGTGGTACAAAGCGGACTATACCGGTTATGAAGGGCTTGCGGAGTATATAGTTTCCCATCTGCTGCAGTTGTCCACGATGGCGCGGGAGACATTTGTGCTGTATGATACGGTGAAGATTCGGTATGATGAAACGGTCTTCCTGGGATGTGAAAGCGAGCATTTCCTGCCGCCCCGCTGGCATCTGATCACGCTGGAAAGGCTGTTTTTTCTGCAATACGGGGAAAGCCTTTACGAGTGTATATTTCGGATCAGGGAGCCGGAAAACAGGGCAGTGTTTCTGACGGAGCAGGTCGAGTACCTGACGGGGTTGAAAGAGTTTGGAAGATATCTGAGTGTTCTTCTAACGATAGACGCCTTTTTTTTCAATGAAGACAGGCATACGCACAACATTGCGGTTCTTAAAGATGAGTTTGGGAAGTATCATTACTGTCCGGCATTTGACCACGGCGCGTCCCTGATGGCGGATGTGAAAATGGACTACCCGATGGAGACACCATTGGAAAAGCTGTATGAAAAGCCGAAGGCGAAAACATTCTGCCGGGACTTCGATGAACAATTGGATGTTGTGGAGACGTTATTCGGACAGCATTTGAAATTTCGCTTTACCAACAATGATGTGGAGAGGCTTTTAAAAAATGACACAGAATATCCGGCGGAGGTTAAGAAAAGGGTCGGGGAACTGCTTCGCCTGCAGCGGAGAAAATACCAGTATCTGTTTGCGTGATTTCTGCTACACGACCGTGCGGATAACCGTAAAATGACATGCAGGTGGAACAGCATGTGTATCTGTGATAAAATATGGAAAATCATGATGATGCAATGGTTTTCAATCGCAGTAAAATGCTCTGATATGGAGAAAATAATGAAACAATGGGGTTGATTTGGAGGACAGACGCATGAAGCTGAAAGCAAAATGGACTTACAACTATAAAAAGGGATTGAAAGACCCTATGGTGTCAAACGATTATTTTATGGAGGATGACAACATATATTTCACGCTTTCCCTCGGGCTGAGGGTTTTTGACTCCGTGCTTCTCGCGCTAAATTTGAAGACGCAGGAAGCCAGAGTGGTTTTTGAGGAGAATCATGTGGTGAGAACGGCGGGGATACATGAGAATGGAAAAATCTATCTCACATCCTTTAAAGGTACGGCTATCTGTGTCAGTCTGGACGGGAGTATCTGCTGGGTGACGGAACTCAGTCCAAAGAACGCTTCCTTTAAAATGGCGTTAGACGGGGACAGACTTTATGTGTCGGATTTTGCGGTTTTCTGTCTTGATAAAAATACCGGGGAAATTCTCTGGAAAAATCAGACTTATCAGGTAAAAAACAATTGTAATATTGTATATGACGATAAATACATATACGGCGGGGAACTTGGCGGAAGTGTATTCTGTCTGGATAAATTTACGGGAGATGCCCGCTGGGCGTATGGAAAGGACGAGTGGATCAGCCATATTGCGATGCTTGACCGAAGCAGGATGCTGGTGGAGCATATTCATGGGAAATTCTATATTCTGGATTCGGAAAATGGCGAATTGATTTGCACAAAAGAGGCGAAGGGGAAGCTGTATAACGAGGTGGTATTTGAGGACAGCAGGATGTATATTGGCGATGCGGATGCCGTGACTGCCGCCAAAGCGGGAAATATGACCTGCTATGAGATGGACTTACATAATGACTTTACAGAGATATTTTCCGTAAACGTTGGGGGCGGCGTATCGACGAAGGCGGTCATAGACGGGGACAGGCTTTTCTTTGCGGCGGAAGATAATTACCTGTACTGTGTGGATAAGAATACAGGAGAAGAGCTGATGCCCAAAAAGAAGACAAAGGGCATATGCAGAAATATTGTTGTACATGGGAAGGAGCTGTTCCTGCTCAGTGACAAAGGACAGGTGGAATGCTTGGAAATTCAGTGATAAATGCTATGGATAACAACGAAATGGAAGAGGGGCGTTAACTCTGCGCCCCTGTCGGTATTTTCTTGTCCGTATGCAGGATGTGGTTCACCAGCCACTCTGTCAGAAACTCCATGAGGTCCTCAAGCGTCTCCTGCTGGTTCTCGTCAACATGCTCCAGGTCCATCTCTTCCAGTCTCGATACAAACGCTTCGTGCGCCCGCTTCTGCGCTTCCAGCCCGTCATAATGGATGCTTTCCATATACATTTCCTCGTCCTGAAAATGGAATTTTGTGTAGTCTCTAAGTTCTTCGAGAAGGTGGACGATTTCGTCGTATTTATCGAATGCCATTTCATCTGTCATAACGCGGTACACATCCCCGATGATGCGGAACAGTTCCCGGTGTTCCTTGTCAACCAGCGGAATGCCTGTCAGGTAGGCATCGCTAAACTGCGGCGCGGTTCTGTCTTCCGAGGGCTTTAGCTTGCCGATCATCAGGTCGGAGCTGATGATGTGGCGGTACAGCCAGGTTACGAGATACCGCAGCAGATCGTCAAGCACTTCCTGCTGTGCGTTGTCGGAGGAGAAGGAGTTTGTGATGCCATTGATTTTGTCGCGGAAGAAGAGATGCTGCTTCTTCTGCAGAGAAAGCTCTGGGTGGCGGATGCTTTCCATGTAGTCCTCCTCATGCTGAAAATGCGCTTCCGCGTACTGCTCCAGTCGTTCGACCGTCTCTAGGATGCGGTCATATTTGTCGTTTAAAATCTGGTTATCCAACAGTTCCTGCGTCTCGTTTATAATTCGAAAAAGCTCCCTGTGTTCGTTGTCGATCTGATCCACACCGATCAGGCAGTCTTCAGTGAAATGATACATAACTGGAATCCTCCCTAAATGAAATATTTGGCGTATGCGAAGCGCCGAAATCTGCAGAACGGTTACCTGCGTTCCTTATAGTATAGCACAAATATGGGCACCGGGAAAATATTTTGGCAGGAATAATTTCGATGGCGCGCGGAGCGCGTGTATTTGCGTGTCAACGCTTGAAAGACAGGGGGGACAGGTGTATAATAATATTGTTTTGAGAGAAGAACAGACTTATGGGAAGGATGTGTAGAAATTGGACAAGAAACAGGGTAGAACAAAAAGCTTGAAAACAACGTTGGTTTTAGTCTGTGCGGCGCTTGGTATCGTGATCGGAGTAGTGGTCGGTCTGATCGGCGTTTTGACGATCCGCAATATTTCCAACGGCGCCTACGACGAGTACGCGAAGGCGATGGATGACGGGTATCGGACGGAGATTAAGTCCCAGGTACAGAGTGTGCTGGCAATCCTGCAGGCGGAGTATGATAAGGCGGCGGCAGGGGAGATGACCGAGGAGGAAGCGAAGGCTGAGGCGGCTGAGATCGTCCGTGCCATGCGCTATCGGGATGATGACAGCGGCTATTTCTGGATTGACGATAAGGATTACATATTGATCATGCACCCGATTCTTCCGGAGCAGGAGGGAAACAACCGTTATGAGCTGCAGGATCAGGACGGCATTATGATCATTCAGTCCATTATGAAGGTGTGCCAGTCGGCGGACAAGGGCGGTTATAATCAATTTTCCTTCACTAAGGCGGACGGCGTGACCGTGGCACCCAAGGTGGCTTATTCCGGTTATTTTGAGCCCTGGGGCTGGGCTGTTTCCACGGGAAACTATGTGGATGATATGGAGAAGGAGATGCAGGGCATCAAGGATTCGATTGTCAGCGAGTTCAAAAATTCCTGCATTCTTATGGCGGGCTGCTGTGTGATTCTTTTGATTATCACGATAGTGGTATCCTGTGTTGTAGGTGAATTTCTCGTGGTTCCGCTGCGCAGGGTCAAGGACTTCGCGGTCAGCATTTCCGAGGGAGATCTTACGGCAGATGTGGAAGTGAAACAGAGAAATGAGATGGGCGTGGCGGCGGACAGCCTGAATACGGCAAGAGAGAAAATTCATGGTCTCATCATGGCGATTGCGGGCACGGCACATAAAGTGGAGGATATGACGGTAGAGTTTGAGGAGAGCTTCCAGCAGATGGAGAAATCCATCGGGGAAGTGGACATCGCGGTGGAGGAGATAGCCAAAAATATCACCGCACAGGCGGCTTCCACGTCGGATGCCACTGGCGAGGTCAATAAAATTGCGGAGGGTATTGACAGAACCACAAAAGAAGTGGCGGATCTGCGTGACAACTCCGATTCCATGAGAAAGCTGAGCAGGGAGTGTTCCGACAAGCTGCAGGAGCTGGTGCAGGCAAATATGCGCACGAAGGAAGACGTGGTAAGTATGCACGAGCACGCCGAAGCGACCAACGAGGCGGCGGATGCGATCAAGCAGGCGGCAGGTCTGATCGACGCGATCGCGGAGCAGACAAACCTGTTGGCGTTAAACGCGTCCATCGAGGCGGCGCGCGCCGGGGAGAGCGGCAAGGGCTTTGCTGTGGTAGCTACGGAGATTGGGGCACTGGCAAACCAGTCCACACAGTCGGTGAGCCAGATTTCCAATATTATCAACGATTTGGTAAGCAAGTCGGTACAGTCCCTGCAGATTATGGAAAAGGTGAATGGGACGGTGGAGCACCAGGTGGATGTGCTGAATGCCACCCAGAGCATTTTCAAAGATCTGTATACGAATCTGGATCAGTGTATGGCGTCCATCGTGAGTATCGAAGAAATGACGGAGGAGATTGAGAGACAGAGACAGGGCATTACCACGGTGCTTGACACGTTAAACTCTCTGGCGCAGGACAATGCGGCCTCTTCCGAGGAAACTTCCGCCATGACGGAGGAGCTGGGGCAGATTGTGTCCCGCTCGAAGGAGATGGTGGAAGATTTGAAGGGAGACGTGGATCAGCTGGTAGGCGGTGTGGGGCAGTTTTCCGTCTGACCCGATTAAAAAAAAGAATCGGTTGACAAACCGGGATACCCTATGTATAATTGTTTGAGTGTGGATAGGAGTCTGCTATGTTCGTGAACCTGACGGAAGTGTTGACAAATGAGGACAGAGTCGTCTCCATGCAGGCAGAAACAGGGATTACAGAAATTTCTGTCGGCGGGGAGAAATTTCCGGTGCTTGCTTCATCACCGGTGAGCTTTGTTTTTACAAACACGGGAAAGGGCAGGGCACGGATCGAGGGAAAAGCGGATTTTGTATTCTCTGCAGGCTGTGACAGATGTCTGAAGCCTGTGGAAGAGAAGTGTGAGATCTGCTTTACCAGAGAAGTGTGGGCGCCGGATGTGGCGGCTGAATCTTCGGTATACGAGGAACAGCCATTCATGGAAGGCTTTCAGTTGAACGTAGAGGACTTACTCATCAGTGAGATAGTGACAAGCTGGCCTATGAAGATCCTGTGTAAGCCGGATTGTAAGGGGATCTGCCCCATATGCGGCAGGGATCTGAATACGGGGATGTGCGATTGCGATACGTTTGTCCCTGATCCCAGAATGGCGGCGATCAAAGATATTTTTGAAGCGGATAAGGAGGTGTGACGATGTCTATTTGTCCTAAGAACAAATCTTCTAAAGCCAGAAGAGATAAGAGAAGAGCAAACTGGAAAATGAGTGCTCCGACTTTGGTAAAATGCAGCAAGTGCGGCGCGTTGATGGTGCCCCACAGAGTATGTAAGAAATGCGGCACATACAACAAAAAAGAAATCATCGCAGTTGACTGACGGATGTGAAGGGCTTTTCGGGAACCTCTCGAAGAGCCTTGATTTTTATGTGCGGATTTAGTATATTATAACTATTCAAATAGGGCCAAAAAGCGGGAGTAAGAGAAACGGAAGGTTGTGTATGAGCGAATGGATTAAAGTGGCCGTGGACGCCATGGGCGGAGACAACGCGCCGGTGGAGACGGTAAAGGGCGCTGTGGAGGCGGTAAATGAGAGCGGTAAGATCAAGGTATATCTGGTGGGAAAGCAGGATATTCTGGAAAAAGAGCTTGCCGGTTATACATATTCGAAGGAACAGATTGAGGTGGTACATGCCTCAGAGATCATCGAGACGGCGGAGCCGCCGGTGATGGCGATCCGGAAGAAAAAGGATTCTTCGCTTGTGAAGGCGCTTAATCTGGTAAAGGACGGCACTTGTGACGCCTATGTATCCGCGGGCAGCACCGGGGCGACTCTGGTGGGCGGACAGGTGATTGTGGGCCGGATCAAGGGAGTGGAGAGGCCGCCGCTGGCGCCGCTTATTCCTACGGCAACCGGATGTTCTCTTTTGATTGACTGCGGCGCGAATGTGGATGCAAGACCGTCCCATCTCGTGCAGTTTGCGAAGATGGGATCCATTTATATGGAATATGTGATGGGTGTGAAAAACCCGAAGGTCGGGATTGTAAATATTGGTGCCGAGGAGGAAAAGGGAAACGCGCTCGTAAAGGAAACCTTTCCCCTTCTTAAGAACTGCTCTGACATCAACTTTATAGGCAGCGTGGAGGCGCGGGATATTCCGGCCGGAGCGGCGGATGTTATCGTCTGCGAGGCCTTTGTCGGAAACGTGATACTGAAAACCTATGAGGGCGTGGGACTGACACTGATTTCCAAAGTGAAAGAGGGCATGATGACATCCCTTCGCAGCAAGATTGGCGCGCTTTTGGTGAAACCTGCGCTGAAAACGACTTTGAAAGCCTTTGATTTGGAGCAGTACGGCGGTGCGCCGCTTTTGGGACTGAAAGGGCTGGTGGTGAAAACCCATGGAAGCTCCAAGGCGAATGAGATTAAAAATTCTATTTTACAGTGCATTGCCTTTACGGAACAGCAGATCAGCGAAAAGATCCGGGAAAAAGTAGTGTAGAAACGATAAGATACCGAAAGCGGAGAGGTATGTTTGACGATGGAGCTTGATAAATTACGGGAAGTGATAGCAGGGATTTTAAGCGTGGATCCTAAGGAAATCACGGAAGAGACGACCTTTCTGGAGGATCTGGGAGCAGATTCTCTGGACGTTTACCAGATTATCATGGGAATTGAGGATGCCTTTCAGATTGAAATACCGGCTGAAAAAGCCGAACGCATCACTACTGTGGGTGAGGCGGTTGAACTGATCAAGAGCAGCAGGGAGTAAGCGGCGGGCCCTTTCTGATGAGGAAGGGGCTTTTCCATGCGTGAGAAGAACTTCTAATCACTCGCAGCAAAGGCTGCTTCGCGAAGAAGTTCTAGGAGTTGCTTTGCAACTCCGTCTCACGCTGGAGAATGCCTAAAAAGCGGCATTCTCCGTATGAATTATGAGAAAGGGCATGGACGTTTGTATGACGGATGAAGCGTTTGGCGGGTTGGAAGAAAAAATTGCATATCATTTTCGGGATAAGACACTGCTGCGCCAGGCGCTCACTCACAGTTCCTATGCCAATGAGATGAAGATCAATAAATTTGAAGATTATGAGCGGTTGGAGTTTTTGGGGGACGCGGTATTGGAGCTTGTGAGCAGCGATTTCCTTTTCAGGGAGCGGGAAAACACGCCGGAGGGGGAATTGACGAAGATGCGTGCCTCCATGGTGTGCGAGCCGGCGCTCGCTTTCTGTGCGAGGGATTTTTCTCTGGAACAGTATATACTGCTCGGAAAGGGAGAGGAGGCAACCGGGGGAAGGAACCGGGACTCCATTGTTTCCGACGTGATGGAGGCGGTGATCGGCGCGATCTATCTGGACGGGGGACTTGAGGAAGCCTCGGCGTTTATCCACCGATTTATTCTTTCAGATTTAGAGCACAAACAGCTTTTCTATGATGCCAAGACGATTCTGCAGGAGTGCGTACAGCAGGGCAACGAGGGCGCGCTTCATTACGAACTCGTGAAAGAGGAGGGGCCGCAGCACGATAAAACCTTCGAGGTGGAGGCTTATGTGGGAGAGAAAAAAGTGGGATGGGGAACCGGCCATTCCAAGAAGGCGGCACAGCAGCAGGCGGCGTATCAGGCCCTTCTGGCGAGAAAAGAAAGGTAATATATGTATTTAAAGAGTATAGAGGTACACGGGTTTAAATCCTTTGCAAATAAGATAAATTTCAAATTCCACAACGGCATCACGGGGATCGTGGGGCCGAACGGCTCCGGGAAGAGCAATGTGGCCGACGCGGTCAGGTGGGTGCTGGGAGAACAGCGTATCAAACAGCTTCGCGGCGTGTCCATGCAGGATGTGATTTTTTCGGGAACGGAGATGAGAAAGCCCTTGGGCTATGCTTATGTGGCGATTACATTGGACAATTCCGACCACCAGCTTCCCATTGATTTTGACGAGGTGACGGTTTCAAGAAGGCTGTACCGTTCAGGAGAGAGCGAGTATATGTTGAACGGTACGCCCTGTCGCTTGAAGGACGTCAACGAACTGTTCTACGATACCGGTATCGGCAAGGAGGGCTACTCCATTATCGGGCAGGGCCAGATTGACAAAATTTTGAGCGGTAAGCCGGAGGAGCGCAGAGAGCTTTTCGATGAGGCGGCCGGTATTGTGAAATTCAAGAGAAGAAAGTATGCGGCGCAGAAAAAGCTGGAGGCGGAAAAGCAGAATTTAGTGCGCGTGAATGATATTCTGGCGGAGCTGGAGAAGCAGACGGGGCCGCTTGAAAAGCAGGCGGAGAAGGCAAGGATATATCTTCGCAGAAAAGAGGAATTAAAGACCCTTGACGTCAATGTTTTCCTGCTGGAAAACGTGCGGATCACGGAGCAGCTTAAGGATGTGGACGAAAAGCTCCGTATCGCTTCCGGCGATCTGCAGGAGACCACGGATCGGTATGAGTCCACAAAGGAAGAGTATGAGCGGATTCAGAACCGCATCGAACAGCTGGATGCGGAGATTGAGGCGGCCAGGGCAACGCTCACGGACACGGGCGTGATGCGCTCCAAGCTGGAGGGTGAAATCAACGTCTTAAAGGAACAGATTCACTCTGCGGAAGGCAATGAGGAGCATCTGCAGACTCGTATCAACAGTATCAGCGAACAGCTGTCGGAGCGGGACAAAGAGAGGGAAGCCATTCTTGCACAGAAACGGGAGATCGACGAAAAGCTGACGGTTCTGGAGGAGGAGCGGACGCAGGCCAGAGAGCTTTTGGAAAAAACCCAAAGCGAGATAGAAACCTTAAATAATCATATTGAAAGCGGAAAGAATACCATTATAGAGGCGTTAAACAATCGGGCTACGATCAAATCCAGGCTGGGGCGTTTTGATACTATGCTGGAGCAGGTGAACATCCGAAAGGCGGAGTTAAATTCCCGATTGCTTCGCGCCAAGTCCGACGAGGCGGAACAGACGGAGACGATCAAAAAGCTGGAGGAGGAATTTGAAGCCATAACCGCCTCGATCAAGGAGCTGACAGAACAGCAGGAACTGATGGAGGAGCGGCTTGCCGGTGTGCGGGACGAGCTGGCAGGAAAAGACCAGAAGCTCAGGGACACGCAGGTGCTCTACCACCAGCAGAAATCCAAGCTGGAGGCGCTCTCCAACTTGACGGAGCGCTACGAGGGCTACGGCGGCAGCGTCAAGGCCGTCATGGAGAAAAAGGATACCGAGAAGGGTATCATCGGCGTTGTGGCGGATATCATTCAGGCGGAAGCGAAGTACGAGACGGCTATAGAGACGGCTCTCGGCGGCAATATCCAGAATATTGTGACGGAGGATGAGGAGACGGCCAAACGGATGATTGGTTTCCTAAAAAAAGCAAGAGCCGGGCGCGCCACTTTTCTGCCCCTTACGAGTATTACCCATCCGCAGGAGTTTAAAAATTCGGAGGCGCTGAAGGAGCCGGGCGTAGTCGGGATGGCGGATGCGCTTGTCAAGATTGAGAAAAAGTATAAAAATGTGGCCAAGGCGATGCTGGGGCGCATTATGGTAGTAGATAATGTGGACAATGCGGTTAAGATCGCCAGGAAGTTTGACTACGGCATCCGCATGGTCACGCTGGAGGGCGAGCTTCTCGTGCCCGGCGGCGCCATCAGCGGCGGCGCGTTCAAGAACAACTCCAATCTGCTCGGCAGGCGCAGGGAGATGGAGGAGCTGGAGAAGAAGGTCAAGCAGTATGTGAAGGAGATCGATCAGATATTAAATGAAATCGAGGAGACAAAACGGGGCCGTAACAAGCTGCGTCTCGAGATCGAGGATGTCAAGGGACAGATTCAGCGCAAATTCATTGAGCAGAATACCGCCAGAATGAGTGTGATGCAGGCGGAGGAGAAGAAGAGCGAGACCACGGAGGGTTTTGGTGAGTTAAAGACCGAGGAGCAGGATATTGAGACCCAGATCGGCGAGATCCGTGCGGGCAAGGAGGAGGCGGCGAAAGAGCTGGCTGATTCCGAGGCGTTAGAAAAGAGTGTGGAAGCGCAGATTAGCGAGTTCCAGACGCAGCTTGAGGAAAAGCGTGCTCTCGAATCCGAGCAGTCGGCCCAGATGGCTGAGTGGGATGTGGAAGTGGAAAAAATGCGTCAGAACGCTGATTTCAGACGGCAGAATCTGGAGCGTGTGGACGGGGAGCGGGAACGCTTCCAGGTGGAGCTTACCGAGGTGAAGGAAGGTCTGCACCTTGGCAAAGAGGAAGTGGAGCGCAAGAAGGAGAACATCCTTGAGATCGAGAGAACCATTGCGGCTTCTCATACGGCCCAGACGGAGGCAGAGGTCAAACTGAAAGAGGACGTGGAGACGAAGGAGGAGCTTTCCGGGAAGCAGAAAAATTTCTTTGGTACGAGAGAGGAACTCTCCCAGCGCATGACGGCGCTGGACAAGGAAGTATATCGTTTGAATGCGCAGAAGGAGCGGATGGAGGAATCCATCGAGTCCCAGATCAATTATATGTGGGACGAGTATGAGATCACCCTCTCCGACGCGGAAGGGTTAAAGAACGAAGAGATGACCGATCTGCCGGCCATGAAGCGGGAGATTGGAAATCTGAAAGACGCGATCAGAAAGCTTGGGGATGTAAATGTAAACGCCATCGAGGACTACCGGAATCTGATGGAACGGTATACCTTCTTAAAGACCCAGCATGACGATCTGGTGGAGGCGGAGAAAACGCTGCTCGGCATAATTGAGGAGCTGGACACCTCCATGCGAAAACAGTTTAACGAAAAGTTTGCCCAGATCAACCGGGAGTTTGACAAAGTGTTTAAAGAACTGTTCGGCGGCGGCAAGGGTTCCCTTGAGCTGATTGAGGACGAGGACGTGCTGGAGGCGGGCATTCTGGTGATTGCCCAGCCGCCCGGGAAGAAGCTGGTCAACATGATGCAGATGTCCGGCGGAGAGAAGTCCCTGACGGCGATCTGCCTGCTCTTTGCGATTCAGAATCTGAAACCCTCGCCCTTCTGTCTGCTGGACGAGATCGAGGCGGCTCTGGACGAGAATAACGTGACGCGGTTTGCCAAGTATCTGCACAAGCTGACGAAAAACACGCAGTTTATCGTGATCACGCACAGGCGCGGCACCATGGAGAAGGCGGACAGGCTCTACGGCATCACCATGCAGGAGAAGGGGGTTTCCACGCTGGTGAGCGTTAATCTGATTGATAAAGAGCTCGACGATTAATTGGTGGAAAGGAAAGATATGGGCGAAGAAAAAAAAGGGTTCTTCGGCAGGCTGAAAGCGGGCCTGACCAAGACGAGGGACAATATCGTACATGGGATGGATTCTGTATTCGGGGGCTTTTCCAATATCGACGACGATTTTTATGAGGAGCTGGAAGAGATTCTGATTATGGGCGATATCGGTGTGAACGCCACCGAGGAGATTCTGGAGCGGCTGAAAAAGCAGGTGAAGGAGAACCATATTAAGGAGCCTGCGGCCTGCAGGGAACACTTGATAGACAGCATCCGGGAACAGATGGAAGTGGGGGAAAACGCCTACGATTTTGAGAAGGAGCGGTCGGTGGTGATGCTGATCGGCGTCAACGGCGTCGGGAAAACGACTACAGTGGGTAAACTCGCGGCGCAGCTCAAAGGACAGGGAAAAAAGGTGCTGATCGCGGCGGCGGATACGTTCCGCGCGGCGGCGGGAGAGCAGCTCTCCGAGTGGGCGGCCCGAGCCGGTGTGGACATGATCGGCGGCACGGAGGGCGCGGATCCCGCCAGTGTGATTTTCGACGCGGTGAGCGCGGCGAAAGCTAGGAATGTAGATGTTCTCTTATGCGATACGGCGGGGCGGCTTCACAACAAAAAGAATCTGATGGAGGAACTGAAAAAGATCAACCGCATTATCGACAGGGAGTTCCCGGACGCCCATCGGGAGAATCTGGTAGTTCTGGACGGCACCACAGGACAGAACGCCTTGCAGCAGGCGCGGGAGTTTGGCGAGGTGGCGGATGTGACCGGCATTGTCCTGACGAAGTTAGACGGGACGGCGAAGGGCGGCATTGCGGTGGCAATCCAGTCGGAATTGCAGATTCCGGTGAAGTATATCGGTGTGGGGGAATCCATAGAAGATTTGCAGAAATTTGACGCGAAGCAGTTTGTGGACGCGCTTTTCGATGTGAAAGCGGAAGAGGAAGGGCAGTAGAGTGAAAAGAACTTCTAAAACTCAGCAGCAGAGGCTGCTTCGTTAAGAAGTTCTAGGAGTTGCTTCGCAACTCCGTTTCACTCAGGAGAATGCCTGAAATACGGCATTCTCCGCACGGATTTGAGTCACAGCTAAGCTGTGACATGGCGGTTAGAGTGAGAATGTCTAAAATAGTAACAGTAAGGAGGCATAGAGGGATGGATGCAATGACATTGGACAAGTTCGAAGAAGCCTACGAGGTTGTGAAGGAGGTCGCCTCGGAGACAAAGCTTGTGTACAGCGATTATTTCAGTGCACAGACCGGAAACAAGGTTTATCTGAAACCGGAGAACATGCAGCTTACAGGTGCGTATAAGCTCAGGGGCGCCTACTATAAAATCAGCACGCTCACGGAGGAAGAGCGGTCGAAAGGGTTGATTACGGCTTCCGCGGGAAACCATGCCCAGGGCGTGGCCTACGCAGCCAAATGTTATGGGGTGAAGGCGGTGATTGTGATGCCTACCACAACCCCGTTAATCAAAGTCAACCGCACCAAGAGCTATGGCGCGGAAGTGATTCTGCACGGTGATGTGTACGATGAGGCATGTGCCCATGCACTGGAACTGGCTGAGAAAAACGGCTATACGTTTGTGCATCCGTTTGACGATCTGGATGTGGCGACGGGACAAGGAACGATCGCCATGGAGATCATAAAAGAGCTTCCGCTGGTGGACTATATCCTTGTGCCGATTGGGGGCGGTGGCCTTGCAACAGGTGTGTCCACGCTGGCAAAGCTCCTGAATCCGAAAATCAAGGTGATCGGCGTGGAGCCCGCGGGCGCGGCATGTATGCAGGCGTCCATCAAGGCAGGAAAAGTGCAGACTATGGCGCAGGTCAACACCATTGCGGACGGCACAGCGGTGAAAACGCCGGGTGAAAAGATTTTCCCCTATGTGAGCAAAAATCTGGATGATATCATCACCGTGGAGGACGAAGAGTTGGTGGTGGCTTTTCTGGATATGGTGGAAAACCATAAGATGGTGGTGGAAAATTCCGGGCTTCTCACAGTGGCTGCATTAAAGCATCTGGATGTGAAGCATAAAAAGGTCGTTTCCATCCTAAGCGGTGGCAATATGGATGTGATCACCATGTCCTCCGTGGTACAGCAGGGGCTTGTGCTGCGGGATAGGATTTTTACCGTGTCGGTGCTTCTGCCGGACAAGCCGGGCGAGCTTTCCCGGGTGTCTGACGTGATCGCGAAGCAGAGCGGCAATGTCATCAAGCTGGAGCACAACCAGTTCGTCTCCATAAACCGCAATGCGGCGGTGGAGCTTCGGATTACGCTGGAAGCCTATGGCACCGAGCACAAAAACCAGATCATCAAAGCGCTTAAGGACAATGGGTACCAGCCGAAGCTTGTGCGGGCGAGCGTGTAAATATTTTATAAAGTGGATATGACTAAAGGAAAAAGGACAAGGATTCATATTCATGCAAAAAGTAAAGAAATATGTTATTATAACGGCAGCAGCCTTCGTGTATGCCGCCGGGGTCAGTCTCTTCACAGATCCCAACAATATGGCGCCGGGCGGCGTGACGGGTATCGCCATAATTCTGAGCAGGATTCTTCCCGTTAACACGGGTACGCTCATTATGCTGATCAACATACCGATTCTGATATTTGCAGTTTGGAAATTCGGTGTCGGATTGACTTTGTCTACGATTTATGCCACGGCTCTAATTTCGGTTTTTACGAATGCGCTGGCAGCGTATGGAGCGGCAACGGACGACATTCTTCTGGCGGCGCTGGTGGGAGGCACCCTCACGGCAGTTTCCATCGGCGTGATTTTTCGGGCAGGGGCGACCACGGGCGGCATGGATATTATCGTCAAGGCGCTGCGGCTTCATTTTCCGCATTTGAAGACGGGCAAGATATTCTTTATCGCGGATGCGCTGGTAGTGACTCTTTCGGGCATTGTGTTCCGGGATCTGAATGCTGCGCTGTATGCGGCCATTTCCGCCATCTGCACTTCTGTAGTGATGGATATTGTGCTCTATGGCAGGGATGAGGCGAAGCTTCTGTACATTATCAGCAGCAGGGCAGAGGAGATCGCGGGGCGTCTCCTGTCGGACTTAGATATCGGCGTGACATATATAAAAGGGCAGGGCGCATATAGTGGAGATAACAAGCGGGTGATTATGTGCGTTGTTAAAAAGCCGATATCGCCCAGAGCGGAGGAAATTGTGAAGCAGGAGGATCCCAATTCCTTTATGATTATCACAAGCGCGACAGAGGTGTTCGGGGAAGGATACAAAAGCTATTTTAGTGAGCGTGTGTAGTGACATGCGCATATAAAAGAGGAGAGTTTATGCAGGAGAATCATTCGCAGGGGAAGCGGTCCAAAAAGAAACGAAGGAGAAGTGAAAACAGCATTCTCGCAGGCTCCATTCTCCTATGTATCGTCACATTGACGGCAGTAACGATCTGCCTGGTCATGGTGTTCCAGTATCGGGCAGTCCAGCAGAAAAACACGGCGGTGATGAGCGAGCTGGAGGCTATCCGTCTGAAAGAGGAGGCGGCCTACACTCAGGCGGAGGTGGACGCTCTGATTGAGAACGCGGTGGAGGAAGCGAAGGAAAAAACCGGGGAAGAGGTGGAAAAGGGATTTCTTGATCGTATAAAGGGCTTTATGACCTCAGGACAGGGCACCACGGAGATGCTCAGAGATTTCTATCCGGATGAGGTTGTGGTGGCTGATGCCGGGCGATATTATTTCTTCCCGATTCTGGAGGCACTTGCCAAGAATACATATGATCAGGATTCCTTTCAGGCGGACGGTGACGGTGTCATGCACTACTATGTGGATGGGGAGCGGGCTTCCCGCAAAGGCATAGATGTTTCCCGGTACCAGGACAAAATCGACTGGGAGGAAGTGGCGGAAGACGAAGTGGACTACGCCTTTATCCGACTGGGCATTCGGGGCTATACCGAGGGGGAAATTTTGGAGGATGAAACGTTTGAGACAAATATAAGTGGTGCGCTGAAAAACGATATTGACGTGGGCGTTTACTTTTTTACCCAGGCCATGAGCGAGGAGGAGGCCGAGGAGGAGGCCGAGTTCGTGATCGAGTCCATCGCCCCCTACAAGGTGACCTATCCCGTGGTCATTGACGTGGAGGCGGTGACCAGCACAAATGCGAGGGGGAATGATCTGACCAGCGCGGAGCGGACGAAATACTGTATTACTTTTTGTGAAAAGATCAAAGAGGCCGGTTATACGCCTATGATTTACGGCAATTTAAAGACCTTTATGCTGCTTCTTGACATAGAGGAACTGGAGGAGTATGACAAGTGGTTTGCTTACTATGACGATATGTATTATTTTCCCTATGACTTTAAGATCTGGCAGTACACAAACAAGGGGAAGGTTTCGGGCATCAAGGGCGATGTGGATCTGAACATCAGCTTTGAGGCGACAAAGGATGACGAGTGAGAGGCAGCGGCGCATCAGGCCGGACACGAAGCGCGCTTAACAGTGTTGGGCGCTTTTGAAGAAGAAGGTAACGAATTATTACAATATACAAAAAAGAAAGGCGGGGTTACTACATGAAATACGAATTTGAAGGTACTGTGGAATTTCGGGAGAATGAGAATGCCATTTCCGTGCCCTTCAATGTCTGGGAGGTATGTGAGAAGGTAGGGGACGCTCCGGTGCGCGTCTGCTTTGACGATGTGTGCTTTATATGCGATCTTCTGCCAAAAGGGCAGGGCTATTATGACATTCCTGTCAGTCAGGATACCTTATCCAAGGTGGAGCTTGGGAAAAAATATTTGATTTCTATTGAGATCGTGGGCAATGTAATGAATGCGGGAGGGAACAGCCCCTACAGCGTGGAGCACCCGATCCGCAAAGTTGACGGGGTGGAATTGGTGACACAGCCATGGGACGGCTTGTGCGGGCAGTCCTGTATTGCCATGATTGCAGGGACCACGCTGGATGAGGCCTGCGATATTATGAAATGCAGGGAATGGCAGGCAAACATGAGCAAGATGATCGCCACATTGGAATATCTTGGCATTCGTCATGCGGATAAGATTGTGTATACGCTCGGCAGGGACGTGGAGCTGCCGAAGTGTACGATCATCATGGAGCGCATGGGCAGATACAGCCATTATCTGGTGGGGTATGACGGAAAGTATTATGATCCGAATCTTGGCGTAATCAAGGAGTTTGATATGGCGAAGATGGTGGGGTATCTGGAAATTATCGTAGAGTGAAAAGAACTTCTAAAACTCAGCAGCAGAGGCTGCTTCGTTAAGAAGTTCTATGTTTCACTCGAGAGAATGCCCAAAATACGGGCATTCTCCGCATTGATTTGAGTCACAGCAGAGCTGTGACATGGCGGTTAGTGAAAAGAACGAAAATGTTGATTCGTAAGAAAAAGCTGTCCTCTGTAGACTGGGGACAGCTTTTTAAATCTGTTTAGGTTTGGAAATAATTATGTCTCGTTCATTTTATGTATGGATTCCGCAATGCTGTTGGCATCCTGCGTGATCTTTTTATAGATTTCCGTGGACTGTTTGGAGAATGCGCCCATCTGTTTGGCGATGATGCCGAAGCCCGCGCCGGCTGCGCCGACTCTTGCGGTTTCGATGGAAGCGTTTAACGCCATAATTGTCTGCTTGGACGCTATAGCCTCAAGCTCCTTGGTATTTTCTTTTATCCGGGCCACGGTTTCTGTGGCGTTCGCGATCTCTTCTTCCCATACATGAATCTTTTTGTATTCCGTTGCGCTCATGTACTCCTGTACAATGAGAATGTTTACCATGTCATTCAAAAGGGAGACGGCGGCGCGGATGGCCGGTTCCGTGCGCACGGGCACCTTCTGGGCGGCACGGATATAAACGTCCGGGTCAATTCCAAGCTCTGCGGCGGTGGACGAAAGCTTTTCCTCATCCGGCTCGTGCGAGAAAACCTGTCCTCCGATTAGGCGGCCCAGCTTTTCACCGTTTAAAACGATGTCGATGGAAAACTCCGTAAGGCCTGCATGGCATTCGTAAACACCCTGCCCCGCGGCAGTGCATTTCTGACAGCGTTTTGCGCCTTCCTGACAGCCCTGGGTCTGCTTCGTACAAAAGTCTTTGAAGCCGCTTCCTTTGGTGATATAATTACCTTCCATGTCAACGGCAATGGCAGCAAGGCCGGTGGCTTGCGAAAAAGTGTCCTGAATTTTCTGCAAGTGTGAAATATCCATAAAATCCGAGAGTTTCATGTGGATTTCCCCCTCCTTCAACAATATTGTATTTATTATAGCATGTTTTTGGCCATATGCCTATCGTTTTGTTATGGTATAATACAAAAGGTATAATACAAAATAAACAAGGCGGGACGGTGGAATGACGGAAATTTATTACGCGGAGGATGATCCGGATATTGCCGGAATGGTGAAGGAATATCTGGAACGGAAAAATATAAAAGTGACAATATTCGGTACACTCGCGGGTTTAAGACAGGCATTGGCAAGACGACTGCCGACAATGGTGCTGCTTGACTGGAATATGCCGGACGGGCGCGGGGACGGTCTTTGTCGGTGGATTCGCGGAAACCGGGAGGAACTGCCGATTATTTTCCTAACGGTGAGGGGTGACAGCGCGGATATTGTTTCAGGGTTTGAGAGCGGGGCGGACGACTATGTGGTGAAGCCATTTGTGCTGGAGGTGCTGTACTCTCGGGTGCAGGCGCTTCTTCGCAGATGCGGGGACGTGAGCGGGCAGTATCTTTCCTGTGGCAGAATCGCTATGGATTTAAACCGTATGCGCGTTACCTGCGGGGCGGAAGAGATCGGTTTAAGCGCGATGGAGTATCAGGTGCTTTTATGCCTGATGCGGAATAAGGGAAAAATTGTTACCAGAGAGAAACTGCTGGAACAGGTGTGGGATGTAAATGGAAACTATGTGAACGACAATACGTTGACTGTGACGGTTAAACGCCTGCGGGACAAGCTGCGAAAGCCTCTCTGTCTAAAAACGGTCAGAAGCGTGGGTTACCGCATGGAGGAAACGGATGGAGACTGATAGGGGTGCGTGGAAAATCAGGGAAGCGGTTTCGATGAATGCTTTGACAACGGGATTGTTTTTTTTTGCCGCAGTGATTATGCTGGCTGCGCCCTATTTTGGCGTCAGGCTGGCGTGTGCCGGCGTTTTTGCCGTCGGAATTTTGCGTCAGAAGAAACGAGAAGCCTTGCGCGTGCAGGAATTGACAGCATATCTGGAGCAGGCCAACGCGGGAAACGCGCCGGTGCTCTCTGCTCTGGGGGAGGACGAGCTCTCCAAATTGGAAGATCAGATTTACAAGACGGTGACGTATCTGTATCAGACGAGGGAGGAGGCGGTGCGGGTAAAAAATGAGTTTGCCCACAATCTGTCCAACATCGCGCATCAGATCAAAACGCCGATCACAGCGATATCTTTGTCCGTACAGACAATGGGGAGCGGGTCAGGGGAGAAGGAGGGGACGGAACAGATACAGAGACAGCTTATGCGGCTGACGCATCTGGAGGAGGCCCTGCTTCTCTTAGCCCGTCTGGATGCCGGGACATTGGCTCTGAAGCGGGAGGAGACGGACGTTTATACCCTGCTTATGCTTGCGGCTGATAATCTGCAGGAGATTTTTGCGCAGTCGGAAGTTTCTGTGGATATTTCGGAACTTGGGGAAGTGAAGGTACATGTCGATTTGGACTGGACCATGGAGGCGGTTATGAACCTGATGAAAAACTGTGCGGAGCACAATGCGGGCGGATGTGTTCACTGTGCCTACGGGCAGAATCCCCTGTATACGGAAATTTTGATTTGGGATGAGGGGGCAGGATTTGACAGGAAAGATCTGCCTCATCTTTTTGAGCGGTTTTACCGGGGTAAAAATGCGAAAGAGGGAGGGATCGGCATCGGACTTGCCTTGGCAAAGGAGCTGATTGGTCGCCAGAACGGCACCATACGAGCGAAGAATTTGCCGGAGGGCGGCGCTTGTTTCGCAATCCGTATTTACCGTCACTGAGTTGTCACTTTCGCCTGCTATGATAATAGGGAGTTATTAAGGGCAAAAGGAGGAAAAAGACAGTGAATATTCTGACATGCGAAGGGGTAACAAAAGTGTACGGCTCCGGGGACAATCGGGTGACGGCGCTTGCGGGGATTGATCTCAAAGTTGACAGGGGAGAATTTGTGGCCATTATCGGAGCTTCCGGCTCAGGAAAATCTACGCTGCTGCATATTTTGGGGAGTGTGGATAAGCCCACGGGTGGCAGGGTGATTGTGGAGGGAACGGATCTTGCCGGACTTAAGCCAACCCAGGCGGCCATTTTCCGGCGCAGGAAGGTGGGGCTTGTGTACCAGTTTTATAATCTGATTCCCACATTGACGGTGAAAAGGAATATTTTGATGCCGCTTACGCTGGATAAGCGTAAGCCGGACGAGACGTATTTTGAGGAAGTGGTGAATTCGCTTGGCCTTGCGGGGCGGTTGGAGGCGCTGCCAAACCAATTGTCGGGAGGGCAGCAGCAGCGGGTTGCCATTGCCCGCTCGCTGATTTACCGCCCGGCCCTGCTTTTGGCGGACGAGCCGACAGGAAATCTGGATCAGAAAAATTCCGGAGAAATCATGGACATGCTCAAGCTGTCTAACCACAGCTTAAAGCAGACGATCATGCTGATTACCCATGACGAAAAGATCGCTCTGGAGGCGGACAGAATCATAACGATAGAGGATGGCCGTATTGTCGGTGATGAGAGAAGGAGGTGAGCGGGATGTGGAGAGAATATTCGTCAGGTTATCTGAAAAACAACCGTGCCGCAGCCGCTGCCGTTATGACGGCCGCCTTGATTTCGTCTCTGCTTCTGTCTCTGCTTGGCTGTCTCTTTTACAATATGTGGAAGTATGAGGTGGAACGGCTGCGGGCGTCGGGCGACCAGTACGCGCTTAAGGCGATGTATCTAATGCGCGACGCAAATGACGAGGCGCCGCGGCTGGTGTTTCCGCTTTTTCTGCTTATTATGGGGCTGGCAGCGTTTTCCCTGATTCTGATTATACACAATGCCTTTGCCGCGACCATGCAGGCGAGAATCCATCAGTTCGGCATACTGGCAAGTATCGGCGCGACGCCGAGACAGATACGGGCATGTCTTTTGCAGGAGACGGCGTATTTATGCGCAGCGCCGGTTGTGGCGGGCACGCTGGCCGGCATAGCGGGCGGCAGAGGACTTCTGGCCCTGTTGGAGAGTTTGGTGCGGGACGTGGAGGGCAGAAGGTCGGCGGTGTTCGGTTATCATCCTCTGATTCTTGTGGTAACCCTTCTGGCAACGGGGCTTACCATAGGGATATCCGCCTGGCTGCCCGCCAGGAAACTGAGCGTGCTGACGCCGCTTGAGGCTATTAAAAATACGGGGGAGCTGCAGCTAAAGAAAAAGAAACATTCCCCTGTGCTTTCACTTGTATTTGGTCTGGAGGGAGAATTGGCCGGAAATGCGCTCAAGGCACAGAGGAAAGCGCTGAGAACCGCGGCTGTGTCCCTGCTTCTTTCCATGACGGCATTTACGCTGATGCAGTGCTTTTTTACCTTGTCGGCAATCAGCACGAGGGAGACTTATTTTGAAAAATATCAGGATGCCTGGGATATTATGATTACGGTAAAAAACACGGGGATCGGAGCCTTTGGGGAGACAGAACGGCTTCGGGAGGTTCCGGGTGTGGAAAATGTGACTGTGTACCGGAAGGCGCAGACAAAACGGCGCATTACAGAGGAAGAAATGAGCGGGGAACTGAAAGCGAACGGCGGATTTTCCCATGATACCGGGAAATATGTGACGCGGAACGACGATGGCTTTTGGGTAAATGCACCGATTATCATCTTGGATGACGCGGCGTTTCTGGAATATTGCGGACAGATCGGCGCTTCGCAAAGGACGGACGGGGTGGTGATCCGAAACGTAATCCGTGATGTGACGAACCCGGATTTTCGGCATCCGCAATATATGCCCTATATCAACGACTGCCTGACAACGGCGCTCGCGGCGCAGACGGGCGGGACAGCGGCTGGGAAAATGTCGGTTTCAGATGGTGCGGTGGCTGTGGAGATTCCCGTGCTGGCCTGCACGGAGGAAGTCCCCGTTCTACGGGAGGAGTACGCCACGATTGACAAGTATGAGCTTGTGCATTTTATACCCGTAAGCCTATGGGAAAAAATAGAAGCGCAGGTGGGCGGCGCAGAGCAAGATACCCTGATCCGTATACTCTGCAAGGAGGGGATCAGTCTTGCGGAATTGGAGCAGATACAGGGTGAAGCGGAGAAATGTCTTGCAGGTGTTTACACGATCGAGAGCGAGAACCGCATCCGGGAATATGAGACGAACGATAGGCAGGTGCAGGGGATGATGCTCGTGCTGGGGAGCTTTTGCATGCTGCTCGCCCTGATCGGCGCAGGCAATGTGTTTTCCAACACGTTTGGCTTTGTGCGGCAGAGGAAGAGGGAATTTGCCAGGTATCTTTCCGTGGGCATGACGTCGGGGGAGCTGCGGAAGATGTTCTGCATTGAGGCGTTTGTGCTGGCTTGTCGTCCGATGCTGTGGGCTGCAGCTGTCGCGGTTTTTGCGGTGGGAGCGATGTTAAAGGCAAGCTATATGGATCCGGCGGAGTTTCTGGCTGAGGCGCCTCTTTTACCGATCGGCGCGTTTATGCTGGCGGTGGGTGGGACGGTGGCGTTTGCCTATTATCTGGGCTGGCGCAGGATGCGGGAGATGAATCTGGCGGAGGTTTTGCGGGATGACACGATGATGTAGGGAGCGCAATGTTAATCCGCGTTGCTTGCCGCAATGGTGATTTCTTTCGTATCATGGCAGCGAAAGGAGGGCATTCACAATGTTAAACGAAAATATCAAAACAATCAGAAAATCCAAAGGGCTTTCACAGGAGGAGCTTGCGGTTAAGCTGCATGTGGTGAGGCAGACGGTTTCAAAATGGGAGCAGGGGCTGTCGGTTCCGGATGCCGATATGCTGATTTCACTATCAGAGATATTGGGAACGCCTGTAAGTACACTGCTGGGAGAAACCGTTGCTGAAACGAAGGCTGATGACTTGAAAGTGATTTCCGAGAAACTTGAAGTCATAAACTTACGGCTTGCGCGGGGAAAAACGGCGAGACGAAAAGCGCTCCACTGGTTTTTTATCATATTGGCTGCGGTTATCGCGGTTGGTTTTGCCGCCCTGATTGTATGGAACAGCCCATACCTGGGGTGGGATTATAGTCACCCTGAAACCGCAGTTACCGGAGTTATGATTCATGCATTTGAGTGGCTGTTCGCCCGGATGGCGCCGTTTGTCCTGGTTGGGGCAGTCATTGGGGCCTGCTTCACAAGGAAGTAGGGTTTTGACGGCGTGTCAAGAAAAAATACTTGACACGCCGCCCTCTCTATTGTAAAATGCAAAAGTCGGCGGTCGTCTGCCATATATTTCATCGGTGCGCCGCCTTGGCAAAGCCGGTACAGGAACGGCGCGGAAGTGGTGGAAACATGGAAAAGATCGTAGAACAGGGTTTATTGTATGATTTCTATGGGGAGCTGTTAAACGCGCACCAGCGGGAGATTTACGAGAGCGTCGTGTATGAGAATCTTTCTCTGGGAGAGATCGCGGAGGCGAGAGGAATCAGCAGGCAGGCGGTACACGATATCGTGAAGCGATGCGATAGGACGCTTCTCGGATACGAGGCGAAGCTGAAACTGGTGGCCAGATTCGAGAGCATTAAGGAAAAGATATCGCAGATCAACTGTCTTTCCGAACAGTACGAGAGCGGGGAGCTGACAGATGCGGCAGCCTACGGTTCACAGATCAGGGAATTGTCGGCAAGGATAATGCAGGAATTGTAGTAGAATCTTCCCTAATTGAATTAACAGACGTGTCGCTGTATTTGGCAGAAAGGCGTAAGATCAGATGGCGTTTGAGAGTCTGACAGATAAACTGCAGAATGTATTTAAGAATCTGAGAAGCAAGGGGCGGCTCACGGAGGAGGATGTCAAGACCGCGTTAAAAGAGGTTAAGATGGCGCTTCTTGAAGCGGACGTCAACTTCAAGGTGGTCAAACAGTTTGTGAAGTCTGTGGAAGCGCGGGCTGTCGGCGCGGATGTGTTGAACGGCTTAAATCCCGGGCAGATGGTCATCAAGATCGTAAATGAGGAAATGGTGTCCCTGATGGGCTCCGAGACGACAGAGATCACCATGCAGCCGGGAAAGGCGGTCACAGTCATTATGATGTGCGGTCTGCAGGGTGCGGGTAAAACTACTACCACGGCGAAGATTGCGGGAAAGATGAAACTAAAGGGGAAAAAGCCTCTCCTTGTGGCCTGCGACGTGTATCGTCCCGCGGCCATCAAGCAGTTACAGGTAAACGGCGAGAAGCAGCAGGTGGACGTCTTCTCCATGGGGGAAAACCATAAGCCGGTCAATATCGCGAAGGCAGCGATCGAGCATGCGCAGAAGAACGGTCACAACGTGGTGATACTGGATACGGCAGGCCGTCTGCATATAGACGAAGAGATGATGGCGGAGCTGATTGAGATCAAGGAAAATGTGGACGTGCACCAGACCCTTCTGGTGGTGGATGCCATGACCGGTCAGGACGCTGTCAATGTGGCGAAGGACTTTGACGAGAAGGTCGGCGTGGACGGCGTGATCCTGTCCAAGATGGACGGCGATTCCAGAGGCGGTGCGGCGCTTTCCATCAAGGCTGTCACGGGAAAGCCGATTCTCTTTATCGGTATGGGTGAGAAGCTTTCCGATCTGGAGCAGTTTTACCCAGATCGTATGGCGAATCGGATTTTGGGAATGGGAGATGTGCTCACGCTGATTGAGAAGGCGCAGCAGAATATTGACATAGACGAGGATAAGGAAAAAGAAATGGCTGCCCGCATGAAGAAGGGCAAGTTCGATTTCGAGGATTATCTGGAGAGCATGAAACAGATGCGCAACATGGGCGGGCTTTCCGGGATTTTGAGCATGATGCCCGGCATGGGTAAGCAGATGGCGGATATCGAGTCAGCGGTGGATGAAAAACAGCTGGCCCGTATGGAGGCGATCGTCTTAAGCATGACGCCGGAGGAGCGGCAGAATCCCAAGCTTCTAAATCCCAGCAGAAAAGGACGCATTGCCAAAGGAGCCGGGGTGGATATTGCGGTGGTCAACCGCTTCATCAAGCAGTTTGAGCAGTCGCAGAAGATGATGAAGCAGATTCCCGGCATGATGGGCGGCAAAAAAGGCCGCGGTATGTTCGGCGGCTTGGGCGGTATGAAATTCCCATTTTAGGGTTTCAAAATAAAAACAATACTATTATTTACAGGAGGCAAAAGAAATGGCAGTTAAGATCAGATTGAGAAGAATGGGACAGAAGAAGCATCCTTTTTACAGAATTGTGGTGGCGGATTCCAGGTCTCCCAGAGACGGCAGATGTATCGCGGAGATCGGTACTTACGATCCCAACACAGATCCCAGCACCTACAAGGTAAATGAGGAGGAGGCAAAGAAGTGGCTCGAAAGCGGTGCGCAGCCCACAGAGATCGTGAGCAGAATCTTCAAGACGGTGGGTGTGACAAAGTAGGGGTGTTTGCGTAACTGTTCAACTCAGGTCGAAGCGCTTGCCGCTGGAACCGTAAGAATATGATTCAGAAATTTCAGGTCACTTTTGGAGGTGGGCTATGAAGGAATTGGTTGAAGTGATCGCAAAAGCTCTTGTGGAAAACCCGGACGAAGTGGTGGTGACACAGAAGGAGGAAGGTAAGAACATTACCGTGGAACTCCATGTGGCGCCCTCCGATATGGGAAAGGTTATTGGCAAGCAGGGACGTATCGCTAAGGCGATCCGCTCCGTTGTCAAGGCGGCGTCATCTAAAGATAATAAGAGAGTGGATGTGGAGATCATCTGACACAAAGGCCCCATGGATTCCTCCGTGGGGTTTTGCTTATGCGCAGGTCCGCATAGGGAAGGCTGCTGTTTCACAGCATGCGGGCCGCACGGCGAGCAGGAAAAGAGAGCTCTTCCCTACTCGATTGCGCATAAGCAGCGTCAGAAGATAAACAGGGAGTAAAGGATTGTGGGAACAGGGAGAAATGACGAGTTACAGGTGGGCGTGATCACGCAGACTCACGGCATCCGTGGGGAGGTAAAGGTATTTCCCACCACGGACGACGCGAACCGTTTTAAGAAGCTGAAAGAGGTTATGCTGGACACAGGGCGGGAGCGCCTTACGATGGAGATCGAGGGTGTCAAGTTCTTTAAGCAGTTTGTGATCCTGAAATTTAAGGGATATGATTCCATCAACGACGTGGAGAAATATAAGCAGGGAAAGCTTCTAGTCACCCGCGACAAGGCAGTCAGACTGCAGAAAGATGAGTATTTCGTGGCGGACATGATCGGTATGCGGGTTGTGACGGATGAAGGTGAAGACCTTGGCATTTTGAAGGATGTGCTGGCGACCGGTGCAAACGACGTGTATGTGGTGAGCTGCGAGGACGGAAGAGAGGTGCTGCTTCCCGCCATCAAAGAGTGTATTAAAACCGTGGATATGGACAGCCGTGTGATGGAAATACATGTCATGGACGGGCTGCTGCAATAGCGTGAGAAGTACTTCTAAAGCTCAGCAGCAAAGTCTGCTTCGCTAAGAAGTACTAAGTCTCACGCCAGAGAATGCCTGAAATGCGGCATTCTCCGCATTGATTTGAGTCACAGCTAAGCTGTGACATGGCGGTTAGGGTGAGAAGTACTTCTAAAGCTCAGCAGCAAAGGCTGCTTTGCGGAGAACTTCTAAATTTCACCCCGAAAAATGCCTGAAATGCGGCATTTTTCATCCAGATTTGAGATTCCGCAGAGCGGAATTATGGCGGTTAGCATGAGAAGAGAGGATGTACTATGGTAAATTTTCATATACTGACGCTTTTCCCTGATATGGTCATGCAGGGACTGCATACAAGCATTCTCGGCAGGGCGGTGGCGCGGGGCGACATATCCATAGAGGCGGTCAACATCCGGGATTTTACAACCAACAAGCATGGCCGGGTGGATGACTACACCTACGGCGGCGGCGCGGGGATGCTGATGCAGGCCCAGCCGGTTTATGACGCGTATCAGTCCGTGATCGACCGAATTGGTCAAGACAAGCCGCGGCGTGTCATCTATGTCACGCCGCAGGGACAGCCTTTTCATCAGGAGACAGCGAAGGCGCTTTCCAAAGAGGAGGAGCTGATCTTTCTCTGCGGTCACTATGAGGGGATCGACGAGCGAGTGCTGGAGGAGATTGTCACGGACGAGATTTCCCTGGGGGACTATGTGCTCACGGGGGGAGAACTGGCGGCTATGGTGATGGTGGACGCCATCGCCAGACTGGTGCCGGGCGTCCTGCACAACGGGGAGTCTGCGGAGACGGAGTCTTTCGGGGACGGACTTTTGGAATATCCGCAGTATTCCAGACCGGAGATCTGGCACGGGAAGCGGGTGCCGGGGATTCTGCTCTCGGGCGATCACGCGAAGGTGGATGCCTGGAGACAGGAGCAGGCGCTTGCCCGGACAAAGGAGAGGCGGCCCGATCTCTATGAGAAATATATGGAGAAATAGCTTGCATTTGCGCCTGTTGTATGGTAAATTATAAATGTTGTGAAGAAGGATGGTCCTCTGCTACAGACGTATTAAGAACATCCGGAGCATATCAGGAGGAGAATTATGAACGACATCATCAGAGAAATTGAAGCGGAACAGTTAAAAGAAAATTTGAGTGACTTCCATGTGGGCGACACCGTTAAGGTGTACGGTAAGATCAAGGAGGGTAACCGCGAGAGAATCCAGGTGTTTGAGGGCACTGTTTTAAAGATTCAGGGCGGCGGCAACAGAACGACTTTTACGGTGCGCAAGGTATCTAACGGCGTAGGCGTCGAGAAAACCTGGCCGATGCATTCCCCGAATGTGGAGAAAGTTGAAGTTGTCAGAAGAGGTAAGGTGAGACGTGCTAAACTGAATTACCTGAGAGATCGCGTCGGCAAGAAAGCTAAGGTAAAAGAACTGGTTAAATAAGCGAAAGTGATGATGGAGCAGATACCTCAGAGTAATTCGGGGTATCTGCTTTTGCGCGATAAGCAGAGTCAGAAGTGACTGACAATATGCTCATGCTTGCATGGAAGCATGTTGTCGGTCGCTTATGACGAGCAACGCGAACGAGAAATGCGAAGCATTTCGAGTCTGCTTATCGCACAGAGTCAGAAGATAATTCAGTGAATGGTGGAATATATATGGCGAGAAGAAAGGGCTTAACCTTTTATCAGAAAAAGAAAAGGCTTGATCCGAGATTCTTAAAGGATGCGGTGGAGCTGCTTGTGGGCGGCGCGGTCGCCGTTTTTCTTGCTTTTGTTCTTATCTTTTCCGTGGGGATGCGCACCAGTGTGATCGGCGATTCCATGGAGCCCGCGCTGCACAACGGGCAGGAAATTCTGATGAATCGGATTCTTTACCGTATCTCTACGCCAAAACGCGGCGACGTGGTTGTCTTTTTGCCTAACAATAACAAAAATTCCCATTATTACGTGAAACGCGTGGTGGGTCTGCCGGGCGAGACGGTGCAGATCAGAGAGGGAAATGTGTACATAGACGGCGTGCTCCTTGCGGAGAACGAGCAGTTTGACAAGATCATCGACCCGGGCATTGCGCTAAACGAGGTGCTCCTTTCGGGGGATGAGTTTTTTGTGCTGGGAGATAACCGTAACAGCAGTGAGGACAGCCGCTCAGGCAATATTGGGGCTGTCAAAAAAGATACGATTGTCGGTAAGGCGTGGTTCCACATGGCGGCGGAGGACGAGCCCATGGGGTTGATCGAGTAGAGAGGGCACAAATATGAAAAGAACACCTATGGCAACAGCTCTGCGCACTGGCTGCGCTGAGCGTACAAGCGCCATGCAGATTGCTGCATGTGTGCATGCACTAAATACTTGCACCGTACGTTTCATAGGGATTTATTCGAAAGGTGACACGGAGGTGCAAGTATGAATTATCAGTGGTATCCGGGGCACATGACGAAGGCAAAGCGCATGATGCAGGAAAATATCAGTCTCATCGATCTGGTGATCGAGCTGGTGGATGCGAGAGTGCCGCTTTCCAGCAGGAACCCGGATATTGATGAGCTGGGAAAGAACAAGGCCCGGCTGATTCTATTAAACAAATCGGATCTGGCGGATCCGGCGGCAAATAAAAGCTGGATGGCATATTTTAAGGAGCGCGGGTTTCACGTGCTGGAGGTCAACGCGAAGACGGGACAGGGGCTTAAGGCGATCCAGCCCATGGTGCACGAAGCCTGTCGTGAAAAGATCGAGCGGGATAGGAAGCGGGGCATCAAGAACCGCCCTGTCAGAGCGATTGTTGTTGGTATACCAAATGTGGGAAAGTCCACGTTTATCAATTCCTTTGCGGGGAAGGCATGTACGAAGACGGGAAATAAGCCGGGTGTGACGAAGGGGAAGCAGTGGATCAGGCTCAATAAGGAGCTGGAGCTTTTGGATACGCCGGGCATTCTCTGGCCGAAATTTGAGAGCGAGGAAGTGGGAAAGCGGCTTGCCATGATCGGTTCCATGAATGACGAAATTTTGCAGATGACGGAGCTGGCGCAGGAGCTGCTGGCCTATCTGCTTGCGCATTACAGAGAGCCGCTGCTTAGCCGTTACCAGATAGAGGAAACAGGAGATACGCTTACGCCTACACAGGCGCTTTCGTTTATCTGCGAGACGCGCAAGTGCTATAAAAAAGGGCAGGAGCCTGACTATGAGAAGGCGGCGGCCTTCTTGGTGGATGATTTCAGAAACGGCAGGATTGGAAGAATTACGCTGGAAATATGTGGGGAATGTAATTATTCAGCACAGGTCGAAGCATTTACTGCTGAGACCGTAAGAACATGATGGAGGGAGGCAAAATCCCATCGTCGAAGACGATTTTAATGGATTTTGCATCGTAACTATGAAGGAACTGAATAGTTACGGGGAAAAGCAGGAGGAAGAGCAAAAGTGAAGAAAGTGCTGCGTGAGATTTTAAATACCAGTCTGTATCTGCTGGGCGTGCTGTGCCTCGTTTATCTGGTGATTCACTTTGTGGGGCAGCGGACGCAGGTGCAGGGAAGCTCCATGGAGCCGACGCTCAGTACGGAGGACAATCTGATTGTGGATAAACTGAGCTACCGTTTCCATGACCCGGAGCGCTATGACATCATTGTTTTTCCCTTTTTGCGGCAGGAGGAAACCTTCTACATCAAGCGGATCATCGGACTGCCGGGCGAGACGGTGCAGATCGACGAGGAGGGAAACATCTACGTGGACGGCAAGGTGCTGGAGGAATCCTACGGCAAGGAAGTGATCGCCAACCCCGGCCGGGCGTATGAGCCCATCACGTTGGGAAAGGACGAATACTTTGTGCTGGGGGACAACAGAAACAACAGCACCGACGGCAGGGATCCTTCCGTGGGCAACATAAAGAGGGAGAACATCATCGGCCGGGCGTGGCTGCGGATATGGCCTCTTAATAAGTTCGGTTTTGTCAAACACCAATGAAAATAAATTCTGTTCGTATTTTCAGCGCAAAACGCTTCGAAATGGAGGCAAGAATGGCGGAAAGTATCAGTATCATCAGGGGAAAATTGCAGGCGGCATCTATGGAGGAGCTGCCTGTTTTGTTTTCGGCATATGAAACGGACGCAAGAGCGGGCGTGCAGGCGGAAATTACCAAAGCGAAAAACCGGCTTCTGTCGTATGAAAAAGAGATAAAAAGGACGCGGGAGCTGATGCGATACGAGAGAGAATACAGCGCATATGCCCATATCTGCGGCATTGACGAGGTGGGCAGAGGCCCTCTCGCCGGTCCGGTGGTGGCGGGAGCGGTTATTTTGCCGAAAGATTGTGATATTTTATATATCAATGATTCTAAGAAACTCTCCGAAAAAAAGAGAGAAGAGTTGTATGAGGTCATTATGGAGAAGGCGGTGGCGGTGGGCTTTGGTTACAGCACGCCGGAGCGGATCGACGAGATCAATATTCTGCAGGCCACTTATGAGGCCATGCGGGAAGCCATAGGAAAATTATCAGTAACACCTGATATTTTATTAAACGATGCGGTGACCATTCCAGAAGTCAAAATACGTCAGATCCCCATTATAAAAGGGGACGCCAAGAGCATTTCCATCGGTGCGGCAAGCATTGTGGCGAAGGTGACGAGGGATCGGCTGATGGTGTGCTATGACGAGGTTTATCCGGAGTACGGCTTTGTCTCCAACAAGGGATACGGTGCGCAGGCGCATATTGACGCGCTGAAAAAATACGGGCCGTGCCCCATTCACAGAAAAACCTTTATCAAAAATTTTTGCGAGGTGTAAGATTGAATCTGGGAAGTATTTTTAAAAAGGAAAATCAGCGGGTAAGTGCGAACGACACCGTAAAAGTATCGGATTCCATGGGGAAGGGCGAGCGGATCAGACATCTGCAGAACGAGGTGCGGGCTCTGAAGCCGGGACAGACGCTGCAGGGTACGGTGGTGAGCCGGGACGGCAATTCCGTGCAGATTGAGCTGGCACAGGATTTCTCCATCAACGCCAAGATTGACAAGAGTGTGAATCTGGCCCTGGGACAGATGATGAGCTTTGAGGTCAAGGCAAACAGCAGTTCCTTTATGTCCCTTGCGCCGCTCTATACCAACACGGCAAACACGGCGACGATTCTGCGTGCGCTGGCGGCTGCTGGATTGCCGGAAACGGCGGAAAATATAGAGATGGTGGCCACGATGATGGAGGAGGGAATGCCCATCGACAAGGAGTCGATTCTCAATATGAGCAGGCTTATTCTCGAGTTCCCTGGGAAAAATCCTACCTCCATCATACAGATGACGAGGCTCGAGCTGCCGGTGACGGAGGTGAATATCGAGCAGTTTGAGCAGTATAAGGCGGCGCACCATCAGATTCTGGGCAGCGCAGAGACGATTATGGAGGAGCTGCCGAAAGCGTTTACGGAGCTGATAAACAGCGGCCAGGGAGAGAAGGCTTACGCTTTTTATCAGGCGGTGATTGACATCTTTACGGAGGATGGGGCCGGTGAGGAAGGCACGGTCACCGTACAGCGGCAGGGGGAAGCGGATGCGGCACAGACGGTCTCCGGCGAGGCGGCAGGGACGGAGGCAGCAGAGAGCGCGGGCGGCAGCGGCGCGGCACAGAATACGGCGGCTGCGGTGCTGGCAGGGCAGATGGAGCTGCCGGAGGGCGCGGCGCCGAAGGAACAGCCCACAGGCGTGCCGGTGGAGGAACTGCCGCAGGCGGGGGCGAAAGAAGATGGCCGATCTCCGGCATTGAGTCAGGAACAGTGGCAGCGGCTGGGCGATGTGCTTAGGGAGCTTGGCATGAATGAGGAGACGGCGGCGCAGGTAAAGAACGGCCAGCTTCCGGCGAAGGATGTGCTGCAGCTTGTCAGACAGTTTTTGTCGAAGGCGCCTCGCGGGGATATGCCGGAGCAGGCTTTGCAGAGACTTCTTGGCGGGAAAGAATTTCAGGCGTTATTGAAAGAACAGATTGGCCGTCAATGGATGATAGAGCCGCAGGACGTGGCGGACAAAAAGCAGGTGGAGCAGCTTTACGAGCGGATCAGAGAGCAGACCGCGCGGCTTTCTCAGGCTTTGGAGGCGGCGGGAAAGGGCGACGCGCCCGTGGCGAGAAGCGTGCAGAATCTGCAGAGTAACGTTGATTTTATGAATCAGATGAACCATCTATATACCTATGTGCAGTTACCCTTAAAGATGCTGGGAAACAATGCCCACGGCGATCTCTATGTCTACACCAACAAAAAGAATCTGGCGGCAAGGGACGGGCAGGTGAGCGCCCTGCTGCATCTGGATATGGAGCATCTGGGGCCCCTTGACGTCTATGTGACGATGAAGGATAAGCAGGTGGCGACAAACTTTACGGTGGCGGATGAGAGTGTTCTGGATTTGATCGAAAAAAATATAGAGGTTCTGAATAAGAGGCTGGAAGGCCGGGGGTATTCTCTGAAAGCGCAGATGCACGTGAAGGAGGACGACGGGGAAGAGGAGGATTCTTCCATTATGCAGACGCTGTTGAGCCAGCAGAAAAATATTTCTGTGCTTAGCAGGACATCTTTTGACATGAGGGCCTAACGCGAGAAGAACTTCTAGAGACGTCTCGCCATAGGACGAGACGCCAAGAAGTTCTATGTCTCGCGTAGGAGAATGCCTGAAAAACGGCATTCTCCGCGTGGCAGGAGGAAGGTCGTGCAAAAGGAGCATTCTCTGCTTGGCGAGAGGAAGACTTAGAAAAAGAGGTATTAGGATGGCGGAAAAAAAACAGGAAAAAGTCAAACAGGCGATTGCGCTGGAATACGACCCGAATGACGAGGCGCCGCGTGTCATCGCCTCCGGCAGAGGGGCTTTGGCGGAGCGTATTATTGAGAAGGCGAAGGAGGCGGATGTGCCGATTCACCGGGATGATAAGCTGGCGGATACGCTTTCCCGGCTGGAGATCGGGGATATGATTCCGCCGGAGCTGTACGAGGTGGTGGCGGAGATACTGATCTTTGTGGATTCCATGGACAAGATGAAGGCCAAGCTGGCGAAAGGCACATGAGGATGAATAAGAGAGAAAAAGGGGCACAGAAGGAGGAACAGGTCTGTGCCTATTTGTTTTCAGAGGGTGTGAAAATTGTGGAGCGCAACTTCCGTAACCGGCAGGGGGAAATTGATGTGATCGGTTATGACGGGGACTATCTGGTATTCTTTGAGGTCAAATACCGCTCGGGGAATAGCAGGGGCACCGCGGCGGAAGCAGTGGGCTTTGCCAAGCAGAGGAAGATCTGCCGGGTGGCGGACTATTACCGTGTGATTCACCACTGTCCGGAAGACACGCCGATCCGCTTTGACGTGGTGGCGGTGGACGGGGAAGAGAGGAACTGGATTAAGGGAGCGTTCGACTATATTATATAAATAATACGGGTTATGCTATTTGCACAATTGCCGTAATATTGAGAGGAGCTTCGCAATGATCTAAGTAAGTTGTGATTTGGAAGGAGTTTGCATATGGACTGGTATAGACATAAAAACAACATGCAGATGCGTGAAAACCGGGCAGGGGAGCTTGTGTACCTTACCTTCCCTATTTTGGAGAAGATTGAATGGGTGAGTCATTTATTTTCTACGAGAATGGGTGGTGTGAGTGAGGGGATTTATAGTTCCATGAATCTGAGTTATACGAGAGGGGACGAGAAGGAATCCGTGGATGAGAATTTTAGGAGGATTGCGGCGGTGCTCGGCTGTGGTGTGGAGGATATGGTCTGCTCGGATCAGACGCACACCACGAATCTGCGGATCGTGGGAAAGGCGGACGGCGGGAAGGGGATTACCAGAGAGCGGGATTACAGCGATGTGGACGGGCTCCTGACGGACGAGCCGGGCGTGTATCTGGCGACTTTTTTCGCGGACTGTGTGCCTTTATATTTTGTGGATACAAGGAGAAAAGCGGTCGCGCTGGCGCATTCCGGCTGGCGGGGTACCGTGGCGCGTATGGGACAGTGTGTGGTGGAAAAGATGCGGGAGGCATACGGCACGGATCCGGCGGATCTGGTGGCGGCGGTCGGTCCTTCCATCTGTCAGGAATGTTACGAGGTCAGCGAGGATGTGGCGGACGCCTTTGCGTCGGCGTTTCATAAACCCGGGCAGGAACGGGAGATACTGTTTGCGAAAGGCGGCGGCAAATATCAGCTTGATCTGTGGCGTGCCAACGGGATTGTGCTGGCGGAGGCGGGAATTTTGGAGGAGAATATTCAGGTCACGGATCTGTGCACATGCCATAACGACCGCTATTTGTTTTCGCACCGCGCAAGCAGGGGACAGCGCGGAAATCTGGGCGCGTTTCTGGGACTTATGGCAAATTAAGAAAGTATTAATGAAATTCCAAGCTATTCCTTTATGATTCCATGTTTTAATGATACCATAAACCGGTTTAACGAAAGAGGAGAAAACAATGGCTAATATTCTTGTATGCGACGACGACAGAGAGATTGTGGATGCGATTGAGATTTATCTCATGCAGGAGGGCTATACGATTTTTAAGGCTTATGACGGACAGGAGGCAATCCGCATATTGAAGGAACAGCAGATCCATCTGCTGCTCATTGATATTATGATGCCGAAACTGGACGGTATCCACGCTACCTTAAAAATCAGGGAATATTCCAGCGTGCCCATTATTTTTCTGTCGGCGAAGTCGGAGGACACGGATAAGATTCTGGGGCTGAATATCGGGGCGGACGACTATATCACGAAACCTTTTAATCCGCTGGAACTAGTGGCGAGGGTGAAATCCAATCTCCGTCGGTATACGATGCTGGGGAACCTTAACACGGAGAACAATGCGCTTTTTCAGGTGGGTGGTCTGTGCATCAACGACGATACCAAGGAAGTGACGGTGGACGGGGACAGCGTGAAGCTGACGCCTATCGAATATAACATTCTTCTGCTTCTCGTGAAGAATTGCGGTCGTGTTTTTTCCATAGATCAGATCTATGAGAGCATCTGGAATGAGGAAGCCATCGGTGCGGACAATACGGTGGCGGTGCATATCAGACATATCAGGGAGAAGATCGAGATTAATCCCAAGGAGCCGAGATACCTCAAAGTGGTCTGGGGCGTCGGCTACAAGGTGGAGAAAGATGCGTAGGGCTGACGTCATGGAAGAAAGGAAAGTCGGATGGAAAACACAGGGCGCGGGGAGACCCCGGAGATTTTAGAGACGGCAGGAGAGACAGCGGAGGAAGGACAGCAGGAGAAAAAGGAAGCCGAAAGGAAACATAAAAAGAAAAGGACAGGAAAGAACAGGAGCGGACTCAAAGCGCTGCTTCTGGTTCTGCAGCATGTCGCGCTGGCGATCACGGTGTTTTCCGTGATTGTGGTGACGGCGTGCACCACGGTGCGCATCGAGGGCGTGCATGAAAACGGCAGCTACAGTTATATACGGAGCGCCGATCCGGGGACATCCTTTGAGGATTCGGATGCGTTCAATTATATCTTTGGCTATGCGGTGGCGGATGTGATCCGTTTCGGTGTGGTGAGCAGCCAGATGGAGACGAAGGGCGCTTTCGACGGTGATAAGCTTGTGGATGTGACGGCTTACAACTATCGGAGCAGCGGATTGCCCGAGCAGTATGTGACGGTTCAGTACAGACTGGAGGATCTGCTCAAATGGCAGAGCTACGGTTTTGCTTACAACAACGTGGAGATGAATGGCGCGGAGGCAAAGGCATTCCTCGCAGATACCACACAGGTGACGACGATTGATCCGAAGAGCGGCTACCAGAATACCACCGACGCCAACTATCTAAAGTCCGACGTAAAGGATTATACGGTGGTAAATGACGTGACGGCGGCGGAAGGGACCGGTGAGGTGGTCGTGAAGTTTGCGGTGACGGATGAGGATTCCGGCTTTGTGGAGGACTATCAGCCTTCCAGTGCGCTGGGAAATCATGCCACAGAGGGGACAGCGTCAGTTCTGGTGGAGGAGAGCCCGGCGGCGGAGGTATCCGATGCGGATGCGGAGGTGTACGAGTATGCAGTCCTCGTCAACCGCTATAAGACGGCTGAGGGCAAAAATCTGGAGGCGTATGTGTCCGACTGGGAAGAGTACTATGATCTGTGCCACAACGTACAGAAAGCGGCGGAGAGTCTCACCTACAACTATAATGAATACGTGGCGTACAAGGACTTTTACGACGTGAAAAATTCCAACGTCCGATTTCTGATCGAGAAGACGGTTAGCGGGGAGCGGATGTATTACAGCAATCTGCCGGAGAACAGTTCCTACAGAAAGCGCATTTTGCAGATGATGGATAACGGCGAAAACGTCACCACGGAGAAATTCATTTACTACAGTCTTGCGGATATGTCATATATGACAAACACTACGATCGATGCGGAGACGGTAAGGCAGATGCTGTTAAGTTATGATTATGCCTACCCGGAGTCTGTCAGAATCTGGATCGATGTGGACGGTTCCTATCCGGCGCAGGATGCGTTTACGCAGGGCGCCAGATATCTGCCGAATCTCTGGCTTTGGGTGACGGCTGCCTTTCTGGCGGGAATCTTGTATCTGATTCTCTTTGTCTGCCAGATGGTGATGACGGGAAGAGTATATGACGAGAACGGGGAGACGCGCATCAGACTCAACGCTTTTGATAAGATTCCGACGGAGGGCGCTGTACTTATCGCCTTTGGAGCTGCGTTTCTGGCGCTCTGGATGGCGGTTGTGCTGACGGCGCTTGCGGATATCGATCCCACCGACATTGACTTTTATCGGGAAGCGGTGCATCAGGACTGGTTTAAGATTGTTATTTTTATCGCTGTTTTTGTGGCGGATGTGCTGTTTACCTTTTTCTTCTACAGTCTGGTCAGAAGGATCAAGGCGCGGACGCTCTGGAAAAATTCGTGGCTGTGTCGTCTCGCCGGACGGTTTAAGAAATTTGTATGGAAGGTGTACGATAATGGCGGCATAGTCCTGCGGACATGGGTGCCCTACGGTGTGTTCCTGCTGTTCAATTTCTTTGTCCTTGAGTTTGGGCTGTGGGGGCACGGCGATTTGCCCGTGGTTCTGTTCGGCGGCATCGTGGATGTGATTGTGGGTATTCTTCTCTACAAGGATGTCAAAGAGAGACAGGGTATCGTGGAGGGCATAGAAACCATTACCGGGGGACAGGTAGATTACCAGATTGAAACGGAGGAACTGCACGGGGATAACAGGAGTCTGGCAAACTCCGTCAACAGTATCGGGAAGGGCATCAGGGAAGCGGTGGAGATCAGCATGAAGGACGAGCGCATGAAGGCTGATCTGATCACCAACGTGTCCCACGATATCAAGACACCGCTCACCTCCATCATTAATTACGTGGATCTGATCAAGAGGGAGCAGGTGGACAACGAGAAAGTACAGAATTATATCCGTGTGCTGGATGAAAAATCACAGCGTCTGAAGCAGCTTACGGACGATCTGGTGGAGGCGAGCAAGATCACTTCCGGGAATATCAGCCTGCATTTTGAGCGGATCAATCTGATGGAACTGATGAACCAGACCATCGGGGAGTTTTCCGAGAAGTTTGAAACAAGGAATCTCGCCACCGTGATGAATGTGAATACGCGGGATGCGGTGATCGAAGCGGACAGCCGCAGAATCTGGCGTGTGATGGAAAATCTGTTCAACAACGTTTACAAGTACGCCATGCCCGGCACGCGCGTGTATGTGACCTTGGATAAGGCAGAGCGCGGCGTGGAGGATGAGACGGACCGTATACGGGTGACGATCAAGAATATTTCGGAGAATCCTCTATTATGTAAACCAGAAGAGCTGACGGAGCGGTTTATCCGGGGCGACGAGTCCAGAACCACGGAGGGAAGCGGACTGGGGCTTTCGATAGCACAGAATCTGACCATAGCGCAAAAGGGAAGTTTCGAGATCGAGCTGGACGGGGATTTGTTCAAGGTGTACCTGACATTTCCGGTGGCGGGGGAAGAAAACGGATGATGCAATAGTTGGCTGCGTTCCTTTTGTCAGTAAGAGCCGATTTTTCTGGCGGATAACTTCCGTGAATAGAAAACTGCCGTGCCTGTGTGGAACAGGGCGGCAGTTTTTTCAGATATCCAATCCGCTTACTTCGCGGTTATTATACTTCGAGAGAACCTGATGGATCTTGTCCGTGGGCGTGTAGATGTTAGCCATGGAGGCGTCGTGGTTCATAAAGTCGATGATGGATGCAATGAACTTGCTCATATCCGCCTCTATGTAATAGGGCTTTTCCATAAGCTCCGGCGGCTGATAGCAGAGGTTTGTCGTCACAATCCGATCAAAGTAACAGTTTTCGTAAGCGGTGTCAAAGGCGGAGAGGCCGTCCGTGAACAGCCCGAACGTACAGCAGATAAAGACCCGCTTGGCGTTCATTTTCTTTAACTGTCTGGCGGTGTCGATCATACTGCCGCCGGAGGAGATCATGTCGTCGATGACGATCACGTCCTTGCCGTCGATGTTGTCTCCCAAAAATTCATGGGCGACGATGGGATTTTTCCCGTTTACAATCGTGGAATAATCTCTGCGCTTATAAAACATGCCCGTGTCCACACCGAGAACGTTGGCCAGATATACGGCCCTGTCAAGCGCTCCCTCGTCGGGGCTGATGACAATGGTGTGATCCTTGTCGATAATCAGGTTCTTTTCCATGCGCAGCAGCGCCCGGATAAACTGGTAGGGCGGCATGAAATTGTCGAAACCCTTGATGGGCACGGAATTTTGTACCCGCGGATCGTGGGCGTCAAAGGTGATGAAATTGGACACGCCCATATCCATCAGTTCTTTGATGGCGTAAGCGCAGTCAAGGGATTCCCGGCCGTTTCTCTTGTGCTGCCGTCCCTCGTAGAGAAAGGGCATGATCACGTTGATGCGGTGCGCCTTGCCGTTTATGGCGGAAATAATCCGCTTTAAGTCCTGATAGTGGTCGTCGGGGGACATATGGTTCGTGAAGCCGTTCATACTGTAAGTGATGCTGTGGTTGCAGACATCCGTCAGCAGGAAGATATCCTTGCCTCTCACGGAATCGTGCAAAACGGCTTTGCCCTCTCCTGTGCCGAAACGGGGGCACTCCACCTCCATCAGATAGTTTTTTTCCATATAGCCGTGGAAGGCCGGATCGTTTTTTACGTCGTTTTGCAGATCGCGGCGGTATTCCACAAGATGGCTGTTTACCTTTTCTGCCAGGGGAAGCGCCGCCTTTGGGGCGAGAAGCTTCATGGCAGCTACTGGCATAGAATGTTCAAGTTGTTCTGTATTAGGCATCTTTACTCCAATTTTTGTCTTAGTTAAGAATAGATTCTTACAAAAATTTTATATCATTTGCGCGGGGACATGTCAAGCGGATTTGGCATCAGTAATTATTCAGCCTTCGGCTTCTAGTGCTCCATTTACCAATTAACCATCCTAAGTTACAAATAAAAGTGCGTTTGGCTTTACAAGCAGGCCAAGATGATGTAAAATCAAGCGGTATATGACTTGTTGCAGTGTGAGAAGTACTTCTAAAACTCAGCAGCAAAGGCTGCTTCGTTAAGAAGTACTAAGTCTCACACGGGAGAATGCCTGAAATGCGGCATTCTCCAGGACGAGTTTACTCGTCCGCGGATTTTGAGTCACAGCAGGGCTGTGACATGACGGTTAGTGTGAGAAAAGTGGAGAGTATGATATGAGTAAAAAAAAGTCCAAGCCGATCGTAGCTGTGGTGGGAAGACCAAATGTGGGGAAATCCACCCTGTTTAACGCGCTGGCTGGTGAAAATATAGCGATCGTAAAGGACACGCCGGGCATTACCAGAGACCGGATTTATGCGGATATCTCATGGCTTGATCGGAACTTTACGTTGATCGATACGGGCGGCATTGAGCCGGAGAGTAAGGACATTATCCTGTCCCAGATGCGGGAACAGGCGCAGATCGCCATAGATACGGCGGATGTGATCGTCTTTCTGGTGGACGTGAAACAGGGGCTGCAGGATGCAGATTCCAAAGTGGCTGATATGCTCAGACGTTCCCACAAACCCGTGATTTTGGCGGTCAATAAGGTGGATGATTTCAAAAAATATATGCCGGATGTCTACGAGTTTTATAATCTGGGGATCGGGGAGCCATACCCGATATCTTCCACCAACCGTCTCGGTTTCGGAGAGCTTCTGGACGAGGTGATCGCCCACTTCGGGCAGGAGACGGAGGAAGAGGAGGAAGACGACCGCATCAAGGTGGCCATCATCGGGAAGCCGAACGTGGGGAAATCCTCCATCATCAACCGTCTGATCGGCGAAAACCGTCTCATTGTCTCGGACATTGCCGGGACGACCAGGGACGCTGTGGACACGGAGATTTCGCACAACGGAAAAGAGTACGTGTTTATAGATACGGCGGGGCTTCGGAGAAAAAATAAGATTAAAGAGGAATTGGAACGCTATATGATTATCCGCACGGTGTCAGCAGTGGAGCGGGCGGATATCGCTGTGCTCATTATTGACGCGGTGGAGGGCGTGACGGAGCAGGATGCCAAGATCGCCGGGATTGCCCATGACAGGGGCAAGGCAGTGATTATCGCGGTCAATAAGTGGGACGTCATCAAGAAGGATAACCAGACGGTAAAGGAGTACACACAGAAAATTAGACAGGTGTTATCTTTTATGCCCTACGCGGAGATCATGTTTATCTCGGCGGTGAGCGGGCAGCGGCTGATGAAGCTTTATGACGTGATCGACGCGGTGAATGAGAACCATTCCATGCGCGTGGCGACAGGCGTGTTAAATGAGATTGTGACAGAGGCGGTGGCGTTGCAGCAGCCCCCGTCGGACAAGGGGAAACGGCTGCGTATTTATTACTCGACGCAGGTTGCGGTGAAGCCGCCTACCTTTGTGATTTTTGTCAACGACAAGGAGCTGATGCATTTTTCCTATCTGCGTTATCTGGAAAACCAGATCCGGGATACTTTCGGCTTCGTGGGAACGCCCCTGAAATTTTTTGTCAGGGAGAGAAAGGATAAGAAATAAAAGTGGTACGGGTTGTTTGTTTACTGATCGGATATGTGTTTGGGCTTTTTCAGACAGCCTATATCT
The DNA here is from genome assembly GCA_910584725.1 of uncultured Lachnospiraceae bacterium. Lineage (GTDB taxonomy): Bacteria > Bacillota > Clostridia > Lachnospirales > Lachnospiraceae > UBA3282. Next base: position 16,112 of record CAJUBE010000012.1, on the reverse strand, counting down.
ATGGGAGACTGCACGGTATAGACATCAGAAATTACGGCAGCGGCAATGCGGGCACCACGAATACGCTCCGGGTATTCGGGACGAAGGCGGGGCTCCTTGTGCTTCTGGGGGATATTATGAAGTGCATACTTGCCGTTGTGATTACGGCTGTTATTTTTGACTCTTCCCACCCGGACATGGTTTATCTGCTGAAAATGTATACGGCGGCGGGAGCGATTATCGGACATAACTTTCCTTTTTACCTGAAATTTAAAGGCGGAAAGGGCATTGCGGCTACGGCAGGACTGATTCTGTCCTTCCATCCGTATCTGATACCGATGGGAATCATATTATTCTTTGGCGCGTTTTTTATCACTCACTATGTGTCTCTTGGTTCGCTCCTGGTGTATGCCGGATTTATGATTGAGCTGGTGATACTTGGGCAGCTGGGAATATTTGGCATGACACAGGCTCTTTTGATTGAAATGTATGTCATAGCGGGATTTCTGACGGTGATGGCTTACTGGAAGCACCGGGAGAATATCAAGCGGCTTCTAAGCGGTTCCGAGCGGAAAACTTATCTGACGCACAAGAGCTCGGGGGCGGAGAAAACTGCGGAAGAAAAATAATGGCAGGGAAACGGAAGTGCGTTGAAGAAGATGAGGATAGAAAGGGTAAGGAGGGGTATCAGATGGCGGATATCAGTATCATAGGCGCAGGAAGCTGGGGGACGGCGTTAGCGGTTCTTCTCCACAAGAACGGTCATAAAGTTACGGTCTGGTCAATCATGGAGCCGGAGATTGAGATGCTGAAAAAAGAGCATGAGCATAAGGATAAGCTGCCGGGGGTAAAGCTGCCGGAGGACATGGCGTTTACCACGGACTTAGAGGCGGCGGTGAAGGATAAGGACGTGCTTGTGCTGGCGGTTCCCTCGCCGTATACGAGAGGCACGTCCCATTCCATGCAGCCCTTCGTGCGGGAGGGACAGATCATCGTCAATGTGGCGAAGGGAATTGAGGAAAAGACACTGATGACCCTTTCCCAGATCATAGAGGAGGAAATCCCACAGGCGGAAGTGGCGGTACTTTCGGGTCCGTCCCACGCGGAGGAAGTGGGCAGAGGCATCCCCACGACGATCGTGGTGGGAGCGGAGAAGAAGGCGACTGCCGAGTATCTCCAGAATATCTTTATGAACGAGGTGTTCCGCGTCTATATCAGCCCGGATGTGCTCGGTATTGAGCTTGGCGCGGCGTTAAAAAACGTGGTGGCGCTGGCGGCGGGAATCGCCGACGGGCTTGGCTACGGTGACAACACGAAAGCGGCGCTCATTACCAGAGGTATTACGGAGATCGCAAGGCTGGGGCTTGCCATGGGCGGCAGGATTGAGACGTTCAGCGGGCTTACCGGCATCGGCGACCTGATCGTGACCTGCGCTTCCATGCATTCCAGAAACCGCCGCGCCGGTATCCTGATCGGCAAAGGCTATACGATGGAACAGGCGATGAACGAGGTGAAGATGGTGGTGGAGGGCGTTTACTCCGCCAAGGCGGCAATGGGGCTTGCGGAAAAGTACGGAGTGCAGCTTCCCATCATTGAGCAGGTGAACGCGGTGCTCTTCGACGGGATGCCCGTGGACGAGGCGGTGAAGAATTTGATGCTGCGGGATAAAAAGATCGAGAATCCGCTGATTCCGTGGGAAGAGGAATAAATAAGGGGATATGAGCAGCAAAATGCTTTCACAAAGTATTGCAGATACGATACTGACCATGATTACAATAGAAAAACGCTATAAAGCCGGAGACAAATTGCCAAACGAAAACGAACTGGCAGCGGAACTGAATGTCAGCAGAACAACCTTGAGAGAAGCCATACGAATTCTGGTGGCTTATAACATTCTTGAAATCCAGAGAGGAAAAGGAACCTTTGTCACACCGGCGGCGTTTGAGACATCACCCGGGTTAAGGGAACTGTCGGATATAAAAGTAAATGCAAGAGACCTTTATGAAATGCGTCTGATTTTCGAACCGGAAGCCGCCGGTTTGGCGGCGGTCAGGGGAACGGACGCAGAGATAAAAAGGATTTTGGAATTGGGCGAAAAGATTGAGCAGGAGATCAGAGCCGGGCAGGACCGTACCGACAATGAACATGCCTTTCATAAGGCGATTGCACAGGCGACGCATAATGAGTTTATGAATCAGCTTATGCCCATTCTTTATGAGGCGATTGCAAAAGGCGTCACCCTGTCGGCTGTGAGTCCGAAAGCTGCTTCTGATACGGTCACTGACCACCGAATGATTATGGATTTTTTAGGGCAGAGAAACGCGGAGGGGGCTAAAAATGCGATGAAGATCCACATCATGCACGCAATACGGGAACTGGGTATAGAATAGATTTCTGAGAATCAGGGCTTACAGAGGTGTAAGTCCTCTTTTTTAACCCACGGACATAATACAACGCATTGACATCATACAACACGGGAGATATAATAAACGTGGGAAGAATAAGTATAGTAACGAGAACGAAACGCTTCGGAAAGGAGAGTAGTGTGAGAGAAATTGATTTAACGACATGGAATCGGGCGATGCACTGTCAGATTTTCAGAAACAGCGTGCAGCCACAGTATTGTGTGACATTTGAACTGGATATTACAAATTTTTTGCGAAGAATCAGAGAACGGGGCTATTCCTTTACATTTTCTCTCATATTCGCCGTGACAAAATGTGCCAACGAAATTGAAGAATTTCGCTGTCGTTTTTGGGAGGGAAAGCCTGTTATCTATGACAAAATCAACACATCGTTTACCTACCTTGATAACGGCAGCGAGCTTTTCAAAGTAGTCAATGTAGAAATGCAGGACACCGTAGAGGCGTATGTTTCCCTTGCCGCCGATACCGTAAGGAAACAGAAGGAATATTTTACCGCACCTATGGGAAATGACATTTACCAGTTTTCCTCCTTTCCGTGGGTTTCATTTACCCATATTTCGCATACGGAATCCGGGAAAAAGGACAATGCCACACCGATGATTGACTGGGGAAAGTATTTTGTCCGCGGCGAGAAAGTAATGCTTCCGTTTTCCGTACAGGTACATCATTCCTTTGTTGACGGTGTGCACATCGGGAAACTTGCAAATCTGTTGCAGGGCTATCTTGATTATTTTGTGTAAGGAAGGAGAAGTTGGGGACTTCGTGGAGGGCATCCTGTAAAACGGATAGTCATTTCGTGCAATAAATAGTCACACGGTGCAATCCGGGTTGAGTGAGGATAAAAAGCTGGATCTTCCATATGGCGCAGACATCTACGACATGAAATGACCGCCGCGAAAACGTGCATAAAAAGAAAAGCCGGTGAAACTTTTTTGAAGGCTGATTCGTATTATTGACAAATGGCATAATACGAAAAACGAATTAGAATGTAAAAACATCATTTCATCAAGGAGGAGAAGGTTTATGAGTTACATGGATGTTGATTTAACAAATTACAAAGGGGTCAGAGAAAAGAGAGGCAATATTTTGACTGTATTAGCATAGCGGAGGGAGAAACGGAATGGCTGTAATAAATCATGTGGTATTACATCATCAACCTTTAGGACAAGAATTTAAGCATGATGCGGAGTTTTTTAAGAACAAGAAGGTAATTGAGGAAAATCAAAAGGTTTCAAATGATTATTTCTGGAAAAGTAATAAATATATAGGGAAGGATTGGACCGGAAGAGATTTAGATTTAACCTACCTCATTGACAAGCCGGAAGGATATTTAAAGGGGCGGTTATCTGATGTAGAAGATGTGGACTATTATAAATTCGACATATTTTGGTATAGAACTCAAAATGTATTATTGTTAGGCAAGTATAATCTTGAGCTGCAAATAACACTCGATCATATTCCGGAAGGATGCGATTACAATTTGGTTCTTTATGATAGTGAAGGAAATCAGGTAGGGATTGGAGTGGATAATGGAAATGGTGGAAAAAGTATAACCTTACCAAACTGGAACCTGGAAAACAGGGGCTATATGGTAAAGGTGCAGGCAAAGGACGGTTCTGATGTCAATCCAGATGAATATTATCATCTTTCCTTTCAGACAAATCAGGCAGATAAAAACAATATTCTTGCTAAGCAAATGGAGGAAATGTCGGAGTATGGTTATGCATTACGGAAAAAATTACATGATGGGCAGGATGCAACAGAGGAGATACAGGCATTAGAAAAGATCAGAAAAAAATATAAGGATTATTATGCAGAGCAGATGGATCAACTGCATATGGAGCAGGCAAAAGAATATTGGCAAGGAGAAAAGGCTCCGGATAAAAGTGAAATAAAAGAACTCTTACAAAAAATGGCAATGGGAGAGAAGCTCACAGAACAGGAAAATGCTTTCGTTGATATTTTTGCTACTGCACAGGAAGTTGATACTGCGAAAGCAACTGCAGAATTAAGTACAACATTAAAGGAAATAACGCAGAGGCTGGAAAGCACGGGAATAGATCTTTCGGAATATTCCTTCAATATACAGATAGGTGCAGATGGAGAGGCAACTGTAGATGGAATAGATGATGGATGGATAAAGTCAAGGGTTGAAACCACTCTTAAAGAATTTTCAGAAAAACTTATGGATATCTATTTTACCTTGGATACTGATATACAAAATATGTCTGAAAGAGAAAGGTATCTCTTAAAAGCGGCAGTCGATCTGGAAAAATTCTTACATAAGGCAACAAACGGGAAAATATCACTTGATGATGTAAAAGTGGATCATGGAATCATTGGAGGAATATCCCGTAGTTTGGATAAGCTGCTTAATGAGCCTGGAAATAATTTGACTTATGAAAATTATCAATCAGATATATTGGCAATCAAGAATTACGAACAGACACAGCACAAGAGAATTTTATCTGAATTAAATATTGGATTTCGTGTTAGAAATGGCAAAATTCAGATAAAAGATAATGTGTCAATATAAATATCAAGGAGGAGGGGGGAAGTATAAGAAATTGCTTTCTTTTTTGAAAAACGGATATATAATGAAGCAACGATAAATCGGAATTTCACGGAGAGTTTAGAATGGATAACACACAGAAATTTAACAGTTTGGCAAATGATTACACAGCAGGCAGACCGGATTATGCTGATGCGTTTGTTGAGAGCCTTTATTCTAAGTACGGATTTTCGGAACAATCCGTTATCGCTGATATAGGTTCGGGAACAGGAAAGTTTGCGAAACAATTACTGCAAAAGGGAAGTTTTGTATATTGTGTTGAGCCAAATGATGATATGAGAAATACTGCTATTGAAGAATTGAGCGGATATAAGGGATTTAGGGCGATTAACGGAAATGCGGATGAAACTAAATTAAAGGAAGGATCTGTTGACTTTATCACAACGGCACAGGCGTTTCATTGGTTTGATGTTGACTCTTTCAAAAGAGAAAGCAGAAGAATACTTAGGAATGATAAAATGGTTTTTCTGATTTGGAATGTACGTGATATGTCAAGTGGGATTAATCAGGATAGTTTTAAAATCTATTCAAAATTCTGTCCGAATTTTAAGGGTTTTAACGGAGGAATCAAGAAAGATGATATAAGAATCCGACGGTATTTTGATGATAGTTATGAATATGTGGAATTTGATAATCCGCTATATTATAACAAAGATAAATTCATCAGCCGCAGTTTATCAGGCTCATATACCTTGAGAAAAGAGGACAAAAATTATAGCGAATTTCTCAATGAGCTTAACGAATTGTTTGAGAAATATGCCCAAGACCAAATGGTGGCTATGGGAAATAAAACAGTCGCATACATTGGAAGAGTCGATTAAAATTTCAGTTTATAGAATTGTAGCCAGATAAAGACTGAATAACCGCCGCTACATAGAACGGCACACCAAGACAGACAGATTCATAAAAACGAAGCAGGACTGGATGAAAGTGGTTTACGCTTTTTCAGGCACAAGCTCGATCAGAAGCTGTTCCTGATAGTCAGGATCGTAGGTAGTACGCTCTAAATCATCATATCGTTTAGATTTGATAAGGATCGCATTAAGCTGGTTAATGCGTAATATAGTTTCTTCATCTATTTTTTCCATAATTTCACGGCGGTGAAACTTTTTTGAAGGTTGATTCGTATTATTGGCAGGTGGCATAATGCGAAAATGAATTAGAATGAATAACCACGGAGGACGTAAGATGGAAACCAATACAGTAAATAACACAGGCTCTGAATGGGGAGCGGCTTTCAGAAAAAGACCGATATTCTTTATGTCGAGAAAAGAAATGGCCGCTTGTGTCGACGCGAACGGGGTAATACATAAAAGCAAGCTTAAGAACGTGGAATTGCGGGAGGACACCTGTACCCTCAGCAGCAACGATACTTTCCGCAGACCGAACACCACCTATGAGGTCTATGACAAGGATAAGGGCAGCGCGTTTCTTGACCTGAACTTTCTGATCAAGGACGAGACCAGCAGCCTGAAAGGAAGCCTCAGTGATAAAAAGGATGTGGATTTCTATAACTTCACCATCCCATTTCCGAACTTCCAGCGCAATTATTTTGGTGTCGAGGCTTATATAGATATGCCGGAGGGCTGTGATTACGACCTTACCCTGTATGACAGATACGGGAATCAGGTAGGGAAGGCGGAGTGGGACGGTGAGGGACGAAAAAAACTGACCGTCCCTAACTGGGATATCAATACCAACGAATATTGCCTTAAGGTGGAAAACGGAAACGGGGAAGAAGTGTCCCCGGATGATTTTTATAGGATCAGTTTCCATGTCTGCGAAAATAAGGAGCATGAAAAGACGGACGCCGTCAGGGAAGCATATGGAAATCTGTACAGTGCATACAACCGGAAGGATGAAAACTGGCGGGATTATCTTGATGCATATAACGCGGTTCTGCGGGAGACGGAGCAAAATTACAGAAAAGAGATGGAGCAGCTCCACCAGAAGCAGTTTGACAGCCTGCCGGAAGAAAAGAAGTACAAAGGGGAACGCACGGTGTGGGAACTGCTGCAGGATCTGGCGGAGGGTAAGGAGTTAAGCGAGGCGGAGCGGGAGTATGTAAAGATTTTTGCCAATCTGAAAGACACAGAGAAGGCGCAGCAGAGAGCGGAGCTGAAAAACAGCTTTTCGGATGCGTTCGTAAAAGAACTGGAAGGCATGGGCATTTCCCGTGAGGACATAGAGGGGATGCAGATACGGATCGGAAGCAATGGAACGGTAACCGTGGACGGGATAGAGGATGAAACTGTCCGGGAAAAGGCGCGGGAACTGGTGGAGAAAAAGTACAGCGACAAGATGTACCGGTATTACATAGGGATTGCGGACAGCGTGGGGAATCTGCCCTACAACGCATATCAGTATGCCACGGATCTACAGGAGGTGCGGCGCTATCTGAAAGGAGTCACGGGAGAAGATATTTCTCTGGAAGATCTTTATATGATGCCTGACGGAAAGATCGGCGGGCTGCCGAAAAAGGCGGATCACCTGATCAACCATACGAAGAACAATGCCAAAATAGAACAGATGAGGGAGGCGTTACGAAATATCATAGGGAATATCCGGATCAGCGGTGATCTGGGGATCCCCGATTTTACGTCACAGTTCCGGTTCAAGGATGGGGCGTTTTCCGTTGTGGACAGCGGTTTTGCGGTAAATATGGGCGCACTGGATGATCGGCTGACACCCAGCTCCTCCGGCGGGATGTATGCCGATATGTATAAGTATCAGTTCAGAAGGGTTTTATAATCAGGCGCGTTAAGTGAAAGAGATGACCTGACAGGGAAGCGGTTGTGTGAAAAAACAGATCACGGGGGAGGGATTCAAAATGAGTATTAACGGGATTGGAACAGCAGGAAATCCGGCGGCAGGTTATCAGGCAGGGAAGGCGGAGAGAAATGCCTCGTCTGGGGCAAAGTCTTTCCTGAAAACCGTGGAGGAAAAGTCGGCGCAGGATAAAGTGACCGAGTATGGTGAAAAATCCTTTGCGCTGGCGGGAGCGACGGCTCCGCAGTCCGTGAAAGACGCCTGGATGGAAACCGTAAAAGAGGTCGGAGTCAACGGGCTGGGCATGACAGCCAATGGCATCACGCATATAACGGAAATGCATATGCAGCAGGTGATAGCCCATTACTGGGGCGTGCTGAACAGTGCAAATATTCTTGGCGACTCCGTTCAATCGGCAGTGCGGGCAACCCAGAAGGCGTTATACGATTTGGACCATCCATTAGAGCCCGGCAGAGTTGGAAGTATGGAGGAACAGCAGGCGCGCGTCAAAGAACGGGAATTTTATACTACATTTTTGGAGAAGCTGAAGGATTCGCCGGAATATTCGGAAATGAGAGCGGCAATAGCGGAAACGGGAACGGAAGTAAAAGGCCACAATCCTTCCCGTGTTTTGGACTCGTTTGCAAAGCATGCTCCGGAAGAAGTGCGGCAGGCATTTTCGGAAGCGGAGAAGGAAACAGGCGGACATTTTACGGTGGGCGGCTTTTGGATATCTAACGACGGGAAAGAGTTTCACATTACACAGCTGGCAGTGGAATGTTTTATCAGATGGTATCACGGCGAGAAAAATCAGTCTGATGTATTCGGAACTTCCGTGGGAAGCGCGGTCAGCGCTGTGGAGAAGTGGATTTATGATATAGACCACCCGCTTGCCGGACAGCCTGCAAAAAGTGCGGAGGAACGGAAATTGGTCGCGATGGAGCGGGCGTTCTGTGTGTCGTTTCTTGAGAAGCTGAAAAAGCTTTAGGGCAATCCGGGCAGCGCAAAGCAAAATTTTAATATATTGTATTACCAAAGGAAAGTTTAAAAGGCGCACAATATATTTTCTATTTATAATATTTTGTGGAAAAAATAAATCATTGATTTAAAAATATCACAAAGTATTATAAACTAGAAATATATTGTGCGATATTTAATATTAGGAATGAATCTGTAAAAACAGGCAAATGTAACGGCAAATTAACAGGATGTTACCTAAAATTGCCCTGTATGTAACGCATAATTGGTGGCAGATTCACCTATCCAATTATAAAATGTAAGGGTACTTGGGAGTGTGAGAAGAATGAATTTTTCAGAAAACCTTCAGATACTGAGAAAAGGAAGAAACATTTCACAGGAAAAACTGGCGGAAGAATTAAACGTATCCCGTCAGACGGTTGGCAAGTGGGAAAATGGCGTATCCTGCCCGGAAGCAGAGTGCCTTGTTGAAATCAGTGATTTCTTCGGTGTAAGTATAGACACTTTACTAAAAGGAACGGTGCCAGAATACAATGAGACGGAACAGGAATCTTCTGCCCATACAGAATCTCCATTAGAAGATTTGCCTGCAAAAAGACAAAGAAGCCGTAAAATCCGTTTTGTGGCAGCGATTGTGCTTTTTATCATATCCCCCTTTTTCCCCGGCGAACCGGGAGCAAATTCGGTGGGCGTTTTCTTCATGGTTTTATGTGTTGCCATGGGAATAGGGCTGCTCCTTTACAATCGTTTGACAAAAGATCAGGCAGGATAAGACCGCCTGATTTTTCAGGAGGTTATCATGCTGTTAGAAGTAAAAGAAGTTTCAAAGAAGTACGGTACAATTTCTGCACTAAATCCGCTGTCGTGCTGTATGGAATCCGGCGAACTGATCGGGCTTGTCGGGTCCAACGGCGCGGGCAAGTCTACATTGATCAAAATCCTGTCAACTCTGATCAGACCCACCAGCGGCGATGTCTTGCTGGACGGCAGAAGCATTGTGAAAAATCCCTCGCTTATGCAGAAAAATATCGGATATCTGCCACAGAATGCTGCATTCTATCCCAATTTGAGCGCGGTTGAATTTCTGATGTATCTGTCCGCACTGAAAAAAATTCCCAAAAAGAAAGCCAGAGAAGAAGTGGAAGCCTTTCTGGAAGCTTTACATTTGTCAGACGTGAGAAATAAGCGTCTGTCAGACTGCTCGGGCGGCATGAAACAGCGTGTGGGGATAGCGGGCGCTTTATTGGGGAACCCGGAGATTATTATTGTGGATGAACCGACAACGGGGCTGGACCCGGAAGAGCGGGTGGCTCTCCGCAATATCCTGTCAACACTGGCATGTACGAAACTTGTTTTGCTATCCACACATATTATTTCTGATATCGAAGCGGCAGCGACAAAAATCATGGTTTTGAAAAAAGGGAATCTATTGTTTTGCGATACGCCGGAAACGCTGCTCCATCATGCGCAAGGTCATGTATGGGAGTACATTCTTCCAAAGAGCCTGAGAAGCGAAGGGTTATCCAGCGTCAGTTCCATGCTCCAGACCAAGGAGGGAATCAAAATCCGGCAGGTCAGCGCGGAAAGACCGTTTGCCGATGCGGTTTTAGCTGAGGCGGCGCTGGAAGAGGCATGTCTGTGTGTGCTGGAGGAGGTGTTTTAATGACCGGGAATCAGATATGGTTCATTGCGCTGTCGGATTTGAAAGAGCGTACCCGCAGATTTTCCTTTCTCGCCTTATGCGCGCTATCTGCTTTGGCGGCATTTCTTTTTGTGCCGGATTCGGAGGCGGAAATGACTTCTATTGCCGTGGACGCCGATTATTTTTTGCAGGGCACGAACTGGACATGGATACCGATGGCGTCTGCCCTGTGTACAGGGATGCTGTTGCCCTTAGCCGGATTTTTTTATCTGAGAAATACATTGTCTTTTGACAGAAAGACAGGTACGATGGCTCTGGTCTATACTTCGCCGGTGCGCAGGGTAAGCTATCTGGCGGGAAAATACATATCCAATTTACTCCTGCTTACTCTGGTGCTGGCTGTGGTAGTCGTATCTTCCTTGTGCATAACGCTGATACATTTTTGCGGTTCGGGATTTTCTGTCTTGCATTTCCTGTCCTTTTTTGCGGGCATTCTGCCGGGCATCTGTCTGTGCGCCGCCGTGGCGCTTATGGCAGAAGCGGTACCTCTGCTTCAAGGCAGGAGCGGTTCGTGGCTGGCAGGTGTTTTGTTTTTTGTCATGTATATTGTCTGTATCTCTTTGTTGGTGGATGCTCCGCAGGGCTTGATTGCGCGGTTTTTTGACATGACGGGTTTTGTATGGCTGAAAGACAGCATTGACCAGAGCGTATATCATGTGACGGGAAGAACGGCGCAGGTAGCGCTTGGCGTTCATCAGGATATGGAGGTAAGTCATCGGGAACTGGCGGAACTGTTTTTTCAGCCATTGCCTTTTACCCAAAAGCGGGTTTTGGAAAAAGTCGTTATGATTGTTGGAGGAATCGTAATAAGTATTGCGGCTTCCGTGATTTTGCCGCGCTATGAGAGCAGTAAGAAAAGGCGTGTGATTTCTGAGAAAAAGGAGCGAAAATCGAGGGGTCATGGTATATTCGTGACAGAGGTTATCCTAACGTTCCGCAATTGTTCTGCGCTTTGGACGTTGGTTATGTCGGGGTTATGGCTGTCGATGCTTCTTGCAGACAGAAAAACGGCACGCGGCACACTGTGGGTGCTGGCGATGATGTGGTCCTGCCTGTTATACGCGGATTATGGCTGCCGTGAGAAAAAATATAATATGGATGCGCTGCTGCCGACGTTTTATCACGCACAGTCCCGTCAGATTCTGGTCCGCTGGTGTGTGGGTGCGATGCTTTCTGCCCTGATATCAGTGCCGGTTATTCTGCGGGCGGCTTTAGCCGGAAACGGGGCTGGCGCTGCCGCAGCAATCCTGTCTGCCTGTTTTGTTCCGGCGTTGTCGATATTTCTCGGGCGGATCAGCGGGTCGGAGCGGGCGTTTGAGATTGTCTTTCTGGTGATCGGTTATTGGATGCTGAACAGTGCATTTGCTTTGACTTTAATCGGATAAACAGATATACTCTAAGCAGGAGGGCGCGCTATGGCAAGGACGGTAAGCATTGGAAATCAGGATTTTGAGTCGATTCAGAGAGAAGGGTATTTTTATATCGATAAGACAGAGTTTATACGGGAATGGTGGGAAAGCGGGGATAGCGTAACGCTGATCACAAGACCGAGGCGGTTTGGCAAAACACTGAATATGAGCATGGTGGAAAAGTTCTTTTCCGCAAATTACAAAGACAGGGGAGAATTGTTTCAAAATCTCAAGATTTGGGAAAGTGAAAAATATAAAAAGCTGCAGGGAACCTATCCGGTGCTTTTCTTAAGCTTTGCCAGCATTAAGGACAGCTCTTATAAGGCGGCGAGAGAGTCGATCTGCCGGACCATAGAGGAACAGTATAATATCAATGATTTTCTGTTAAAGGGAAATCTGCTCAATGAAAAGGAGAAAGCTTATTATCAAGAGGTCTGCGCAGATATGGAGGACAGTGTGGCTTCGGCAGCGTTACGGTCACTGTCTGATTTCCTTGGCAGATATTATGGGAAAAAGGTAATCATTCTTCTGGATGAATATGACACCCCTATGCAGGAAGCCTATGTAAATGGATATTGGAGCGAGATGGTGGCATTTATAAGAAGCCTCTTCAATGCCACGTTCAAGACGAATCCCCATCTGGAGCGGGCGCTTATGACGGGGATTACAAGAATCAGTAAAGAAAGTATTTTTTCTGATCTGAATAATCTGGAAGTGGTGAGCACAATCTCCGAAAAATATGCGGACAGTTTTGGTTTTACGGAAGAAGAGGTTTTTGCGGCGTTGGATGAATTTGGGATGTCAGATCAAAAACAATTGGTAAAATACTGGTACGACGGTTTTATGTTTGGAAATTGCAAGGATATCTATAATCCCTGGTCTATTATTAATTTCCTTGATAAAGGAAAAGTTGGCGCCTACTGGGCAAACACCAGCTCTAACAGCCTTGTGGGAAAGCTGGTGCGCGAGGGCAGCAGAAAGGTTAAGGAAACCTTTGAGCGTTTATTGCAGGGGGAATCCATTCGGACGGAGATCGACGAGCAGATTGTATATGATCTGTTGGACGGGAGCGAACAGGCGCTTTGGAGCCTTTTGCTTGCCAGCGGCTATATGAAGGTAAAGGAGTATGAAATTCATATTTCTGAATTTGGCGAGTGGAAAGAGGAGTATGAATTGGAACTGACCAACTTTGAAGTAAAGGTGATGTTCCGGAACATGATCAGGAAATGGTTTGGCAGCGTGCAGGCGGATTATAATGATTTCATAAAGGCGTTGCTGCTAAATGACCTGAAAGCAATGAACAACTATATGAACCGGGTGACCGTGGAAATGTTCAGCTACTTTGACACGGGAAGGAACCCTTCGGGAGCCGAGCCGGAACGCTTTTATCACGGCTTTGTGCTGGGGCTGATGGTGGAACTGACAGACAGATACAGCATCACATCAAACAGGGAGAGCGGCTTTGGAAGGTATGATATCGTATTGGAACCCCGAAGGATGAGGAAGCAGGGGGATGGCAGTGCGGCGGGCGGCGGTATCATAAATGACGCTGTCATTATAGAATTTAAGGTACAGGATACAGAGGAAAAGGAGCTTTCCGATACGGTACAGGAAGCGCTGCACCAGATCAGGGAGAAGAATTACCAGGCGGATCTTGCGGCAAAGGGAATACCGGAAGAACGTATCCGAAAGTACGGGTTTGCCTTTTGTGGGAAGAAAGTGCTGATCGGCAGCGAGGGATAGGTATACATTTACGATGCGGCAGTCCACGCTAACCGCCATGTCACAGCTCTGCTGTGACTCAAATCAGTGCGGAGAATGCCCGTATTTTGGGCATTCTCCTGTGTGAGAAAAGTCTGCAAAGCAGACTTAGTACTTCTTAACGAAGCAGCCTTTGCTGCTGAGCTTTAGAAGTACTTCTCACACTCTAATCCCCCCAGTTTACCGGATTGGTGTCATCAGGGATGAGCCCCGCAAGAATTTCTTCATAATGCTTTGCCTTGTGATCCATGTAGTCGGCGGCAGCTTTGGCTTCCGCCGCTTTTTTGTGCGCCGCCTCCCGCTGTTTTGCGATGATTTCATATCTGGCGCGAAGGTTTTCTTCGGACTCTTCCATCTGGCATAAATCGAAATATCTCTTGATCTCCCGAATCGGCATACCGCAGCTTTTCAGATAGGTGATTGCCCGCATCCAGTTGACGGCGGGCTCGTCGAACATACGGTGGTTCCCGTTGTCCCGCCTGCAGGGCAGAAGACCGATATCCGTGTAGTAGCGCACGGTGTGCTCCGTTGCATGAAACATGTCGGCAAACTCTTTGACAGTATAAGTCATGGTAACATCTCCTTCCGGCGTCAGCCAATCCACCCTTTTATAATCAGGAAGAGCAAAAGAACCGGCAGGATAAAGGTCACATAGACGCGGATTCCCCGCGGCATTTTCAAGCCTTCGCCGGTATTGGTCTCTTTCAGGTAATTCTCAAATCCCCAGCCGTATCTGGTCACGCAGAACAGCAGATAGACGAGCGCGCCCACCGGCAGCAGGATGTTGCTGACGATAAAATCTTCCAGGTCGAGAACCGCACTTCCCTCGCCAAGCGGCTGGAATGACGACCAGATATTATAGCCGAAGACACAGGGCAGGGAGAGGACGGTAAGTGCAGCCAGATTGACCAGACAGGATTTTTTCCGGCTCCAGCCAAACAGATCCATCCCGCACGATATGATGTTTTCAAATACCGCAAGAATCGTGGAAAATGCCGCAAAGGTCATAAATATAAAGAACAGTGTACCCCACACACGTCCGCCGGTCATATTGTTAAAAATATTCGGCAGCGTGATAAAGATCAGGCTTGGACCCATGTCCGGGCTGATATCAAAGGAAAAACAGGTCGGAAAAATGATGAGTCCGGACACGAGGGCAACAAAGGTATCCAGAATGGCGATGTTTACCGATTCGCCAAGCAGGGTGCGGTCTTTGCCGATATAGCTGCCAAAGATTGCCATGGAGCCGATGCCCAGGCTCAGCGTAAAAAACGCCTGATTCATGGCGGCGGTGACAGTCTCCACGATGCCCACTTCCCGCATTCTCTGTACATCGGGCAGAAGATAGAATTTTATGCCTTCCGTGCCGCCCGGCAGCGTCATGCCGCGCACAGCCAGTACCACAATAATAAGCAGGAGCAGCGTCATCATAATCTTGGTGATTTTCTCGACGCCCTTCTGCAGACCGAGGGAACAGATCAGAATGCCGGAGACCACGATGATGAGCATGACCGTGGTCAAAACAGTGGGACTTTCCAACATGTTCTGAAACATGCCGGCAACTTGTTCCTTGTCCTTGCCGACAAATTTTCCGGTAAGCATCTGGTAGAAATAGTAGAGCATCCAGCCGGCAACGGTGGTGTAGAACATCATCAGCAGATAGTTGCCCGCCATGCCGAGATATCCGTGCAAGTGCCATTTCTGCCCGGGCTTTTCCAACTCTGTGAAGCTCTTGATGACGCTTTTCCTGCTGGCTCGTCCCACGGCAAACTCCATCGTCATCACGGGGATGCCCATAGCGATCAGAAAGAACAGATAGAACAGCACAAACATGCCGCCGCCGTACATGCCGGCTATATAAGGAAAGCGCCACACATTGCCGATGCCGATCGCGCATCCCGCCGATAACAGGATAAAGCCCATTCTTGAGCCGAATTTTTCACGTTCCATTTTTCATGCCTCCTACATTTTTATAATCTTTCGATATATGCCGATATACCGGCAATCCTTTCTATGCGCAAATACGCATATGGGAGTTTATGGAATTTTTATAAAATTGATATTGACTTCGAGTTACACGAAGCAAGTATACTCATCATAATACAGGAAACCGGTTTTGGCAACATAGGAAAAGGAGAAAAGACATATGGCTTATCTTGGTGAAGAAATCAGAAAGCTCGGGTTTGGTCTGATGCGTCTTCCGCAGAAGGACGGCGTGATCGATGTGGAGCAGGTAAAGGAAATGGTGGATCTTTTTATGGAGGCGGGATTTACCTATTTTGACACAGCATGGGCTTATGCGGGGAGCGAGGACGCGATCCGGCAGGCTCTGGTGGAGCGTTACCCGAGGGAACGCTATCAGCTTGCCACGAAAAATGCGGCGTGGATCAACTGTAAGACCAAGGAGGAGGCGTACGCCCAGTTTGACGCCTCATTAAAGCAGACAGGTGCGGGATATTTCGAATTTTGTGTTTCCCATGGAATAACTTGATATAATTCAAAAAAGTGATATAATT
>CAJUBE010000011.1 GCA_910584725.1 uncultured Lachnospiraceae bacterium | reverse complement strand
CGTCGCAGTTAAGCGGCGCTTAAATTTTAGGTAGGGCGTTGGATTTGACGCTTACAATAAAGGTAATCCGACATTCCAATAAGATCGGATTACCTCAATTTTTACATAATTAATACCTTTTTTCCCTCAAATGCAAATCCGTATATCCGAATGCGGTCAGAGGAAATACCTTCCGCTTCGAGTGATGCCGCATACTGCTTTTCCGCTATCTGCGAAAGCGCAGACAAAGCGGTATCTTTCAAGGTTTCCTCGTCTTCTGCGTCGTGCACCTTAAATTCAATAATAATGGCATCGTCGGTATTGCTCTTAGGTTTCAGCATGACATCATAGCGACCGAAACCACTCTCCCGATTAGATGTAATGATGTATCTGTTTGACAGCTCTACCATAAGTCCAAGCACGAAGCCATGGTAGAAGCGTTCCGGCTCCGCCATTTCAGAGGGCTTGTTACCAGCGTCAAAATTGCTGAAAGTAGCGAGAGCGACCCGGTTCATATAGTGGTTCATTGCCTTTTTATCATTTAAAAGCAGGGCTTTGATAAAATCGTTGTATGCCGGAGAATAATTTTTAAACCAGCCCTCAATCATATTCTTAAACATCAGTTTGACTTCTTTGTTGGTAAGTTTCAAAATATATTCTTCTGTCTCAGCTTCTAAATCAAACGTATATTTTTCTACCTTAAGATATCCGCTTGCAAGCAAAAGACTCCAGATAGCGGATTCATTGTTGTCAAGCTGGCTGAATACAATCTGTTCGTCAATTTTTGTGCGGAGAACGCCGTCGTTCAGTAGTTCCTCCATGGTAATTTTGACATCGCGGCTGCCCTCACGGATTAATTTTCCCACAAGGCTGTTACTGCTGGTATTTGCCCAATAAGTAGAAAGTTTCTTTTTGTCAAGAAAATTGATGATTGACCATGGGTTGTAAATATCGGTTCTCTTTCCGAAAGTGAAACCATCGTACCAATTTCTGACGGAACCTTCCATATCAGAGAGTGAAAACTCATGCAGAGCCGCAGATACTTCTTCCTGCGTAAAGCCGAATGCATCGGTATATTTGTCGGTAGTCGAAGTTACTACCTCCAGATTATTCAAATCAGAGAAAATACTCTCTTTGCTGACCCGCGTGATACCTGTCATAAGCGCCCTGTCCAGATACGGGTTTGTTTTAAAAGTGGAGTTGAACAGATTTCGCATAAATGCCACAATCTCATCCCAATATCCATCGACATACGCTTCCTGCATGGGTGTGTCGTATTCGTCTAAGAGGATGATAACCTTTTTCCCGTAATGTTTCATTAGAAGTTTGGAAAGCATATGTAGTGACATGGCGGCAATATCATTATCCATATTCACTGACACAGCGTTGAAAAGGTCTTTTTCTTTCTCATCCATCAGACCATCCACATCCAATAAATAGCTGTATTGATTGTACTGCTCATAAATCAGACGACATATCATTCTGCGTAGGTCTGAAAAATTCCCGGTGCCCTTTACGGCGGCAAAAGACAGGCTGATGACGGGATATGTCCCCTGCAGGCGGCGGTATTTTTCCTCATTCCATATATGCAGTCCGGCAAAAAGGTCTCCCTGTCCGGCGTATTTTATAGAGAAGAAACGCTCTACCATGCTCATGTTAAGAGTTTTGCCAAAACGTCTGGGGCGGGTAATCAAGGTCACCGAATCGTCGTTTTCCCACCATTCTTTCAAAAATAAGGTTTTGTCCACATAAAAGTTATTGTTTGTGATAATTCTTTCAAAATCCTGCGCACCGATTGCGACTGTTCTGGGCATAGGTATGGTCTCCTTAGGTTATCCTCGGTAGTATATAGATGTATGTAATTTTAGCATAAGAAATAGAAGTAAGACCCCACATTACTGCAGGGTCTTAATTTTGAATGAAATAGGTGGGGTGACATTTCCCACATCTCCAACTGGGGCGACGGCTGCCCGTTCCGTCCTCTGCTTTCACTCAATTTATCTTATGTATTTATAACCTCATTATACAAATATATGGCTATTTGTCAAGTTTTCTCCTTATCCCTTTCTACGTCGTGGTATTGTATTCGATATCGCAGGCTCATAACTCTTTAAACCTTGATCCGCAGTCAGTATTTCAACTTGATATCCTGCATCCGAATAGTATTTTGCTACATTTTTTATTGTTGTATCACCAATTGATAATTTTTGTACAGCTAAGCTTGGCCATTCATTTGCCAATTTAACCAGATTTTCCTCATTCCAAAGTTCTGATTGGGCTGTAAATGCAGCCCATGGTTCTTCTTCATTTGCTACCTTTTTTATTATATTTGCTAAATCTTGTGCAATCGCATATATCTCCCCACTAGTTTGAGCAATATGATTTCCAGTCTCTATTAATGTAGCCATTGGCAATACCAAAATTGTTTTGTTATTAATTTCCTCTGTTATTTTACTTGATACACGTTCATAATTCCATTTATCATTAGCCGGCCCCGCATCATCCATGTAAGGAACTTTTAAATAAACACATAATATATTTGTATCAATAATAAGTATCTTCATGCCTATTCCTCCTTAGCAAGTGCCCCCTCGATTTTCCCATTACTAGTTAAATCACCAATATTTCCTGATGCAATCAGTTTAGGCAATTCATCAATAGCTTCTAACAATGTTAATTCACTTTCTCCAGCGTGCGTTCGATGAGCCACCGTAATAAATGGTATCATTGTCGTTCCGGCCTCATTTAGTAATGCAGGATTATGTGTTGTGATAATAACATCAATGTTTCTTTCTGCACCCAAATCTTTTAGCATTTCTAATAATATCTGTGATCTAGAAGGGTGTAAACCATTGTCCACTTCTTCAATTACAACTAGCCTATTCATTTTTGTGGTCAACATGGTTACAACAATTGCAAGGAATCGTAAAGTTCCATCCGACATACCTCGCGCATCTACAATGTTTTCTCCATTGTCTCCCCAGGATTCTTTACAGTATAGCATTGCGTCAGTATTAAACTTACCAACACTTTCCACCCATATTTCTTTAATGTCCTTTTCTGGGATATCTTTCAGATATAAAGTCAATTTGTCCTCTATCTTCTTTTGTTGTGCTTCATCCATAGCAGCCAATACACCTGCAATATTTGATGCATCCGGAAGTAATTTATCAGAAAGCGTAGAATAATCTCTCATATGGTTTGGAATTGGATTAAGCACAAAAATGCCGCTCAGTTCTTCCAAAATACGTGTAACAATACCTATCGTTTCTTTTTTACGTAAGTGTAAATTTTTGGCCTGATATAAAATTGCTGTATTTCTATTTAAATCAAAATTCTGTCCTTTCCCTTGACTTCCTGTTGCAAAATATGTCGGAATATTCAGCAAATGAGAGTCTCTCATAGTTGTATAAAACATTCTTTTCGTATTTTGCATCAATTTTTCTTCCGTAATTAAGGCTTTTGCTTTATCAACTTCAACAGTAACAGAATAGGTATAGTCCTGACCATCATATTCAATCACTGTTTCAATTCTGAATTGATTTGTCCCTTGCCTGCAAACCCAATCTATCCCTCCACGAATTGGAGAGATATTCTGATCTCCTTTAATTGCTTGATAGACTTCTAGTCCTGATGCAATTCTGCTTAAAAAAATAAGAGCATCTAACGCATTTGATTTACCACTAGCATTCGTACCTATAATAATAGTAAGGGGATCAATATACAACATACTATCTTTATAACTCTTCCAATTAACAAGTCGCAAACTTTTAATCATTGTCATTTCCTCCACTTGATCTCATCAATCATGCTCCATAGCCTCCAGCTCTTCCATCGTTTTTACGACCATCTGTCCGCTTTTTACTTGCTTGCTTTTCGCAGCTGCTCCATATTGGAATCGGAGTAAAAAGGGTCTAAAGGGGCAGCCGCTTCCTGTTTCTAACATACCGTTGAATGAAGCAAATTGCAAGAATTATCATTCAATTTCTTTCAAATTTACTATATGAAATGGAAGTAAAATACGCGCCTTACATATTATGTAAACTAGTCGCGCAATCTATACCCAAAAAAAACAATCCGTACCATCCCGCTAGTTTTTACTTCTCAAAAATGATATGAAATTAGTAAAGCAACTGCTAATTTTGAAATTTAATGGATTCTTCTGGATGTTCTTGACAATGTTTTTGCTGAATGCTAGAATGAATACAAATTTTAGAATCATTCTAATTTGCCCAAAGAAAGTGCGTTTTATGACAAAGTACGAAAAGGAAATATACAATATAATTACCGAATCCACACAGCATCTGACGGTGGAGCAGATCTATCTGGAGCTGAAAAAGAAATGTCCGAAGGTTGTCGTAGCAACTGTTTACAATAATGTGAATAAGCTGTGGAAAGCCGGACAGATTCGCAAAATATCTGTTGAAAATATGCCGGACAGATATGACCGGGTGATAAAACATGACCATCTGGTATGTCAAAAGTGCGGTAGATTAGCAGATATTTTGCTGGAAGATCTGACAGTTTCCCTGCGCAGACAGATGGGTGAAGAGTTTCTGTTTTATGATTTGAAGATTTTTTACATATGCCCGGATTGCAAAAAAAAGGGAACTATAAAAATTGATTTATAAAGAGGGGACAGCTATGGGTGTTTTAATGAGACCGAAAAAAGAAAGTCTGTTATTGTCGATGTCGGAACTTGCGGAGGCGGATTATGGAAAAAAGTCTGCTGAATTGGAGCAGATGTATCGGCGCCTGCTTGCGGGGCGTGCCCGATTTGAGGAAGTGATGGCAAATGTTCTGGATTCCGTGATGCAGATCAGTTCGCTGGATCTTTCTCTGAACCACTATTCCGAGATTCTCCAGAAGGTGTCGGACAGTGTTTCGGACGCAACAGAATTGATTCACAACGCTTCTGATGAGGCGGACTCCATTGCCCAAATGGTTTCCTCACAGCATGAGGAACTGACCAATACGATTATTGAGATTTCGGAGGAGTCTAATCTTGTCTATCAGCGTATTGATGAGAGCCAGCAGGAGCTGACCGCGACGAAGGGACTGTCCGACAGCACGATCAGCGCGTCAAGAGAAATGCAGCAGGACATGAACCAGCTTTCGGAGATTATCAGTCAGATGAATAACGTGATTGAGGGGATCAACGCCATTTCCTCGCAGACGAATCTTCTCGCGCTGAATGCGTCTATCGAGGCGGCAAGGGCGGGAGAGGCTGGCAAGGGTTTCGCGGTTGTTGCCGATGAGATCCGTGAGCTGGCGGACGAGACGAAGAAGCTGACCGCGAGCATGGGACGCTTTGTGGCGGATATCCACAGCGCATCGGCAAAGAGTGTGGAGAGTGTTGACAATACCATCGAATCGCTGGAAACGGTTACGCAGAAGATCAGCCATGTGTGGGAACTGAATGAGGATAACAGACAGCACGTAGAGAAGATCACCAATAATATCTCATCGCTGGCAAGTCTCAGTGAAGAGATCAGCAGTTCGATCATCGAGCTGGAATCCCGCTCCTCAGACATCAACGCACAGTGCGGTGTGTTACACGAGGACACTGTGCATTTGAGGGAACACGGCAAAAGCATCGACAATGTTGCCAAGCCGCTGGAAGTGATTGAATCAACATTGGATGAGTCTGTCAAAATTATGGGAACGATGGCGAAGGACGCCTTTTACAGACTGGAAGACCAGAACTTTGCGGGATATATCGAGAAGGCAATCGCCGCGCACAAAAACTGGCTGGCAAATCTGGAACGGATCGTCAAGGAGCGGACGATCCTGCCGCTGCAGGTGAATGACAAGAAGTGCGGATTTGGTCATTTCTATTATGCGATCGAGCCGGACAGACCGGAGGTTATGAATATTTGGAAGGAGCTGGGGGAAAAGCATAAGAAGTTCCATTCATACGGCAAGCAGGTAATTGACGCGCTGTTTGATGGGGACTACAGCAGGGCGGAGAGTGTCTGCCGGGAGGCAAAACAATACTCCGCCACGCTGATCAGCGACCTTGAACAGATTAAAAAAATAAGTCAGAACCGTGCATAATTGACGACGGTAAAAATGTGAAAAAGGCGCGCTGTATTTTATAAGCCAAATTCCCGCTGCAGAGTTTCAGTCATAACATCCACAGGAGCCTCCTGCCCGGTCCAGAGCTTGAAATTCAGCGCGCCTTGATTAACCAGCATACCGAGCCCATTGATTGTTACCGCACCTCTCTTTGCGGCTTCCCGCAGGAAGAGGGAGTTGGGATCGTTAAAAATCACATCACACACGACCATTCCGCGCTTTATGGTGTCGTAATCAATATCTGGTTTCTGGTCTACGTTCGGATAGAGACCGACTGAGGTCGCGTTGATTAGAATATCGGTGTCGTCCGGGACGGCTGAGGTGCTTTCCCAGCGGATCAGATCAGCTTCTGCGGGCGTCTTTTCCGTCAGGAGAGCGACAAGCTCACTACCTCTTTCCACAGAACCGTTAATGATATGGAGCCGGGAAGCTCCCTGCAGGGCGCATACGACACAGATCGCCCGGGATGCGCCGCCCGCGCCCAGAACGGTGATCGTTTTCCCTTTGACAGAGATATCCCTGTCGGTGAGAGATTTTAAGAAACCCTTGCCGTCTGTGTTATCGCCCCAGAGAACGCCGTTGTTGTTGACGACAATGTTGATGGCGCCGATGATCTGCGCTTCGGGGGACAGTTCGTCCACGTAGGGGATAGCACTTACTTTGTGTGGGATGGTAAGGTTGATGCCGCGCATATGGAGGGCGCGCACAGCTTTCATGGCAGTCTCGATGTCTTCCTTGTCAACTTTGATAGTCAGATAGCGGTAATCCAACCCCGCGGCGGCAAAAGCGGCTTCCTCCATAACGCCGGTTGGATTTTCATCAATGGGGCAGCCGAAAGCGCCCACCAGTTCCGAACGATAGTTTTTGCTCATACAGACAGCTCCTTTTCTTTTATACAAAAATAAACAGGGTACGTTGACAGTATATCATAATTTAGAGTAACTTTTCATATGTTCTGCTATTTTAAATCCGCATTGCGGCTTTACTGGGAATCAGATATGATAAGAAGCAAAGACTCTTATTTATGATTTTAGGAAGAGAGGTCAGACAGTCTCATGCGAAAGCGGTGGCGGAGAAACAAATACACATATAAGCTCCGGCTGTTAATTTTGACAGGCGGCTGTCTTTTTTTCTGCGCATGTGGGGATAAAGGCGGGGATAATGATGTGATGCCAGACGGTAGTGCAGTTGAGGAGCAGATCGGGCAGGAATCGGAAGCAGAGCAGGAAAATTCTGGCGAATGGGGATTAGGGCAGGAAAATTTGGAGGGAACGGGAAAGTCTGCGCAGGATCAGAATGCTGTGGATGAAAATGAGGCATCACAGGAAACCGTAGATGGCGCGGATGAAGATGCTGCGGATGAGGAATCAGCAGACCTTGCGCAATACAATGAAAAAAGATTCTTTGAGTGTGCGGAGAAATGGGAGGTGGACCGGGCAGAGGCGGAAAGCCACTATCAGAGATTGTGTGACGACAACGTTTTTCGGAATCAGACAGCATGGCTGGTCTGGGCGGATATGGAGGATCTGGATCAGAACGGACAGCCGGACATGGCGGTTATGGTAAAGGACGATGAATACAGCGGCTATGGCGAGGGGTGTATTTACTTTTATATGAATGAGGACGAGCCATACTGTTTTCGGGATGAGGAATATCCGTTCCATTTTGGATTTTATTTAATCCCCGGGGATTTTGACAATGACGGGAATACAGAGATCGCTTTCGAGTCGCTCGGCTCCGGGGTTGGCGCTGCGGGTGACTGGCATCCCAGAATTTTGAAATATAAAGACCATACGATGGAGCTGATGGATTTTCCCGGCGATGATTATGATGGGAGGGGCATCCGCATTGAGATTACACAGGAGGAGAAATGGGATACTTACCGTGCCTACTGCGCGTACATGGATGATACGATTGTGTTTGAGGCGGAGAATGTTTTTGACCCGGATGCGAGCCAGCCCTGCGGCGGCAATTCCAGAGGGTATTTTAATTTGTGGCGCAGCGAGTATGAGGGAAGGGACGCGCTGGAGGTGTCGGAGTACCTTTATGGGGAAGGAGGGACTGCCCATGGCTTGGGGCTGGCGAAGTTTCTGATTGTGTGGGATGAGAATGGGGAGGGAGAGGCTGTGAAGTGGTGGGTGGAGCCGTTTGAAAATTGAAAAACGGGTTGATTATTTCACTTAATATGTATATACTAAAATTAGAAGTAAATGTTTGCCGCTTGCTGATGGTGCGGGATATAAATGATTCAGTTCGCAAATATTGCCACTTGCTATACAGGTGGGATATAAATAGTATAGTAAGTAAATGTTCCCCATCGGCTGCTGTCGGTGGGGAATTTTCATAAAGTGTAACAGTATTTCCAATTATAGCAAAATATATTGACCATGTACATACGATTGAAAATAAACCAGTAACGATACATAATGAATTGAATCGGATTCTCATAGAAAACCTAAATGAAGTTTTGGCAATGTATAATCGTGGAAATAAATTGATGTTTACAGATATTGCTAAAATTAAAGCAATAGTGGAAACTGAGTTGAGGCAGGGCGAATGAAACGGTTGCGCTAACCTACGCAAAAAACAGTAGCGCCGTCACAGTAAATACATTTCCCTCCACGTCAAATTCCAGACTGCCGTTGTACTTTTCCACCTTTTCCCGCACATTGCGAAGACCGATTCCGTGATGGCGGGCGTCGGCTTTGGTGGTGGGAAAAATCCCGAACAGCTTTCGGGGCGGCACGCAGGGATTTTGTATTTTGATGATTAAAAACTGATGGATTCTGCGCAGCGTCACCTCGATACGGGGCGGCGTTTTTGTCTGCCGCATATAATGCTGGCACGCCTCCATGGCATTGTCCAGTAAATTAAATAAAATGACGCACAGGTCGTCCGAGGTGATGTTACAGTCTTTTGGAAATTCCGCATTCACGTCCATCTCAATGCCCTGCTTTTTCGCGTCGAGGACGGTATGATTTAATATGGCGTCCACAATGTCAACGCCGCTCCATGTGGTGTCGGACAGTTCGTTGATGGGGGCGCTAATGGAGTTGACGTACTCCGTAATTTCGGAAATTTCATGCTTCTTTGCAAGATGATAGATCATCTGCAGGTGATGATTCATGTCGTGGTATAAGCGTTCGTTTTTCTGGTATAAATCGGTGAGAAGGTGATAATTTTCTTCCAGCACCTGATTTTTCCGTTCTAGAAAACGAATTTTGTTTTTTCGCGTCAATGGCATAGTATCCTCCATGCTTGTCCTATAGAAAACTTTGGCAGTGAGAAGTCTTTATAAGTTGCTTTTTACACTGTATAATCGTAAATTGATGCGAACCCCAGTGTGGATGTGAATGGTAATCTTTATGGAGAATACAAGACCGTGCTGTCAAATTTTGTCCTGCCAGTATCTGTTTAATCGTTTTTTTAACTCCGGCAGACGGCTCTGGGAAACGGGCAGGCGTGTCTGATCTGTGAGAATGCAGTCGGTGTGGGAAATTCCTGTCACATGCCGCAGATTCACAATATATCCCCGCTCAATGAAATAGAATTCTTCGGAGCGCAGCTCGTCAAATACTTCCGCCAGTGTCTTGCGCACGCGCCTGTTCTGGTCGGTGCCGATCTCCTCCTGTCGCCCGGATGCGGCGGTATGGAAGAGGGCGTTTTTGCCGTCCTTTTCAATATAGAGAATTTCCTTGTAAGGAATGCGTTCAAGGCGGTTCTGGCTGCTGATAATGTAGGAGTCCGTGTTCTGGATTTCCAGAAGGGAAACCGCGTCTTTCAGCGCGTGGGGCAGCCGCTCTTTCAACTGGTTTTTGGGAATATAGCGGAAAATATGAAGTTCATAAGCGTCCACAGCATATTTATAGTGGGCGGTCACAAAGATCATCAGTGCGTCGGGCAGAAGCTTGTGAACCCGCTTTGCCAGCTCCATCCCGGAAAGTCCGGGCATTTCAATGTCGAGGAGCAGAAGATCAAAACGTTTGCCGTCCTGAATGTCATAGAAGAGATCCTTTCCGCTTGTGTAAGTTGACAGAATGGAAAAGGTCTGCTGCTGCCTCATACAGCTTTCAGTTATTTCTTTGATTTCGTCTAAAAGAAGTGTCTCGTCGTCGCAGATTGCAATTTGCAGCATAATTAGTTGGATTCCTTCTTAAATAAATGGGTTTATAGTAAGTATAATTAATATTCCTCGTGCGCGCAACGAAAATTAAAGGACAAAAAAGGGGGAATTGGAGGACATAAAAAATGAGTGCGGCTTTTTTGTGATATATTATGTCTGTAGCCAATCGCGGTACAAGTGCTCCATTTGCCAGGCAAAAATGTATGCAATTGGAACATGGAGCACAGGGGCAAAGCCCGTCAGCCCGGAAAGCAGGGAACTTTCCGGGCTTGTACTGCAGGAGGGAATAGGCAGAAAGTTTCGGACGACGCTGTAAGGCGTATGGATCGTGAAGCAGGAAAGACTTTTGAAATGAAGGAGAACACCATGAAGGAAGGCTTTTTATATCGGACATTTTCATCCTGCAGTTTCGCGCTGAAAACGGGGTGGAGAATCAGCAAAAAACGAGTGATTCTGGAATTTTTACACTGGGCGTTTATGTATGTGGACTGGCTTCTGGTTTCCTGTGTCCTGATCCGCTTTATTTTGGATATGGCGATGAAACGGACTACTTTTGAAAAAATGATGGTGTATGTCTGGAGTGTCGTGCTGCTGGAAGCACTTTTAAAAATATACAGCCGGTATTTTGAATCGTATGTGAAGCCGGTCACGGATGTGAAACTGTACGACGGCATCAACCGCATGTTGTATGACAAGGCGTGTCAGGTGGATATGCGCTGCTTTGAGGACAGCGATTTTTACAACGAGTACATGATGGCGGTCAGTCAGGCGCACACGAAGCTGCCGGAAACGCTGGAGGGGGTCTGTCAGATTCTGGCGAGATTTATTGCGATGATCTGCGGCATGGTCATTATCTATCAGATTGACCGTCTGGCGGCGCTGTTTATTATCTTTCCGATTCTCGGCAATTTCGTGTTTTACGGTGTGTTAAACAGCCGGATTTTCCGCATGGAGCGGGAAAATATCGTGTTCCAGAGAATGGCGGACTATGTGAACCGCACGGTGCATCTGGGGGAATATGCGAAAGAGATACGGATGACCAATGTATTCCGTCTGCTGAAAAAGCAATATGACAAAGCGGTTGCCGCAATCCGCAAGGTGATCGGGAACTATTCTCTGGGCAATATGATCTTGTTCTGGCTGTTCCAGTATTTTACGTTTACTTTGCTGCAGGAGGGAGCGGTGCTCTACGCCGGATACCGTGTGCTGGTCAGCGGAACCATGGTGTTTGCACAGATGGCGGTGATTCAGACGACCATGAACTCCAACACATGGACGCTGATCGGGTTTGCGGATTCGGTGATGGCAATAGTAAAGAACGGCTTGTATCTGGAGCAGACGAGGCATTTTTTGCAGCATGAGCCTGCGATCCCGGAAGATCAGGAAGGGCTTTTTCCGGAACTTCCGATACGCAGCGTGGAATTTGAGCATGTGTCTTTTGGATATAAAGAGGGGGACTGGGTTCTCAGGGACATTCATTTTAAAATCGAGGGCAGTCAGAGCGTGGCGTTGGCGGGGTACAACGGCGCCGGGAAAAGTACGCTGATGAAGCTGCTGATGCGGCTCTACGACCCAAGCGAGGGACGAATACTGGTGAACGGGATTGATATCCGGGAATATCAGGTAAAGGCGTACCGAGACTTGTTTGCCACGGCTTTCCAAAACGGAAAAATATTTGCCAATACCATTGAAGAAAATATTTTGATGGGACGGCACACGGATGAAAAGCAGGATCGGGAAAAGGTAGAGCGGGCGCTCAAGCTGGCGGATATGTATGAGGAGGTAGAGAGCCAGCCGCTTAAGGAAAAGACGATCCTCACCCGTGAGTTCTCCAAGGAGGGCGTGGTATTTTCCGGCGGGCAGAACCAGAAGATACTGGCGGCGAGGGCTTTTGCGAAGGACAGCCCGATTGCGGTGTTTGACGAGCCCAGCAGCGCCCTTGACCCGATTGCGGAGTATCATTTATTTGAAAATATCAGAGAATACGGGAAGGACAGGATTCTGTTTTTCATTTCTCACAGATTGTCTTCCGTGCGGGACGCGGATGTGGTTTTTTACTTAAAAAACGGAAGGATTCAGGAGAGAGGGTCGCACGGCGATTTGATGAGCCGAGATGGGGAGTACGCTTCGCTGTACCGGCTGCAGGCGGAGAACTATCTGACGTGAAAGGTGTGCAGCCTTGGTCGTAGCTTGAGACTTTTATAGCATTGCTCAGTAGTAGTGAGTGTCTCTGCAAAAGTGGCGCAACTGACATGGATGTGCAGAGTCTTGCATAGGATGCTGCCTAGAAAACAGGAATATTTCACATTGGAAATATCGCGGGATGAAGTTAGACTGCTTACGAAAAAGAACGGGAAAGGAATTGATATCATAATGAAGGAAATGCTTACATGGCGGCAGGTGATCGCGCAACAGTGGTTTCTGACAAAATTTTGTTTCAAACACGCGCCGGGGTTTATGGCATACCACTTGTTTGAGGCGGTTAAGCTGCAGATTTCGATCTTTTTTGAATTTACCTTTGCGGTGAACTATGTGCTGACCGTGGCGGAAGAGGGCGAAGAGTTTCGGAAGGTTCTTATGTGCATGGGCATACTGATGGGGGCGATCGCGGTGTCAACGGTGACTTTTGCCATCTACAAACACTATGTGTTCCCGCGGGGAAAACAGACGTTGTATCAGGCGCTGCGGATGGAGATTTATGAGAAATCAAAGGAGATCGACCTGTCCTGCTATGACGACAAGGATTTCTATGAGACCTTTATTCTGGCGACGGAGGAGACGGACCGCTGTCTGGACCGTTTTCTCGTTTTTGAAAACTCTGTCATCGCGCGGTCAGTCGGTATCGCTTGCACACTCGTCTATTGTGCCTATATTAACCCCGTCGCGTTGTTGATTTTAGCGGCAATTCTCCCGTTTGAACTGCTCTGTGTCCTGCAGGAGAACAAAAAGGCGGTGGAGGCACGTATGGAGCGGCTGCCCCATGAGCAGCAGCGGGAGTATGGGAACCGGGTATTTTATCTGTCCGACTATGCCGGGGAACTGCGTCTGAATCCGCAGATGAAAGAGGAATGCCGGACGGAATACGCGGAGGAAAACCATAAGATAGAGGAAGTCAATAAAAAGTACGGGAAATTGCTGTTTCTGTATGGTCTGCTCCGCGAGGGGTTTTTGGCGCGGCTTGTCAAGGAGGGCGCGGTCTGGACGTTTCTTTTATATCAGATGCTTGTTCTGCGGGTGTTGTCGGGGGCGCAGCTTGTCACGAGCCGTTCTTGTATCTGGCGTGCCTCCAACAATATAGAAGTCGTAATTCTCAGTTTTCGGACGGTGGCGGAAAACTCGGCTTACATTTACCGGATCCGGGAATTTCTGCAGATGGAGCCGACGATTGTATCGAGAGGGGAAAAGCCCGTGCCGGAGGGCAGCGGCAGCCTCTCGGTGGAGCATGTGGATTTCGGTTATCTTCCGGGGCAGCAGGTATTGCGTGACGTGACACTCACCATTGAGCCGGGACAGAAAATTGCACTGGTGGGTTACAACGGCTCCGGCAAGACCACGCTGGTAAAACTGCTTTTGCGGTTATATGACCCGGACGGGGGAAGAATCTGCTATCACGGGATGGATATCAGAAATTATCAGATTATGGCATACCGGCGCAGCATTGGTTCCGTATTTCAGGATTTTAAAATATATGCGGCATCACTCAAGGAAAACGTGCTGATGGACGTGGAAAACGGCAGCCGGGAGGAAAATTATCTGGTGGAGAGGGCATTGTATGACGCGCATTTTACCTTGGAAAATAATCGCCTTTCCTACCAGATTGAAACGCCGCTCACCACAGAGTTTGAGAAGGACGGCGTGAACCTTTCGGGCGGGGAGGCGCAGAAGGTGGCGATCGCCCGCACGCTTTACCGCAGGCAGAATCTGATTATTATGGACGAGCCGAGCAGCGCCCTCGACCCGCTGGCGGAGTACAGACTGAATCAGGAATTAAATGAGATTGCAAAGGATAAGACTGTTATCTTTATTTCCCACAGGCTGTCCACGGTGCGGGACGCGGACTGCATTTATATGATGGAAAACGGGCGGATTGTGGAGTCCGGCACGCACGGGGAGCTGCTTGCAAGGGGCGGAAAGTATGCGGCGATGTGGAAGATACAGGCGGGGCTATATCAGAGTGAAAAGTGCTTCTAAAGACGTCCCGCCATAGGACGGAGACGCAAAGTCAGCAAGCTGACTTGGAAGCACTAAGTTTCACTCGGGAGAATGCCTAAAAACGGCATTCTCCGTATGAGTTTGGAGGCAGATATGAAGGAAAACTTTCTATACAGAACAGTTTCATCCTGCAAATTCGTGCTGAATACAGCGTGGACAATCAGCAAAAAGCGGGTTCTTCTGGAATTTCTGTATTGGATTTTTATGTATGTGGACTGGCTGCTGGTTTCCTGCGTGCTAATCCGCTTTATTCTTGATCTGGCAATGAAGCGGGTGGCTTTTGAGAAAATGATGCTGTATGTCGGCAGCGTTGTGGCGCTGGGAGCCTTGCTTGAGCTGTTCAGCCTGTTCTTTGATGTGTACGTCAAACCGATTACGGACGTGGAGCTGTATGACGGCGTGAACAAAATGCTTTATGATAAGGCATGTCAAGTTGATCTGCGATGCTTTGAGGACAGTGATTTTTACAACGAATATATGATGGCGGTCAGTCAGGCGCACGTAAAGCTGTCAGATATGCTACAGGGCGTCTGTCAGGTTGTGGCGAGATTTGCCGCCATGATCGCGGCGGCAGTCATTATCTGGCAGATTGACCATCTGGCGATTCTTTTTGCCCTTTTTCCGATTGTGGGTAACTTTGTCTTTTATGGTGTCTTAAACGGCAGAATCTTCCGTATGGAAAAGGAGAACATCGTTTTTCAGAGAATGGCGGACTATGTGAACAGGACGCTTCACCTTGGCGAGTACGCGAAGGAAATTCGGATGACAAACGTTTTTCGCCTGTTGAAAAAGCAGTACGATGGGGTTGTCGCTTCCATACAGAAGGTAATTGCCCGGTACTCTCTGGGAAATATCATTCTTTTCTGCATGTTCCAGTATTTTATCTTTTTGCTGCCGCAGGAGGGGGCGGTTCTCTACTCCGGCTATCGCGTATCGGTCACAGGGACGATGGTTTTTGCGGAGATGGCGGTCATTCTGACGGTTATGAACGAAAATACATGGATTTTGAACGAATTTGTGGATGCGGTGATGGTTATCGTGAAAAACGGATTGTATATCGAGCAGACGAGGCACTTTCTGGAATATGTGCCCGCCATCCCGGAGGACCAGGAAGGGCTGATGCCGGAGCTTCCGATCCGCACGGTGGAGTTTGAGCATGTGTCCTTCGGCTACAAAGAGGGCGGCTACGTGCTGAAGGACATTCATTTTAAGATAGAAGGAAATCAGAGCGTGGCGCTGGCGGGGTACAACGGCGCGGGAAAAAGCACGCTGGTGAAACTGCTGATGCGGCTTTATGACCCGGCTGAGGGGCGGATTCTGGTGAACGGCATTGATATCCGGGAATATCAGGTGAAGGCGTATCGGAACCTGTTTGCCACGGCTTTCCAGAACGGGAAAATTTTTGCGGACACCGTGGAGGAGAATGTGTTGATGGGACAGCATACGACGCCGGAGGAAGACAAAAGAAGGGTGTGGCAGGCACTAAAACTGGCGGATATAAGTGAGGAGATAGAAAGCCGGGCTTTGCGGGAAAAGACAATTCTTACCCGTGAGTTTTCCAAGGAGGGCACGGTGCTTTCCGGCGGACAGAATCAGAAGATACTGGCGGCGAGAGCTTTTGCAAAGGACAGCCCGATTGCGGTGTTTGACGAACCGAGCAGCGCGCTCGACCCCCTTGCGGAGTACCATCTATTTGAAAATATAAAAGAGTACGGCAAAGACAGGATTTTGTTTTTTATATCACACAGACTGTCGTCCGTGCGCGACGCGGATATCGTATTCTATATGAAAAACGGCAGGATACGGGAGAGAGGGTCGCACCTTGAACTGATGGAGCAGAACGGGGAGTATGCTTCGCTGTATCGGCTGCAGGCGGAGAATTATCGGGGTTAATGTGAAAAGTGTGTCGGAAGTGATTGTAAAGCTTGACCAGTAAAGAATTAAAGACATAAGAACAAAACGAAAAATATTTAATTTTGTGAAGTGGAAAGGAATTGGATCACATATGAAAGACTCCTTGACATGGCGGCAGATGGCGGCGCAACAGTGGTATCTTACAAAATTCTGTTTCAAACAAACGCCGGGATTTATGGCATTCCATCTGTTTGAGAGCATCGAGATACAGATTTCCATTTTTATAGAGTTTGTATGGATGGTCAACTATGTGCTGACGGCTGTGGAACAGGGCGCAGGTTTTGGAAAAATTCTGACTTGTATGGGGTATTTAATTGCATTTTTCGGATTTTTCACGATTCCTTACGGGCTTTACCACCACTATGCGCTTCCCAGAAATAAGCAGGTATTGTACCAGGCATTCCGCATGGAAATATATGAGAAGGCAAAAGAGATTGACTTGTCCTGCTATGATGACAAAGATTTTTATGAGACATTTATTCTGGCGACGGAGGAGACGGACCGCTGCATAGACAGATATCTGAATTTTATATATTTTGCCACGGGGTCGCTGGTCAGCATATTGTGTTCGGTATTTTTCTGTGTCTATGTCAATCCGATTGCGCTGCTTGTGGCGGTGGTTTTGCTGCCCTTTGAACTGCTCTGCGTGGCACAGGAAAGCAAAAAGTCGGTGGCGGCGCGGATGGAGCGGCTGTCCTATGAGCAGAAACGGGAATATGGAAACCGTGTATTCTATCTATCTGACTATGCCGGGGAACTGCGTCTGCATCAGCCTATGAAAGGCAAGTGCCGGGGAGATTATGAAGAATCAAACTATAATATACGTTCGGTAAATAAAAAATATGGAAGCCAATTATTCTTATATGGTCTGATTCACAGGGTTCTCCTGTCGCGCGTTGTGAAGGAGGGCGCGGTCTGGTTCATTCTTCTCTATCAGATGCTTGTTTCGCGCGTGCTGTCGGGAGCCCAGCTTGTCACAAGCCGTTCCTGCATTTTTCGGATAGGCAATAGCACGAAATCTTTGATAGACAGCTGTAAGACGGCGGCGGAAAATGCGGCATACATTTATCGAATCAGGGAGTTTTTACAGATGGAGCCGACAATTGTTTCAACGGCGGAAAAGCCTGTGCCGGAGGGCAGCGGCGCTCTTTCGGTGGAGCATGTGGACTTTGGTTATCTTCCCGGGCAGTCTGTGTTAAAGGATGTGACGTTTACCGTCGAGCCGGGACAGAAAATTGCGTTGGTGGGGTACAATGGCTCCGGCAAGACTACGCTGGTGAAGCTGTTGCTGCGATTGTATGACCCCAACCGAGGAAAAATATGTTATCATGGAAATGACATCCGGGATTACCAGCTCATGGCTTACCGGCGAAGCGTCGGCTCCGTCTTTCAGGATTTTAAAATATATGCGGCAAGCCTTAAGGAAAATGTGCTGATGGATGTGGAAGACGGCAGCCGGGAGGAGAGCTACGGCGTGGAACAGGCGCTGTTTGACGCGCATTTTACGCTGGAAGACAACAGACTTTCCTACCAGATTGAGACGCCGCTCACAACGGAATTTGAGAAGGACGGGGTGAACCTTTCGGGCGGCGAGGCGCAGAAGGTGGCAATTGCCCGCACGCTTTATCGGAAGCAGAATCTGATTATCATGGACGAGCCGAGCAGCGCCCTTGACCCGTTGGCGGAGTACAGACTGAATCAGGAGTTAAACGAGATTGCGAAGGACAAGACCGTTATTTTCATATCCCACAGACTGTCCACCGTGCGGGACGCCGACTGCATTTATATGATGGAGAACGGACGGATTGTGGAGTCCGGCACACACGAGCAGTTACTTTCCAAGGGTGGGAAATATGCGGCTATGTGGAAAATGCAGGCGGGGCTGTACGCGGATGTGTCGCGGTATGCGCGAACGGTGTAGAAATAATGATGTGAAAAGGGGAAACAGATATGGCAGTATGTAAAAATGAAATACCCATCTTAGAGTTTGATACGGAACAAAGTGCGGTAATTATGCCGGGGCATCATTCAGATTATCATTTTCCACGGAAAGCGGTCATGCTTTTTATGGAACCGGAAATAGACAATTTTGTGGCGCAGAATCATTGCGAAATTGTCGGAAAATTCGTGAGTGTCACGAAGGACTTTTATGTTTATAAGACAAAAATCAATCATGTTGAGATTGCATTTGTACAAGCGCCGCTCGGCGGAGCGGGCGCTGTACAGATTATGGAGCAGTTAATCGCAGGGGGTGTGGAAGAAATTATTGCGGCGGGATGCTGCGGGGCGTTGGTGGAAGATACAGAAGGCTCGTTTTTTGTCCCTACAGCGGCGCTCAGACAGGAAGGGACGTCCTATCATTATTTGCCGCCGTCACGGGAGATTGTATTGGATGCCGCGCCCGTCAAAGCAATATGCGGCGTTTTGGAGAAGGCGGAATTAAGTTATAAGACTTGTAAAACATGGACAACGGACGGCTTTTACCGGGAAACAAAAGAAATGGTACAATATCGGAAATCGGAAGGCTGTTCGGTGGTAGAAATGGAGTGTGCTTCTTTGGCAGCGTGTGCAAGAATGAGAGGCGTACTGTTTGGACAGGTGCTTTTTACTGCGGATTCGCTGGCGGATGTTGATGCGCATGATATCAGGAATTGGGGAAATGATTTTTTCGCGGCAGCTATGAAAATTGCAATGCAGGCGGTAACGGAGGTGCAGGCATGAGAACAGAAAATGAAATGTATAACCTTATTTTGGAGATTGCGAAAAACGATGACAGAATCAAAGCCGTCTATATGAACGGTTCCAGAACAAACGAAAACGTCCCAAAAGACATGTTTCAGGATTATGATATCGTCTATGTGGTGGAGGAGACCCAGAGCTTTATAGAGGACAAAGACTGGATCCGGGTGTTCGGAGAGATTCTTTATATGCAGTATCCCGATGAAAATCCAAACTATCCGAGCGATAAGAAAAATTCTTACGGTTATTTGATGCAGTTTGCGGACGGCATTCGGATTGACTTGACCATACAGTCAGAAGGCTGCGCGTTACAGCGCGTCAAGGAAGATAAACTCTGCAAAATTTTACTGGATAAAGAAAGTATATTGCCCGAGATTGAGGCGGCGACGGATCGTCAGTATTGGGTGAAAAAGCCGACGAAGGAGCAGTATCTGGCGGCTTGCAATGAGTTTTGGTGGTGTACCAATAATATCGCAAAGGGATTGTGGCGAAAGGAAATTCCTTATGTGCAGGATATGACAAATTACTGCGTCAGACCGCAGCTTATCACGATGTTAAATTGGAAGGTCGGCATTTTGGCGGGGTGGTCGGTGAGCACCGGGAAATCGTCAAAATATTTGTATCAATGGCTTTCGGAGGAAGAGTGGCAGATGCTTTTATCGACCTATTTTGACGGCGACGTGGAACATGCGTGGGCGGCAGTTTTTCGTATGTGCGGGCTGTTTGAAAACACGGCGCGGTTTGTCGGGGAGAAACTGGGATGGGAATATAATGAGAAAGAGGGGAAGGGAGCAAGGGAGTTTCTGGAATGGGTGCGGCAGGGGGCTGAGAAGGGATGATAATACTGCCACTATAGAAGGGGAGAGTGTTTCGGTGTTCCCGATTACTCACCCTATGTCGTATTTTTCATAGCAATTCATCAAAACTTCACAATCGCAGTATCCACCCATTTCTTTCATTTCTGCAATGACACCGTGTATCTTTTCTGGCGGCAAATTTTCTTTAAGCCACTGTTCCGTATGGCATAGTGTGTGATTACAAGGCGTATTCTCCAATTGCGTTTCCAGATAGCGAAACAGCTTCTGCGTTTTTGCTTTGCTGAGAATGTATTTCTTGTTTTGTGCGGCTTTCCATTTATTCATCAATGCTTTCTTTTCTTCTTTTGATAATTCTGCCATGTAGTAGTTTCCTCGTAAATTTGTGCTTTTGTTTTATGGG
Source organism: uncultured Lachnospiraceae bacterium (assembly GCA_910584725.1). Classification (GTDB taxonomy): domain Bacteria; phylum Bacillota; class Clostridia; order Lachnospirales; family Lachnospiraceae; genus UBA3282. Next base: position 99,553 of record CAJUBE010000011.1, on the reverse strand, counting down.
GAACAGTGAAAGTATAGCATATAATTGGATGGGTTACAATGTTGCAGAATGTTGTAAATTTAAGTATGGGTTTGTATAATAAACAGAAAAGAGGTGAATTATGAACAGTGTTTTTAAAAATAGAAACTTTACGCTTGTATTCTTCGGGGCGCTGGTGACCAATATAGGTTCTCTGTTCTATAGTTTTACCGTAGGCTTCTACATACTGGAAATTACGGGTAATAACGCGGCATTGCAGGGGATCTATCTTGCTGTCTGTAGTGTCGTATATCTCATTACATCACTTTTTGGCGGTGTTATAAGCGATCAATGCCATAAAGCCAGAATCATGTTTATCTGTGATTATATGAAGGGCGCGCTGATTCTTCTGGCAACACTCGGATTATTTCTTTCGGAAAACAATATAAATAGTGGTCTTGTCATTTTGTTTGTCATGGGCATATTTGGAAATATAATAGGCGGGATTTTTAACCCTGCTTCCAGTTCCCTGCTGCCGGATATCGTTGACAGGGCGCAGCTTCAGAAAGCCCAGTCGTATTTCAGTGCGATGAACAGTATTCAGGGAATCATGGGCGTTTTGCTGGCGGGAATACTCTATGCGCTGCTGCCAGTATATCTTTTATTTACGATTACCGGGATATGCTACCTTGTATCCGGCTTGTCGGAAATGTTCATAAAATATAATTACAGAAAAAAGGAGCAGCCATTAACGCTTGGAAGAACTTTTTGCAATATGAAGGAGGGATTTGTTTATCTTTACGGGCAGAAAAGTCTGTTTATGGTTTTGCTCATGTTTACGTTGCTTAATTTTTTCGTGACGCCAATCAATGGAAACATTACTCCTTATTTTGTGAAAACAGATATACGAGGCGCGCAGGGATATTTGTTTGATCACATCGTAACCCCGGAAATGTGGCTGTCCATATTTAGTATCTGCGGAGGGATTGCATCCACAGTTACCGCTATCGCAATCAGCAAAAGGACACAGAAAGAAAAGTGCGGAAAAACTTTGAAAATATGGCTTACCATACTTAGCGGCGTAATGATTCTAATTGCCATAGCATATTTTTTCTTTGTGCAAAAAGGCGTTTCCCTAAACGGGTTTATCCTATGTTTCTGTATCTTTTCGAGTCTTCTCGCAATGATATGTTGCGAGGTAAATATCCCTGCGCATACGGCGGTGCTTCTCACGGTAGACAAAGATAATCTCGGTAAGGTTATGAGTCTGATCGGTGTGGCGGTTCAAGGTTTTATTCCTCTGGCTTCGCTGATTTCGGGTATCATTTTGAATGCGTATGGAATCGCATGGCTTTTTGCGTTTTGCGCGGCGGGCTTTGTACTGACGGATGTGATTGTGGTTTCAAGCAGATATATGAATGAAATATAGGCGGAGAAAGAAATTAGATTTATGCTATAAAAACAGCCAGAATGAATTGAAAATATATGGAGGAGTTTCTATGTGGCGCTTAACTGACGATAACTCGAAGCCGGTTATTACAGCAGCCGGGCATATACATAGCGCGCACCGTGAGTGCCGGTTACATTTGCCCGAAACAGCAGTTGTGTTCTTCTTTGGCAAAGGGGCAGACTATCTCGTAGAGCGCTACCATGCAGAGAAAATGGCAGAACTATTTCCACGATTTCTCAATCGCTGTCCCATCTGGGAAATCAAGGATTTACAGCTATGTTTTCTGGACGGCGGTCGCGGCGCTCCGCAGGCTGCGGATACGGTGGAGACGCTTGCGGCTCTGGGCGTAAAGAAAATCATTGCTGTCGGAATGTGCGGAGCCTATGACGGGAAGGTTCGTGTTGGTGAGGTTATTGCACCGGGGAAGGCTTTCGTGGAGGAAGGGACATCCCTTCATTACTACGAGTCCATTGAAGCGGCATACCCAGATGTTGATTTGTTGAATAAAGCAACGTCCGAATTTAGTGTAAGCAGTTATCCCATAGTGACAACGGATGCCGTATATCGCCAGACTTTTCGTAAAGAACAGTTGTGGCGGGAAAAAGGCGCTGTTGGCGTAGATATGGAAACATCCGCCGTTTTTAGCGTGGCGCGGTATCTTGGTTTAAAGGCGGCTGCGCTTCTGATGGTTTCTGACATACACCCGGTAGATTCGGATTCCCCGAAATGGGAATGGCATATGACGGAAGAAATGAGGTATCGGCTGGCGGAACAGGGAGTTGCATTAGCGAAGGGGGTTGTTACATGCGTTCCATCTTAAAATCAACAAGAAATTCGCGTTTTTTGCCGACAGGCGAAATGCGGTATATCCGAAGCGATTTCCCGGAAAACTTGTCTGACGAGGAAATTCGGTGGCTGTTGGATCACAATATAACTACAATTGTAGATTTGCGGTCGGAGGAAGAGACGGTTAGGAAACCGTGCGGCTTGATAGAGGAGAACGGTTTCAGATATTTTCATCTTCCGGTCACAGGCGGGGGCGATACGCCGAAATCGCTGGAACATCTGTATGTGGTGTACCGGCAGATGGTAGATGAAAAAATGGAAGAGATCATCGACACGATTATGAATGCGGATTCCAATGTGATGTATTTCTGCACGGCTGGGAAAGACCGCACCGGCGTTGTGTCGGCGATTATTTTGAGGCGGCTGGGATTCAGCGATGAAGTGATCATTGATGATTATATGGAATCCGGCGATAATCTGATGGGTATGCTTACCGACTATGTCCGCGTTCACCCGGAGGTGGATTTAGAGATTATTGTGCCGCACAGGGAGAATATGGAGCGGCTGCTGGAACAATTGTTGTAGAGGAAGGTTTTTCAGAAATTCATGCCACTATATAGGAAATTTTGAAAAATAGAGCATATGAAAATGCCGCCGTCGAGTGCAGCGCCGATTTTTTGTCCTTGTTCTGGCGCTGCATTTGACGGCGGCATTTATTGAAAATTACTACAGTGCTTCTTAGTCTCCGTAAATCTCCTCCCATTCTACGCACATTTTCTTACCGATACTATGATAATACACCAGCAGTACGAAGATTGCGGCGAACGCAAGGTATGTCCTGCCTTTCCCGCCCTGTTTCGCCCATGCCACGAGGCGGGACACAAGCTCCTTCTTCACTTCTTCTGTCATGCCGTGCTTACGGTCCGCAAAGTACAGAAGCAGGTAAGTCAGCCCGGCGATCATGGCGAGTGTCGCACTCAGCTCTATCGGCGTTCTGTCTTCGGTCTTAGGCTCATTGTCTTTTCCGCCGCCCGGATTTTTGCCGTCGCTTTTCGTGCTCACCCGGACGACGCCGGGCTTGCCGGTTCCGCTCTGATTTCCGTCGCTGTTTCTGTCTGCCGTGTCTTTATAGACGATGGCATAGGTAGAGAAACGGTCTGTCTCTATGGTGATGGTGTCGGCGTTGTCGTCAAGGTCAGCCAGAAGTTCCGCCCTTCCGTCATGGGCGCGGATTACCGCGAAGGTTCTTGTCTTTGTACCGTCAGTGTTTCTTAGATTGTCCGGCACGTCGATCGTAATGGTAATCTTACGGTCTGTCTCCGCAATGGCGCTGCGGCTGTCCCCGACCACTTTGTAAAGGCTGATATCAAGGTACTGTCCGAGGGTATACTCTCTGGCGGCGGAGCTGTTCAGCGCTGTTTCCAGAAGAGCTTTGTCCGTCGCGCTCACTGACCCGGGCGCGTCCTTTACCTCAAGGACAATCCGGATATTCGTTCCGGCTGTCACCTGTTGTTTTTCTGCCTGTGTCAGTACCATGTCAGCCAGCTCGGAAAGGGGTGTTGCCACTGTCACGTCCAGCGTTTCCACACCTTCGACCCGCACTTCCTTCTGGATATTTCCTTCTTTCTCCTGTTTTACTTTTGGCTGCCCTGTGCGGGAACCGCCGGGCGCGGGCGCGGTCGTGCCTGTGCTGCTGTTGTTGCCGCCGGAGCTGCCGTTATCGCTTCCGCCGTTATTGTTGCCATCTGCGCCGTCATTGTCACCCGGATTCCCACCGGCATTGTCGTCGCTATCTCCGCCGGAGCCGTCATTGCCGGGTTTATTGCCGCCGGGTTTGCCGCCGCCACCGCCCGTTGCCGGAATGGTCTCGGTTTCTTTTTGTTGACACCGTTTACAGATACGCTCCTTTTCTCCGGGCTTTGCTGTCGTGGCGGGTTTCGTCACTGTCCACTCTCCCCAGTCGTGTCCCTGCGCGGCTATAGTTCCCCATGTGCTGATGTCAGCGATGGGCTTTGTTCCCGCCGCGTCTTCATAGTTTTTACCGCAGCCCTCACAGTGATAATATGCCTTATGACCTGTCTCTGTACAGGTGGGGGATTTTTCGGGCACCAGAGTCAGTTTGTGGTCATGCGGCGCCACGATCAGCTGCACGATATGATTATCACTGTCGGTTACGGTGTAATTTGGGTCGTCGCTGGAAAAACACAGATGGTAATCTGCGCTGTTTATGCCCGTAATATTGACCGGCGTCTCCTCTTCCGGCAGCTCATACGTTAAAACCCCGATTCTTGCGGAGTCGGAAAGGGGATTTTGGCTGTCCACGGTTATCATGTCATCTGACAACAGAAACAGATTATTTTGGCAGCCGTCCGAATCCGTATTGTCGGCTATAATCGCGCTGCCGCCTATTACCACTTTTTTACCGGCTAGGTTATGCACCCCGGCGCCCCATGAGTCCGATACATTTTGCACAATATTGCCGCCGTACATATAAAAGGAACCGTTATTTACCAGACCGGCATTCGGAAAGCCATCGGTCGGCGTGATAGGGAGCCTGTTGTTTTTGATTTCGCCCCCGTACATATAGAAGGTACCATTGTTTCTCACACCGGCGCTTGAAAAGGCGGTAGGCGTGCCGTTTTCTGAGATTGCTCCCCCATACATATAAAAGCAGCCGTTCACGGTAACTCCACAGAAAGGTCCGCCCGAAATCTTTCCGCCACTTCCATGCTGGTCGCAGTTGAACAGTTTCAGTGTCGCATTCTGCGGGATAGTAATCGTAGTGAGAAGTCGAGCAGCCACACCATTGGTCAACTGCATATCTTTTCCATTTAGGCAAAGGATGGTCATGCCGTCCGGCACGGTCCATGTGTCGGTAAGGGTCACATTCTTCGTCAGATAGTAATTCCCCGCCGCAGTTGGCAGGCTGTCCGTCTGCATCCACGGGGTGAAGGTTACGCCGTCATGTTCATGTTTTTCTGCGGGTGTGGTGCCGTCCGTGATATACTTCTCCCATGGCGTATCCGAATCTGTTTTCTTCCATTCATCTATGTAAGCCTGCGCCTTGCCCGCCGGGACATGGATACCCGGTGTGACATCCTGAAAAAACTTACAGTCATAAAAAGTCATATCACCAATTGTCGGCGGTATTTCCCCAGACATCTTTACTTCTGTCAAATTGCTGCACGTATCGAATGCACAATTACCTATGTTTTTTACCTCTCGCGGTAACGTTATGCTCGTTAGGTTTTCGCACTGTTGAAACGCACCAAAACCTATGCTTTCTAACTTTTCCGATAACATTACACTCGTCAGCTTGCTACATTGGGCGAACGCATTCGTCCCTATGCTTGTCACGTTTTCTGGCAGCTCTATTTTTTCCAGACTGCTGCATTCACTAAATGTATACCCCTCAATACTCTTTAAATTATCCGATAATGTTATGTCTGCCAAGTTGCTGCATCCATTAAACGCATTTTTCACTATCTTTGTCACGCTGTTTTGTATCTCTGCGCTTGTTACCAGATATTTATAGGTTGTTCCATTACACGGTGTATCGTTCTTGACGGTCCAGTCTTCCATCCCCGCATCCGAACTGATTGTCAGCCTGCCGTCTGCGTCAAGCGTCCAGTCTGTGCCGGAGGCGATCTTGGTATCGTTCGGGGCATCCGCCGTCCATGAGGCATAGACGTTTGTTATCTGAGTAATCGCTGCGTCCTCAAAATCAAATGGCGTGCTGCCGCCGTTTTCCGTTACCCAGCCCGCAAAGGTGTAACCGTCCTTGACCGGGTTTGCAGGCTTGACAGCTTTTCCATGTATCTGCACATACTGACTCTCCAGTTCCACATCTGAATCCATAAAGCTGACGGCATAGGCAATCTCGCCGTCGAAGTTGGTCTCCGGTGCAGTACAACTCTTCTCCCCGCTTTTTTTCTCACCCTGCTGAAAATAATACCTTCCCGGTGACACATTGTAGCAGTATACTGCGCATACCACATTCGTTCCCGTTTCATCAATACTTGTGTCTGCCTCATATTGTTGAGCGTTATCTGCAGCATTGACCAGCACAATCTGGTTATTTGCCAGATACTCCTCCGCCATTTTTTTATTCTTGTTCATGTCATTGCCATGAAACTGCGCCTTTATATAAACAAGTACATTATCCTGTGCCGTAGACATGATAAGATCCGCAGGCACTACACTTTCCACCGGTTCCGGGGTCTCCTGCGTGCCGGGATTGGTAGCCCCCTGCGCGCCTTCCCCATTCTCCTGCGCCAGCACGGTCATGGGAACCGCATTTGACATCATGCCTGCAATTAACACCGCCGAAAGCAGCATTGCCATCATTCTTTGCCATAATCCGCCTTTTCGTTTATTCATAATGAACCTCCATCCTTCCTTTGTATTCTTTTCACATCCATATACTTTTCTGAATGGTTTTTCCAGCATGTCTTATAAGATTTTTATACCATTAAAAGGGTTTCAAAGGTCGAAAGTTACCTAAGTGACACGGTTTTTGACGAAAATAACACATTCCAAAGCCAGCAGAGAGCCTGTCCGTGATTGGAAGATTTCCTGCTTTCTGGTATACTCTATGAGAAGGCAATGAAACTGGAGAAACGGGGCGGAATTTCCATGATTCAGATTGCAATATGTGAAGATAAAAAGGAGGATCTGGCACATCTGCGCAGTATGCTGTGCCAGACAAAAATCCTCTGTGAATTTACGGAGTATACGAGCGCGGAGCCGCTGCTGCTTGATATGGAAACCGGTCGGAAAAAGTTTGACATATTTCTTATGGACATTTATCTGCCCGGGCAAAGCGGTGTGGAGGCTGCCCGCCGTATCCGTGAAATGGACGAAAAAGCGGTGTTGATTTTTCTGACGGTCAGTGAAGATTTTTATAGGGAGGCATTTGATCTTTATACATTTCAGTATCTGCTTAAGCCTGTGAGATTTGATGATCTGGCGGAGGTTATGACAAAAGCGGTGGATCATGTTTCGGGTTCGGAGGATATACTGAACGTTACATTCCGCGGACAGAGCGTCGTGCTCCACCATGAGGATATTCTTTATATAGACAGTTCTAACCATGTTCTGCGCTTTCATATGAGGGGCGGGCAGGAGTATACCGCTTATGGCAGGCTTGATGAAATCCAGACGCAGCTTGCCTCGAAACTGTTTGTGCGCTGTCATAAGAGCTTTATCGTCAATCTCATCCATGTAGACCGAATGTCACGGGAAGGATTTACGGTCGGCGACACGCTGATTCCGATTTCACGCACGTATGCGGCGGACGCAAAGGACGGATATCATAAACGGCTGTTTGGTATTTTTCAAGAGTATTAAAGGCGGGATGCTATGAGGAAGAAAACTTTGGTATGGAAAAAGCAATGGATCGGAAAAGGCGCAGCAGTTATTTTGTTTGCCATGTTCGTCGTCTGGGCTCTCGGGCTGCTTTCCGATGTTACACGGACAGAAGCGGAAGATATTTTCCTCACGCCGCTTCTTACTGATGCCAAAGGATGGGACATGTATATCGTGGAAAACGGCAGCCGCAGGGAGATCTCTATAGAAGAAGTTCTGGAGATGGAATCGGGCAGGGTGTTTTATCTTTCCCGCACTTTGACAAAAGAGCAGGAAAGCGGAGGTTACACCTTCCTTCTGCTGGATATTCTGCGCCCCTGCGCTGTATTTCTGGATGGGGAATTGTTTTACACCAACTGTCCCGGAGGCGATATGCGTATGGATGCGGTGTCTTTGCCTGAGGAATACGTGGATACGCCGCCCGCACAGGGAGAATCGGTACGCTGCACGTTGCCTGTGCATTTTGCCGGCAGGAGGCTCACAATTGCCACCACACATACAGATAAGCCTTACATGCCAAAGATTATTTTGTCCTCTTTCAAGGCGGAGGCTGAATCTCTGGTATCATCCACAGGCAGACAGTTGATGCAGGCGGCGGGATTCGCTGTGGCGGCGCTTACGCTTACAGGTATCTGGCTGTTTGCTTTTTTTCAGGGAATCCGCGATTATTCGTCCCTATTGCTAATTTTTGCAGCTCTGGTCCAGCTGTTTTCCCATCTGCGGCAGTTTTCGTTTCTTGTGCCCGCATCCTACGCGATTGACAGTCCGCTGGCGGCATTTATTCCGCAGGTGGAGGTTCTGCTGCCCCTCGTCTGGCTGCTTTTGCAGATGAAGGACCATAAAAACCGGTTTATATTCGGCGGCATTCTGGGAATCTCGGCGGTTGTTTCGCTGATCGTCCCGGTCGGGCAGCTGTTTGGCGGGCTTCCTTTTTTCAGCCGCTTTCTCGACCAAAGCATGATACTGTTCTGCCCGCTTGCAGCACTTCTGGTTTTCGCGGTCAGAGAGGCGGTTCAGACAGGAAACCGTAGCTTTACGCTGTTGTTAATAGGGCTTGGCATGACGGGGTGCCTGCTTGCTGTTCTGTATACCGGCTCTTCGTGGAATGGAGGATTTTACGCAAATCAGATTGCGGCTGTTTTTGATGGACTGTGCAGGGGTTTTACCGCCAATTTCTTTTACTGGTGTGCTGTGATACTGTTCGTGCTCTCCGCCATCCTTGCCCTATACCAGATCATACGGCGCATTGTGGGAATGCGCGCAGATTTGGTTTTGCAGACGGAACATGCAAGGCAGCTTGACAGTCAGCTCTTTGTGCAGAAGGAGTTTTATGAGGCAAGGCTAAGCCACGAAAAAGAGATCCGTTCGCTGCGCCATGACATGGCGGGGCATTTGCACACGTTAGTTATGTTGTTTGAGGAAGATAAGCTGACGGAGGCAAAGAAGTATCTGGACGGCATCGCCGCATACCATAAGGAGCAGACGTCTGAAATTTTCAGCACGAACCCGTATATCAACGCGGTGCTGCAAAATTATGCGGCAAAATGTCTGGAAGAGCGTGTCGAACTGGTCTGCCATATCGGGGTCGACGCGTGTGAGCTGCCGGTCACGGAGCTGTGCCTGATTCTAAATAACGCGCTGGAAAATGCGCTGACGGCGTCTTTGACAATGCCGGAAGGAGACAGGGTTATTAAAGTGCAGGCGGCTGTCCGCCAGAATCTGTTTTTACTCCGGGTGAGCAATCGGTTTGACGGCGAGGTGAAATTGGAAAATGGTCTGCCCGTCTCCGCAAAAGAGGGAAAGGAACACGGCTACGGTCTTTCCAATATCAGACAGGCAGCCGTGCGCAGGAACGGCAATATGGAATGCCGCGTGGAGAGCGGGTATTTTGTGCTGGATGTGACGCTGCCGGTTTGATTCCCGCGAGCAATGAGCCAAGCGGATGCGAAGCAGACATTTGGTGAATGCGGCGGGGGTGTTGATTAAAACCACCGCACCATTGCTTTCGCCCACGTTTTGAAAAAGAGCCAATTCGACGACACATGTTCGTCAATCGCGCGACAGGCTTCTTCATAGTTGAAGGGCTGTCTGTTGCTGATCTGCGTGTAAGTGCCGACTGCACGGGAATAGCCCAGCGCAACTTTTCCGTTGGCGGCATCCCCGATCGCCACCTGTGCGCCGTGTGCCGAGGCGCCGAAGGCAAACTGACCAATACTCACCGCGCCCATGGAGAAGATGCCGACGGCAAAGGCGCCAAAGCTGATCACACCAAAGGAGAAACTGCCGAAAGAGACCAGCCCAAAGGCAAGAACGGCGAAGGCGAGTAGTCCCAGAGAGACAAGGCCGAAGCACAGTCCGCCCATCGCCACATAGCCGATGGCAAGCCACCCCTGTGCGATAGCGCCGATGGCGATCACGCCTTTGGCACGGTGGATGCCCAGCCCCAGATTGATATGCACAAGGGGAAGGTTTCCGATCATTTTTTTGCTCTTATATTCATAGTGGGGTCTTCGCCCGATGTGGTATGCTCCCTGTGAATATTCTTCCGTTCGGGGCGGCTCTTCTTTCGTTGTCCTATATGTTTCTTCCGTCTGTTTCAGAAGATAATCGGTGCTGACTTCAAAAAGTTCACTGATCGCCACGATTTTATCCAGTTCGGGGACTGACTGGTCTGTCTCCCACTTTGAAACGGACTGTCTGGACACGCCCAGCTTCTCCCCGAAGGTCTCCTGTGAAAATCCCTGTTCTGTTCTTAATCTGAAAATTTTTTCTCCAAGCGTCATGTTTCCCTCCAAATATTTCTCTGAATTTAGCAGTCGGATTTTATAACTTTTTATAAGTTTTTATAGTTTTTGAATTCTTTTATAACCTTTTATAACTTTTTATAGCTTTGTGTCTTTCCGACTTACTTTGATTATAGAAAAGATTGGGGAAAAGGCTATATAGGCGGCTTGGAAATTTGTCAACTGGTGGTTGCAGGCGCGTGTTTATGCGGGTTTGCTAAAATATTCTTGTCTGAATAAATTCTGCGGACCATGGGTTTTTACTTCTCAAATTCCCCATATTCCCCCACCAGCACCGCCCGGGAATCCGTTCCGTGTCCGACAAACGCTGTCTTTGCCACAGGAAGTCCCGGATCGACAAACTTTTTCAGTAATGTCCACACATCCGGCGTACACTTTTCCTGCTCTAGCTGGGTGAAGGTGCCGAGCAGAATCCCACGCACCTGTTCAAATGCGCCAAGCTGCTGTAACTGGCTGAAATAGGTGAGCATCTGGGGCACTGTACCGCTCAGAGATTCCAGAACCAGAATTTTGTCTGTCAATTCCGGGAAATACGGGGTGCCCGCAAGCTTTAAAAAGCAACGGACATTTCCGCCTACAACAACGCCTTTCATCGCAGTTCCCTGCAAAAAGGTATAGGGAAACTGAAAAAGCGTTTCACTGTTTCCGAAAACCGCATTTTTAAAATTTTCCTGCTGCTCTTCGGCGTGGTCGCACATGAAATTACAGATCTGATACAGCGCAGAAGGCTTTCCCGTCTTTGCATAAATGGCGTTGATCACGGTCGTCAGATCGCTGTAACCCCAGAATTTTTTATCGCAGGCGGCAATCGTTTCGTAATCCAGATAGGGCAGAATCCCGTTGGCGATGTCTTCGCCGGAAATATCAAAAATCCCTTTCACGGAATCGTCGCGGTAAAAATCCATCAGCGCCTGCGCGCGTTCCACGGCGCTGCCGCTCTCCACGCTTCCCCGTTCAAAAATATACGGCGATATGACGGGTACCAGACGCATTCCCAGAAGAATTTCCTGTAACCGTCTGAATTTCGCCTCTTTTCGTTTTTCCCAGCCGTTAGAACAGCACACAATCCCGATTTTATCGCCGGGTTTTAGTTGCATTTCCATAAGAATCCCCTTTTTATGAAAAATATTTTATTTGTGATCCGTCTTTGTTTTCTGTTCCGGCAGACATCCCGCGCACCGGCTGCAGTCGCCGCCGCAGGAGAGGGATTTTCCCGCTTTTTTATCCTTCACCATCTGTCGTATGGCGAGTGCAGCCGCACCCGCCACTAGTAATAAGACGATAAATGTCCCCATACGCTCCGCTTCCTTTTTTGCATTGCTTGTTTTGCTTTAACGTCTATTATATCACAAAAGGAAAGATATTTGGTGATTGAAAATGCTGGGTCAAATCTGCGAAACAGATTGATTAATGAATGGAATTGCATGATAATAGGGACAGAGGAAATAAGAATCAGTAGGAGGAAGGCTGTCATGCAAAAGATTAAGATCGGTTCCCATGTGAAGATGGCGGGAAAGGAAATGTTTCTGGGGTCGGTAAAGGAGGCGGAGTCCTACGGGGCGAACGTCCTGATGCTCTACACGGGCGCGCCGCAGAATACGGTGAGAAAAGAGATCGGGGCATTAAACATAGAAGCGGGATGGGCGTATGCCAAAGAAGCGGGAATTGAGGAGATCGTGGTTCACGCACCGTATATTATCAATCTAGGGAATACCGTGAAGCCGGAGACGTTTGAGCTGGCAGTCACTTTTCTTGAAAAGGAAATCAAAAGAACGGCGGCAATGCGCAGCAGGATTTTAGTGCTGCATCCGGGCGCCCATGTGGGAGCCGGGGAGGAAGCCGGAATCGCGCAGATTATAAAAGGGCTTAACCTTGTGCTTGATGAAAATGAGGATGACGTTTTGGTCGCGCTGGAAACAATGGCGGGAAAAGGAAGCGAGCTGGGGAGAACCTTTGAGGAATTGAAAATGATTTATGAGGGTGTGCATAAAAAGGACAGGCTGCGCGTCTGCTTTGACACCTGTCATGTGAACGACGCGGGGTACCGTCTGGTCGAGGATTACGAAGGGGTGTTACAACAGTTCGACGAGATAATCGGACTCTCACAGATCGCGGCGATACACGTCAACGACAGCATGAATCCCTGCGGGGCACGTAAAGACCGCCATGCCAATATCGGTGAAGGGCATATCGGAACGGATATTTTAAAGAGAATTGTCCATGACGAAAGGTTTGCCCAGGTGCCGAAGATTTTGGAGACGCCTTGGATTTGCGAGGAGGGCAGTACGGAGAAAACGATTCCGCCGTACAAGGAGGAGATTGCGCTGCTGCTTGGAGATTAATTCCCGCGAGCAATGATCAGTGATAGTGATAGGGAAGGATACATGATGGAAGGTAAAATACAGGAGCTGCACATTGCGGATATGGATTGCCACCTCTATCTGCCGCCCGGTTATGAGGAGGGAGGTGACCGTTACCCGGTTATCTACGTTAACGGTGAAGTTCCAATAGAAGGGATATTGACTAAGCTGGTCGAATGCGGCGCACAGACTGAGTTCCTTCTCCTCTCCATCAAGCCGAATAGCTGGAACGACGACTTTACGCCGTGGGCAGCGCCCGCGTTCCGTGCGGGGGAGGAAGCGCCGCGGGGCAGGGCTGACATGTATTTATCCTGTCTGACAGAAAAAATAAAGCCGTACATGGACACCCATTATCGGACGAAACCGAAACCGGCGCACACGGCTCTGCTTGGCTATTCTCTGGGCGGGCTTACGGCGGTTTATGCAATCTACAAAACGGATGTGTTCGGCGTGATCGCCAGCCTTTCCGGGTCGCTCTGGTTTGACGGTTTCTGTGAGTTTATGGAGCGGGAAAAGCCGATTCGGACGGACTTGCGGATATATCTTTCCCTCGGAAAAAAGGAGAGCCGCAGCAAAAATCCGCGCATGAGCCGGGTGGCGGAGTGCACACAGCGGGCGAAGGAAATTCTGGCGGGGCAGGTGTGTTTTGAGTGGAATGAGGGCGGACATTTTTACGACATAGAAGGGCGGTTTGCGAAGGCGCTAATGTATTTGCGCATAGGAACATAGCCATTTGACAAAGGAAGTGAAAAAAGTAATTAAAGAAGCTGTTGGCAGACACGTGAAAGAAGCGGCGGGATGATTTTAAGCGTAAGCAGGAGAACTGACATTCCGAATTATTATTCCGAATGGTTTTACAACAGAATAAAAGAGGGATTCCTATATGTCCGCAATCCAATAAATGCGCATCAGATCAGCGAAATTAAAATTACGCCGGACGTGGTGGACTGTATCGTTTTTTGGACAAAGAATCCCCTGCCGATGATGGAGAGACTGGATGAGCTAAAAGCGTATCCGTATTATTTTCAGTTTACACTTACGGGGTATGGGAATGATGTGGAGGTAAATGTGCCCGATAAAAAAGCGTCCATGATTCCGATTTTTCGCAGCTTATCAGATCGGATCGGCAGGGAGAGAGTGATTTGGAGATATGATCCCATTTTCTTTTCAGATAAGTACACGGCGCAGTATCACATAAAAGCATTCACAAGCCTTGCGGAAGCGTTAAACGGCTATACCGACAAATGTGTGATCAGTTTTATGGATATGTATGCCAAAAACAGGAAAAGGATGGAGAGCCTGTCCAGCTATGATCTGGATGAAGGGGAACTGAGAAAGTTTGCGAGGGAATTGAGCGGGATTGCAGACGATAATCATATGGAAATCGGCAGCTGCGCAGAAAAGATAGATTTGAGTGACTGCGGAATCGTCCACAACTGCTGTATTGATAAGGCGTTGATTGAAAAAATAACAGGGTGCAGGTTGAAGGTCGGCAAAGACAAAAATCAGCGCCCGGAATGCGGCTGCGTGGAAAGTATTGACGTAGGAACTTATCATACATGCAAAAACGGCTGCGCCTATTGTTATGCAAATGCAGGTGAGAAGAGCGTGGCGAGGAACGCGTCGAAGTATGATCCCGCGTCGCCGCTATTGTGCAGTCATCTGGAAGCAGGGGACAGGGTGAGCCAGAGGAAGGTGGCGTCATGGAAGGAAACGCAGTTGAGTATTTTTGATTTATAGCGGAGGATCTGCCGATTTTAGTGGATGCCTGTGCTGTCCTCCGCATCCGCATATTTGTCAAAACGGTATTGCGCGACGACCGTATTCCCCAATAGCGTAATCGCCCGCGCCGGGCAGGAATTAATGCAGCGGTAGCACATGGTACAGCGGTTTCCGGGAACAGCTTTGCCATTTTTGACCGAAATATTTTCCATCGGGCAAAGACGGGCGCAAAGTCCGCATCCCGTACAGGCATTGCTGATTTTTAACTTGTCGGTATAGTTCTTTGTTTTGCCGTAAAACCATAAACGCTGACCGAGTAATCCGGCAATCCGATGATAAAAAAACAGACCGTCTTTTGGGTATTTACCCCGTCTGATTTCCGCCGCGCATTTCTCTATTTTCTGATCCGCGGATCGGATCCTTTCCCGGTTTTTCACGACCGGTTTTTTCAACAGCTTCACATCACCAATGGAATCCGGCATACAGATATGTAAGCCGCCGACAATTTCCGCGCCGTATTTTTTTAGTAAGCGCGCCGCACAGCCTGCGCCGTCCCCGCTGAATAATGCCTGAGTAGCGACGCAGAGCACCTTTTTGCCATTCCAGATTGCGGAATGCTCTTTGATGAACTCCCTCACTATAACGGGCATATTTGAATACTGGACAGGGTATGCCAGAACAATGAAATCGTGCCGCAACAATAAATCTGCCGCAGATTTATCTTCCATCGGGATTGTCTGGGCAGTCGCATCCAAGAGACGCACCAGTTTTTCCGTACAGTGCTTTGTATTTCCTGTGCCGCTGAAATAGATGCCGATCATTTTTGTGCCCCTCTCTGTGATCGTTTTTTGTCTGCTTTTAGTATGGTGCAGGTTTATTTTGTTGTCAATCTTTTGCTGCCGGGACAGAAAAAATTTATTCTCGTGAATTGCAAAACGAGATTCCCGCCCCAAACAGGATAATTTATGCAAATTGTACCTAAAAAATGACAAAGTATACCAATCCCCCTTTTTTACTGTGATTTTTTGTTATAGTGAATTAGGATTTTATCACGCTGATCACGATGTCAGTTATTGTCTCAGCATTAACGAACGTCATAGTTGAAAGAGGGGGAGCAGAAATGAATCAGCTTGTGTTTACTACAGATGCCTGTGTGGGGTGTAACCGCTGCATAGGAGCGTGCAGCTGTCAGGGAGCCAATATTGCAAAAAACATGAATGGTGAGAATGTAATAGAAGTTGATATGGACAGGTGCATTGCATGTGGCGCCTGTTTTGATGTTTGTGAGCATCATGCGAGAGAATATGAAGATGACACCGAAAAGTTTTTCGAAGATTTAAAAAGAGGCGAGAAAATTTCTATTATATTAGCGCCTGCGTTTAAGGCGAATTATTACGATGAGTATGAGACCGTGCTTGGCGGGCTAAAGAAACTGGGCGTAAATCGTATTTTGAGCGTATCTTATGGAGCGGATATTACGAGCTGGGCATACATCAATTATATTCAGAAGCATAATTTTGTCGGAGGTATTTCCCAGCCTTGCCCTGCGGTTGTAGGGTATATCGAGAAATACTTGCCAGAGCTTTTGCCGAAATTGATGCCAATTCACAGCCCTATGATGTGCAGCGCGATTTATGCCAGAAAATACATGGGATTAAGGGACAGCCTTGCGTTTATCAGTCCATGTATCGCAAAGAAAAATGAGATTGAGGACCCGAATACGGGCGGGTATGTAAAATATAATGTCACTTTTTCTCATTTGATGGAGTATGTGAGAGCCCATCATATAAAGGGAGAGCCGGTAAGTGACGAGATCGAGTATGGGCTTGGCTCGATTTACCCGATGCCGGGAGGTCTGAAAGAAAATGTGTACTGGCTGCTGGGCGAGGATGTATTTATTCGTCAGGTAGAAGGCGAAAAGCATCTGTATAATTATCTGAAAGCGAATAAGGAACAGATTGCAAAGGGAAGGACTCCGTATTTAATGATTGATGTGCTTAACTGTAGTGCAGGATGTCTTTACGGAACCGCTGTGGAGGAGAAACTGGCAAAAACGGAGGATGCCTTTTACGCGATTGAGCAGATCAAGCAGAAAAGCAAGACGGATAGCAAAAAGACTGCATGGGCGAGAAAGCTTGCGCCCAAACAGCGGCTGAAGCTTTTGAACAAAGCATTTGCTTCCTTGGACATCAACGATTTTGTCCGCAAATATACGGGTAAAAGTGATAAGTGCAAGGCGAAGATACCGAGTGAGAAAGAGCTTGATCAGATTTTTATTGAGATGAAAAAAGAAACGCCGGAAAAGCGCCGCATTAATTGTGGCGGATGCGGATATAAAAATTGTACGGAGATGGCAGTTGCAATTTATAATGGGTTTAATTATAGAGATAACTGTGTACATTATGTAAAAGACTTCGCGATTGAAGAAAAGGCACAGGCGAATTATCTGGCAGAGCAAATGCAGGCTCTTCGTATGCACGAAAAAGAGAAGCAGGAAATGCTGTCAAGTAAGATTGATGAGCAGTTTACAGAGATTGGAGCTAATGTGAGCGGCATGACAGACAGCTGTAAGGTGAATGCACAGGAAAGCACTGAAATTTCTGCGACAATTTCGGAAATGGCAGCATTTGCGGATGGACTGAAAGCCTCTTTGGAACAGATTCACAATTATTTAGGAGATCTGGAAACAAATAATGCGGACGTCATATCGATCGCCAATCAGACGAATCTTCTGGCGCTGAATGCGTCCATTGAAGCGGCAAGAGTCGGTGAAGCGGGCAAAGGATTTTCTGTTGTGGCAGAACAAATAAAGACGCTTGCTGAAAATTCCAAAGAAACGGTGAGCAAGAGCGACCAGACAAAGACGGATATAGGCGTTGCAGTTGATAAACTGTATAAAAGCGCGGACGACTTGCTCCAGATTGTGGAAAAGGTGGACGGGCGGGTTCAGAATTTAGTAGCCTCAACACAGGAAATCACTTCCGCGACAGAGGATGTAACCAGAGTCACAGAAAGTGTGCGTGAAAAGTTATACGAGTTGGCATCTGCGGAGTAACAGGCCAGCCCTGCAAAAGATTGACATTCCGCTATGAGCCATGTATAATTTTTCCCAGTGGAAACAATGTTGTCAATGTTGTATGAGGTCGCATTTATGATCTGGAAAAACATGAATTTACAACTGCAAAAAGGAAGCATTTATCCCCTCGACGGGGATAGTGCGCCCATTTTCGGTAAAATTTGCAGGAAAATAAATTGCAGGAACTGTTATTTATTTAACGGTTTATAGTTTGGGCAAATTTGACGGAATAGGGACATTATCTCCTTAACTTTTTGACAATGAAAAGCTAAGGAGGTTTTTTTATGCAAAAAATCAAGAAACAGATACGAGGATTATACTTATCTACGGCGGCGGGAAATCTGTCGCTGACCGGGGCGTGGGTGGCGATACTCGCGGCGAGAGGCTACAGCCTCGCGCAGATCGGGCTGGCGGAGACGGTTTTCCACATAACGAGCCTTATATTTGAAATTCCCTCCGGGGTTTTAGCCGATTTGTTTGGGAGAAAGAAAATGCTGGTTTTAAGCAGCATTTTGCGGATGATCGGCAACGTGGTTATGATACTTTCGGGCAACCTGTTTATGGTGTGCCTTTCACTGGCGTTTTATGCCACGAGCTACAACTTCGCATCCGGCTCGGGGGACGCCCTTGCCTACGATTCCCTTAAGCTGGTGCAGGGGGAGGCTTACTACGAAAGGTATGCGTCAAACCAGCTGATGATCTACCGCTTCTGTGGCGCGCTTTCGACATTGTGTGCGGGATTTGCGCTGTTAATCGGGCACCGGGCGGCGTATGGGGCGGATATTCTGATGTCCGTGATCCAGATTGGTATTTTGTTGTCTTTATATGAAGCAAAGGTGGGTGACGGAAAGGAAGGCACCGCGGCGAAAGCTCTTGATGAAGTAAGCGGGCAGACGACGAGAGTGACTAACCTAGTCAAGACGGCGTTGGCAGAATATTTTATGGAAAGTCTTTCCTTTATGAAGCGGGAGAGAAAGGCGATTGCCCTTATGTTTGCCAATTCCTTTGTTGGGGCGATTGATATTTTACTGTTGTTTTTCTTACAGGCGAAGCTCCCGGCGGCGGGAATGCCGCGCTGGGCGCTGGGGTTTGCCCTGTTTTTCATGGAAATGGGAGGCATCCTCGGGGCGAAAATCATATTGAAATGGAAGCGGCTGCGGTACAGAAATTTGTTTGCGGTCACGGCGGCGCTTGTTTTGTCCGGGGTACTCATGGAGCATTCGGGTATGTGGCTGTTTATGATGGCGGGCGGTTTTATCGCGGCGTTTGCCGATGATGCGCTGCAGGTGCGGACGGACGCGACTTTGCAGGATATGTTCCCGTCGGAGCAGAGAGCCACGCTGATTTCCATGGAGTCGTTTACCTTTTCCGTGATTATGGTGGTGCTGTCGCCGCTTGCGGGACTATTCTTCTCATGGTGGTAAAATTAGGTATGGAGACTGTCGCTTTCACATGAACAGAAAAGCTGGTTTGAGGTATCAATGTAATTTAATTTGCATATGCTGTAAGGGCTGTAGAAATTGCTTGACATGAAGTTTGCAGTCAAGTAAGATAAATACAGTGATCGCGTTGCAGAAACCTGTGAGGCCTGCGACCGGAGGAGAACCTGCGGGGGCTCCTCTTTTTACTTTAAAGGGAAATTCATATGAAAAAAATTTTTTTGAATTATGACCAACAGATAGAGAAATTAAAGAACGAAAAAAATCTACAGATTGATGATATAGAATACGCTAAGGATATTCTGAGACAGATGAGTTACTACTCTTTAATTGGAGGGTATAAGGATGTCTTTAAAAATCCGACAACCAGGAATTATAAGGACGGAACACGGTTTGAGGACATTGTGGAGTTATATTATTTTGATGAGTCTCTAAGGCAATTGTTTTTGAAATATCTCATTAAAGTGGAAAATGAAATAAAATCGCAAGTTTCTTATTATTTTACTGAAAAGAATGGAGAAAGCCAAAAGGAGTATCTTGATACCTCAAATTATAATTATGTAGGGAAGAAAAATCAAAGAGATATAGACCGTTTAATAAGGATACTGGAAGGGTATGTTACAAAACCGACAGATTATCATTATATAAATCATGCACAGAGAAAGTATGGAAATGTTCCGTTATGGGTACTAACAAATGCATTGACATTTGGTAATATCTCAAAGATGTATATGTTGCTTCCGCAAGATATACAGATTAAGGTCAGTAAGAATTATCCATGTATTAATGAAAGCCAAATGGTTTCTATGCTGGCGGTAATGGTAAAGTTCAGGAATGTCTGTGCACACGGTGAACGATTATTTACATATAGAACTGCGGATAGTATTCCTGATTTACCCATACATAAGAAATTAGGTATCATTCAAAAAGGGACACAGTATGTAAATGGAAAAAATGATTTATTTTCGGCTGTGATTGCTTTAAGGTATCTTCTGAATGATGGTTGGTATAGGGAACTGGTAAAAGAGCTTAAAAGTTTGATTCATAAGTATCTTAAGAAAGCTAACAGTATAACAGAACAAGAGCTATATGAAAAAATGGGATTTCCGGCAAATTGGAGAAAGATTACCAGATACAAGAAAGAATGAAAGCCGACGCCAACCTCTGTGCGATGGCGCCGGCTGGAAAGAGCAGTTATACAGGCAGTATTTTATTCCGACCTCCGATAAAATGTCTCAATCGCATCGGCAAAAAACGCCGCGCTTCCCTCGCCATATTCCTTATCCAGTCGGGACTGTAGGGGTTCCTTGCGGTAATAGTCCGCGTGAGCGAGCATAAAATCCCGCTCCTTTTTAATGCCTGCCGCCTGCTTCATCACGAAGCCATACTCGCCCACGATCTCCTTGACTTCAAAGGAATCTGTGGGGCAGTCCCGTTTTGCGGCAAGTTTGCGCAGGATTGTGTTGGTTCTGCGCTTGTAGCATTCTGTAGCTTCTTTACTCATCGGGTGTTTTGCGGCATCCTGATAAGCCTCCTTTCCGCCGTACCACTCGACGACTTTTGCATAAGCTTTCTGCATTTGTTCCGAGGACAACATCTCAATATAATGTGTCCGCCAGTTTTCCACGCCGCCAAACTCATCGATGGCAATCCGGCGGATATTCTCCGGCATATGCGTGTACATATTGTCAAACATTTCCTCTATTTCCGCTCTGTTGAAAATTGCAAAATCCATTTTATTCTCTCCTTTCAGAATATCGTCAATGCTGGCGATTAAACGCTCTGTACGCGTTTTCTGCGCCACCAGCATTTCCCGTTGCATCTGTAGTATCTGTTTCTGATCGAGGGCAGGGTCGTCCATGATGGCTTTGATCTTCTTTAAAGGAAGGTCAAATTCGCGGAAAAACAAAATCTGCTGTAAGGTTTCCAGCGCTTTATCGTCATAAAGCCGGTATCCCGCCTCACTTTTCGCCGTGGGTGTAAGCAGCCCGATCTGGTCGTAGTAGTGAAGTGTGCGCACGCTGATACCTGTAATGTCTGAAAGTTCCTTTACTGTTCTCATGTTTTCCTCCCTGTCTGAGCATATTTGAGGCTCTGACTCAAATTGCCGATTGAAAAATCAGCACATCAGTGTGATTTTTCAATCTATCCTCCGTTTCAGATGGTTTCCTGTCCCCGATAAAAACACTGTACACTATGACGCAGTGTGAGGGTCAAGAGTTTTTTATAATTTATTGCAGTAATTGATTGATTTTTCCGATCTTTTTTGTAAAAATAAGAGAGGATGGGAAACGGCGCGGTTACTTTTCACACCCGCACCATGCACTTGCTGCATGGTGTCGGAGCCAGCGCCGGTGCATTCATTGTTGCAATTCACACGGAATAATCGTAAATTGATGCGAAATCTGGCGTACGTGTGAATTGTAACACGGCGCGTTTCCTGTTCGGAAAGAAATCATTTTGCAAGAGAGAAGGGATTAACAGATGGAAAGAAAAGTGGGAACTGTATCGAGGGGTATACGATGTCCGATCATCAGACAGGGCGATGATTTGACGAAGATTGTTGTGGACAGTGTTATGGAGGCATCCGAGGCGGAGGGATTTGAGATTCGCGACAGGGATGTCATTGCAGTGACGGAGTCCATCGTGGCGAGGGCGCAGGGCAACTATGCCACAGTGGAAGCGATTGCCCAGGATGTGAGGGAAAAGCTCGGCGGTGAGACGATCGGCGTTATTTTTCCAATTTTATCAAGAAACCGCTTTGCGATCTGCTTGCGGGGAATCGCAATGGGGGCGAAGAAGGTTGTGCTGATGCTCAGCTATCCCAGCGATGAGGTGGGCAATGAGCTTGTCTCTCTGGATCAGCTGGATCAGGCGGGGATCAATCCTTACAGCGATGTGCTGACACTGGAAAAATACCGTGAGCTTTTTGGAGAGAATAAGCATCCGTTTACCGGGGTGGATTATGTGGCGTATTATGAAGAATTAATTAGAGAGACGGGCGCGGAGGTGGAGATTATTTTTGCCAATGACTGTCGCAGCATTTTGCCACATACAAAAAAAGTGATAAACTGCGATATTCACACGAGGACGCGCACGAAGAGGCTTCTCAGGGAAGCGGGCGCGGAAGTCGTGGCGGGGCTGGACGATATTCTCAATCAGCCTGTAAACGGCAGCGGATGCAATGAGAAATATGGGCTGCTTGGTTCCAACAAGTCCACCGAAGACACCATTAAGCTGTTCCCGAGAGAGTGCACGGATCTAGTGCTGGATATTCAGAAGACTGTTTTGGATCGAACCGGCAAACATGTGGAAGTTATGGTCTACGGTGACGGCGCGTTTAAAGATCCGGTAGGAAAGATTTGGGAGCTTGCAGACCCGTGCGTTTCTCCGGCAAGCACGCCGGGGCTGGAGGGTACGCCCAATGAAGTGAAGCTAAAATATCTGGCGGATAACGATTTTAAGGATTTGTCCGGCGAGGCGCTCAAGGAGGCGATCTCCGGCCGCATCAGGGAGAAGAGGGACAATCTGGTAGGCGATATGGCATCTCAGGGCACAACGCCGAGACGGCTGACCGATCTGATCG
This sequence comes from uncultured Lachnospiraceae bacterium, assembly GCA_910584725.1. Lineage (GTDB taxonomy): Bacteria > Bacillota > Clostridia > Lachnospirales > Lachnospiraceae > UBA3282. Next base: position 77,005 of record CAJUBE010000011.1, on the reverse strand, counting down.
GTTCCCTGTGCGACTTGACAAGCGGCTCGGGCGACAAAGGTACACCGGTGGTTTTGATTCAGGGGTATTTTGATAATTATGTGAGTTAGATAGCGAATAGAAAGTAATTGGCGGTTTGACCCGATTTTTGTTGTACTGGTGAAAACGCTGCAGGAAAATAATATATTCAGAGGAGAGTGAATATGAAGCTTGTGGTTTTGGAGCGCAACAGCGTGGGAACGGACGTGGATGTGAGCTGTTTTGAGAAATTCGGGGAGGTGGTGTACTATCCGAATACGGTGGCGGAGAATACGGCGGAGCGGGTGAAGGACGCGGATATTATCATCGGGAACAAAGCGCCCATGAATGAAAACACCCTTAAGGATGCGCCGAATGTAAAGCTGATCTGTCTGTTTGCGACGGGCTTTGACAATGTGGATCTGGCTTACTGCAAAAGCCGCGGCATCAAGGTTGCAAATGTGGTGAATTACAGCACGGCGATGGTGGTACAGCATACGCTTCTGCTGGCTTTGGCGCTTGAGGAGAAGCTGATCCATTATGACAATTATGTGAAATCGGGCGAGTACGGCGCACAGGATCGCTTTTCCAATTTTGACAGACCTTTTCGCGAGTTTGAGGGAAAGACATGGGGCATTGTGGGCATGGGTAATATCGGCCGCGGGGTTGCGCGTGTGGCGCAGGCTCTGGGCTGTAAAGTGATCTTTTACTCCGCCTCCGGCAAAAGTACCTGTAAAGAGTATGAGCGGGCGGAATTTGATGCGCTGCTTTCGCAGTCGGATATTTTGTCCCTGCACTGTCCTCTGACCGACAGAACGAGAGGGCTGATCAACAAAGAGGCATTTTCCAAGATGAAGCAGTCCGCTGTCCTTGTCAACGTGGCGAGGGGTCCGGTGGTGGACACGCAGGCGCTCTATGAGGCTTTGACGCAGGGGCAGATCGCGGCAGCCGGTCTTGATGTGCTGGAGAAGGAACCGATCAGCAAGGATAATCCGCTGGGAGAAATTAAGGACAGCACGAAGTTGATTATCACGCCTCATATGGCTTGGGCGAGTATAGAGGCGCGGACGCGGCTGGTGGACGAAGTGGCGAAGAACATACAGGCTTTTTTGGACGGGGAAGAGAGGAACATTGTAAACAAGTAATGGGTTTCTGCATTTGGCAAAAGTATCTCTGTTGTTTTGCGTGCTGCCAGACACAATGGGGGTATACGACTCAAGTATAAAGAAGATAAAGGCAGCGCGGAAAAGGAGCGGATATGGGAATTGTGATTGAAAATGCCCTTGTGGTTTTGCCGGAAGGCAGGGAAGATGTGATCCGGGAGACGTCGCTTTATATTGAAGAGGACAAAATAACGGGGATTGGCGACAAGCCGGCGGGATTTACCGCAGACAAGGTCATCAACGGTACGGATAAGCTGGTGATCCCGGGACTTATCAACTGTCATACCCATTCTTACATGTCCTTTATGCGAAATGTGGCGGATGACCTTTCCTTTATGGACTGGCTTTTCGGGACGATTGATCCGATTGAACAGCAGATGACGGACGAAGATACCTATTGGGGAGCGAATCTGGCGATTATCGAAATGATGAAGAGCGGCACTACCTGCTTTAACGATATGCAGATGAATATTCACCAGACGACCCGTGCGGTGAAGGAGTCCGGTATGCGTGCCGTGATCTGCCGCGGGCTTGTGGGCAGCGGCAATGACGAGGCGGGACAGTCGCGTCTGCGTCAGGCTTACGAGGAGCGGGATGCGGCGAAGGACTGTGACAGGCTTACCTTTAAGCTGGGACCTCATGCGCCTTACACCTGTGACGACGAGTTTTTAAAAATCGTGGCTGCAGAGGCAAAGAAGGAAAAGATGGGCATCCATGTGCATCTGTCGGAGAGTGAGAGCGAAATTTCACAGATTCAGGAAAAGTATGGATGCACGCCGATTGCTCTGGCGGAGAAATGCGGTATTTTCGATGTGCCGGCTATCGCGGCGCACTGTGTGCAGGTGACAGATGAGGATATTGCTATCTTAAAACGGAAAAACGTAAGCGTTGTGACCAATCCGGCAAGCAATATGAAACTTGGGAACGGCTTTGCGCCCATTGCGAAAATGCTTGATGCGGGCGTCAATGTGTGTCTCGGTACGGACGGTGCGGCGAGCAATAACTGTCTGAACATGTTCCACGAGCTGAGCCTGCTGACGCTGATTCACAAGGGCACGGGAAAGACACCGCAGTGTGTCAGCGCAAAGGAAGGATTCCGCATAGCGACCATCAACGGCGCGAGGGCGCTCGGACTTGAGAAGGAGATTGGCTCTATTGAGGTTGGCAAGAAAGCGGATCTGGCGATTCTTGATTTGAATACGCCGTCCCTCACGCCCAGAAACAATCTGATTGCCGGGTTGTCCTATTCCGCCAACGGCTCAGAGGTTGACACGGTGATCATCAACGGACAGGTTACTATGGAGGGCCGTAAAATCCTGACCATGGACGAAAAGCTTGTCTATGGTAAAATTCAGAATATCATCGTCAGGATGGGGTTAGACAAGAAAACTTACTAAAAAATATAGAATTATAGGAATTTTTTTGTTATAATCTACACATAAGCATCGAGCAGTGCGCATACAGAGGATAAACGGAGCGGAGAGCTTGCTCGCCGATACGCTTATCCGAATGGATGCATAGGGCGGTGCTAAGCGCCGGTGGCGCTTGTTTAGCACGGACCGAAGTGGAACGTAGAAAGCCCGTGAGCGAGATGAAGCGAAGCGGAATCGAGCTGCACTGTCTGGCAGAGAAAGGTATTTTGGGGAGGGGAACGGATATGCTGGCAACATTGATACCATATTTTGATAAGGACATGAAGGTCTCGGCTTACGCGCTGGCTTCACAGAGGGAGAACAGCCTCTTGAATCCGCCGATTTTCGGCTCAAGCAGTCCAAATGGCCTGGCGGAAATCGAAGGTCTGGAAATTGTACATAATATAGGCATAGACACATTATCGCCGGGAACGGTCGTGCTGATTCCGGTAAGCCATATTGCGGTATTTTCAGATCTTGAAACGAAGTGCGATGAGTTTCGCGGCAGGGTTGTACTCGTGTTTGACAACGAGGTGGAGAACAGCGAAGCATACAGAAACCGCTTTTCACAGTTGAAGGAAAAGGGCTATATGCTGGCGATGTCAAAACTTCCTATGAGTCAGTATGAGGAAAACAGGGAGCTGCTTAAGCTGATGGACTATGTTATTTTAGACCAGAAAGAGGTGGATCTTACCAAGGCGAAATTCTACTTCAAAAGGCAGTATCCGCAGATCAAGATCTGTGTTGGGAATATTGACAGCCAGGACATTTTCGACAGGCTGAAAAACGATGACGATTTTTATCGGTTTGAGGGTAAGTTTTACCGTATCCCGATCACAAAGGGGGAGAATGAGGTTTCCCCGTTGAAGATCAATTATCTGGAACTGATGAATATCGTGAACGCTCCGGATTTTGAGCTGACGAAGGCGGCTGACGTAATCGGACGAGATACCGCTCTTGTGGTAGAACTGCTTAAGATGGTGAATCACATCGCGATCAATTCGCAGGTAACTTCCATTCGTCATGCGGCGGCAATACTTGGACAGCGCGAATTGAAAAAGTGGATCAATACCGTGATCACGAAGGAGCTTTGCGCGGACAGACCGAACGAGGTGGCGAGAACTTCCATGCTCCGCGCGAAATTTATGGAGTGTCTGGCCCCGGTATTCGGGCTTGGCATGAAGTCGGCGGAAGTTTTTCTGATGGGCCTGTTTTCTATTTTGAATATTATTCTGAATATGCCCATGGAAGATGCGCTTAAGATGGTTACCGTCTCCAAGGAGATCGAGGACGCGCTTGTCCGGGGTACGGGAGAACTTGCAGGGATATATTCCTTTGTGGTGAACTATGAGGCGGCGGACTGGCAGGAAATCAGCAGACAGCTTATTGTGCTGAACGTGGATACCAACACGATTTATCAGGCGTACACGGAGACGGTATGCTGGTATAAGGAGATGTTTTTCGAGACAAGCGTATAAATATCGGCTGTCTTGTAAACATAAAACAATAAGTGATGATAGGACAGACGACCATCACTATAATAAAAATTCGGCTGATTAATTATTGTAGGAGGACACTATCATGAGCAGTGAAATCAGAGACATTAATCTTGCCGAATCCGGTGAGAGAAAGATTGAGTGGGTGAAAAGGAACTGCGACCTGCTCCGCACACTGGAAAAAGAATTTTCCGAGAGCAAGCCTTTTGCGGGCAAGAAGGTGACGCTGTCCGTACATCTGGAGGCGAAAACCGCTTACCTTTGTCTGGTACTTGCGGCGGGCGGCGCGGAAATGTATGTGACAGGTTCCAATCCGCTTTCTACGCAGGATGACGTGGCGGCGGCTCTTGTAAAAGCCGGGCTTGAGGTACATGCCTGGTACGGCGCGACCCAGGAAGAGTACGAGACGCACATTCGCCACGTACTGGAGGCGGAGCCAAATATCATCATTGACGACGGCGGTGATCTGGTGACGATGGTGCACACGCAGATGCAGCATTTGATTCCCAACATTATCGGTGGCTGTGAGGAGACGACCACAGGCATCATCCGCCTGGAGGCGATGAACAATGCGGGAGAATTGAAGTTCCCTATGGTGCGCGTCAACAATGCGGCATGTAAGCATTTCTTTGATAACAGATACGGTACAGGTCAGTCTGTGTGGGACGGCATCAACAGAACCACCAACCTGATCGTGGCAGGTAAGATCGTCGTTGTGGCGGGCTATGGCTGGTGCGGCAAGGGCACGGCAATGAGAGCGAAAGGTCTGGGCGCACGGGTTATCGTGACAGAAATCGATCCCATCAAGGCGATCGAGGCAGTTATGGACGGCTTTGACGTAATGCCCATGAAGGAAGCGGCGAAGGTAGGCGACTTCTTCATCACCGTGACGGGTTGTGACGGCGTAATTGACAAAGAGGATTTTGCCGAGATGAAAGAGGGAGCGATCCTTTGCAATGCGGGTCACTTCGACTGCGAGATCGACATGGCATGGCTGAAGGCGAACGCGGTGGAGACGAGGGAGCAGCGCAAGAACATCATGGGTTATAAGCTGCCGACAGGTCAGTGGATCTTCGTACTTGCCGAAGGGCGTCTCGTGAATCTGGCAGCGGGAGACGGGCATCCCGCTGAGATTATGGATATGAGCTTTGCGATTCAGGCGCTCTCCGCGAAGTATCTGGTGGAGCACGCAAGTGAGCTTACCGAGAAGCTGATCGATGTGCCGGAAGAGGTGGACAAGGATGTGGCAAAGAGAAAACTTGCTTTCCTTGGCAAAGAGATCGATGTGCTGACGCCGGAACAGGAGAAGTATCTGAATAGCTATACTCTGTAATTAAGATAATAAGTAACGGTAACAATGGTCCGCACCTTGGCGACAGGGTGCGGACTTGCTAGTGGGATAGAAAGGACAAATTCGGAAGTGAAACCAGAAAAATTTGCAACAAATCTATTACAATTTTTAAACGACAGCCCCACCGCGTTTCATGCCGTGAAAAATGCGGCGGCGATTTTGAAAGAAAACGGCTTTCAGGAATTAAAGGAGACGGAGAGCTGGGCTTTGGAAAAAGAAGGAAGATATTTCATAGTCAAAAACAGTTCGGCGGTGATTGCCTTTACGGTGGGAAAGGGCGACTTGGCGAAGGAAGGTTTCCGCATCATCGGCGCCCACACGGATTCCCCGGCACTAAAAATCAAACCGGGCGCCTGCACTGTTACGCCGGACGGCTATGTGAAGGTGAATGTGGAAGTGTACGGCGGGGCGATCCTGCAGACATGGTTTGACAGACCGCTTGCTCTCGCCGGGCGGCTGGTCGTGAAGGAAAACGGCACATTGCGGGAAAAGCTGGTTCAGATCAACAAGCCCGTTTTTATGATTCCAAATCTCTGTATCCATTTCAACCGAGATATGAATGAAAAGGGTTCCTGCAACAAACAGACCGAAATCCTGCCGCTTTTCTGTATGAAGGAAGAGAATGTGGATAAGGAAGATTATCTGTACGCATTGATTCAGGAGGAGACGGGCGTCGAAAAGACGGATATCGTTGATTACGAGTTGTTTTTGTATGAGTACCAGAAAGGAATTTTTACGGGGAAAAAGCAGGAATTTATTTCCGCGTCGCGGATCGACGATCTGTCCATGGCTTATGCGGGGCTGGCTGCTCTTACAAAGGCGCAGACGGGAGCGGACTGTCAGGTACTTGCCGCGTTCGACAATGAAGAGGTGGGGAGCACCACCGCGCAGGGAGCCAATTCCGGGCTTTTGCTGCATATTTTAAACCGCATCTGTAAGAATCTGGGCATGACGGATGAAGGGTATTTTCAGGCGGTTGCCAATTCGACTTCCATTTCAGCGGACTTGGCGCATGCGGTGCATCCCAACTACAGCGATAAGCACGATGCGGAAAGCCGTCCCGTGTTAGGGGGCGGTCCTGTGATTAAATATTCCGCCTCCCAGCGGTACGCTACGACTGCGCTGAGCGCTGCATATTTTGTGGAGGCGTGTGAGCGGGCGGGCGTTCCTTATCAGAAGTTTGTAAACAGGAATGATATCGCGGGCGGTTCGACGATCGGTCCCGCGCTTTCCGGGCTGACCACAATTCCCACGGTAGACATGGGCGCGCCGATTCTCGCCATGCACTCCATCCGGGAGTTTGGGGCAGTGGCGGATATGGAATATACGCGGCAGGCTTTTCTGGCGTACTATGAGGGCGGACGGCTATGACGCTGTCCGTTTATTCCTGCGGGCAGCGAGCCGGAGAACTGCATACAAAAATTTGAGGATGTGGTTCGATAAGCAAAAACCGCCCCGTATTAGGGACGGTTTTGTTATAGTATGCAGGGAATTAACCCTTCGTGACAGGCACCCATAATTCGCAGAACAGACCCGCTTCGCCTTTTTCAAAGTAGATTTCAAAGTCCGTGTCGTCTGTCTGCACATAGCCCGTCTGCGGGGAAAATTCTTTGTGGAACTTGCTCCAGACTTCACCGATGCAGTCTCCGTCATCGCCAAGGCATTTGAATACGGCATAGTCTGCGGGTTCGGTGTTCCAGATGGTATAACCCTTTTTGATGAGGGCGTCTAACCCGGCGCGGTCCGTATCGTCATCAACAATAACGCCGATACCGTAGTTAAAATGCGTTTCATTTTCTTTCGTGGGGCTGCATAAGCCGTATACGTCCCGCTTCCCTTCCTTCCGAAGCTGCTTCATGGGTTCGACCAGATTTTTGTCAAAGCATTCCGTCCAGAAATCGGGAATGCTGTGGTCGTTGTCATCGTTGATGATCTCGTTTGAAAAGGCTCTCACCATTGCGAGAAACTGCTGCGATTTTTTGTGTTCCATTCTGTAATCCATAATACTACCACCTTCCGTTATGATTTTTATCACAAGGGGATTGAATAAATGGAGTTTCGCGCCCGGCTTCTTTGCCTGCTTCGGGGTGGAGCCGTGGAAGCGGAGAAAAGCCTTGGAAAAGCTCTCCGGCGATTCATAGCCGTATTTGTACGCGGCGTCAATGACGGACAGATCCGTTGTCTGCAGCTCCTGCGCAGCGAGCGTAAGACGGCGGTTTCTGATGTATTCATTGGCGGTCATTCCGGTAATAAAGCTGAATGTGCGATGGAAGTTGTAGTTGGACATGCGTATGCTGTCTGCCACGTCGGTGTAGTTAATGTCCTCGCAAATGTGTTCTTCCATATAGCGTATTGCCTGCTGAATCAGTTGTATTGACATGTCGGTTCCTGCCTCTCTTTTCGCGTTCCGGGCAACGAAGTTTTTTACCTGTTCTCCTTGTGTGAAACCATTGTATAAAATTGTGGAAGGAAAGTCCTGTTCTGGCTTGCGCAAGGTTGTTCCTCTTTTGTCTGATTCTATCACATATTTAGTTTCCGTTGTCATTTTTCCGATTTATACAAAAAATTATGCTAAGAACAGCCTTCCGAAGTTTTTCTTGCATTTGGAAAATGACCGTGCTACAATACACAGAAGCGTTATCGGCGACGGTACTGCGGGATTTTGTCTGCAATTTACGGAAGGAGGTACAGACATGAGATTTGAAAAAATAGATTGCGGCAGCGTGTCAATTGCTGTAGTTCTAAATGACAATTCAAGTGATAACAAAGTCATAGCTGATGTTGATTCTGCGCTTGATCTGCTTATGTCTGCCAAATACGAAGCAGGCACGGAGTATCTTGTCGTGGATAAAAAAGCGGTCACTGAGGATTTCTTTGTTTTAAGCAGCGGTCTGGCGGGGGAAATTCTCCAGAAATACATCAATTATGGCGGGAAACTTGCCATATATGGTGATTATTCCCATTATACGAGCAAACCGCTGAAAGACTTTATCTTTGAGAGCAATAAAGGAAAGGACTTTTTCTTTACGGCGACAAAAGAGGAAGCGGTACAGAAAATAAAGGAAAGCATATAACAGACAATTTCCCGTATCGGATCGTTGTGTATCAATCGTACGCTGGCGTGGCCGTGCTTTTATGGCACGGCCGTTTTTTAAGACTTTTTTTGATTTGCAGGGCTGTTTTAAATAGGTTCATAAGTTTGAAAAAGAGTAAAAATAGATTGACAAAATATGTTTACATATGTAGACTATAGATAAAGAGTCTACATATGTAAACATAGAAAGATTAGAAATGGACTGTAAAAGGAGACGCTTATGAAAGACACAAAAATATCTGACGCGGAGCTGGAAATACTGGAAACGCTCTGGGCGGCGGGGGAAGCGTTAAACGCCAATGAGATCCGCACGCGTCTGAACGAGAAAAAGGACTGGGAGCGTACCACGGTGCTGACGCTGATTCGCAGGCTGCTTGATAAGGGCGTGATTGCACAGGAAAAACGGGATGTTTACTATTACACGCCTCTTGTGGCGCGGAGCGTATATGTGAAAGAGGAGACGAAGAGCTTTCTGAATAAATTTTTTAAGGGAGACGCAAAAAATCTGGCGGCGGCTCTCATTGCGGATGAGGATTTGAGCAGAGAGGATATCGAGGAACTGCGGGATTATTTTCGGGATAACTTTCGATAAAAAATCTGCTGTTTTCGGTTGGGACGGAGGAAGAAGGAGTCAATCATCTACAGACTATTATTCGCAGTCGGAAACACGTGAGAATTTGGAGCGGAGGGTATAACTTATGACACAATTATTTTCTGTGATTTTGTCGTTATCGGTGTCCGGCGGGCTGGTGGGTCTTTTGGTTCTGGCGTTTCGCCCGGTCGCAGGTCGTTATTTTGCAAAGCGGTGGACGTACTATCTCTGGCTGCTAGTCATTGTGAGACTGCTTGTGCCTGTGCACGGGGAGCTCAATCTGATGGAATACCTGTCGGGGAAGTTGGCGGCGGGGAGTCATTTGAGTGAAATTGCCGGCATGGCGGAGCGGGCAGAGGAGGACGGACGCGCGGGCGCGGCATTAGAAGGTTTGCAGGATGAATCGGAGAGCGCGGTTGGGCAGGATCGAGCAGAGAGTTTGACAGAGAGCGGGCGCACCGGAAGTGAACTGCATGAGACGGGTGGCATGGCGGCTACAGATGCGGCAGAAGTCGGGAAAGCAGCAGAGCAGAATATGGTACAGACTGGCGGGCCTGGGTTGACAGAGAGCGCAGTATCTGCCAGCAGCGTGGTTGGCGGGACAGCGGGCAACGTTTGGAAACAGATATGGCAGGTTGCCGCAGTCATCTGGCTGATCGGCGTGCTCTTTACGGCTCTGAGGAAACTCTGGATATATCGCCGGTTTGTTAGGGAAATCAGCGCGGGCGGTATGGAGAATGCGAACCGAAGGGGATTAAGTCAGGACAGAGTGCCGCGCGCGGTGTGCACACCTGTAAGCAACCAGCGGATTCTTGCGCAGTATGCGGAGATACACAGGAGACTTGGCGTGCAAAAAATCATGCCGCTCTATGAGTGTGCGGTCATTGACAGCCCGATGCTGATTGGACTTTTCCATCCCTGTATTTATCTGCCTTCCGGGTTTTTGAAGGAGATGGTGGGGAAGGAGAACGATATTATTTTGATTCTGCACCATGAGCTGGTGCACTTCAAGCGGCGGGATCTTTGGTATAAGTGGGTGTTTCAGGCGGCGCTCTGCGTGCATTGGTTTAACCCGCTTCTGTATGTGTTCCAACACAAGTTTAACATAGACTGTGAGCTGGCATGTGATGAGACGATGCTGAAGCTTTTGTCGGAGGAGGGACGCAGGGCATACGGGAACGTGCTGCTGGATGTGGCGCAGAAAAATTGGTCTGAGGGCGTACTGCCGGGGAAAGAGCTGAGAATGCACAGAAATGTGCCGGCTATGACACTATTGGAGGGAAAAAGTACATTGAAAGAGAGATTGCGGGGAATTGCGATGTATCACAGTACGGGAATAGCGGTCGGGCTCTGTTCTGCGGCGGCGCTTGTCATGTTTTTGTCGGTGGCTTTTGTCTGCGGCGCGGCGGGTGTCCGTGGCGGCTACGGGAACACTTATTCCGTGCATGATTATGGGGATTTTATTGGGCTTGTAGAGCATTTCTGGGAAAAGACAACGTGGTCAGAAATGTGGGGAGACTCCTTCAATCTGGATCAGCCGATTCATGTAAGTAAAAACGGAAAAGCTTATCGGATGTATGACGATGACGCTTTGATTGCCGGGGAAAGTGAGAATGACTGGTGGCGTGCGTGGATATATAGCGGCGGGGACAGGAGCGTGGATGCGAAGAATCTGATGCTTAATGGTTCCGATGCCTTATGGATTTTGTATGCCAACAAGGAGACGACGTTGGAAATATCGTCAAGATATCACCTTTTTGACGGTCGCTTTAAACTCGTCTGGGTCGGACCGGATCAGACGGTGCAGACGCTCAATGAGAGCGGGGAGGAGAGTACCGTGAAAATCACGCTCCCGCAGGGCAGAAACGTGATTAAGATGGTGGGGCAGAAGGCGAAGCTGGAAGAACTGAACGTAGTATATGAAGGAATGAAAAAAGAGGATTTTGACGGTATCTATAACAGTGAAGATTCGGAGTATGCCTATCAAGTGCTGGAGGGAAAGCGAACGCTGGATTTGAGCAGACTGGAAGATATTTTTCCACAGTTAGAGGGAAAAGAGGTAAGTGAGCTGTGTCGAAAAGCCTTGGAGGACGGGGCGGTTTTGTCGAAGGAAAACTGGCAGCAGTTGTTTGTCTATTCCGACGCAAAGCTGACGGCGCGGTATCTTCTGGAGGCGCTGCAGGCGGGCAGAGCCGGGACGTTTGACAGCGGCATACTTGTCGAAATTGCGCCGTATATGACGGAGGCGGATGTGAGCGAATGTTTTCGGCATCTCTTGGAACAGGACGCGGTGTCTGACTCCGACTGGGAGAGTATCTTTGTGTATTCCGATGCCAACAAGTCGGCAAAATATCTGGCGGAAGCGCTGCGGAAAGGGAAGGCGGGCAGTTTCAGCGACAAAGCTCTTGAGCAGATTTGCTACCGGGTGTCCGTGAAAGAGCTGACGGATATCGTGACGGCGATGGATGAATTGTCCTTCGGAAGTCTGGAATGTGTGTTGATTTATGTGCGGAAGATGGATGAGGCGGCGACATGCGTTTGTTATTACATTGATTTGGGAAATACGCTGACGGATGAACAGCTGCGGGAGGTGGAAGCTTATCTGAGTGAGGAGGATTTTTACCGGGTTGTGGAGTATAACGGGAGAAAGAAATAAGGAAGCGTGTGGTATGCGGGGGATCGTCTGTAAATGGACGGTCCTTTTGTTTTGACACTGTTTTGTGCGCAGTATATAATGGAATGTATCTTGATTGCAGTCGGCAGCAGAGACATTCGATTCTCTGTTTGCTGACGGGAATATACTGCTTTTGTATGAAAAAAAAATTCAGAGACGGAGATAACGGTTATGTCATATCCGATGGTGCACTTAAAAGTGGCATATGAGTTGGTTGCGCGGCATAGCGGTGGGTGGATAGAGCGATCGGGAGATTTCCTGCTTGGTTCTGTCGCGCCTGACGCGGTGCACTTTCACGACAGATATGATGTATCTTTGAAAGAGAAAAGTCATTTGTGGGAATTTGGACCGCGCTGGGGTATAACACTGGACAGCGAGGGCTGGCTGGAAGCAATTCGCAAGTTTTGGAAAGAACACCAGAGTGCCGAAAACCGGGATTTTATGGCGGGTTATTGCACGCACCTTTTGACGGACTGGGAGAACGACAGATGTATTTGGACGCCCTTTCGGGAAAAGATGATGCAGGGCGCAGATCTTGACGAAGTGTACGGGCAGTATGCGGCGGAAGCTTACGGCATTGACCAGTGGCTTTATCAAAACGATAAGGAGTCGCAGGAAATCTGGCGGCTTTTGGAACAGGGCGAAGTCTGCGGTGTGCAGGACTGCATCTTGAAAAAGGATTTGGCAAGGCAGAAAAAGTCCCTCTTAAATGAACAGTTTAGTGGAAAGGCGGTGCTTGATGTGAGTGAGTATCGGTTTTGCACGAAGGAGGTTATGAGGGAGTTTGTAGAAAGATGCGTGGAGAAGATTTGTAGAGAAATATTTATTTACTATTGATGGCATGGGAAATGGTGAAGAGCCTTATTTAAATATCTTCGAGAATCGTATAATTTACGTTTGAAGACTGATAAAATGCAGACAATTGGGAGTTTTACGTATGATATACGTTTGAATTATAATATGTATATATGTAAGGGGTAGATTATGAACACACAGGAAAGTACAAGAAACTACAAATCCGGGGAATTACTGAAACGATTTCTTCCTTATTATAAAAAGTATTGGAAGATCGTAGTGATCGACCTGCTCTGTGCGGGACTGACGACGATTTGCGAACTGGTGCTGCCGATGATTATCCGCTTTATCACCAATGCGGGGATGAACGATCTGGCGTCGTTGACTATATCAGTCATAGTTCGGCTGGGCATATTGTACCTGTGTCTGCGCATAGTCGACACGGTGGCGAATTTTTATATGGCTTACACGGGGCATGTGATGGGCACGCGGATTGAGACGGACATGCGGCGGGACGCTTACGCCCATCTGCAGAAGCTGTCGGACACTTACTATAATAATACGAAGGTCGGTCAAATTATGGGCCGCATCACCAACGACCTCTTTGACGTGACGGAATTTTCCCATCACTGTCCGGAGGAGTTTTTTATCGCGGGAATCAAGGCGGTCATTTCCTTTATCATTCTGGCGCGGATCAGTCTGTCGCTGACGCTGATTCTTTTTGCGGTGGTGCCGGTGATGGCGGTGACCTGTATTACGATCAATCTGCGGATGCGGGAGGCGTTTCGGAAACAGCGTGTGCAGATCGGCGAGCTGAATGCGCGCATCGAGGACAGTCTGCTTGGGCAGAAGGTGGTGAAGGCGTTCACCAACGAGGAGAAGGAAAAGGAGAAGTTTGAACAGGACAATCAGAGCTTTTTCCGCATCAAAAAAGAGACATACAAGTTTATGGCGGCGTTCCAGACGACCACGAGGGCATTTGACGGTCTGATGTATCTGGTGCTTCTTACAGCGGGCGGCATTTTTATGGTGAAAGGAAAAATCGCGCCCGGAGATTTGGTGGCATATGTCATGTATGTGACCACGCTGATCGCGACGATCCGCCGCATTATTGAGTTTGCGGAGCAGTTCCAGAGGGGCATGACGGGGATCGAGCGTTTTGTACAGATCATGGACAGCGATATTGAGATTTTTGACGAGCCGGGCGCGTCAGCATGTGTGAATCCGAAGGGTAATATTTCCTTCCGGAGTGTCAGCTTCGAATACCCCGACGACCATAATGTAGTATTTCGGGATTTAAATCTGGAAATTCATCAGGGTGAGAAGATTGCCATTGTGGGTCCTTCCGGTGGCGGAAAGACTACGCTGTGCAATCTGATTCCCCGGTTTTATGATATTGACCAAGGGGAGATTTTGCTGGACGGGAAAAACATCCACGGGTATACGATCAAGAGCCTGCGGCAGAATATCGGTATGGTGCAGCAGGATGTTTATCTTTTTTCCGGCACGGTCTATGAAAATATCGCTTATGGCAGGGAAAACGCCACAAGGGAAGAAGTGGTGGAGGCGGCGAAGCAGGCGGGTGCGCATGAGTTTATCACAGCTTTGAAGGATGGGTATGATACCTATGTGGGAGAGCGCGGCGTGAAGCTCTCCGGCGGGCAGAAACAGCGCATCAGCATTGCCCGGGTCTTTTTGAAAAATCCGCCGATTCTTATTATGGATGAAGCGACGTCCGCGCTGGATAACGAGAGCGAGTTTCAAGTGGCAAAATCTTTGGAGGCACTGGCGAAGGGAAGGACCACCATCACCATTGCGCACAGGCTGTCAAGCATCCGCAATTCCGATCGGATTCTGGTATTGACGGAGGAAGGCATCGTGGAGGAGGGAACTCACGAGAGCCTGCTTGCGCAGAATGGGATTTATCATCATTTCTATGTGACGGCGAATGAGTTGAAGTAGGGGGACGTGAAATGAGCGAATTGATGCGGCTTGATGAGGAGTATAGAAGCTGGATCGTAGAACTTGGAAATAGATATAGAACGAGTCAGATTAAAGCGTCTATTCGAGTGAATAACGAAATGTTGATGTACTATTGGTCTGTAGGAAAGGATATTACTGAAAGACATGCTGACAGTAAATGGGGAAATAAGTTTTTCCATAATATGAGCATGGATATGGCAGACATAATTCCAAATGCAAAAGGTTTCTCACCGACCAATTTACGTTATATGATGAGATTTTATGGGCTTTTTAAAGATATTAAAATTGTTCCTCAAGTTGGGGAACAAATGCTGGGAAATAATGGAAACGAAATGGTTCCTCAAGTTGAGGAGCAATTCAAGATGGCAGTAAATAAAGTTTTTATGGTACCGTGGGGACATATTAAGCTGTTAATAGATAAATGTCACGATAATTTGATAAAGTTTAATTTTTACGTTGACAAGGTTATTGAAAATAATTGGTCAAGGGCAGTTTTGCTGAATTTTTTAGATACGGATTTATTTGAACGGCAGGGAAATGCGATTACAAATTTTAAATATACATTACCGAAAGAAAGCGGTGATCTAGCACAGGAAATAACAAAAGATCCGTATAATTTTGATTTTGTGGCAATTCGGCAGGGATATGATGAAAAAGAACTGAAAGATGCGTTGATGGATAATGTACAGAATTTTTTAATGGAACTCGGAACGGGATTTGCGTTTGTGGGAAGAGAATACCGATTGCAGGTTGGAAATACAGAACAATATATAGATATGCTGTTTTATAATATAAAGCGTCATTGCTATGTGGTTGTTGAAGTGAAGGTTGTGGATTTTGAACCGGGCTTCATTTCACAGACCGCTACATATGTATCAGCGGTGAATCATTCGCTTAAGAATGATGGTGATACACAAACGATAGGTATTCTTATTTGTAAAACGAAAGATAATATATTGGCAAAATATGCAGTTGAAACATCTACTGAACCTATAGGAATATCTGAGTATGAATTAAATGCATTAATGCCAAAAGACTTTAAAGGCACATTACCTACAATCGAAGAACTGGAACAAGGATTAAGTGAAGATTATTAAAAATGACAGAATTAATTAGCGGGAAAAAATTTCATATTTTAATTGTGGAGGACAATCATCCGCTTGCGGCTGGTCTTTGCCGCGCCCTGCAAAATGAGAAGACTGAGACAGTAAGCTGCCATACCTTGCATGAGGCGGAGAAGCTGCTTGAAGGGTTCTCTTTTGACCTCGTGGTGCTAGATGTGAACCTACCCGACGGAAACGGCTTTGACTTCCTACAGCAGATAAAAGAAAAATATAACATATGCGTGATCATGCTGACGGCAAACGATATGGAAACCGATATCGTGGCAGGTCTGGAAGCCGGGGCGGATGACTATATTACGAAACCTTTCAGTCTGGCAGTACTCCGGGCGAGGGTGGCGACCCAGCTTCGGCGGGTGGAGTCCCGGGAACGAAACGGTTCGCCGGTAGATACGGAAGGCATATCGGGGGCAGATGCCGGACATATGGCGGCGGTATCAAACAACACGGGGGTTGACAATGCGGTGAGCGGCATGACGGGCGGTGACGTGACAGTGAGCGGTGCAGGAAAGAACGGCGAGGGCTGGATTGCCGACGGCGACTACCGGTTTCATTTTGCGAAGATGTTGTTTTACCGCGGGGAGGAGCAGATTGAACTTAGCAAGAGCGAACAGAAACTGCTTCGGATTCTCATAGAAAACAGGGGTATCACTTTGACGAGGGACCGGCTTTTGGATTGTATTTGGTCGGTGGACGCGGCGTTTGTGGATGAAAACACATTGTCCGTCACGGTGAAACGCCTTCGGGACAAGCTGGGCGCGCAGGAGCGGATTAAAACGGTGTACGGTATTGGGTATCGGTGGGAGTGAAGACGGGCTATTTGTTGCGATTAAGGGGTGCATAAAAATAAATATGGACAATGATGAACAGCTTCATATAAAAGGACTCAGTATAGACTGGGATAAAATAGAACGATACAGTTATTTGAGGGATATTGAATCTTTAGCCGGATTAAATCACCTTGCGTTTCACAGGCCAATCACCTTTTTTGTGGGGGAGAACGGTAGTGGAAAATCAACACTACTGGAGGCTATTGCGGTGGCTTATGGATTTAATCCGGAAGGGGGAACAAGGAATTACCGATTTTCAACGTATGATTCCCATTCGGAACTGTGTGAAGCAATTCGGTTGATCAAGGGTATCCACAGACCGGGATGGGGATATTTTCTGCGCGCCGAGAGCTTCTATAATGTTGCGACTGCGGAGAATGAATACAGCAGGGGTTTTGGTGAGCATTTCCATGAGAAGTCGCACGGTGAAAGCTTTTTGGCAATGGCGCAGACGAACTTTAGGGCGAATGGCGTTTATTTGTTGGACGAGCCGGAGGCGGCGCTTTCGCCCCAGAGGCAGCTTACCTTATTGCTTGAAATCGTGGGATGCGCCCGGGCGGAGTCGCAGTTTATCATTGTGACGCATTCCCCGATTCTGCTTGGGATTCCGGGTGCGGAAATACTGAGTTTTGATGGCGGAAAAATTCATGCGTGCAGTTACGAGGACACGGAAAGCTATCAGGTGACGGAAATGTTTATCAACAACAGAAAAGAGATACTGCATCAACTTTTGGAGGGGTAGAATTGCAAAAATACGGCATTCTCCGGGACGAACTTGTTCGTCCGCGGATTCTGAGATTCCGCAGAGCGGAATCATGGAGGTTAGTATGAATGAGCTGATAAAAAATGAAAACAATGATATTATGGATATTTATCGAAAGTCAGAGAATATTTTGAATGACGTACAAAATATAATTGAAACTTCCCAGCGAAAGGCTTATCATGCGGTGGATGCTATTTTGGTGCAGAGAAATTGGCTGATCGGGTATCGAATTGCGGAGGAAGAATTGCAAGGGGAAGACCGTGCGGAATATGGTACGAATGTTATTAAGATGTTATCAAAAGAATTAACTTTGAAATATGGAAAAGGTTATGACAGGAGTAATCTTTATCACTATTTGCGCTTTTATAAGGCATTTCCAGAAATTATCGACACAGTGTGTCGACAATCACATATTCGGTTAAGCTGGTCACATTATCGAATTTTGGCGCAAGTGTTAGATTCTGTTGCGCGAAACTGGTACGAAAAAGAGGCGTATGAACAGACATGGAGTGTCCGCACCTTACAGCGCAATATTAACACACAATACTATTATCGTATCCTGCAGTCTCAAGATAAGGAGTTGGTAGAGCAGGAAATGAAACAAAAAACTTCCGCTTATCAAGGTGACAAGCTGGAATATATTAAAAATCCTGTCATAGCGGAATTTCTGGGTTTGTCTTCAAACATAGATTTGACGGAGACGGAGTTAGAGGCGAGTATTATTTCCAATATACAAAAGTTCTTAATGGAACTTGGAAAAGGGTATGCGTTTGTTGCGCGCCAGCAGCATATCAAAACGGAAAAAGAAGATTATTTTATTGATTTGGTATTTTATAATTATATTTTGAAGTGTTTTGTGCTGATTGATTTGAAAACCGATAAGATTACCCATCAGGATGTTGGCCAGATGGACATGTATATCCGAATGTATGATGAATTGAAAAAGAGTGCGGATGATAATCCAACATTGGGAATTGTACTCTGCACCGAAACAGATGAGGATATTGCAAGATATTCTATTTTACATGGAAATGAGCAATTATTTGCATCAAAGTATAAATTGTATCTGCCGACAGAAGAAGAACTGCGCAATGAAATTGAAACCCAGAAAACCTTGTTTTACTTACAACAGCAGGAAAAATCCATGTAGAAGGCTAGTACATCGAATAATAATTAACTGACATATTCGCTGTACTAGAAAGAAAAAGCGGGAGAGACAGCCATGCCCACAGATAACACAACGGTCATTATTCTGCTTTTAAGCATATTTTTTCTGCTTGCGGCAGCCGTGATCGCGTTCCTTGATCTCTATTTCAGAAGGCGGAGTCTGCGCCGTATGCGCGATATGATTCAGTCCGCCATTGACGGAACCTTCCGGGCGGATATTTTTGACGAATCCCTGTCGGCATCGGTGGAAAATAAACTGGCCGAGTATCTCGCCGTGTCTGAAACCCAGAGAGAGAAAACCGAAGCGGAGCAGGAAAAGACAAAGACGCTGATTGCGGACATTTCTCATCAGACGAAAACGCCGATTGCAAATCTCCTGCTCTATACGGAACTTTTAAAAGAGGAAGGCGGAAGGGACAGCGAGACGGTCGCGCTGTTGGAAAGTCAGGTGAAGAAGCTGGATTTCCTCATTCAGTCGCTGGTCAAGCTCTCCCGTCTGGAAACGGGAATCCTCGTACTGCATCCGTGCAAAAGCGAGCTTTCGTTGCTTCTGGAGGAGGCGGAGGAGCAGTATGCCGCGCGGGCGCAGGGGAAAGGGCTGTCTCTGCATGTGCTTTCGGAGGAGGCAAGGGGGATTACGGCATGTTTCGATCACAAGTGGACGTTGGAGGCATTGGGCAATCTCATGGACAACGCCATCAAATACACGCAGACTGGCGGTGTTACGGTGCGTGTCAGGCCCTACGAGCTTTTCGTCAGCGTTGAGGTGGAGGACTCGGGAATCGGCATTGCGGAGGAGGAGTACGCCAAAGTATTCGGGCGTTTTTACCGTTCCGTGTCGGTTGCCGACGAACAGGGCGTGGGAATCGGACTTTATCTGGCGAGGGAAATTTTAAAACAGGAGTCCGGCTATATTCAGCTTGCCTCCGAGGTGGGGAAAGGTACGGTGTTTTCTATGTACCTGCCTGTGGACGGAGCAGCGCTTATGTCGAAACATTGACGGAAACGGGGCCGGATGTTTTGTTTGTGAATGACAGCGGCCGTCAGATTTAGGATTGAATTCTTACAAAATTGTCATATTTTATTTTTTTCATGAAAGAATGTGGAAAGAATGCTATGAGATAATCTGTATTGTGGAGGACGGTGTAAGGAACGCTTCGCAGTACAGATTATGTTTTTATAAAAGTAAAGCCAAGCATATGAGAATACGTCATGTTTACATGATGGTATTCTTATACATTTGGCGCACCGCCAAAATGAGCAAGTAGGGATTTAGCCCGGATTGCAAATGTCGGTGGCGATTGTGAGAGTGCGAAACACGGAACAATCGGCTTTGGTCAGTTGAAAAGGAGGAAAAAACCATGACAATTCTGTCAACAAAGGATTTAAAAAAAGTATACGGCTCGGGTGAGAACGAAGTTCACGCCCTTGACGGGGTAAATTTTGAGGTGGAAAAGGGTGAGTTTGTGGCTGTCGTGGGCACATCCGGCAGCGGGAAGAGCACGCTCCTCCACATGCTGGGCGGGCTGGATCGCCCGACTTCCGGCGGCGTTACGGTGGACGGCAAGGAGATTTTTACATTGAAGGACGAGGAACTGACAATTTTCCGTCGCAGGAAGATCGGCTTTGTATTTCAGAATTACAATCTGGTGCCGGTGCTGAATGTCTATGAAAATATTCTTCTCCCGGTACAGCTTGACGGGGGCAGCCCCGACCAAAATTATCTCAAAGAGATTATAGATACATTGGGGCTCTCTTCAAAACTCAGCAATCTGCCAAACAATCTTTCCGGCGGGCAGCAGCAGAGGGTGGCGATCGCCCGCGCGCTGGCGTCGAAGCCCGCCATTATTCTGGCGGATGAGCCGACGGGCAATCTGGATTCAAAAACCAGTCAGGACGTTTTAAGTCTGTTGAAGGTGACGGGGCAGAAGTTCTCGCAGACGATTGTAATGATTACGCACAATGAGGCAATTGCGCAGATGGCGGACCGGGTGATCCGCATAGAGGACGGGAAGATTGCTTGAAATATAGATGATTGCGAAAAGCTGCGTTGATTTGCTGAACATTGTGTACGTTGCATATTCCAACGCAGATCTGCTTTCGCTTCGCAAAAAACGCAGCGGTACTACAATGCTTAAACAGTTAAGAAGCGTTCCGCAATCAGCCGATAGGAATTTCCATATGGAGAGGAGAGAAGAACAGCATGAATGTTTCCAACAGAAAAATCATCCGCCGCCTCAGCATAGCAAGCTTCAAGGCGGCGAAGATCAGAAATATCATCACGGTGGCGGCGATCGCGCTGACCACGATTTTGTTTACGGTTATTTTTACGGTGGGCATGTCCATGAAGTACGGGTTCGAGCAGTCGAATTTCCGGCAGGTGGGCGGTTGTGCCCACGGCGGGTTTAAGTATCTGACGAAGGAGCAGTTTGAGGAATTAAAGGGCGACCCGCTGATTAAGGAATACGGAAAACGGATATTCTGTGGTATGCCGGAAAGGGAGCCTTTTCATAAGAGTCATGTGGAAGTCAGCTACTGCGACGAAAACACGGCGAAGTGGATGTTCTTGGAGCCGATTGAAGGGCGGCTCCCCAAAGAAGGTACCAACGAGGCGGCTACAGATTTGAGAGTCCTCTCCCTGCTGGGGGTGGAGCCTGTCATTGGCAATGAGTTCACCATGACGTTCATGGTGGACGGCAAGGAGACGACGGAAACCTTTACGCTGTGCGGCTATTGGGATTATGATGAAATAACTGTGGCAAACCATGTACTCATTCCCGAAAGCCGGACGCAGGAGATTTTTGAGAAGCTGGGTACACAGGGCAAGGACGGCATGACCAGCTTCATCACTATGGACGTAATGTTCAAAAATGCTTCCAACATAGAGGAAAATATCAATACCATTCTGGAGCGGCACGGCTATCAGTCAGAAGGGTTGGATCAGGGAGACAACTACATCCGCACAGGCGTCAATTGGGGTTACATGTCGGCGCAGTTTGAGGACTCGCTGGATATTACTACGGTGCTGGCACTGATTGCGGTGATGCTGCTGATTATTTTTACGGGCTATCTGATTATCTACAATATTTTTCAGATATCGGTGTCAAACGACGTGCGGTTTTACGGGCTGTTAAAGACCATCGGCACCACGGGGCGGCAGATTAAGCGGATTATTTCCATGCAGGCGTTTCTGCTGTCTGCGCTGGGGATTCCCATCGGACTTGTCTTCGGCTACGGTGTGGGCGTGGTGATGACGGGCATTGTGGTGTCTAAGCTGGACGGCATTGCGTTGACTTATTCAGTCAGCCCCATAATCTTTCTCGGCGCGGCGGCATTTTCGCTTGTGACGGTCTGGCTTTCCTGCAGGAAGCCACGCAGGATGGCGGCGAAGATATCCCCCGTGGAGGCAGTGCGTTATACGGAATCCAGTGGAGCGAAAAGGAAGAGCAGAAAAGGGCAAAAGGGTGCGTCCATCTTCCGCATGGCGATGGCAAACCTTGGCAGAAATAAGAGCAAAACCGTGATTACGGTCATTTCCATGTCCTTTGCGGTGGTGATTCTGAATATTACTTTTATTCTGGCGAACGGCTTTGATATGGACAAATATTTAAACCGGGTGGTAGCAGATTTTATCATTGCAGAAGCGCCTTATTTTCAGGCGTCTGCCTGGGACAAGACAGGAATTTTGCCGGAGGAAGTTGTTTCGCAGATTGAGGCGCTTGACGGGGTGAAAGGCGGCAGGACTTACCAGAAAACGTTTGAGGCGCAGGAGTTTGTCTCAGAGGAGTGGATACGGAAGGTGAATGGAAAATATGGAAGTCCGGAACAGTTGGATCGCTACGTGGAGATGTTGGAAAAGGTGGGCGACCTGCGCGCCGACAGGGTGCAGCTTTACGGGATGGAGGACTTTGTGCTGGATAAGCTTCCTGTGATTGAAGGCGACCTTGGTAAGTTAAAAGAGGGCGGCAATTATGTGGCGGCTGTTTACGGGGACGACGACTACGGCAATCTCTATGAGGATTCCCACTGGGCGAAGCTGGGGGACAAAATAACCATCCGCTATGTGAAGGAGTATGAGTATTTTAACCCGGAAACCGGTGAGATTTACGGAGAGGACGAGGACTTAAGCGAAAGCAATAAGCCGTATTGGACGAGAGCCAAGGTGTATGAGGATAAAGTATACGAGGTAGCGGCGCTGGTGACGGTGCCGGGAAAGATTTCTTACCGCTATTATGGGGCGGATGAGTTCGTGATGGGTGCGGATACCTTTATCCGCGATTCCGGCACATCGGATATTCTCTACTACGCCTTTGACTGCGAGGACGACAAGGTGGAGCAGGTGGAACAGTGGATGCAGGACTTTGCGGGCGGCGACGACTCCATGTACGACTATGAGAGCAGAAAAAAGGAAGAGGAAGATTTTTACGGGTTCCGCAATATGTTTGTGATGGTGGGCAGCGGCGCTGCGTTGATCGTCGGCATGGTCGGTATTTTAAATTTCCTGAATGCGATCCTCACGGGCATTATGGCGAGAAAGCGGGAGTTTGCGGTGCTACAGTCCGTGGGCATGACGGGTAGGCAGCTCAATCGGATGCTCATTACAGAGGGCATGGTGTTTGCGGGAAGCTCCGTGGTGATTACTCTGATCCTGACGATTGTCATGGGACCGCTTGCCAGCAGTGTGCTGGAGGGGATGTTCTGGTTTTTCAGCTATCATTTTACCGTGACGCCGATCCTTCTGGTGGCGCCGGTATTTCTGCTGATTGGAGCGGTCATTCCGCTATGTTCTTATCATTATGTGGCAAAACGGTCGGTGGTGGAGAGACTGAGGGAAGCAGAATAAAAATAGATGCAATTTTTCACTACATTTTTCCAATAAGATGTTGCACGGAGGGGCTGAAATAGGGTATAGTATTATTGAGACACCAGCATCGGGCGAGTACAATTATCAGGAGAAGGATGTAGCAGACGTATGGCACAACTAGCACCACTAGATCAAGATAAAATGGCGGAGGTAGCGCATATTTGTATGTCGCATTCCGCAACTTCATTAAATACGCTGACAGGAAAAGTGATTACTGTCAGTCCGCCTTCGGTTAAAGTTGTGAACAGCGCGGACATCAAAAATATCCTTATGGCGTTTGGCATGGGAAGTGTGACGGTTCAGATTGATTACAAGGACGATTTTCATGGCAATAACCTGTTGATGTTTAAAGAGAACGACGTGAAGGTAGTTATGGATCTGATGATGGGTGGGCCGGGAACTGCAGCTCCCGGCGAACTCAATGAAATGCATCTGTCCTGCGTGTCTGAAGTGATGAATCAGATGATGGGAGCTTCCGCGATCTCTCTTACGGAGATGATTCGCAAGACGGTGGATATCAACCCGCCGAAGGCGACTTTGGTAAACGCAAAGGAAGATGTAGACAGCATAGATATTCTTCCGTTTCCCGGGGATCAGATGGTGATTATTCTTTCCCGCTTTGAGGCGGCGAAATTGCTGAAGGGAATTATGATCCGCATTTTCCCGATGGAGGAGATGAGATTTATCTGTGATAATTTCAAAGCGCGTTAACAGTGTGGTGCGCGGTTAACAGTATCTATGAGAGGAGAAACAATCATTTTGTAAGGGGTATTTTTCAGGAATTGCTTTTTCAGACATCTTATTTTCGCGAGCAACGAGCCAAGCAGCCATGCTTGCATGGATATTTGGCGACTGTCGCGAGAGTCAGAACCGATAAGGTTCTGACTGGCAAATTTTCACAACAGTTGAGACGGCTTATACCATAAAATGTGCCGAAAATGGTTTTCCATTCCGAAATGTACTTACGAGGAAGTTTTTAAAGTGTTACAATGAAAGCAGGGTACTGCGGATTGGCACGCCGCAATGATGGACGAGTCGCCGCAATTGGAGCTGTCAACAGACAAGGGTCAGAAAATTTGGAGGGTGCTATGTTTGAGAAGGGCGAACTGATCATGTGCGGCGGACACGGGGTCTGTCGCGTTATTGACATTACCGGGAATCCGATCGACCGATTGGATCAGAAGAAAAAGTATTATGTGCTGGAACCTGTTTTTGAGAAAGCCAGCACAATCTATACGCCTGTCGATAACGATAAGATTGTCATGCGCAGAATTATGAATAAGGAAGAGGCCGAAAAGCTGATTGCACACATCGAGGAGATCGATACTGTATGGATTCAGGAGGAAAAGCGCAGGGAGCAGACCTATAAGGAGGCGATCCGCACTTACGATTCCAGAAGTCTGGTACAGATTATCAAGACGCTTTATCAGCGCAAACGTAGCCGCATCAGCGAGGGCAAAAAGGTTCTTTCTTCGGACGAGCAGTATCTGCACAAGGCGGAGGAGCTTCTTTACAGCGAAATGTCTCTGGCGCTCTCCATACCGAAGGACGAGGTGGAGTCTTATATAGCCAAGGCTGTGGACAGGCAGAAAGTTACGGTATAAAAAAAAGCAGATGACGAGGCAGAAGACGAAAGTCTTCTGTCTCTTATTTGTGCGCAGCCCCATGCAGAGGAAGTATGCCGCTAAGGCGGTGCATGGGGCGCGCGGTGAGTAGGAGAAGAGGAATCTTCCCTACTCGATTGCGCAGGCCCGCATATGGACGTTTGCTGTTTCCCAGGCACCATTGTATCATCTTGAGCGTGTTATAAGTAGAGGCCTCAAAATTTGATTCATGAATTGAGAGAGGAGAAGCTTTATGACGATAGAGGAAGTGGTGACAACATACAGTCCCATGCTTTACAGAATTTGTGTGGTTATGCTTGGCAATGAGGCGGACGCGCAGGATGCGGTGCAGGACACACTCTGCAGATATCTGGAATGTAAGAAGGAATTTCGGGATCGGGAGCACGAGAAGGCATGGCTGATTAAGGTGGCGCAGAACCGCTGCCGCGATATGCGGCGGTTTCAGTTACGACATCCGAAGGTATCTCTTGAGGAGGTCACGGCAAGCTATGAGGATCCCGAACATAGTCAGGCGTTGGCGGAGCTGGTTCATCTGCCGCTCCCTGTAAAGGCGGCGGTGTATCTGCACTATATAGAAGGCTATAAAACAACAGAGGTGTCGGAAATACTTGGGATTTCCCCCAATGCGGTGAAAAAGCGTCTGCAGAAAGGGAGAAAGCTGCTGCGGCTTCGGCTGGAGGAGTGACGTGCCCGGATGCAGGATTTACCGGGAGAGTAAAAAAAAAGAACGGCAGGGAAAACGGTGGAAAAATGGTCGGAGCAGTTGCGGTAAAATGCAGAGAAAGGATGGCGGCATATGAATATTACAGATTTGAAAAATGCGGTGAAAGAGATAGATTTTGACAAAGAAAAACAGGAGCAGATGATTTTGGAGATACAGGCGAAGAAAAAGCCCTGCAGGTATACAGGAATCCTTCGGGTGGCAGCGGCTGCGGCGGTATGCATTTTGACAATAGGGCTTCTCAGTGTGCCTGTGCGGGCGGTGGTAAATTCTCTGGTACGGGAGCGGATGGAGAGCGTTCCAAAGGAGGAGATTACGCAGATTACGGAGCAGATACAGGAGCAGCGGATTGCGGCGAACAGCTCCACAAGGGAGTATACGGCAGGGGAAAAAGAGCGAAGAGGAGAACTCTATGCGCAGTATATGAACGGTCTTTTTCCGACAGGAGAGCTGACGATGGTGGACAGCGAGGAGGAGGCCGAAGAGCACGAGTTTTGTTTTCTGACGACTACGGGTGTCTTTTATCTGCCGGTGAACAGGGAATTGACGGACGAGGAGATTCTTGAAAAGATTGATTTTGAGAGAAAGCAGGATTATGCTCTGCAGGAGCAGCACGCCGAAGAAATAGCGGAGAGAGAGGCGGCGGAGAAAGAGCAGATCAAAGAGGTGGTTGCGTCCGGCGGCATCACTGAAGAGCAGGCGGTGGAAGCCGCCACGGAATATTTGCGGCAGGTGTTTGGGCTTGACGGAAGCGGCATGGAGATACATCATTATTATAATGAGCCCGATGTGGAACCGGCAAGCGATGCCGACACATACTGCGTGAACTGGAGCGATTATGGAAATTACCGTTACTATTATTTCCATATTGACGCGTCGGACGGTACACTGCGATCCCTGTCGTACAGCCACGAGATGGAAGAAGCCGAGGCAATCAGACCCACTGTTTCAGAGGCGCCGGAAAAAATTGCCAATATCAAGATGCAGGCGCAGCGCTTTCTGGAGGAGAAGCTGGAGATCAGGGAAAGCTATAAGGAAGTGAAGAGCTATTATAAAGTGAACACTACCGATGAGACGGTGAGCAGATTGGTCGATGTCCTGTTTGTCGGGGAAGACGGCGCGTCGTATCTGGTATTGTGCAGATGGAACGGAGAAGTGGACGATTTCTCAGTGACAACGAAGGAGGACTATGAGGTACAGCTTCAGGAAGAGGTGAAATTAAATATTTATTATTACAAAACAAGGGAAGAAAGGGAAGTGGAGATAGAGATCGTGGAGGACTAGAGAAAATATATATGTCAGCGCATGCTGACATATTTCCTCTGGGTGCCCGTGTGCATAAAAAAGCCGGGTGCATGTGCATGCGGCTTTTTTGTGTCATATAAAAATAAAATCAATCGTGCTGAGGATGTGCCCCGATCTTGTTGATTGCCGACATAACAGTGGCAAGAATTTCCACCTCAGCCTGCGGCTGATAATTGTTTAATTTTTGAAAAAGCGCACCCGTGTCTGTGCGGACATACTGGGGCGAAAGTCTGTTCAATGCATAGGACATCATGTCCAATTTGCAATTATCACAGGAACAAACCTCAGGCATCGTGGGCAACAGTTTATTAAGCTGATATTCCACGGCATCCTCCATGATATTCTTTAAGCCTTCCATTCCGAACCTCCCTTATAAAAAAGCTACACAATTCTATATTAGTACATTTTCCCCAA
This sequence comes from uncultured Lachnospiraceae bacterium, assembly GCA_910584725.1. GTDB lineage: Bacteria > Bacillota > Clostridia > Lachnospirales > Lachnospiraceae > UBA3282. The sequence continues at coordinate 49,638 of CAJUBE010000011.1, read as the reverse complement.
GGAATCAATCACTATTTCGCGGAATTTTGGTGAAAAGAGAAGAAATTGCGCTTTTTGTGCAAAATTACCCACGCTTGCTTTTTTTTGAAAGAATGGTATTATAGATTCGGTAACTTAGGCTGTGCTTTTGAAATGAGGCATAAACAGTACGGAGGAAAGTATGGAAATCATTTTGGACGTATTATGCGATACGCTTATAGACGGCATTAGGATTCTGCCGTTTTTGTTTCTGGCTTATCTTGTCATGGAGTGCCTGGAACATTGGACGGGTGGAAAAATGCAGGCGGTTGTCAGAAAATCGGGAAAGGCGGGACCGGCCATCGGCGGCGTGCTGGGCATTTTTCCCCAGTGCGGGTTTTCTGCGGCAGCGGCAAACCTTTACGCGGGCAGAGTTATTACGATGGGAACCCTCATAGCCGTATTTCTGTCCACTTCCGACGAGATGCTGCCCATTATGATATCTGAAAATGTGGCTGCCGCCATGATCGGCAAGCTGCTTTTGATTAAAGTGCTCTTTGCGGCTGCGGCCGGATTCCTTGTGGATGCGCTGTTTCGGAAGAAGGAGGAGCCGCAGATCGAGCATCTGTGTGAGCGGCAGCACTGTCACTGTGAGAGGGGCATCTGGCGGTCGGCCTTCAGCCATACATGGAGAATCTTCCTATATATAATGGTGGTTTCTCTGATTTTGAATTTTGTCATTGCGCTGGTCGGGGAGGAGACGCTGGCGGCTGTTGTGTTAAATAAGCCCGTGCTCGGCCTGTTTGCGGCGGCACTGGTGGGTATGATTCCGAACTGCGCTTCTTCCGTTGTGCTCACACAGCTTTATCTGAGCGGCGTGCTGGGCGCTGGCGCGCTGACGGCAGGACTTCTTTCGGGCTCCGGCGTGGGTTTTCTTGTGCTGCTTCGAGTGAATGAGAACAGGAAAGAAAATCTGCAGATATTCGGACTTCTGTATGTGCTTGGCGTGGCCGGCGGCGCGCTGGTGCAGCTTTCAGGGATGCAGTTTTAATACGGCGCTCCCGATAGCGGGGGCCATGATCCGGCGTGAGCGGGTGAAGAAGTGCCTGCGACAGCGCGGAATTGTGCAATGTGTCATTTGAGGCCGCCTTGTTCATTGACTTCCTGTGCAATAGTTCTGACTTGATTTCTTATCATTTTTTCCAAAATACAAAAATTGCATAAAAATCCCCCCATAAAACAAAAATCCCCCACCCTTTTGCAAAAACGGGTTTCTGCTATACTGAAACTATAGAAGGGAACAGGGGGTCAGAGCATGAATGAAATAATCGTCTCCATGGAAAACATATGTAAAACATTCCCAGGCGTAAAGGCGTTGGATCATGTTAAATTTGAATTGCGGTCCGGGGAAGTCATGGCGCTGCTGGGAGAAAACGGGGCGGGAAAATCCACGCTGATGAAGGTTTTGAGCGGCGTTTACACGAGGGATGAAGGCTCCTTAAAGATCTTCGGAAAGGAATACGGGGATCTGACGCCGAAGCAGGCGCAGGAGGTGGGTGTCGCGATCATCCATCAGGAACTGAATATGTGCCGGCATCTCTCGGTGGCGGAAAATATGTTCCTGGGGCGTGAGATCAGAGGCCGCTTTGCGTTAAACAACGCGAAGATGGAGCAGGAGGCAAAACGGATTCTGGACGATTTAAAGATTGATATTGATCCGAAGGAGACCGTGGGTGAGCTGCCGGTGTCGAAGCAGCAGATGGTGGAGATTGCGAAAGCCCTCTCGATTAACGCGAAGATACTGATTATGGATGAGCCGACCTCTTCGCTGACGGCCCGAGAGATAGAAGACCTTTTCCGAATCATTAAGAAACTGAAATCGGAGGGGAAGGGTATCGTATATATTTCGCATCGTCTGGAGGAACTGCAGCATATTGTGGATCGCGTGACGATCATGCGGGACGGCCAGTACATTACCGATATGAACTTCGGGGATGTCTCCATGGAGCAGATTATCAGTTACATGGTGGGCCGTGAGATTAAAGAGAAGTTTCCGCGCATCGAGTGCAAAAAGGGGAAGAAAGTATTTGAAGTGAAAAACCTGAATGCCGGAAAAATGGTGCGGGATATCAACTTCTCGGTTTACGAGGGCGAGATCGTAGGTTTTGCGGGTCTGATGGGCGCCGGGCGGACGGAGACCACCCGGGCGATATTCGGGGTGGATCCGAAGGAGAGCGGCGAGATCTATGTGGATGATAAGAAAATAGAGATTAAGTGTCCGATGGACGCGATCAGAAACGGCGTCGTACTTGCGCCGGAGGATCGGAAAAAGGACGGCCTGTGCACCAAATTAAGCATCCGGCATAATCTGACGCTGCCGAATCTGGACATTGTCTGCAATAAGCTGGGCGTGGTGGACAGCAAAAAGGAGGAGGCGCTGTGTGAAAAGGCAGTCGTGGATCTGAAAATAAAGACGCCGAGCGTGGATGTGGATTCCGGGAATCTCTCGGGAGGAAACCAGCAGAAGGTGGTAGTCGGAAAGTGGCTGGCGAGAAATTCCAGAGTGGTCATCTTTGACGAGCCGACGCGAGGGATCGACGTGGGCGCCAAGGTGGAAATTTATAATCTGATGAATGAGCTGAAAAAACAGGGAATAGCCGTGATGTTCGTCTCCTCGGAGATGCCGGAGGTTATGGGAATCGCGGATCGGATTGTTGTCATGTGCGACGGCAGAATTACGGGGGAGGTTATGGCCAGGGAAACAACGCAGAACGAGATCCTGACGTTAGCAACCACCTTTGAGGATAAGAAAATCAACAGCCAAAGCGGCAAGGAGGAAGTATAAGATGAATAACAAAAGCCCTATTAAAAAGCTTCTGGCGGTCAAGGGTATGGGAGCGGCGCTCACCGCTTTCGTCGGACTGATTATCATTTACATAGCGTTCGGACTGATTAACCCGGCTGTCTTTTCCAGCAATAATATTCTGAACCTGCTGCGCTCCATGTCAAAATATCTGCTGATCGGTATTGCGCAGAGCTACGTGCTGATTACGGGAAACATTGACCTTTCTATCGGTTCCATGGTGGCGATGAGCGCGATGATCTCGGCCACGCTTATGACGCTCGGCACCAACCCGTTTCTGGCGGTTCTCGTGGCGCTGCTGTGCTGTCTGGTAATCGGCGTGATTAACGGTATTCTGGTAGGTAAGTTCAAACTGCCGCCCTTTATCGCGACTCTGGGCACGATGTTTGTGGGACGCGGTATCGCCTATATGGTGAACAACAACCGCAACACGGACGCGATCGCGACCGGCGTAGGCAAGGAGACGGGCGACGCGTTCCAGAATTTCTTCTACTACGGAACAACGGCAGGCATTTACAATACGTTTTGGATTGCGATTATCATGTTTGTCATTTTCTTCTTCCTGCTGTCCAAGACGAGAACGGGAAGACACATATACGCCATCGGTTCCAACATCGACGCGGCGAAGCTTTCCGGCGTCAATGTGGTGGCGACCACCACAAAGACCTATCTGGTCAGCGCGGTGTGCTCCTGGGTGGTAGGACTGATCCTGTGCGCACAGGCGGGTATGGGCAATATGGAAGCCGGAAATATGTATGAGATGTACGGTGTAGCCGCAGGCGTAATCGGCGGTGTGTCACCGCTTGGCGGCACGGGTATTCTGCTCGGCACACTGGCGGGTTCCGCGGTATGGCAGACGTTGGAGAACGGTCTCAACATGATCGGCGCTCAGGTGGGTATCCAGCGGCTTGTGATCGGCGTGATCGTAGTGGTGGCGGTACTTCTGGATGTGGTGCTCAGAAGCGGACAGTTTTCCAAAAAGAAAAAGGGCTAAAGCCGCATAAGCGGATAGCGATAGATAAAAAAGGAGGAAAAGGTATGAAAAAGAAATTATTGGCTATGCTTTGCTGTATGACATTGGCGGCGGCATCCCTGACCGGCTGCGGCGGCGGTGCGGCAGAGACGGGTGCAGAGGCGACAGGATCGGATGCGGCGGGGACAGATACACAGGCGCCGGCAGCTTCTGGCGGAGATGTAAAGATTGCACTGATCACCATGGACTCCATCGACCAGCATTGGGTGACCTTGAATGAGGGCGCGCAGTCGGCGGCGGCAGAGCTCGGCGTGACGGTAGATTTTATGGCTCCTAACACGAAGGACGATGCACAGCAGATCGAGTGCGTGAACAACGCGGTTGCAGGCGGTTATCAGGCGATTCTGGTGGCGGCAAACGGCCCGGACGCAATCTCTTCCGCTCTGAAAGAAGCGGCTTCCGCAGGCGTAAAGATTGTGTATGTGGATTCTCCGGCGAACGTGGATGCGGAGGCGACTTTCTCCACAGACAACAAGGCGGCGGGCACGACTGCGGGACAGGAGATGATCAAGGCGCTTGAGGCGGCGGGAACCACCTCCGGCGATATCGGTATCATCAACGTAAACGCGGCGACAGATTCCTGCGTGATGCGTGAGGAAGGGTTCCGGGCAGCATTTGAGGGAAGCGGCTTCAATATTCTGGAGACCCAGTACGGCGAGGGCGATGCGGCGAAGTCACAGAGCATTGCGGAGAACTATATCACCCAGGGCGTAGTCGGTATCTTCGGCTGTAACGAGGGTTCCACCACAGGCGCGGGCAACGCCATCAAGGCGGCAGGCAATTCCGGTATCGTCGGTGTGGGCTTCGATAAGTCCGATGCGATACAGAACCTGATTAAAGACGGCTATTTGCTCTGCACCATGGCGCAGAACCCCGATGTGATGGGGTATGAGGGCGTGAAGGCAGCGGTTGCGGCAGTAAACGGCGAGAGCCAGGGCGGCAAAGTGACAGACACGGGCGTTTCCGTAATTGATGCGGCAGGTCTTGGCGCAGGCGCGGCGGATGCGGCGATGAACAGCGGCGCGACGGCAAGTCAGGAGTGGAAGATTGCACTGATCACCATGGACTCCATCGACCAGCACTGGGTAACCTTGAATGAGGGCGCACAGGCGAAGGCGAAAGAACTTGGTGTGAGCGTGACTTTTATGGCTCCCAATACGAAGGATGACGCGCAGCAGATCGAGTGTGTGAACAATGCGGTGGCAGGCGGCTACAATGCGATTATGGTAGCGGCGAACGGCCCCGACGCGATTTCCTCGGCACTGAATGAGGCAGCGGCAGCAGGCGTGAAGATTGTATATGTAGATTCTCCGGCGAACGTGGATGCTGAGGCAACCTTCTCCACCGACAATAAGGCGGCAGGCAAGACGGCGGGCGAAGAAATGATTAAGGCTCTCGAGGCGGCAGGAACCACCTCCGGCGATATCGGCATCATCAACGTAAACGCGGCGACAGACTCCTGCGTGATGCGTGAGGAAGGCTTCCGCTCCGCATTTGAGGGAACAGGCTTTAACATTCTGGAGACCCAGTACGGCGAGGGTGATGCGGCGAAGTCCCAGAGCATTGCGGAGAACTATATCACCCAGGGCGTAGTCGGCATCTTCGGTTGTAACGAAGGTTCCACCACAGGCGCGGGCAATGCCATCAAGGCGGGCGGCAATGCAGATATCATCGGCGTAGGTTTCGATAAGTCCGATGCGATTATGAACCTGATCAGCGACGGTCATCTGCTCTGCACCATGGCACAGAATCCGGATCAGATGGGCTCCATGGGCGTAGAGGCTTGTGTGAAGGCGCTGGAAGGTGAAAGCCTCGGCGGCGTCGTACAGGATACGGGTGTGTCCGTGCTGACGAAGTAGAAACAGACAATAGTCATGTTGAAGAGAAAATGGGCGCGGGTTTGCGAGTCCGAATGAATATGCTATAATCAGAGACAGGAGAATACCGTCGGAGTTTCCGGCGGTGTTCTTGTATTACTTATAAAAATTTGCGGCGGCATAAACCAAAAAATGCGGGGGTTACGGATTGAAAGAGTATGGGGAAATGTTAAAGGTTATGATCGCGGACGACGAGGAACGCATCTGTCAGCTGATCGAAGCGCTGATAGATTGTGACGCGCTCGGGATGGAGGTTGTGGGGGTTGCCCACAATGGCCTGGAGGCCTGCGAATTGGTGAAAAGCTTAAGCCCTGATATTCTGATTACGGACATCAGAATGCCGGGTTATAGCGGTCTGGAACTGATAGAGAAGGTAAAGGAAAGCGAAGAGAATCTGGAAATTATCATTATAAGCGGATATGCGCATTTTGCCTACGCGCAGACGGCCATTAAATTTGGCGTGGGTGATTACCTGCTCAAGCCGATCAATAAGGAAGAACTGACCTGTACGCTGCAAAAGCTGGGGGAGCGGATACGCGACAGGAGAAGACAGGCGGAGGATCGGCAGCTCATCCGGCAGAAAAGCGAAGCGGATATCCGCCTGTTTCAGATGAACCTGTTAAATCGTCTGACGGAGGAAAGCGCGTGGCAGCCTTCTTTGGAGGAACTGCGGGAAAGGTACTATCTTCAGGTGGAGGAGGGCGTTTTTCAGGGATTTCTGGTAAAGGTTGACAGTGACGGGGAGATCAGCCGGGCCGGGATTGACCTGATTCTCGATAAAGTGCAGAGCCTTTTGGAGAACAGCTTCCGATCCCGATGCAGAGAGTTTGTAACGGGGATCAAGGGATCGGGCTGTATCGGTTTCTTAAATTATGAGAGTGATAAGACGGAGGAGATTCGGCGGGTATTCCGGGACTGTCTGAATCAGCTGGAGAGTGAAAAGGGGATCTTCGGGCCGGTTGTGTTTACGGCGGCGATTGGGAACGCGTCGAAAGAGGCGGGCGGCCTGCCGGAATCTGTCGCACAGGCAGCTCTGATTATTGAGGACAGGTTGTTAAAGGGGACGGGTAAACTGCTGGAGCGGGCGCCAACTGCGTCCGCCATCCATGAACAGAATATTCTGGAGAAATACGTGAGGCAGATCGTTCATGCCATCGAGGTGATGAGCGTGGAGGAGGCGGAAGAGGCGGCTGCGCAGATGAGACAGACGATACTGGAAGTGCGGGACGTCAAGGGCTTTGAGGTGAGAGAGCTGATTTATTCGGCGGCGCGTCTTTTCTTAAGTCAGGTGGAGGTCAAAAACAGAGCGGAAACGCTCAAGGAATTTGAGGAGAAGTGCTCGCTGTGCGGCAGCATGGAGGAGCTGCTGGCCCGGTTGAACGCATTGCAGAAGGGGCATGTGGAAGGGATGCGCCAGAGGCATGAGGCGGACACGGTGCGGCCCATTCGCATGGCCAAGCAGTATATACAGAATCATTACAGCGAACCGATCACACAGGAGGAGGTGAGCGGCGCGGTAGGTTTGAGCGCCGCTTATTTCAGCGCGCTTTTCAAGAAGGTGGAGGGAGAAGGTTTTGCCAAATACCTGATCGGCATCCGCATGGAGCAGGCGAAAATTCTGCTGCGGGAATCCAATATCCCGGTGTCCAAAATCTGCCGGCAGGTGGGTTACAACGACCTGAAGCATTTTACTCATACCTTTGAGAAGGCTACGGGAGTAAAGCCTACGGTTTACCGGAAGATGTATGGATAGGAGAAACGCTGAATGAGAGAAGAGTTTCGTTTAAGGTATATATCAAACAGAGTTTTACTGATTGGGATTGTGATTTTCCTCTATTTTGCGGAGGAGGCCGTTCGGAATGTGCTGCTTGGCCTGCGCGGTGAGGAGACCATGTCCCGGGCGGGAATCCATGTGCTGATTGCGGTGCTGTATTTTTTGGCTGTGTGGTTTGGCGTGGTTTTGCCTTATCGGCGTTCTGAGCTGCTGGTGCAGCGCTTTCTGGAAGGGTATCTGACGGAAAGCCGGGATTTTGCGCAGGTGTTCCAGAGCCCGTCCATGAAGCTGCAGATGGATGAGATCGAAAAGATTCTGCGTTCTCCCAAAATGATTGATCTCAATAAAAGACAGGCGCAGTATCTGGCTTTGCAAAATCAGATCAATCCCCATTTCCTTTACAACACATTGGAGAGTATTCGGGGAGAGGCGCTGATCGCCGGGTTATCCGGCGTGGCGGATATGACGGAGGCGCTGGCCAAGTTTTTCCGTTACACGATCACCAACGTGGAAAACCTGGTGACGGTGCAGGATGAGCTGGACAACTGTGAGACTTATTTTTTGATTCAGAAATACCGATTTGGCGAAAGACTGCAGCTCCATATTGACTATGATGCGGAGGACTGGGAGGATATTATGGGCTGCAAAATTCCCAAGCTGACTCTGCAGCCGATTTTGGAGAACAGCATCATTCACGGGACGGAGCTTAAGGTGGAGACGGGTAATTTAAGGATTCAGTTTGAGCGGACACAGGACAGGCTCCTGATCCGGATTTCCGATGACGGGGTTGGCATGGACGAGGAAACGCTGGCAAAGTTGAACCGCAAGCTGGGACGCGACGGGAACGAGTTGATTCATGGGGAGGAGCGGAAGGGAGGCATTGCGCTCGCGAATGTAAACAGCAGAATTCATTTGATTTTTGGGGAAGAGTACGGGCTTCATGTGTATTCTGTGCCGCAGAAAGGAACGGATGTGGAGGTTACGATTCCATTCCAGATGGATTAGGGGAGGCCGGTATGAGGCAGGAAGTGTTCCGCATGGAGCGGGTGACTTACTTGGATAAGGGGAGCAAGCAGCTCGAGGATTTCAACCTTCAGATTTACAGGGGTGAAATTATGGGGATGATTCCCATAAGCGCACACGGTCTGCAGGCTCTTTTGCAGTTGATGCAGACAAATATGCCTCTCTATGACGGGCATGTATTTTATTGCGGCGAGCGCGTCAATTCCTGGAAGAGCACACGCAGATCCGTGAACAGGATCGGCGTGATCGACGCTCACAGCAGATTGGTAGAGCATATGACGGTTACCGACAATATTTTTGTGCTCCGGCAGGGATTTCGCCAAAATATCATTAAAAACAGGCTGCTGCAGAGACAGCTTGCGCCTTTTATGGAGGATATCGGTGTGCAGATTCCGGCAGACACATATGTGGACAAGCTGTCCGCCTTTGAGCGCGTGACCGTGGAACTTCTGCGGGCCGTGGTGGCGGGCTACCGTCTTATTGTGCTTCATGAAATCAGTACGGTGATAAACGGGGATGAGCTTGCCAAGCTCTATGAAATCATGCAGCACTATGCGGGGCAGGGCTTCTCGTTTCTCTATATCAGTCTGCATCTGGAAGAGATTATGGAGGTCTGCGATCGGGTTGCACTCTTTTCCAACGGGCGGATTCAGAAGGTGGCGCAGCGGACGGAGATGAAGAGTGAGATTGTGCAGAGCTATACGATGGAGTTTGATAAGATGGTACGTTACCATATAGGGCAGCGCAATGTCGGCGGGCGGGAGGAAAAGATAGTTTTGTCCCTCTCCCACATCTCAGGTGAAGTGCTTACAGATTTTACTATGAAAGTCTATGAGGGGGAATGCCTGGTGGTACAGAATCTGGACGAGCAGGTGCTCAGGGATATTCTGTCCGTACTTAACGGTGACGGGAATCTGTGCGAAGGAGAGCTTTGCATGGAGGGCAGACCGATTTGTCCCGCCTACTGCAAAGAGCTTGCTCTGATCTCCGCCGATCCCACAAAAACCATGGTGTTTCAGGGAATGAGTTATCTGGACAATCTTTGTATGGGGCTGTCCCGCCGGGTGCCGGGCATCTGGGGAAATAACCGCATGAAGAACAGCGTCAGAAGGGAGTACGCGGAGGAGCTGGGGGAGGAGGTTTTTGCGATACCAGTGGAAGCGCTCGGGGAAAAACAGAAATACCAGCTTGTGTATACGAGGGTTCTGCTGCAGAAGCCGAAGGTGGTCGTGTGCGTGCAGCCTTTCAGGGGAGCGGATCTGACACACCGGGTATTCATCTGGAAAATGATAGAAATGCTGTTGGACAAAGGGATGGCGGTGGTGATTCTGACCATCAATCTGGCGGACTCTCTGTCTCTGGCTGACAGACTGATCCGTGTGAGCAAAGAGGGGATTGTGCAGGAAGTGGGGAAGGAGGCGTTCGGGTCTCTCTCGGTCGCCGCGCCGTGGATAGATTTGTATCGCTGAGAGGCAGCTTGACGCGTCATTGACCACAGAGAGGCAGCTTGGCCGCGTCATTCGCAAAGTCAAAAAAAGAACCGTCCCCAGAGCTCTTACGTCTCCAAAAACAGTTCTTCCAAGTGCACCGCCAGGGGCTCGAACCCTGGACACCCTGATTAAGAGTCAGGTGCTCTACCAACTGAGCTAGCGGTGCATGTCCTCTTTTGCATTAAGATGCGGAGAATGCGAAGCATTCTTTGGAGTGGATGTCTCACATTCGATCAACGCAAGAGTTATTATAGTATAATGTTTTTCGTAATGCAAGTATTTTTTAAAGAATTTTTAAGAATATTTCAATTTTTTTTAGTATTTGCATTTGGCGGGCCAAGATGATACATTATTCACAGATTTATTATGATATGAAAAACGCCGTTTTCATTTTGGCTTCCGCGATTTGGAAACGCGGGGCAGGCGGCAACGGGAAAGGGGCGGTCAATATGATATTTGAGAGCCATGCGCATTACGATGATGAAGATTTTGACGCGGATCGGGAGGAGCTGCTTTCCTCGCTGGCAGGGCACGGCATTGGCACGGTGATTAATATTGGCGCAAGCCTTGCAGGGAGCGAGGCGAGTGTGAAGCTGGCGGAGCGGTATCCTTTCATATACGGGGCGGTGGGCGTGCATCCAAGTGAGGTGGAGGAGCTTTCCGGGGAAGGTATGGAGCGGCTGCGCGCGCTGTGCGGTCATGAGAAGGTCGTGGCGGTGGGCGAGACGGGGCTGGATTACCACTACCCTGAACCGGCGGCAGCTTTGCAGAAGGAGTGGTTTGCCAGACAGCTTGCGCTTGCAAGGGAGGTAAAGCTTCCCGTGATTATTCATTCCAGAGAGGCGGCGAAGGATACACTGGATATCATGCAGGCGCATCATGCGGGGGAGATTGGCGGCGTGGTGCACTGTTTTTCCTATGCGAAGGAGATGGCGAGAGAATATCTGGACATGGATTTTTATTTCGGCATCGGCGGCGTGATTACTTTTAAGAACGCAAAAAAACTGAAAGAGGCCGTGCAGTATATTCCGCTGGATAAAATTCTGATGGAGACGGACAGTCCCTATCTTTCACCGGAACCGCACCGGGGTGAGCGCAATTCCTCGCTGAATCTGCCTTTTGTGGCGGAGGCGATCGCGGAACTGAAAGGAATATCCTGTGAGGAAGTAGTGGAAGCCACCGAGCGCAATGCGAGGAAGCTGTTCGGGTTGTGAGGGCTTTGAGAAAGACACAGGGCGCGAAGCTGCCGTGAGAGATATGAGAAGGAAGAACAGAACGTGAGGCCGCCTTGAGAGAAAAAGATGGCGGCGGACGGAGTGCGGAAACAGAGAAAGGCGGGTCATGGCTGACTTAGGTAATTATACAAATACTTCGGAGATTCTTAATAAGTATCAGTTTCGTATGCAGAAGAAATACGGACAGAATTTTCTGATCGACGGCAATATTCTCGCAAAGATTGTGGAGGCGGCACAGATCACAAAGGAGGACTGCGTGCTGGAGATCGGGCCGGGGATTGGCACGATGACGCAGTATCTTGCGGAGGCGGCGGGCCGGGTGATCGCCGTGGAAATTGACAGGGGACTGATTCCAATCCTGGAGGAGACCCTGTCTTCTTATCATAATGTAACAGTCTTATGCGAGGATATTTTGAAGGTTGATCTCGCCGCACTGGCGGAAGAAAACGGCGGGCGGCCCTTGAAAGTGGTGGCGAATCTTCCTTACTATATCACGACGCCGATCATTATGGCGCTTTTTGAGAGCGGGATGCCGCTTGCGAGCATTACAGTCATGGTGCAGAGCGAGGTGGCGGATCGTATGCAGACGGGGCCGGGGAGCAAAGACTACGGAGCGCTGTCGCTGGCGGTGCAGTATTACGCGAAGCCGGAGATCGTTGCGAGAGTGCCGGCATCCTGCTTTCTGCCGCGCCCCAATGTGGACAGCACTGTGGTGCGCTTGACGAGATATGAAAAGCCGCCGGTGGATGCGGACGACGAGGCTTTCCTGTTTGCGGTTATCCGCGCGTCCTTTAACCAGAGGCGTAAAACCCTTGCCAACGGTCTTGCCAACGCCGGTGGGCTGGGAGTCACCAGAGGACAGGTGGAGGCGGCGCTGGGAGAGATGGAGCTGCCTCTGATGGTGCGCGGCGAGACGTTAAGTTTAGAACGGTTTGCAGAATTGTCCAACCGCCTGCTTCGATTGAGAGAGTGAGAGACATATTCTGAGAAAATACAAGATAGGGTAATTTTTCAGGCTGGTGATTCCATATATTGGGAGTGGAGGTACTTTTTTTCGACGGAATTTGTTTACATTGATAAGGGACTATGGTAAACTGAAACAGATAATAGGGTCATTGTGTAAACGGATAAAACAGTTAAAGTACGTTGATGAGGTGGGTACCTTGGATAAATTTGAGTACAAAGCCAGCGCGGATGAAATCAAAGCGCTGATAGCAGAGGGAGAGTACGCGGAAGCGGTAAAGATCGCGGATAAGATAGACTGGCGCAGGGTCAGAGGCGTTATGATGCTGTGTACGATCAGCGATCTGTATAAGATTAACAGGCGGTATCAGGAGAGCAAGGACATTCTTCTGATGGCCTATGAAAAGCACCCTACGGGCAGACTGATTATCTATTCCCTGTGTGAGCTTTGCATCAAGATGGGTGAGTACGATCAGGCAAGCGAATACTATAAAGAATTTGTACAGATCGCGCCGAGAGATACGGGGCGGTATGTTTTGCAGTATCGGCTCTATGAGGCGCTGGACGTCAGCATAGAAGAGCGGATAGCGATCCTCGAGGAGTTTAAGAAGCGGGAGCCGCGGGAAAAGTGGGTATATGAGCTGGCCTATCTGTATCACCGCATCGGCTTGACTACGAAGTGTGTGGAGGAATGCGACGAGATGTTCCTCTGGTTCGGGGAGGGCAGATATGTGATTAAGGCGCTGGAGTTAAAGGCGCTGCATCAGCCGCTCAGCCCGGAGCAGCAGGAGAAGTACGACGCTTATATAGAAGGAAGAAGCGCGGGAGAAGACGTGGACGACGTGGAGGAGGAGCCGGAAGAGGAGTATGAGCCCGACGATATTCCGGAAGACACGCAAGTGGCGGAGGAGATCAGCCGCGGACAGGTTGAGATCGACGGGGAGGAGCAGGATGTGCTGTCCGCGCCCACCACAGAGCTGCCCGAAGTCAAGACCGTGGATGTGGGGCAGTACAATACCATCAATCTGCAGATGGCTTTGGCGGAGAGCATGAAAGAAGTGCTGGACGACGGAGAGGATGCTCCCGGCGGCGCGCGGGTTCCGGAAGACATGTCGGAGGAGGAAGAACAGGGTTACGGAGATACCGACGAGGAAGACTATGCGGATGAATCCGGGGAACTTCCGGAAGAGACGGGTGAGCCGGTTTCCGGGGACGGCAGGGAAATAAGAGAGACGGCAGAGGTAGACGAGGATGCCGGTGGGGAGCAGATGCACGAGGAGGCGGAGGAAAGACAGCCGAAAGCCTCGATCACGGACACCATCATTGCACCGCTTCTGGAGGAGACGGCGAAGCTGCCCAATGTAAACGCTCTGAACGACGCGGAGCTGCAGACAGCCAGCGAAGAGCTTGTGCGGGATGACACGGTAGTTTTTGACGCGCAGAAAATTATAGAGGAAATGACAAGAGAGGCCGAGAGGCTGCAGGCTAAGGCGCTCAGGGAACAGGCGATGGCGGCTTCCAAGCCTACGGAATATGACAAGTATCTTTCCCAGGAGTACGACGGGCAGATCAGTTTTGTGGTGCCTGACGCGGCGAAGGTGGAGAAACAGATCACCGGCCAGCTCAGCATTGATGACATTATGGCTGAGTGGGAACAGATGAAAAAGAATAATCAGGAGAAGCGGATGGAGGATGTCCGCCAGCATATTATGGCGCAGACGGGCAGCCTGTTTGCGAACTTTGACGAGGCCACGAAGAACGGTCTGCTGGAGGAGCTGGAGAAAGCCTTTATGGCGGCGATTATGAAGGAATCCGGCAAAAATCCTCAGGTAAAGAAAGTAGTTTTCCCGGATGATATGCCCGAGGCGGAGGTTCCGAGAAAAAAGACTCCAAAGCCGGAGGAAGAGAGGGAGGCCGTTTTGGAGCCGGAGGAGACCGACGGAACCGAACAGGCAGACGCGGCGGAGGAGGAAAAGAAGTCTCCGAAGAAACCCGCGAAGGAGGCCGCTGCGGAACAGGAGACAGAGGAGACCGATTCCGAGGGAGAAACCGCGAAGGACCGGGAACTCAGCCCGGAGGAGCAGGAGCTTTTCGGAAAATACGTGCATCAGCGCAAATCCAGAAGACAGTTGATTCATGTGCTGGATAATATGAGTCTGGCATCCTGCACGGGGAATATCATTATCACCGGGGAGGAAGAGACGACGGCAATGGCTCTGGCAAAAGCACTGATCCGGGAGATGCAGTACAATGACAGCAATTTTTCCGGGAAGGTGGCGAAGATTGAGGGCCATGTCCTGAATAAGAAGGATGTGGAGGCGACCTTCTCCAAGATGGACAACGGGGCGCTTATCATTGCGGAGGCGTCCAGGCTGAAAGCCGCTACCGTGGCGTCCATGCTAAAAGTGCTTGAGAAGGAAAATATGGGTCTTCTGGCGCTGCTTGTAGGAACGAAGGCGGAGGTGAATGAGCTGCTTTCCAAAAACAGCGCGCTTACCAATACGTTTAATTTGAGAGTGGATATCGAGCCGCTGGACAATGAGTCGCTGGTGGCATACGCGAAGCAGTACGCGGAGGATATGGAGTATTCCATTGATGAATTTGGTATTCTGGCGCTTCATACGCGGATCGCGGACAGGCAGACAAGCGACCATGAGGTGACGCTCTCGGAGGTGCGGGATCTGGTGGATGAGGCGATCGAGTATGCCAATAAAAAAACACCGAAACATTTTATGGATATTTTGCTCGCAAAGAGGTATGATGAAGAGGACATGATTATACTGCGTGAGAAGGACTTCATGCATTACTGAAAAAGCAGCGGATCATGAGCTCTTAATGTATTTTAAAACAGGGGGTTGAGTTATGGCAGTAAAAAAAGCGGCTAAGTCAACAGGAGTGCAGAAAAAGCAGGGAAAACAGGAGAAGGCGGCGCCCAGGAAAGTGGAGAAGCAGACCACGGAGGAGGTATTTATCTCCGAGGCCGACCAGTATGTGTTCGCGCAGGGAACGCATTATGATATCTATAAAAAGCTGGGCGCGCACCCTTCCGTGGAAAACGGCGAGAAGGGCATGTTTTTCGCTGTGTGGGCGCCCAATGCGGCGAGCGTTCATGTGATCGGCACCTTTAACGGTTGGGACGAGGAAAAGCATGAGATGGAGAAGCTGGGGCCCGGCGGCATCTATAAACTTTTTATTCCGGGTGTGGGCGAGAACGAACTTTACAAATATTTGATTCGAACGCCTGCAGGCGAGAAGCTTTACAAGGCGGATCCCTTTGCCAACTATGCGGAGATGCGCCCGGGCAATGCATCCAAAACCTTTGACATCAGCAAGTTTAAATGGTCTGACAGCGCTTGGATGACTGCCAGGGACGGCAAGGATTACAATAAGGAACCCATGGCGATCTACGAGTGCCACATCGGTTCTTGGATGAAACATCCCGACGGCACCACGGAAGGGTTTTATAATTACCGCGAGTTTGCGGACAGGGTTGTGGAGTATTTGAAGGAGATGCACTATACTCATATTGAGCTTATGGGCATTGCGGAATATCCCTTTGACGGCTCTTGGGGTTATCAGGTTACGGGTTATTATGCGCCTACCTCCAGACATGGCGATCCGTCTGATTTCATGTATTTGATCAACACGCTCCACAAAAATAAAATAGGCGTAATTCTGGATTGGGTTCCGGCCCATTTTGCGACGGATGCCCATGGACTTGGCCGTTTCGACGGACAGTGCATCTTTGAGCATCCCGACCCGAGGATTGGAGAGCATCCCGACTGGGGCACAAAGATTTTCAATTATGCGAAGAACGAGGTCAGGAATTTCCTGATTGCAAATGTGCTCTACTGGATCAGAGAGTACCATATTGACGGCATCCGTATTGACGCGGTGGCATCCATGCTTTATCTGGATTACAGTAAGCAGGCGGGCCAGTGGGTGCCCAACAAATACGGCGGCAGGGAAAATCTGGATGCGATCGAGTTCTTCAAGCATTTAAATTCCGTGGTGCATGGCGCGTATCCCGGATTCCTTACCATTGCGGAGGAGTCAACGGCGTGGCCGAAGGTAACCGGCAAGGTGGAGGAGGACGGCCTTGGTTTCAGCTTCAAATGGAACATGGGCTGGATGCATGACTTCTGCGAGTACATGAAGCTTGACCCGTATTTCCGCAAAAATAACCATTATGCCATGACCTTTGCCATGAGCTATAACAACAGCGAGAATTATATCCTGCCTCTCTCACACGATGAGGTGGTGCACCTGAAATGCTCCATGGTCAACAAGATGCCCGGTTATCCTGTGGATAAGTACGCGAATCTGCGCGTGGGTTACGCCTATATGATGGGGCATTCCGGCAAGAAGCTGCTCTTTATGGGACAGGATTTCGGCCAGGAGAGAGAGTGGAGCGAGGAGCGAGAGTTAGACTGGTACCTGCTTGGTGAGGAGCAGAATAAGGGGATGCACGAGTATGTGAAAGAGCTGCTTGCTTTTTACAATAAGTATCCTGCAATGTATACGATTGACAATGACTGGGCGGGCTTCGAGTGGCTGAACGCCGACGATGCCGACCGCAGTACATACAGCTTCTACCGCAAGGATAAAACCGGTAAGAACAATATCATGTTTGTACTCAACATGACCCCCATGAAGTGGGAAAACTACAAGATCGGGGTGCCGAAGAAGAAAAAGTATAAGCTGCTCTTAAACAGCGACGAGAAGCGGTTCGGCGGAAACGGAAACGTGATTCCCGCGGAGATCGCGGCTGTGAAGGAGTCCTGCAACTTTAAGGACTACAGCATTTCCTTTGATTTGCCGCCTTATACGGCTGCGGTGTTTCTCTTTTAAATGATGATGACGGACGACCGGGTGAATGGTCGTCCGTTTTTATCTTTTTTTCATTTTGCATTGACAGGCCTACGGACGCGTAGTACTATAAAATAAAAGGAGGGTCATGCCATGAACGAAATATTGCTTTCTGACTCCGAGAAAGAGATTCTGGAGTGGATGTGGAAAGAGGACAAAGAATATTCCTACAGGGATATTGCGGCACAGTTTGGAGAGGACTCGGAAAAGAGGTGGAAAAAACAGACATTATCCACATTTTTAACGCGGATGGAACAAAAGGGCGTCATATCTGTTCGGTGTGAAGGGGAAGAGCGATTCAAGAAAAGACGTTATTTTAAGGCGGCGTTAAACAGGCGGCAGTATGAGCGGGAAAGGGCCAGACATCTTCTGGACTCCTATTTTGACGGCTCTTTGAATCAGTTTATGTCAGCATTAAACGGAGGTGAGAAGCTGAGCGGCGTCGAAGCAGATGAGCTGAGAAAATTTCTGGAGGACGCATAATGCTTGTTCTGATTATGTCCATTAGCGGAAGCGTGGTATTCCTAACAGCTTTCCTATGTGCTGTTCTGGGGAAAAAAGTGCTGCCTCCTGCGTGGGCATACAACATGATGAAGATAGCATTGATTTTCTTCTGCATACCATTGCCAAAATACAACAGTATGTACAAAAATGTACTGTTTAACAGACTGGGTATTTCGAAACGATGGGATATGGCAGATATTACTTTAACGAACTTCATTGGGATAGAAGAAGGCGGCCGGCTTCATATAAACTTTCAGACATACATATTGGTGATGTGGGCTGTCTGGGCGTGCGGGCTGTTGTTTACAGGCATGAAGAACATGTATACATTCCAAAAGCTGAAGGCGCTGAAAGCAAACCCGCAAGTAAGTCAGACTAATTATCTGGCGATCCTTGAAAGAGTCAAACAGGAAGTAGGTATCGAAAAGGATATACCATTGCTATGCGCCAATGGGTTTGACACAATCTGTACGATGGGCGTGTTCCGAAAATATGTCATCATACCGGAAGAGGGATTGACAGAAGAGGAAATTTATTTCAGCCTTAAGCATGAGCTGATTCATGTCAAGAGATCGGATGTGGCGTGGAAGTATATCAGTCTGCTCGCCGTTCTCATGCATTGGTTTAATCCATTGGCATATTTCTATTTTGGCGTGATGTCCGTTTACAGCGAACATAGCTGTGATGCCATTTTAGTGCAGGAGCTTGATCCGGAGGAAAGAAAAAGATATGGAAAAGTGATTATTGATATGTCGCAGGTGGGCAGATGGACGAAATCGGTACATCAGGCAAATTTTAGCACGGGTAAAATAATGGTTGAATGGAGGTTGAAAAGTATGTTGCGGAGTAGAAAGAGTAAGAAGATAGAAAGAGTGGCGTCCCTGCTGCTGGGAGCGGTTATTTTGTTTGGGGGTTCTTTGACGGTTTGTGCTTATGAGAATCCGCAGGTGATAAGAGGGGAAGCTGATTTTTTTGAAGTATCACCAAATGAAGAAAATACAAAGAAGTTTGTTGAGGAGGAAATACGTTTTTCAGAAGAAGAGGATCTGGATTATCAGAAATTTTTAGGAGACGATGGGGTGTCTTATGATTTATCAGGGGTACCAAGCAGTAACATGGAAAGGGCTTGGTGCTCGCATTCTTTTGTGAGTGGATATGTTACGAACCATCACAAGTATACAGATGGAAGCTGTAAGACGGAATATTATCGTGCGGAAATGTGCAAAATATGCGGAGAGGTGAGGGTGGGAGAATATTCCCATACGGAAACCTCAACGAAATGCATGCATTAATGTAAAAGTTATACAATGTGAATTGTTGAAATATAAGGACGCTGTTTTACTTGACATGCGCCTGAATCCGTAGTATATTACCCCTAGAACTACAAGGATGTAGTTCTAGGGGTTTAACAGTTTGCAAACTACATAATAAAAAACGAAAGGATGAAAGAGATGAAAAAAGTAACAAGAACTATAGCTTTGGCGCTGGTATTTTGTATGATGTTTTCAAATGCGGCATTTGCGGCGGAACAGGGAGAGGAAACGGTGCAGGGCGATTTTTCGACACGCGCGGCAGCGCCTCCACTCACAGAATTTTATGTTCATGGCGTTACGTCAGAAAACTATCCTAACGGAGAAACCATACAGCATTCTTCATCCGTTTATCCGACGGCAACCGTGCTGGATCATGGTGGGTCATGGCTGCGTGTTACGACATTTGAAATGGGGTATGCGAAATCACGGGTGGCAACCTTTAATAATGCGCCCATGAAGCGGGAACGGATTCAAAGCGTTGACTTGGATGGAGACAGAGTTATAGACGGGTATTTCGTCACATGGCTGTATGAGGGAGATGTCACGAGCGGTTATTTTTCCGCAAATTCCAAATCGGCTAACTCTCCTTGGAATACCATGTATATTACCAATTTTAGAATCCGGTAAGGCGGGAGGAGATTATGCAGATTAACAATAATTTCAGTGCATCATACATGGCTTTTGAGAATAAAAGCAGACAAAACATAGCGGGTGACACAAAACGCACCTTTTCCGATGTCGCAGTTACGAAGGCGGAAGAAGCGGAAGGCAGCGAAGTGCAGAAAAAGACCTCGGCCGTTTTAGATTCAATCGGTTCTCAGGCCCCGGATGAAGTGAAGCAGGCATGGATGGAAGCAGAGGAAGAAACTGACGCATTTTTTACAGTCTTCGGTCTTTATATAAGCAAAGACGGCAAGCACGCGCACATGACCCAGATGGGAATAGATCGCTTTGTCAGATGGTACCGGGGCGAATATAATCAGGATGATCTTTTGGGAAATTCCGTGGGAAGTGCCATCAAAGCGGTAAATAAGTGGATATATGACGTGGATCATCCGCTTGCCGGATCGCCCGCAAGAAGCAGGGAGGATCAGCAGTTAATCATGAAAGAAAGGGAGTTTTATGAGGTATTTCTTGATAAGCTGTTGAAGCTTTCCAGACAAAATAATACATAAGAAATGCAGGGAAAGACCTTGGCTTTATTTATAATTTTCCTGTTTTGTTCGATATAAACGATAATAGTGTAGTTTTATAATCTGGTGTTCAGGAGGTACAAACACATGGATAAAATTAAAAATAGAATACTTCAGATATGTACATTTGGTATAATGACAGTCTTTTTGTTTGGTGCAATAAATTTGACCGTACGTGCGGATTCCATTACGGACAAAGGGGACAATGATACGATGGAAACTGCGGAATCGATTGCGGCGAACAATGAGAAGCCGAGCGGTGTACTTGATGGAAAGCATGAAGGTCAGAACAAGATACGGGGTTATGTGGATTCCAAAGATACGGATTGGTATAAGGTTCTTTTAACCGCGGGAAGAAACTATATGACATGTACAGGTGAACTGGCTGGTTCATATACTTTGCGTATTGTTAATTCGGGTGGGGACGTCATTGTAACAGATGTATATAGTAAAATGAATCGTGAACGTGCAGTTTATACTTTTACTGTGCCAGAGGCAGGGTACTATTACGTTGAGATACAGGGGACAATGTCACAATCTGTTTGGTATACGTTTATGATTGGTAGTCCCACCTATGAGTTGGATATTTGTGATATACATTGCACAGAGGGATCTGTTTCTATGACATCAGGAGGAAGGGCGCAGACTGTGCATTTTAATGGCAGTTCCATAACAGGGCTTCCGCGGGATGCTATTGCCAGTACGGTGAAAGTGACAGATATACCGTTGAATGGAACGTCTTCGGTATGGGTAGAAAACGATGACAGAGAACTTGGATTTTCCTTAGTAAAGCACACATGGTATAGGGAGAATTTGCTCTCTATGAACTTACCGGTTGAGTCAGTTTGGACGGTCGAATTCGGATATAATAAGGTGATATCATTTACGCCTGTTTTGAGAGTTATTTATGTATATCCGGTATATGAATAAGAGTATACGGCTATTATAGCATGAAAATATCAAGAAGTTTTTGATGAAGTAGGAGGTCTGACAATGAACGGTATGGTTAATTGGAAAAATATAAATTCAAGTCCGATTGCGGCTTTAAACAGAAACCAGAAACTTCTTGATATTCTGTGCACCAAAGGGAATAAGGCCAATAAAGGACAAAGAGATTTATTCGTAAGAAGCGACAGCGGTGTCGATGAAATAGGGTTATACACAGCGTCCGCACAAAAAATGACAGGAAAAGTTTCTGATGCGATTCAGGACTTGATTAATTTTGAATATCTGGAAGGAACAGAGACGGAGAACGGCTTTATCTTTGGAGGCGTGGAATATTTTAATAGGGATATTCCGCCAATCAGTTTAGATAAATGTCAGAAAGTTAAAGCCGAAAACAATGCGATTGTATTTCGGACGGGAAATTATTATCAGTTTACGGATGAAGCGGGAAAGACGCATATTTGTACCTGTACCTATGGGCGGATGAGACAGCCCCATTCCGATGGAAAAAGGGGAATGCGAGACGACACGAGTTTTGAGATTGGAAGATTTTGGAACATGTTAGCGAGAAACGGTACGTTTCTCGGATTGTATTATTCTGAAGAAACGGAAAGAAGGCTTATAAACGAGGCGGGTATTACAGAGGGATTTTTTTCCGTACAGGTAGGAGATGACAGGCAGGAATATTATTATTCCAATGGGAATGCGGGAACTGCTGTGCTAAAGGAAAGATATGATAACACCTACCAGATGTTTATGACGTTAAATGAAATTGTATTTCGGGATTACACCCCCGGGTCTGTTTTTCTGGTTGGCGGCAAGGAGTATGTATTGAGTGAGGACAAAAAATTAGATATTCCATATGGAGCAGACATTTATGATATGAAATGGCCGCCGCGAAACCAGGCGCAGATGTGATTGCAGATCAGTTGAACCAGTGAGGCTTTTTGTTTCACTGGTTTTAACTTTATGAGGCAGGGTGAAACTTTTCCACATGCTGATTCGTATTCTATACAGAGACGTATAATACAGCGACACAAAGGAGGTTAATCACATGGGTTCCGCGATCTTGCATATTGGAGAAAATACAACAGATATCATTTTGGCAACGAGCAGCGATTACTGGGCTTACCGGGAAAGAATGGTGCAGGCAGAGTCAGGGAAAGTATTTCATAAAAAAACGTGGGATTCTTTTGAGAGGGCCAGAGATGTCTACGAAAGCGTATGTGGCTGCTATCCCAATTATCAGGTTGTGAAAGGAATGCCGTTAAGCGTGTTTGGCGACAAATTCGGGCATAATATGCATGATTCCATATATAACTGTATGACGGATTTTTATGCCGGAAAGATTAGCGAAAGCGATGTGAAAGATTATATGGAAGAATGCTGTGTTTCCATGCGGATATATCAGACACAGCAATGCCATACATCCGGGTATAATGAAACGGACAATCAGTCGATTGTAGGTCAGGTATACGAAGTTTTTGCGAAAATGAACGCGAGAGCCGCCCTGAATGCGAATTATAAGGAAGGATTGGCTGAAAATCAAGTGTATGGCGGCAGAACGGATGATTGGGTTTACTACAATTCAGATTACTATTATCAATGTGAGGAAACGAAAGAGCTGCTGCGTGAGGCGGCCGGGTATGTGACGGATCAGTGGGAGATTCCGGCTATTGACCCGGAAGAAATAGAGAAAAATACAGCATATACATTAGACGGAAAGCTTGACTTTAATAGTTGCTGGAATTGGGAATATAGAAATCAAGTGGGTGGAGGCAGCATGGAGGATGAAGCGGCAGTTCCCCCGAGGGATGTCAAGCTGTTTTTTAAAGAAAATTCGTTCCCAGACAACGGGACTTTATGGGTATCGCTAGGTGCTAATCGAAAGGATGTGGATGTTCCGTTTTCGGTATCTCACACGGGCAGCTTAAAGGGACAGATCTACCGTGTTTATGATCTGTTGGATAAAGAATTTATGGCGAAAGGTGATAATAATAAATATAGCCGCTTTTTAAGCGGATTGTCAGTGTTTATGAACTGGTACGCTCATGAGAGCGGGATCATTGACTTGTTTGGCAATCATGTCCCGCGCTTTGAATAATCAGGTGTTGCAGATCAGTTGAGCCAGTGAGGCTTTTTGTTTCACTGGTTTTAACATGGAATACTTATGATGCGCGCAGAAAATGCTCTAACAAGGTTAAGAAACTGTTCAACCATGCCGAAATGAAGGGTGAATGAGAAATCATTTGCCTTTTGTTGTATTTGAGATAAAGAAGAAGTGCAGACAGGGATCATTGTGAAGGGAGCAATATATGCTGGTTAATCATGTTACTTATTCAAATATGCCGGAAATAAATCAGAGCAGCAGAAAGAGTGTAACGGCAGGTCAAAAAGGAAACGAAGAAAAGGAGGAGAGAGTTTCTTTTTCGGGGCAGACCGGGCAGGAATATTCCAATTACACAAATAAAGCTCTTTTGAAAGAAGACGGAAAAGACCAGACTACATTTCCCCAATTTAATGTCTTATCGAAATATGAAAAGTACTTTAAGGTATTAAACGAACATTATGCGAAGGTGAATGAGGAAAATAAAAAATTTGCGAATCCCGAACTGCATATTCACGACAAGTATTTCAATAAAAAATCACCTTATTATGTAAAAGGTCTGACAAAAAAGGAACGTGAAATTTGCGAAAACGCAGAACTATGTGTTTTGCGAGGAGAAGCACCTGCATTATGTGCGGATGATCCGGTTATCCGTAAAAATTTCGGCGGATGCAATATGCTTGTAGAGGGGATGGAATGGAATCAGGAAATCCGAAATGAAATGAATGATGCGATTCATCGGGCGCTGGAGGAAAATGGAATTGTAATTCCCGAAAATACGGAGCTGCAATTTACAGTCGATCCCTATGATTTCTTGATCCGCGTAAGCGGCGTAAATGAGGAACTGGCGAGAAGGATAGAAACAGCGTTGAATCAGGGAGAAAACGGTTACTACCTGTATGAGCATATCTCTTTCTGCAATCCGGCAGAGTATGGCGAGGAGCCCCTTCAATACCTATCCGGGGATAAAGAAAAGATGGTGGTTTATCATCTGGTGAACCGGATGACGGGTTTGGACATCAGGGAACTCGAAAACAGGGATGGGAAATTTTATACCCCGGATGGAAAAGATCTGTGGGAGGTATTAAAAGAAAAATATGAAGAAATGGCTGAGGATGGCAGCGTAGATGCTTCCGGATTAAACAGCTATGCGGGGGCATATCGGAGAGTTGCCGCAGTGGGATGGGAAAGAACATCAGACTGCAACCTGGCGATCGGTTATAAGGACGGTTATTTATATGATCTTGATACATCACGCGGCTATGGCCCTGGACAGACTGCATGGCAGGACAGGGTGAGAAGCTGGTATAGGGGGATCCAGGAGGAATATCTGCGTGAACGGGAGGAAGAACTGAAAAGAGAGGAAAACGCTGTCGACGGGTTTGAGATGATGGTAAAGGAAAATGAGGAATATATGAGGAAAACCTTCGGGGAGGGAAGCGCGATCGCTTCGCTGAAAGAAGTGCAGCTCGGCTCGAAAATTCCTGTATTTCTGGAAGTGTTGGAACGTTTGAAGAAAGAGGGAATGATCGTGCCGCTTACGGACAGAGTCCTTAATCTTCATGGGGAATCAAAGGTATTTCAAGGCTTTGATTTTAAGGCATAAATTGAATTGTTGTTTTAAAAAGATCGGTTGAACCAGTGAGGCTTTTTGTTTCACTGGTTTTAACTTTGTGAGGCAGGGTGAAACTTTTCCACACGCTGAGTCGTTTTTCATACAGCGGCGTACATTACAGCGATAAATGCGCCACAAATAATATTTGATTCATCTTTTAAAAAACTGGTAATAAAGGAAAAATGGGTGGTATAATAGGATATCATATGAAGGGGTATTGCGGGAAAGGTATCACACATGACAGACTATAAAAAAGCGGTTGCCATCTGGCAGAAAAAGAATATATCGACGGATGCGGAACTGTCCGAAGCACTGAATGGCCACGGCATTTCTTTTGCCTATCATTCGGGCAGAATTGAAAATGACAGGGTTACTTACCATGACACGAGAGAGATATTTGAGCACGACGGGGTGACCTCCTATACGGGGGACTTACGGACATTATTTGAAATCCGAAACGCGAAAGAGGCATATGAAATGCTGCTTGTCTCGTTTCAGAAGAAGCGGGGATTGGATGTGCCCTTTATTAGAGAGCTGCATGAAGTATTGACCCGGAATACTTATGACACGCGCAGATGGCAGTTGGGAGAACGCCCCGGGGAGTATAAGCGCCATGATTTTGTGACGGGGAAAGAAGAAATCGGAGCCGCTCCGGAAGATGTGGCGGAGGAGATGGACGAGCTGCTTTCAGAGCTTACAGAGATTTCCAATCGCAATGCGCTGACTGCGGCGGCATATTTTCACGCAAAATTTGAGAATATTCATCCTTTTGCTGATGGAAATGGCCGCGTCGGCCGTCTGGCGATGAACTATTTCCTCATCATGCATGAGCATCCGCCGATTACGATACATGAGGAAGACCGCAGGGATTATTTTGCTGCACTTGAGGCGTGGGACGCACGGCAGGAACTTGATCCGCTCCTGAATTTTTTACGGGAACAGACAGTGAAAACATGGGCGAAACAGATTGTGCGCACAGAAAATGTTTTAAAGGGTTAAAAAACTGTCTCACAGATTAGAGTGGCCAAATGCCGGGAACTGTAAAATCAGGGCTCTTTCCAGGTGCTGTCAGTCAAAAATGTGAGTATTGTCATAGAGGGAAGAAAAAGTTTGCTTATTCTGGAATTTAGCTCTTGACAAAAGTCACTTCATAACAGTGTGAAGATATTATGCAGACCGGATCAAATAGCATTTTATTTACGGTTAGGCGGATTATTATGAAAAGATATAAGGTATTGGACATTTTTTCGTATGTACCTAAAAGTATTATAGATTTGAAGCGATTAGAAGAAATATTTATGGATGGAATTGATGATTCCAATTCTATTTTTAGCGGCTATCAAGTAAAAAAATATAATCAAAGGCTTAACTTGGAAAAGAATATAGAGATGGCTGTGAATGAATTGAGAAATGAGGGCAAAAGCATTGCGTTAATTAAAAATTGCGAAAAGATAATAGCGGTGATAGGATATAAGGAACTCTTATGATACAGAAAAACTTTACTTGGTAATCCCGAAAGGGATAGAAACGTAGAACGGGTTTATCTTTGTAGGCGGGAAAGACGCATATTTGCACCCGCCATGAAATGGCCGCCGTGAAATCAGGTGCAGATATAGATATTATTGATGTTGTTTTTATCTGTGTTTTTCAGCATTTCAATAGGATTAATCAGTAAAATAAATTAATCGTTAATTGGTTCGCCAGTAGTTTCGCTTTCAAAACCTTCAAAAGTAGGACGTCCGGATTTATTAAATTCATAATTAGCAGGAATGCCTTTGCCCAAATCGATGGTTTGTCTTGTAGAAGTTGAAGCCTGTGTAGCCTGCCCTGATTGATTTTTTGTTTCTTGTGCTTTTTTTATGTTATCTACAAACTTCATATTCCTATATGGTTCTCCTTTACATATAATTTTTAATTTACAATTTTTAATGTCACTGTAGAAATTAATAATAAAAAGAAAATGATAGAAATCATATCGAAGCATCCACTTAAATTTTTGACTTTTTCATCATTTATTTTTGAATTGTACTGTATTAATTCTTTATAGTGTTCACATAGGGCTTTCTCCATTACATCGCTGTCACATTTAAGATAATCATCTTTACAAATCGTATCTATATCCGCTTTTCTAAATTCTTGTAATTTTACTGTTTTAATTAGTCTATTAAAAGAAATAGCAGTAAGAATAAATGAAACAATTAGCATAAGAACAGCAAGAAATACTAAGGCAAATCTAATTTTTGAGCCATTCAAATATGCATTGTAAATTGTATCAAAAGAAATAAGTGGTATATACACGGTTAATAAAGCAATTAAAATGGTAATTAATGAAATCGCTTTATTATCTAGTATGCCTGCACGTTCACGTTCTTTCGTATATTCATCAACCATTGTTGGCAACGCAGAAGAAGCACTCTGAAAAATAATTTGAGAATCATTCTTTTTTGATGGAGGTTTATGTTTCTTTTTGCGGTTGTTTTTATTACTCAAATATGTATTCTCCCTTAGCTACATAATCGAAAATATACCAACAACATTATAATATTTATAACAATGATTTGCAACGTTTTTATAAGACTTTAGATGATTAGATGATTAAAAAATTATAATATTAAAGAAAAATGGGTGGTATAAATAGAATATTATATGAAAGGGAATTGCGGAAACAGACGCTGAAAACACAGGCAAAACAAATTGCGCGCACAGAAAATGCTAAAAAAGGTTAAGAAACCGCCTGGCTATGCCGAAATAAAGGGTGAATGAGAAATCATTTGCCCTTTTTTGTATTAAAATTAAAAAATTACACTACATTTTGTATGAGGAAGACTTATGAAGGTTACGTTTGATCACAGTAATGCAAACCAAAATGTAGACAGGGCGACAACTGCATATCGGGACACCCGGACGACCAGGACGGAACGTGCGGGTGATTACGCATTAGACATTTCTGGCACAGTTATGGATAACAACGCTTACGGGGGTCACGGAAAGACCGCAGAAGAGGTTATGCAGGATGCGGCGGCTATTGACGTGGCCACGCAGACGGACTTTATGACAGTAATGTCTAATACTATGTCCGGGGAAGACTTTTCCCGCTTACAGCAGGAAGGATATCATCCCGGCGATATGGAGATCGAGGAAGTTGTCACCATTGTCGACACGATTAAGGCGGCGCTTGTAAAAGGCGGCACGGAAGTTGCGGGTTATACCGACGATCTGGATGCGGACACGCTGGCGCAGATTACGGGGAGCCAGGCTTTTGCACAGGAGCTTGCTCTACAGTTTCAGGCGCATGACATTCCGCTCACCGAGGAAAACGTGCGGGCGGTGAAGGATGCCTTCGAGAGAGCCATGCAGACGGCGGAAATCGGGGAAGGTACCGTAAAGTACATGGTGGAGAACCGGATGGATCCCACCATTGACAATCTCTATCTGGCGGGTCACAGCGCGGCGACGGACAGTCAGAGGCAGGCGCATGGTTATTATGCCGCGGACGGCACGGGCTACTACGCGAAGAAGGCGGAGGATTATAATTGGGAACAGCTCCGCCCACAGATTGAGCGTGTGCTGGAGGAAGCCGGACTTGAAATCAGCGAAGAGAACATAGAGAGCGCACAGTGGTTGATCGGCGTGGGCGTGCCGTTGACGGCGGAGACGATGCAGAAGCTTTATGAGATCGGGCAGGCGAAGCAGCCGTGGGACAGAGAGAAGATTTTGGCAGCGGCAGCGGCGGCGATTGCCGACGGGAAAAGGCCCGGAGAGGCCAATATGGCCGACGGCAGAAGCAGTCTGGAACGGGCGGCCGATTATGCGGAAAGCTACGGGCGGATCAGCGATGAAGCGGTTGATCTGACGGTGGCGGAGAATAAGGAAGTAAATCTGCGGAATCTGACAAAGGCGCAGGAGAAGATAGATGCGGGGGAAGCGGCGCAGGAGGTTCCGGCGGCCATTACCCAGCGGCGGCAGTTGGAAGAAGCCCGGCTGATGATGACCATTGAGGCGAACCGCCAGTTGATGGCCCGCGGCTATTCCATAGATACGACGGAGCTGGAAGCCTTGGTGGAGGCCTTGAAGAAGCTGGAGCAGGAGCAGAACCAGAGGCTCTTCGGAGAACCTGATGCGGCGGCGGCAGCTGAGAAGGCGGCGCTTTACGAGGAAGTACAGACAAAGGTTTCGGAGATTCCGTACCTTCCGGCGGCGGTGCTTGTGCAGTACATAGACGGCACAGAGGACTTTACGCTTGACAGTGTACACGAAAACGGTACGGCACTCAGGAATGCCTATGAGGCGGCGAGGGAGTCCTATGAGACGCTGATGACGGCGCCCCGGGCAGATATGGGGGATTCCATCCGCAAGGCGTTCCGCAATGTGGACGACATTCTGAAAGATATGGGTCTTGAGACGAGTGAAGAAAACCGCAAGGCGGTGCGGATCTTGGGCTATAACAGCATGGATATCACCGATGAGAATATGGATGCGGTGAAAAAATACGACATGGAGCTGCAGCAGACCATTCGCAGGATGACCCCGGCGGCAGCCTTACAGGCGATCCGGGACGGCAAAAATCCGCTCACCATGTCCATGGAAGAATTGAATCAGTATTTGGACGAGAGCGGTGCGGACGATGCGGCGCGGGAAGAGAAATTCAGTAAGTATTTATATAAGCTGGAAAAGAGTCATGCGGTCAGTGAGCAGGAGAGAGAGGCTTATATCGGGATTTACCGCATGTTCCGGCAGTTAGAGAAGTCGGACGATGCGGCGGTGGGCAGTCTTTTGAAGGAGGGAGCGCAGATTTCTTTCAGCAACCTCCTGACGGCGATGCGCAGCACGAAAAAACAGGGCATGGATTATAAGGTGGATGACGGCTTTGACGGTGTGGACGCCGTGGCGAAAAACAAATCCATCACCGACCAGATTTTGAGCGGGTTCCCGAATCTGGGGCAGGAGAGCGCGGAATCGAGAAATCGGGAGAATGGGCAGCGGCAGCAGTCTTCGGAGCAGGCGGAGAGCTATTACCATATGCTTGCGGGACAGATTGCGGACGGTCTGGAACCGGAAATGCTTGCGGAGGCGAGTCTTACAGCGGAAACGACCATGGAAGAGTTTGCGGACGCGCTGCGGCAGCAGACGGCGGATGCCTCTCTGGAACAGGCATATATGCAGGAACAGATACAGTCCTACCGCGGCTTGGAGAACATGGAAGAAGCTGTGGTGAGAGAGCTTGTGGCATACAGACAGCCTGTGACGGCCAACAATCTGGAGGCGGCTGCGGCTTTTCGGAGAAAACCCGGCGCGCTGTATCGCAAGCTACGTGATTTAGAGGAAGGCGCGGGCGTTTCGGAAGGAATGCGGAAGGCGGAGAAACTGATAGAGAGTCTGACAGATCAGGAGAGCGCGCAGGAAGCTTACGGGGAGATGCAGGAAACCTTTTCTTCGGTTCTGGATGAGGCGGTGGAAGCGCCGGAAGATTTCCTTGATTTGCGTACCCTGCAGAGCTGTCAAAAGCAGCTTGCGCTTGCCGGAAGCCTTTCGCGGGAGGAGAATTACCAGATTCCCGTGGAGATTAACGGCGAGCTGACAGCCATCAATTTAAAGGTTCTGCACGGAACAGGGACGGGGAAGGTAAACGTCACGGTGCAGACGGAAGAGTTTGGACAGATTACGGCTAAGTTTTCCCTCAGGGAACAGCGGGTATCCGGCTACATCGCCTGTGAGAGCAGCGAAGGGACGACCTGGCTGCAGGGCAGGCAGGAAGAGTTGGAAAAAGCGCTGGCAGCTTTGGGGGAAGAAGGGTCAGGCAGAGAGACGGGAAGTCTGGTTATTCTGCAGGGCAGAGAGGTAAACGGCGAGGACTACACAGAGGAAGATATAAACGGCGGGGAAGGGCAGCAGACAGCGGATCTATACGGAATTGCGAAAGCCTTTATCACGACCTTGACAGCATAAGAAGGAGGAAAGGTTGAATAAATTCTCTGAAGAGCAATTTATTCAACCGGGAATTTGTGCAGAAGCATCACAAATTCCCTTGATCGCAGAGCAGAATTGGAGATTCTGCTCGCGGTTCTCAGCATTGAATGCTTCGGAATGGAGGAAAAAAATGAAGATCAGTTATAATGCGCCGGCAATGCGCGCAAGCAATGCATTAAATGCATCGGACAGTAAGGTATCCAAATCTTTGCAGCGTCTTTCTTCCGGTTTGAAGGTGACGGCATCAAAGGATAACCCTTCGGGTTATGCTATCGGCAGAAGGATGAATACGCAGATTACGGGAATCGGCACGGCGACCCAGAGCTCCCAGAACGGTATCTCCGTTATTGAGACGGCGGACGGTGCGCTGACGGAAGTGCATGAGATGCTGCAGAGAATGAATGAGCTGGCAGTTAAGGGTGAGACGGGAACGCTTACCACCAGCGACCGCATGACGCTGGAGCAGGAAGTAAAGCAGCTCAAGGCGGAGATCACGAGAATTTCCACGGATACACAGTTTAATGGGCAGACGCTGTTAGACGGCACGTTTGATCTCCGGGGGTATACGGATAACAACATGATCAAGGTGGATTATTATTCGGACGAAGTGACGGCGAAGCTCTATTCTGTCAGCGAACTTACCATTGCCAGGGATGCCAAGGGCAAGATTGACAAAGACGCCACCACCATCACTTTAGGCCCGGAATTTCCGCAGGGGGTAGAGATCTCCGAGACAACGGATACGAAAATTACGCTGACAGGACCTTTGGATTTCAAAATGACGCTTGAGATTCCCGACGATGAAAACGGGAACCCGGTTACAGGGACAGTGATTAATCCGAATAATACGCCGCCAGACAATCTGCTGATTGACATCACCGGCATCGGCAGCATGGACATCCAGACGGGTGCGAACGAGGGGCAGCAGCTTGAGATTCGTATCCCCGAAATCTCTCTGAACAGGATGAACATGGAAGACATGAAAATGACTACGTCAGACGAGTGCGCGGATGCGAACAGAACAATCAAGAGCGCAATCCTTTATGTGTCAGATGCACGAAGCAGACTCGGCGCGTATCAGAACCGTCTGGAGCACACCATCAATAACTTGGCGGTGTCCAATGAAAATATGACAGCCTCTTACTCCCGTATTATGGATGTGGATATGGCGGATGAAATGACGGAGTACACCACGGAGCAGGTGATATCCCAGGCGGCGGTTTCCATGCTGGCGCAGGCCAACGAGAGACCTTCACAGGTGCTGCAGTTACTGCAGTAGAAAATTTGCTTCGCAAATTATCTGTGGGAGAATGTAAAAAACATATTCTTCCCGTGATGTGAAATAAAATATGGGAAAGGCAGATTTGCGATATGACGAAGGAATTAAAACAGGAATATACCCTGCGGATCACGCAGGCGAATAAGACGCAGCTCATCACCATTCTGTATGAGATGGCGCTGCTCTATGTGGACGAGGCGGAGGAAGCGCTGGCTGCCGGGGACAGGACGGAACTGAAAAACGCTGTCCGCAGGATTCAGGGCTGCATGTGCGAGCTTATGGATTCTCTGCATATGGAGTACGAGGTGGCTAGGAATCTCCTGCAGCTCTACCTCTACATCAACAGAGAGGTGGCGAAGGCGGCTCTGCACAGTGATGCGGAAGGACTGGAGCATGTACGCCCGGTACTGGGTAAGCTTTTGGCAGCCTATAAGCAGATTGAGGGGCAGGACGCAAGCGGGCCTGTTATGGGTAATGCCCAGACCGTGTATGCGGGGCTTACCTACGGCAGAAATGATCTGATGGAAAATGCCGCAGACCCCGCTGCGAACAGGGGCTTCTGTGTCTAAATCGGGCGTTAATGTGTTCGGTTCGGGGAATGCTTCATGTTCCCTGCCAAATGATAAGCTAAGAGAACGTCAGGGGGCGGTAAGCCTCCGCAAGTTCCTTTTCAGGCAGCGGATCCGTTTCCGCTGCCTTTTGCAGTAAGTATTTATACCGTTTCATAACAGCGTTTAATTCATAAATGTAGCAGTCAATCAAATCCGGGTCTGTCGCATTGTCAAATCCCGCGTAGGCGTTTTCCAGCGCGTTTCTGGCAAGAGCCAATTCCTCCCGCAGCGTCATCTTCTGCCTGTCCACGATAATTTCGCTTTCTTCCGGTATGCAGGGACTTTGCCTGAAAATCATTCTCATAGGGGGCCATCCTTTCTGATTATTCCTCTCACATTGACGTTTGTGTGGAGAGTGCCGCTTTTCAGGTACACTAACCGTTATGTCACCGCTTGGCTGTGACTCAAATCTGTGCGGAGAATGCTGCTTTTTGCATTCTCCTGAGTGAGACGGAGTTGCAAAGCAACTCCTAGTAATTCTTGGCGTCCCGTCCTATGGCGGGACGACTTTAGAATTACTTCTCACTCTAGTTTAGGTAAAAATTTCCAGAAATATTCATGTAATATTATGAATAGTTTGTTCATATGGTGTAAGGAGACAGGCAGGAGGAACGTTTCGCAGGGCGGCGGAACGGGCGGAGATATCAGATATGGGAAATGCAAGCGGAGCTTTTGTTATCATGGCAGTGTGTCTGATCGTGCTGGCAATCGGTGCGATGGGCAGAAAGGTAGAGTGGCTGGTCAATTTTATTCTTCGCGCGGTGATGGGAACCGTGGGTATTTACGCAATTAATTATGTGCTGGCGGCCAGACAACTGCAGGTGGCGGTAGGTATCAATCCCTTTACCGTTTTGACATCCGGAATCCTTGGATTTCCTGGGGTGGCGGTACTTTACGGCATTCATTTCTTTAAAATCTTGTGAATATTTTACAATAGACAAATTTTTCCATTGTGCTATAATTCAAGTCACAACTCAAGAAATTCTATGTGTCATTCCCTTCTGCGGAATACACGCTTCTCGCTTCAGGGCATCGGGAAGATCTTCCAATTATTTCGTTGAGTAGATATTGAAACTTATTATTTCAGGATGTGGAGGTGGTGTTATTGGACTGACCTACTGTCAATCTTTTTTGCTTCTCCTGCTTTTGCTTTCCGCTTTTGCAGATCTTAAGACAGACCGGATTCCGAATGGCTTTCTTCTTTTGGGCATGATAATCGGCATTTCGGGCAGTATCTTATCGGGCCGGAATTTATCGAACATTCTGGCATCTGTGCTTCTGGCGTTTCTGCTTATGTATCCCCTGTATATGATAGGCGCACTCGGAGCGGGCGACGTAAAGCTGTTTGTTGTGATCGGGAGCTTTCAGGAGATGGGAGAATTTATGGCCATACTGGCGGGTGCCTTTGTGATCGGCGCGGGATTTTCGGTGATGAAACTTGCGGCGGAGAAAAACGGCAGGGAGAGATTCCGATATTTTTTCTCCTATCTGCACGAGGTCTGGCGGACGGGACATTGGAGAATTTACGGTGAGGATTTGAAACAGGATTATCACACCTACTGTAAAAACAAAATCCACTTTGCGGTGCCGATTTTGTTCAGTGCGGTGTGCAGGATAGGAGGATTATTTTGACACAAAAAATTATGGCAATCTGTGATGCGGAGGAGGGATATGCCTTCCGTATGGCGGAGTATCTTCTGGAAAAGGTAAGACTTCCCTATACGCTGCATTTATTTACGGCGGTGGAAGAGCTGGAGAAATTTGCGGGAAGGGAGGAAATAGAAGTTCTCCTGATTGCGGAAAGCGCATGGAAACTGCTGAGAGAAGAATATGTCAGAAAGCAGGTGACGCAGATGTTCATTCTGCAGGAGAGCGGAGAAACGGTGCGGGCGCTCAATGTACCGGGAGGCGGCGGTACGGCACAGGAAAATATGCGCTGCATCAGTAAGTATCAAAGCCCGGAATTGGTGGTGCAGGAAATGTTAAATGTGATCGCGGACGGCGGCGGATGGAAGGACTATCCGCAGGCAACGGAGACGGCGGTTAAGATGATTGGGATTTATTCCCCGATCAAGAGGTGCTTACAGACTTCTTTCGCCCTGTCGCTCGGGCAGCTTCTGGCGAAGGAGCACAAGACAATGTATCTGAATTTTGAGATGTACTCCGGTCTGGGAGAGCTTTTGCGGCGGGAGTATCAGACGGATATGCTGGATGTCATGTATTACTTCCAGAGCGCCAGAGAAAAGCTGGCCCTGCGGCTGCCCACGGTCATTCAAAATGCAGGGGGATTGGATTACATACCGCCCATGCAGTATTCGCTGGGAATCAGGGAGGTGCCCGGGGAACAGTGGCTGGCGCTCTGCCGGGACATTGCGGCAATCGGTGAATATGAATATATCATCTTGGATTTGGATGACGGGATAGACGGGCTGTTTGATTTATTGAAAAGCTGTCAGAAGATCTATACCATCACGAGGGAGGATCATTTTGCGCAGGCGAAGCTCAGGCAGTATGAACGGATGCTGCAGCAGGGGGATTTAGGAGAGATTTCGGAAAAAACCGTAAAATGCCGTTTCCCGATTTTTCAGGAACTGCCGGACAGTCTGGATATGATGACGCATGGAGAACTGGCCGGGTATGTGAAATCTATTATCAAAGAGGACATTTATGGGTAGCACAGAGGAAAGACGAAAAATTTTAAAGGAAAGGCTTCAGGAAAGCATTGATTATTCCAGAGAGAGCAGCGATGAGGAAATTTGGGAATTGATTGACGAGATGCTTGTCCGGGAAGGACGGGAAAATCCGCTTTCCCTGTCGGAGCGCGGCAGGCTCAGAAGAGAGCTTTTCCATGCAGTCCGCAAGCTGGATGTATTGCAGGAGCTGGTGGACGACCCGCAGATTACGGAAATTATGATTAACGGGCCGGATCGGATTTTTATTGAGCGTGGCGGCAGGCTTACGGAGAGCGGTCTGCACTTTGAGAGCGCGGAGAAACTGCAAAATGTGATACAGCAGATTGTCTCCGACTGTAACAGAGTGGTCAACGAGGCGTCGCCGATTGTGGATGCCAGACTGGAAAACGGCGCCCGCGTCAATGTGGTTTTAAATCCGGTGGCATTAAACGGCCCGATCGTCACAATCAGACGGTTTCCCGACAAACCGATCACCATGGAAGACCTCGTGTCCTTCGGCTCCGTCACGGAGGAGGTGTGCGGGTGGTTAAGCAGGCTGGTGCAGGCGAAATACAATATTTTCATCAGCGGTGGGACGGGCTCCGGAAAAACTACATTTTTAAACGCGCTGTCCAATTATATCCCGGCGGAGGAGCGCATCATCACGATAGAGGACAGCGCGGAGCTGCAGATCAGAAATATAAGCAACATTGTTCGCATGGAAACGAGGAACGCAAATGTGGAAGGGTGTCGGGAGATTACCATAAGGGATCTGATTAAGACGTCTTTGAGAATGAGACCCACGCGTATTATCGTGGGCGAGGTGCGCGGCGGTGAAGCCTTCGATATGATGCAGTGCCTGAATACGGGGCACGACGGCTCCATGTCCACGGGACATGCCAACAGCTCGCGGGACATGCTAAGCCGCCTGGAAAATATGATTCTCATGGGAATGGAGATTCCGCTGGAGGCCATCAGACAGCAGATCGCGTCGGGCATTGACATTATCGTCCATCTGGGACGCCTGCGCGATAAAACGAGGAAGGTGTTGGAGATTGTGGAGGTGTGCGGCTTTGAAAACGGGGAAATCGTCCTGAGTCCGCTCTACCGCTTTGAGGAGGAGGGGGAGACGGGCAGCGGAAAAATTCTCGGCACGCTTCAAAAGAAAGGAGAGCTTGCCTATGTCGAAAAGCTGCAGACTGCCGGATTATGCTGACTATCATTTCTCTTTCGGGGAAGGAGCGCTTGCGCTTCTGGAAGGGGCGTTTCTGGTGGCGATGATCGGATATTTTTTCTATCGGTCGTGGCTTGCCTGCATTTGTCTTTTGCCCGTGTTTGTCCTTTTTATGAAGGAGAAGAAAAAGGAGCTGGCAAAAAAACGCAGGCAGGAGCTGAGCCTGCAGTTTAAGGATTTGGCGCTGGCGCTCTCGACCAATGTCAAGGCCGGGTATTCCATCGAAAATGCCCTGAGAGAGTCTTTCCGCGATGTGGAACTGCTTTACGGCGCGGACAGCCTCATCTGCCAAGAGGTGCGGCACATGCTGCGGGGACTGGAAAACAATGTGGCGCTGGAAAAATTAATGTACGAGCTGGGAGTCAGAAGTCGGCTGCCCGATATCATGCAGTTTGCGGATGTCTTTCTGATTGCAAAGAGAAGCGGCGGAAACCTGACGGAAATTCTGGAAAAGACCGCCGGGGTAATCGAGCAGAAAATTGAGACGGACAAGGAGATTCAACTTATGATAAGCGCCAGAAAAATGGAGCAGAAGATTATGAATATGGTGCCGTTTCTCATTATTTTCTACATCGGAACGACTTCCCAGGGATTTTTCGATGTGCTCTATCATAATCTGATCGGCGTGGTGCTGATGACGGTATGCCTGCTCTTTTACGGCGCGGCATATCTGCTCTCTAAGCGGATTGTGGAAATTGAAGTGTGAGTAAAAGCCTGCATCATATTCTATGTGCACGCGTGGGCCCGGCTGCAGGTATTGCGGAGAAAGGAGCATTTATGATTTATGTTTATGTCGCAATTTTAATCGGCTATTTGGTTATGTTTCTCCTGTCTCTGGAGGAAAGCGGAAATCCCTTTCAAAAGATGGCGGCCCGCTTGTTTCGGAGACGGCAGGAGCGGCAAAAAAGGGCGAATAAGGGGAGGGGGGATTGGAGGAGGGCGCTCTATGTAAGACAGCTTGGAGATAAGCTGAAAACACTGCGGCCGGGAGTTGCGGCGGAGCAGCAGATCAGGGAGCATTACATTTCTCTGTATACGCTTCTGCTTACGGTGGTGTTTGTGGGGGATATTTTGTGTCTGGCTGCCTGGTTCAGCGCCCACAGCGCCGCGAGACTGACGGAAGGCGGATATCTTTCCAGAAACGCCTACGGGGAGGGGGACGTGGAGATAAGTCTGAAGGCGGAGATTCCGGGTGTGCAGGAGGAAATTTTTGACTATCTTCTGGAGGAGCGAAAGCTTACGGAGACGGAGCTGGAAAAAGCCTATGCGGAGGCGGCAGCGCTCCTTCCGGGGGCCGTTCTCAACGGGAATGCCTGTCTGGAGGATGTGCGGGGGGATCTGAAGCTGGTTTCCGTTTTGGAAGGGTATCCTTTTCAGATTAGTTGGGAGAGCGATGCCTACTCTCTGGTGAATGCGGACGGAACGATACACAATGAGGCGCTTGCGGAAGGCGAGGTGGTTATCCTGACGGCGGCCTTTCGTTATGAAGACTGGCTTCGAGAGCTGCAGCTTCCCGTGCAAGTCAATCCCGTGATGTATTCGCCCGAGGAGGCGCTGCGGGCGCGGCTGGAGGAGCTGCTGCGGGAGAGAGAGGAGGGCAGCAGAAACGGCGAGGTGATGGCGCTGCCGGAGCGGGTAGGTACGGAGCCCGTTATTTGGAGCGAGATCATTGAGGACACCAGCGGTTATTTCCTGATTCTGGTGATCCTTGCGGCGGGCGTGCTCTATTGGGGAAGAGGGAGGGAGCTGGACCAGAAGCTGGAGGCGAGGAAGCGGGAACTGCTTTTGGATTATCCGGAGATTGTCAATAAGCTGGCGCTCTATATGGGCGCGGGCATGACCATCCGCAATGCTTTTCTAAAGATGGGGGAGGACTATAAAAAAAGAAAGGATGAGAGGAAGCAATATGTGTATGAAGAAATCCTGATGACCTGCCATGAGCTGCAGAGCGGCAGGTCGGAGACGGAGGCTTACGCGCATTTCGGTAAACGGTGCCAGGTGCAGGCTTACATGAAGCTGTCCGCGCTGCTCTCGCAGAATATCAGAAAGGGAAGCAATGACCTTTTGCGGGTACTCAGACAGGAAGCGGACAACGCTTTCGCAGAGCGGAAAAATCTGGCGAAAAAGCTGGGAGAGGAGGCGGGAACAAAACTGCTTTTGCCTATGATGATGATGCTCTGTGTGGTTATGGTGATTATTATGATACCGGCGTATTTCTCATTTACGCTGAACTGAGGTATCTTCCCGGCGTCGCCGTAGATGTGCCTGTGGGCCTATTACAAACAGGCTGTTATAGTTGTTATAAAAAATAGAAGACAAGGAGGAAACGGATATGTTAAAGAAAAGGGAGAACGGACGACTAAAAGGATTTGGAGACTTTCTGCGGGAGGAGGAAGGCATGGGTACGGTGGAAATCATTCTGATTATTGTGGTGCTGATCGGTTTGGTTATTATCTTCAAGAAGCAGCTTCGCGAGCTGGTGGAAAAAGTCTTTGAGAAGATAACCAAAGACAGCAACACGGTAATGGAATGAGGCGGGGATACATAACGGTATTTTTATCTTTATCCCTTACATTGATCCTGTCCCTTGTATTCACAGTAATAGAAGGGGCACGGATCAGTGCCATCCGCATGAAGTTTGA
Organism: uncultured Lachnospiraceae bacterium; assembly: GCA_910584725.1. Taxonomy (GTDB): domain Bacteria; phylum Bacillota; class Clostridia; order Lachnospirales; family Lachnospiraceae; genus UBA3282. Next base: position 10,471 of record CAJUBE010000011.1, on the reverse strand, counting down.
GTGCGTGGCGGATATCGGTATGAATTCCGTTTTGGCTGAATACCACAGGGAGCTTTTGAAACAGTATGATCTTTTGTTCGTAGATACCTCTTATGGCGGCTCCCATCCGGAAATAGCAAACACGGAGGCGCACCTGCGCAAATATGCGCAACAAAACTGTCGACCGGGGGAGGGAAAAGGTTTATTTGGGGGAAGGGATTTTTTGGCCATGGATATGGGTATGGTGGAAATTCCAGCGTATGCTGTGGCCTCGGATGAAAGTGGCGCGGTGCTGAAACGACAGGTTACGGACTATATGGGAGACTATCCGATGGGTGCTCTTGTAGATAAGCTCAGCGCCAATGTCGCTCTGCTCCAGGGAGCTGGAATGGACACGAAAGATGTGGATGCGTGGCGGCGGCAGTATGAGGAACAGATTGAGGAGATCGGCCTGCCGGAGAAGGAGACAGAGGATGGCGGGACGGAGGAGGTGCCGCTAAACAATCCGGCGGATGCTGTCAATGCCTTGAGAAGCAGCGGGGTGCTAAACCTTGTGCTGGAAAATCCCTCCGCGGTGTCTGCGGTGAAGGTGGATTTGAGCGACTATATTTCCCAGCGTTCCGGGCGGATGACGGGTACAGGGCTGTGCGCGGAGGCGGTGGAGGCCGGCGGTGCGCCAAACGATCTGGTTTTTCAAATGTATCTTTTTGAAAAATGCGGGTATTACGGGGCGGAGATGGATAAGTCGCTTCTGAAATATCAGATGGAATATATTGTGGCGGGCAGAAATACGGACTGGCAGAATCTGGAACAGGTGTCAAAAAAACTGCTGCTCTGGCGGGAGGTATCCAACATGCTGTATCTTCTCTCGGACAGTCAAAAAATGGCGGAGGCGCAGCTTTTGGCAACGGCGCTTACGGCCGTGCTGCTTATGCCGGAGCTGGCGGAGCCGGTCAAGTATACGATTCTTTTTGCGTGGGCTTACGTGGAGAGTTTACAGGATGTCAAGACGTTGTTTGGCGGCGGCAGAGTTCCCATTTTTAAAACGGCTGCCGACTGGAAGACAGGCATTAACTGTCTTAAAAATGTGAGAGGAAGTCTCACGGAGGACGCCGGGGGAAACGGACTTAACTATAAGGAATATTTACAGATCATGGTCTTTTTGCAGGATGAGGGAACGCGGACGGAGCGGGCCATGGATATCATGGAGATGGATATTCGTCAAACGCCCGGAAACGCGAGATTTCGGCTGGACGGCTGTTTCGATGCCTATCAGGCGCATCTGGAGGTGACGAGCCGCTTCGGTTATTCCTACGAAATGACGAGAAGCTATGGATTCTATTGACGCGGGAGGTGATAAAAGATGCCCTTTTTACGATCACGAAACTTAAAACAACCTAAATCGACAGCACATTCTCTCCGAGCATATCTTGCGGCAAGTCAAGGTAGTCAATTTCATAAGTCATTACTCCGATTGGTAAAAGGGGCGTCTTTTATCTTCTCCCGCAAAAGAGGCTCCATGACGCTGGAGGCTGCCTTTGCCCTGCCGTTTTTCCTGTTCGCGATACTCAATATTCTCTTCGCGGTGAACATCATAGGAACCCAGAGCCGGATCAACGCAGCCTTGCATCAGGTGGGAAACAAGCTGGCTTTCGCGGGATATGTCTATGAAAATACGGTGGGAGATGCGCTGCCTGACGGGCTGGTTGGCGTAGCGATCACGGAAGGGTATGCCAGAGGACAAATTGTAGAGTATGTGGGCAGCTCCTATCTGGAAAATTCCTGTGTGAAGGGCGGCGCGGGAGGACTGTCCTTCATCGGCTCCTCGCTGATGGGCGCGGAGGACATCATCGACTTGCGAATTACCTATCGTGTCAGACCTTTTGCGGGTTTGATGGGGTTCGACGGATTTTTGATGTCGCAGCGCTACTACGGCAGGGCGTGGACGGGGTATGACGCTGCCGGATCGGCGGGCGGCGGCGCGCAGGAGGATCCCATGGTGTATATCACAAAAACGGGGACGGCCTATCATCTGGACAGGAATTGCACCTATTTAAATCCAAAGATAGAGTCGGTGCCCGTGCAGTCCGTGTCTGACCGGCGTAATGCGTCCGGCGGCAAATATGCGCCATGCGGCTCCTGCGGTGCGGGTGGAAGCGGAAATCAGGTGTACATCACAGACTATGGCAACAGTTATCATAAGAGGCTGGATTGTCCGGGGCTGAAAAGGACGATTTATACGGTGCCCCTGTCGGAAGTCGGCGGGAGAGGGAGGTGTTCCAAATGTGGGTAGAGATTGTATTGTTTCTGTTTCTGGCGGTCTGCGCTGTGTTTGACGGACTGAGCAGGCGGGTTCCGCTGGCTGTTGTGTGGCTGGGGATGGCGACTGCGATTTGCCTTCGCATAGGCGGGGCGATGGGAGAGACAAGCCCTCTGGCGGTTGTGCTCTCTTTGCTGCCCGGCGCAGGATTTTTACTGCTCGGTTTTCTGACAAGGGAGAAGGTGGGCTACGGGGACGGCTGGGCGCTTTTGATGATCGGGCTGTTTGCGGGCATCTATCAGTGTTTTTTGATTTTACTTGTGGGACTGATGGCGGAGTCCGCGGTGGCGGTGGCGCTGCTCGCACTCGGGAAAATAAAGCGCGACCGGGAAATTCCCTTTCTGCCGTTTTTGCTTTTAGGAATGGGGGTGGTGGCGTGCTTCTGAAAAAAACTGCAAAAGGTTATATGACGCTGGAGGCTTCTTTCATTATTACATGGACACTGTTTCTGTTTGTCCTTTTAATCTATCTGTCCTTTTATTCCTATGACAAGTGTGTGTTGTTTCAGGATGCCTATACGATCTGTTTTCGGGGGAGCATTCAGAAGGACGAGGAACAGGTGGTGCCGTACATAAGCGCGAACATGCAGAAACAGTTTGGCAAGAAGTATTTTGGCGTGGGAAAGGTGCAGGGCGCGGTGGACAAAAACGGGAATACGGCGAGCGTGACCGGTGAGTGTCAGGTCAAGGTGCCGATCCGGCAGTTGTTTACCATGCACGGAAAAGAGGGCTGGCGCATCCGCACCCGGGCAAAGGCACAGATTGTCAACCCCACAAAGATGATACGCAGATGCAGATGGGCGGGAAATATGTTTTCGGATTGAATGACGGCAAAGATGAAATCGGAAGGGAGATACAGATGCTGGAGGCAAAATTTTTCAGGGATTATAAACACAATTATATGATTTTACCGTGCAAAAGCAGGCAGCCGGAGAAAAGCTATCAGTGCAGGCAGCTTACTTCCAATAAAATTGAGGAGCTTCTGCGCTGTTCCATGCGGCATGTGAATGGAATGACATATTTTTACTATGATATCAGCTCCAGAACAACTATGGAAAGCCTGTATCGTAACAGACGGATGTCCCACGGACAAATCAGGGAGTTATTTGCACAGCTTTACGGCATTTACTGTAGGGTAGGCGATTATTTTATGGATGAGATGAGACTGGTTTTTCTGCCGGAATATATCTTTTATGATTTGTCGCGCAAAAAGTATATTGGTCTTTACTATCCCGATTATGAGGAGGACAGACCCTATGAGGCGCTTATGGATTATCTGCTGGAGCATATGGACAGCGGGGATGAGCGGCTGGCGGACTGTATCTATCAGATTTATGAGAGGGCGGAGGACGGCGGTTTTTCGCTGTGGGACGCGCTGCAGATTATGGGAGAATCGGAAGAGAGCGGCGGAGATATTTTTCTGTTTCCCGGGAGCGATGCTTCCGAAAAGGAAAAGGCGGGGACGGTCATAGCGCCGATGGAGCTGCACGGTTCGGAGGAGGACGGACTTGCGCTGTGGGGGGAGAAGGAAGACACGCCTGTACCTACAAAAAGGAAGAGTCCCTTTTCCGTGGTTGTCACGGCGTTTTCGATCTTGGGAATTGCGGGCATTGCGTATATTTACAGTACCTATGAATTGGCAGATCGGGAGATTATGACGCTTCTCGGATGCGGCGCGCTGCTGGGCGTCTGTCTGACTGCCGGGCTTGTTGGACTGATGAAAGGCGGCGGAAAAAAGAAGCAGGCAGGGAAGTCAGGGGAAGAACAGAGGGAGGCGGAGAAAAAGTTTTCGGAGGATAAGAACGATCGGTATCTGCCGTCGCAGGAGCCGTTTTTTCAGGAACACGCGTGGAACGGAGAGATGGTTTCGCCGGAACAGGTGTGGAGGGGAGAGCCAGGTTCCTCGGAAAGTGCGCGGAACGGGGAGGCGGTTTCATTGGAACATGTATTGAGCCGGGAGCCGGAGATAGGACGGTCTGCGCCGGCCAGAAACAGAAGCGGCGCGAAGGAAGAGGAAGAAATCTGTGGAAACACTGTCTTTTTTGACAGTGTAAAAATGACGGAGTACAAATTGTATGCGCTGGATAAGAAAAATAAGAAGCATATCGAACTGAGCAAATTTCCCTTTACGGTGGGAAAGATGGCGGGGTGTGTGGACTGCGTTTTGGCGGACGACTCTATCAGCCGGATTCATGCCAGATTTGAGAAGGTTGGAGACGTGATACAGCTTACGGATATGAACTCCACGAACGGCACTTATCGCAACGGCCTGCGGATGCAGCCGCAGGAAACCGTGGAGATCGAGCCGGGGGACGAGATTCGATTTGGGAATTTGAATTACTGCTATAGATAAGTGGATACTTTCCTAAAATTACGGCGTAAATCCCCGGGAATGTGTTATACTGGATCAAATAGAAACGGGAAAGGAACGTGTTATGGACAAGAATGAAAAATGGCTGCAGTGGGCGGTTGAACTGCAGAGTCTGGCGCAGGCAGGACTGTTTTATTGTAAAGATAAATACGAGCTGGAAAGGTATGAGCGTATTCGGGAGATTTCCGCAGAAATGCTCAGCTACAAGACCGAGATACCGTTTGAAAAGGTAAAGGATTTGTTTTGCGGCGATGTGGGATATCAGACTCCTAAAATAGATACGCGGGCGGCCATATTTAAGGAGGGAAAGATATTGCTTGTCCATGAAGCGAACGGGACATGGTCGCTGCCGGGCGGCTGGGTTGACGTGAATGTTTCTGTCATGGAAAATACGATAAAAGAGGTCAGAGAAGAGGCGGGGCTTGACGTTACGGTCAAACGGATCATTGCGGTGCAGGATAGGGAAAAACACAATCTGCCGATTTATGCCTATAAGGTATGTAAAATATTTATGCAGTGTGAAGTGACGGGCGGCGAGTTCGTTCCCAATATAGAAACAACCGGGTTTGCTTATTTTGGCGCAGACGAGCTGCCCTGCCTTGCGGAAGAGAAAAATAACCGAGAGCAGATAGAGATGTGTTTCCAGGCAATGGATTCGGAAATATGGGAAACGCTGTATGATTAGATCGTTGCGTTTGACATCCCCTATTGAAAATGATACTCTTTTCTCATGGATATTTTAACGCTGGAACGACTGGAAAATTTGTTCTTTGAACAGGGTTATGGCAAGATACCGTCTAATCTGCCCGAGTTCAATTTTTACTGCCGCAGGGAGATGCAGGGCATCACGGTGCTCCATGTGATTGATTACAGGCAGGGGCTTTATATTTCAACGGATCAGTATACGCATCTGAAAGACCAGATAGAGGCCTTTTTCCATGACAGGGGCGAGCGGGAAGTCCATGTGATGACATTCATTTTATGCGATGACACGGAGAAGGCGAGGCGGCTCTGTGAGACGGATGGTTTCTGCTGGATTATAGATTCGTGTGCATACAGGCTGCTGATTCATGAAACCCAGGTGGCGGATTTTTACGGCTGGAAAGATATTTTGGAAGAGTATTTGTTTGCGCTGGCACGGGGAAACCGGGAAGCGGCAGCGCCCGCCGAAAAGGCCGGGAAGACCGATTATCTGCGGAATGTGTCGTGGGTGAGCGCCATTTTAGTGGCCGTAAATGTAATCGTATTTCTGATATGTACATTTACGGGAGATTTGTTATATAATAAGGGTGCATTCAACATAACGGCGCTTTGGCAGGGGGAATGGTATCGTCTGTTTACAAGCATGTTTTTACATTGGAATGTGGAGCATCTTTTCAGCAACATGATTGTCCTGTATTATGTGGGGGCGATCGTGGAGCGCAGACTTGGTCCGGTTCCATATATGATGCTTTATGTGCTCTCCGGGTTTGCGGGTAACGTTTTTTCCATGGGGTATGAGCTGTTGCTTACGAATGCCTATGGAAGCTCGGCGGGTGCGAGCGGCGCTGTGTTCGGCGTGGAAGGGGCGCTTCTGTTTTTGGTTATGGCGCATCGGGGAAACCTGGAATCCATGACGGCGGGCAGGGTGGCCTTTGCGATTGCTTTTTCGCTCTACTGCGGTTTTACCAGTGCGGGGGTGAATAACGCGGCGCATGTGGGCGGCGTTCTGATGGGATTCACAGTGGCGGCTGTCATTGCGGCATATGATAAAATAAAATTGCTTTTCGATCGCAGATGAGAAAGGAAAGAGGTCTTATGCAGATCAATATCTATTATGGCGGAAGGGGTCTTATGGATGATCCTACGCTGTTTGTGATAAAAAAGATGAAGGAAGTGCTGGAGGAACTGCGTGTGACGGTGGAGGTTTTCTACCTTTACGAGCAGAAAAACAGCATTCCCACCCTCCCGCAGACTTTGAAGAATGCGGACGGCGTGATTCTTGCGACGACGCTGGAATGGTATGGAATCGGCGGCTATATGCAGCTTTTTTTGGATGCATGCTGGCTTTATGGAGATAAAGAAAAAATTAGTCGGATCTATATGTGCCCGATTGTTATGTCCACCACTTACGGGGAACAGGAGGGAAAACTGAACCTTGCTACGGCGTGGGAGATTCTCGGCGGTCTTCCATGCAGCGGGCTTTGCGGCTATATTGCGGACACGTCGCTTTTGGAGGAAAACGGGGATTATATCAGGATAATTGAAAAAAACGCGGAGAATCTCTACCGCACGATCAATCAGAAGATGCCCTGCCTGCCGGCCAGCAACCAGGCGGTGAAGCAGAAAGTTGCAATTACAAAAACCGTCAATTTTACACCGCAGGAGTCGGAGCAGCTTTCCCAGTATGTGGCGGACGACACTTATGTGCAGAGGCAGAAGGCGGATATTCAAGAGCTTGCCAGTCTGTTCCGGGATATGATGGGCAGCAGCGAGAAGGAGGATACGACAGAGTTTATTGAGGAAATCAGGCAGCATTTTGTACCGCAGCCGGGCTTTGCAGCCGGTTTTAAAGTTGTAATTGAGGAGAAAAAGACGCCGCTTATGATTGTGATAGACGGCGCGAGCCTTGACTGTCATTATGGGGAGGGCGGCCGTGTGGATGTTGAAATACAGCTTGACCGCGCTTCTTTTTCGGACATTGTTTCGGGAAGAACAAGCTTTCAGACCTCCTTTATGGCGGGCGATATGAAGATGAAGGGGGATTTCAAGGTGTTGCGTTCACTTGACCAGGCGCTGCAGTTCGGAGCGGGTTGAAATCGAAGATAACGCCTGATGAATGAATATAGAAAGAAGATTTGTGAATGGAGGAGCCGCAAAAGTGAATAATTGTATTTTTTGTAAAATTGCAAATGGAGAAGTCTCTGCAGAAACGCTGTACGAAGATGAAAAATTCCGTGTCATTCTGGATCAGGGGCCGGCGACAAAAGGTCATGCGCTGATTCTGCCCAAGGATCATTATGCGGATCTTTTTGAGCTGCCGGAGGAGACTGCCGGCGAGGTGATGAAGCTGGCAAAAAGAATGATGATTAAGATGCGGGACAAGCTCGGATGCGAGGGCTTTAATCTGGTGCAGAACAACGGGGATCTCGCGGGACAGACGGTGTTTCATTTTCATCTTCACCTGATACCCCGCTACAGGGCGGACAGGCAGACAATCGCCTGGAAACCGCAGGAGGTGACGCCGGAGGAGCTCGCGGAAGTCAGAAAGCAGATTGCTGACTGATGATTCGGCGGGGTGAGGTTGCCGGAAAACAGCGTTTACATGGGGCTGACAGGAAGAAGACGTTGGGAGAGCGCTGGTTGAACAAAGATAGGGCGGAGAAAATATGCGGACAATAGCGACGGAAGAAATTACCCGGAATATCAAGGAGATGTGTATCGAGGCGAATCACTTTCTCTCTGCGGATATGGAGCGGGCGATGAAGCGCGCGGCGCAGACGGAAGCTGCGCCGCTGGGGAAACAGATTCTGGGACAGCTTCAGGATAATTTGGAGATTGCAGGGAAGGATATGATTCCGATCTGTCAGGACACCGGCATGACAGTGGTGTTCTTGGAGGTGGGACAGGATGTACACTTCGAGGGCGGGGGATTAACCGATGCAGTCAATGAAGGCGTGAGACAGGGTTACACGAGCGGTTACCTACGCAAATCTGTGGTGGGGGATCCGTTGATTCGTGAAAATACGAAGGACAATACGCCTGCGGTGATACACAGTGAAATTGTTCCGGGTGACCGTGTTAAAATTACGGTGGCGCCAAAAGGCTTTGGCAGCGAGAATATGAGCAGAGTGTTTATGTTGAAACCTGCCGACGGGATAGAAGGCGTGAAGGATGCAATTTTGACGGCGGTGAGGGATGCAGGCCCCAATGCCTGTCCGCCCATGGTGGTCGGCGTCGGAATCGGCGGCACTTTTGAGAAGTGTGCGCTGATGGCGAAGCACGCATTGACGAGATCACTCGAAGAGCACTCGGAAACTCCTTATATAAAGGAGCTGGAGGAGGAAATGCTCTCACAGATTAACAAAACAGGAATCGGCCCCGGAGGACTTGGCGGTACGACGACGGCGCTGGCGGTTAATATAGAAACTTATCCCACACATATCGCGGGGCTGCCTGTGGCGGTCAACATTTGCTGCCATGTAAACAGACATGCGGTGCGGGTGCTGTGAGCGGTATTTGCAAGAGCGTATAGCCGGGCGTTTTTCTATTATAAAGGGCGTTTCTTCTATATATAATATATATAGTGTTTTTATTTGAGGCAAACACAACATCTATTTATAGTGACGGCGAAAGGTTTATAAAATATGGAGCGACATATCACGGCACCGATCAGCAGGGAAACGGCAGAAGAGCTGCGGGCGGGAGACTATGTGTATCTTACGGGTACAATTTATACCGCGCGCGACGCGGCGCATAAGAGAATGTATGAGGCGCTGGAAAAGGGCGAAGAGCTGCCTTTGGATGTGAAAAACAATGTTATCTATTATATGGGGCCGTCTCCGGCAAGGGAAGGCAGACCGATCGGTTCCGCGGGGCCTACCACAGCCAGCCGCATGGACAAGTATGCACCCACTCTTTTGGACATGGGCCTGATTGGTATGATCGGAAAGGGGAAACGTTCGGAAGCGGTGAAGGAGGCGATTGTCAGAAACGGCGCGGTGTATTTTGCGGCGGTAGGCGGCGCCGGTGCGCTTTTGGCCGGTTCCATCAAAGCGTCGGAGGTGATTGCCTATGACGATCTGGGAACGGAAGCGATTCGTAAGTTGGAAGTCGAAAATTTTCCGGTGATTGTGGTGATCGATTCTGTCGGGCAGAATTTATATGAGACGGCGATCAGGGAATACTGTAAATTATAATGGGGAAAATAATTTTGTAGACGGATTTGGGAAGGAATCCGTGAAAAGGCATTGACAAACAAAATTACCTTATGTATAATTACTTTGCGTTGTGGAAACGTAGAACTATATATTTGGTAGAGGAATAGTTCAGACTGTGGAGAAATACTCAAGAGGCTGAAGAGGCGCCCCTGCTAAGGGTGTAGGTCGCTTACGCGGCGCGAGGGTTCAAATCCCTCTTTCTCCGTTTAAAAAGAATCTTAAGAGATTGAGATTTCTTTTTTTTCCCGGTTTTTATTTTTTCAGAAGATTCTTAATAAAGAAAAAGTTCGAAAAATTAAAAAAAGGGGTTGACGATGTAAAATGGTTGTGGTAGTATAAATCCGTTGCGTCGGTGACGTACTGGCACAGCACCGAAGAATGCGAAGCATTCTTCAGAGGTTAATCTCGAAGAGATTTACCTCGGTGAACCTTGACAAATAAACAGTAATGCAACCCTGAAAAGATTCCAAAGAAGATTTTCAGAAAAGTATCGAACGATACAAACAAACAGTAAATTAAGGGTAAAAAGAAAGCCAAGCTTATTTTGACCCGGATCAATATTTTTTAAGAGAGTTTGATCCTGGCTCAGGATGAACGCTGGCGGCGTGCTTAACACATGCAAGTCGAACGGAAATGTCACGCTGATGCGATTTCGGTCAAATCTTGTGACATTTTAGTGGCGGACGGGTGAGTAACGCGTGGGTAACCTGCCTCACACTGGGGGATAACACTTAGAAATAGGTGCTAATACCGCATAAGCGCACGGGACTGCATGGTCTAGTGTGAAAAACTCCGGTGGTGTGAGATGGACCCGCGTCTGATTAGCTGGTTGGCGGGGTAACGGCCCACCAAGGCGACGATCAGTAGCCGGCCTGAGAGGGTG
>CAJUBE010000010.1 GCA_910584725.1 uncultured Lachnospiraceae bacterium | reverse complement strand
TGTTAAGCACGCCGCCAGCGTTCATCCTGAGCCAGGATCAAACTCTCTTAAAAAAAAATAAATCCTTTCGGGATTAACTTTTCTCTTCCCGATTGGTTTTTGATCCGGATTCAAAACAAGCTTGGCTTCTTTTGGTATCCCCGGGGTAAATCCCTGCGGGATTAACCCCAATTACTTGGTTGTATCGTCCGATACTTTCTGAAAATTTTCTTTGGAATCTTTTCAGGGTTGCATTACTGTTTATTTGTCAAGGTACACCGTAGTAAATTTCCTTCGGAAATTAACTGCTGAAGAATGCTTCGCATTCTTCGCTCCGTCGCCGCGCTTAAAATCATTTCCGCAGGCGACTTTCATATAATAGCAGAAGATTTGTCCTCTGTCAACGACATTTTTAAATTTCTTGCAAATTTCTTTTTTCTACTACAAATAGATCCATTTTTTGCGCTTCAGACATCGCTTGTTTCTATTGAAGGTGCAGCGTTCCGTCTTTCTCTCCGCCTCGAAGGATAAAATCGATCGTGCTCGGGGTCGTCCCCTGCGGCACTTCCACAATGCTCACCATATCCACGGACGATCCTGCCGGGATTACGCTGTCATAGGTCTGCATATCATTCACCAGCATCGTGGCAAGTGCCCCCTTGCTGGCCTCACCGTTCACTGATACCCGGAACGTCGCCTGATAACCCATCATATTTAAAGGCTGATCTTCCCCTGTCAGATTCTGCGCATTAAACTTTAATACCAGAAGCTGCATTCCCTGCGATGCATCCATGGAAAAGAACGGTGTCTCGTCCTCCGCCTGCGGCGGGTAAGAATCCGCCATCTCCCATCCTGTGTAACTTATCATAATATTGGGAATGCCATAATATGCTTCCACAGAAGATACCTCCGGCTGCGCTTCCTCCTCGTCCTGACTCACATCCATCACCTCAGCGGACTGCTCGGGTTCCTTTTCCGGCTCTTCCGGCGTTTCCTCCTCAGGCGGCTCCTGCTCAGGTTCTTCCAGCTCCTCCTCAGGCTCGTACCCCGTAGTATCCACCAGCTTTCTGCCGTGCCCCTTGTCATATTTTAACAGCACGCCCACCGCATATTCCGATATCAATTCCGTTTCCGTCTGTGTCAGATCCGGCACCGTAGCGCACCCTGTCATCATAAGAGCCGCCGCCACACTGCACAAAAGAACACTCGCCTTTTTCATGTCCGTATCTCCCTGTCTACGTATTTTACATTAAGAACAAATGCCGCTGCAGCCGCAGAGTCTTTGTTCCGCGACAGTGCTATGTTTCTATTTTACGGCTACTATATTATACCCCACATTTTTTATTCTTACAAGTCAAAACCCACTCGATCCGGCTGAACTGTCGGGGTTACGTTACTTTTCAAACCCGCGCCATGCACTTGCTGCATGGTGTCTGAGCCAGCGCCAGTGCATTCATCGTTGCCATTTACGCCAAATAATCGTAAATTAATGCGAAATCTGGCATGGGTGTGAATGGTAGCCTGTCAGGCCATGTCTAACTGAAACCAAAATTCCACGCCATTGTCGTAGTTGACCACGCCATACTCCTGATTCATGGATTCCATAATTGCCTTTACAATGGAAAGGCCGATCCCGCTGCCGCCGTACTCCCTGGTTCTGGCCTTGTCCACTTTATAGAACTTCTCCCACAAATGCGCCACACTCTCCTCAGGAATAGGACTGCCGGTATTAAATACCGACACGCGCACCCGACCGTCAGCTCTGCATATCTTAACATCTATGATTTTTCTCCCTCCGGCATAATTGATGGCGTTGGTGAAATAATTCATAAACACCTCTTCCACCCGGAATTCATCGCCCCATACATAAACGGGTTCGTAATCGTCCATGCGGACGGATATCTCCTTCTGTCGAATCAGGATATCCGCAGATGCAATATAGTTTTTTATCAGGGCCGTCACGTCAAAGCGTTCCATATTGACAATTTCATTACCCGCCTCCAGCTGATTGAGGGTAAGAAGATTCTTTACCATAGCATTCATTTTTGCCGCCTCATCCATAATGACATCGCAGTAAAACTCCCTGCTCTCGGCATCGTCATTTATCCCCTCTTTCAGTCCTTCCGCATAACCCTGAATCAGCGCCAGCGGCGTTTTCAGCTCGTGGGAGACGTTGGATAGAAACTCCCTCCTTCTCTCGTCCACCCGATCTTTTCTTTCTATATCCTTCAAAAGTTCATTGTTTGCCGTCCGCAGTTCGGAAATCGTCTCCTCCAGAGCCTCCGACAGCTCGTTAATATTGTTGCCAAGTATGGCGATCTCCGTCTTATCGTTTCCTGTGTATTTCGCCTCAAAATCCAACCCTTTCATCCGCTCCGAAATCTTCGCTAACTCCAAAATCGGTTTCGTGACGCGGTTGGAAAGCCAGATTACCATAAGGACACTGACAAAAATAGCCGCAGAACCCACATAAGCCAGAAAATGATTGGAGATGGATACACTCTCCCTGATTCCCTCCAGAGCGCTTCGCAATATGAAAAGATAACCGTTATCCAGCATTCCCCACATTTCAACATATTCCGTCTGGGTTCTATAGTCTTCCACTACCTGCATTTTATATTTGTCGGTATTCAGCAAAAGTCCTTCCTCGTCCACACCCAGAAAAATGTTGTCAAGGAGTTGTTTAAGAGCAGACCGCGGATCGTTCATGGAATACTTGACAGCCTCCGATTCCCCGTCTGCCACCAATACCTGGATATTGTATTTCTCACATATCTTTTTCAGTTCAATATCGTATTCCTCACTGGTAATATCTCCCGCCTTTGAAGCCTCGTTAATACTATAATAGGCGCTTACAAGCGCGTTTTGCTTTTTATTAAGGTAGTATTTTCCCAACAGGGTCGAATTGAGGATCAGACATAAAAGAATCGTGCCCGTGATCAGCGTTATGAAAATGAAAGCGAACTGCCTTTTCATGGAATACTTCATAGCCTAAAAAACGCCCCTTGTACGATTATTGTTTTTCCACAACGTTAGCATTTCCAATTCTTTTTGTCAATAGACGCGTCCTTGACTTTCCGGGTGCATATGATAAAATTATGACAAGTATTGTTGTGGGAAACCGCGTGTCATTATTCTCTTCGGGGGAGGACTTCCTATTGAAAGCAAAACACCACTATATCTGGGCTAATATAAAGTTGGTCTGTACCATCGTCCCAATTGTTCTTGTGATGATTATTATTTATTTTATGCTTGTCAGGCAGGAAATACTCAGCCTTTCCAAAGAAAAACTTGTTCTGGAATCTCAATACTATGCAGAAAAAATCGGCGCATGGACCGAATCCGTTCTGAATGAAGTGACCATCTACAAAGACATGATTGAAAAACTCGGATTGGAAAACGAGGCTACCTATGAGTTGATGTACACCAGCGTGGATGCACATGAGGCCTATCCTTTCGGCCTGTACATGGGCGACGATCAGGGCACTTACTTTGATGCCTCCGGCTGGGAGCCCGGCGAAGATTTTGTTGTGACAGAACGCGATTGGTATAAGGAAGGACTGCAGCACGACCGTTTTGCCTTTGGTGAACCTTATGTGGACGCCATGACGGGCAGTTCCTGCGTGAGTATCAGCAGCCGTCTAAAAACCGGCCCCGCCGTGACGGTTCTCTCCGCAGACGTCTATCTGGACTATGCATCCCGGCTGGCCGAAGAAATCGCCTCCGATAAAATTGAACATGCTTTTTTCGTCACCGGGGGCAGCCGCCTTATCATCGCTGACTCTGACGCCTCCATGATCGGCCTGACTCTATCTGCCGAACATGAATCCATGCTTTACCAGAACGTGAGCAGACTCTTGGATGCCGGAAAAACCGGCCAAAGCGAAATTCTCGGTGACGAGAGCGTTTATTTTGTAAATATTACTACGATTCCCGATACCGACTGGTACTTTATCACCTGCATGAACCGCAACGAAGTGTTAAAGGGGTTGTGGAGGATTGAATTCCCCATGCTGTTGATCGCCGTGATTGCATCCGTCCTTCTCTTCTTCCTGACATCGCTGTTCTCGAAGGAGATGAGTTCTATCCGCACGAAAGCCCGGATGGATCCTCTGACCAAGCTTCTCAATAGAGAAGGTTTTGAAGAGCTTGTAAGGATGTCCTTGACGGAACGTCCGGAACAAGGCTTGCTGATGATCATGGATATGGATAATTTCAAGCTGATCAACGACCAGCTCGGTCACCCTGTAGGCGATCAGGTATTGCGAAAATTTTCCTCTATTCTGGAAAACTATTTCAACCGCAACAAAGATATTGTCGGACGTCTGGGCGGCGATGAGTTCGCCGTGTTCGTGGGGCGTGACATCTCCACCCGTGAAACAGAAGGGATGCTAAAAAAATTTATTTCTATCGTACACCAGAATTTTGACAGCGAATATCCCGACCAGAAGCTCTCAGTCAGCATTGGCATAGGTCTCGCCGCCAAAAACGACACCTATGAGCTTCTTTACCAGAACGCCGACAAGGCGCTCTACGAGGCGAAATGGAACGGAAAAGACCGGTTTCAGATCAAGTAATCTGATCCGAAACCGGCCTTTCTTATATCGTGTAAATCCTTATTTCTCTTTGTCCTTCTCTTCTTTCCGCGCTCTCTTTTCCGCTTTTCTATCTTCTCTCCTGTTTTGCCTTTCCTCTTTCTTAACCAGTCTTTTCTCCTTCCTGCTCCTCTTATCTATAATCAGATAGAACGTGGGCATCAGCAAGAGAATCAGCACGGTGGACGCAACCAGTCCGCCAATAATAATCATTGCCATACCTTCCATCATAACGGAACCGTCTCCGATTCCGAGGGACATCGGCACCATGGACAAAATGGTCGTCAGCGTGGTCATCAGAATGGGGCGCAGTCTGAGCTGTCCGCTCTGAATCAGCGCCTCCTCCAGCGGCATTTCCTCCCGCAGCCGATTCGCCGTATCTACATATAGAATACCATTATTTACCACAATACCCACAAGCATCAGCACACCCATCAGGGACACCATGCTGAGAGTCGACCCTGTTATAAACAGAAGTCCGAAGGAGCCAATCAGCGCGAAGGGAATACTCATCATCACCATCAGCGAAAACCGCGGCGACTCAAACTGCATCGCCATGACGAGGAAAATCAGGAACACCGCCACGAAAATAGCCGTGATAATCGCCTTGAACTCGTCAATCATCATGTCGTCCATCATGCTTGACGCACGGGAAACGCCTCTGGGAAGCACCATCTGCTCCATCGCCTCATCCGCCGCCTCCTGCGCCGTAAATCTTGCCTCCTCTGTGGTGTTTGCAGTCACCGCCACCTGGTAGATGCCGTCCACACGAATCAGCGTAACCGGGGAATCCTGATATTCCACTGCCGCGATCTCAGACAGCGGAATCTGGGTGCCCCGCGCCGTGGTGAGCGTCATATTGATCAGATCATTCATGCCCTCGTACTCGCCCTCGGGATATTCCACCCTCACCTCATACTCTTCGCCGCTTCTCTTAAGCGTAGCCGCTTTCATGCCGCTCAATGTATTGTACATCTCTCCCGCTACCTGTACCGGAGGAAGTCCGACTGCCATACTCTTTAAGGGATCAATGATAATCTTCGCCTGTGTGGACGCCTCCGCCAGATTGGAGGAAGTCTGCAGCACACCCGGAATCCCCTGCAGCATCTGTTGTACCTGCCTTGCCGTATCCCTCAGATCATCCAGATCACGACCTTCCAGATCTATCTCAATCCCGCTGCCCATCATGGCGCTCATGCTGGCGCCGCTGGCGCTGATGCTGATATCCATGTTCGTCAGTCCGTCCAGTTTCTTCGCGTAACGCTCAATCACCTGTCCCGTGGACAGTTCGCAGTCATCCGGAAGATAACCTGTCAGAGTTGCCGTATCTCCTGAGACACTGAAAGAATAGTGATCTACATATTCATCTTCTTCCGCCATTTTCTCCAGAAAACTGGTCTGCTCCTCAATCAGCTCCATCTTCGTGCCGGAGCGGAAACTTGCCGTGATGGAAAAAGCGCCCTCATCCATGCTGGGCATCAGCTCCGTGTGGATATGGCTGACCAGCATAAACGCCGCGATCAAAAGGAGCACCGATATCACAACTACCAGCACTTTCATTGGCAGAATTTTGCGAAGCACTCTGTCATACCCTGCGTTGATCTTGCGCAAAAGTTTATTGATCGGCAGATCCTTTTTCTCAACCGGCTTAAACTTTCTAAAAAGAAGCGGAATGATGGTCATAGCCATGACAAGCGAAGCCAGCATCGCCATAATAATCGTCATGCCAAGCTGCGAGAACATCTGCCCCGACAAGCCCTTCATCGTACTTAGCGGCGCGTATACGACCACTGTAGTAATCGTGGAAGCAATGATCGAAGCCGTCACAACCCCTGTTCCCTTTAGCGCCGCGTCATAGTATTCCCCCGTCTTATCCTTCAGGCGGAAACAGCTCTCCAACACCACGATAGAGCTGTCCACCATCATACCGATGGCGATGACTAACGCCCCCATCGTCACCACGTTAAAGGTGAAGCCAAGCATATTCATGCCGATCATCGTCGCGAACAGCGAAATTGGCATGGAACTGCCGACAATCAGACTGGCTCTGAAATCTCCGAAGAAGAGAAACAGCACGATCATGGAAAATAACACGCCCAGCGCCAATGTGCTTCCCACAGACGAGAGCGAGGAAATAATCATATCGCTGGCGTTATAGATCGTATCAATCACGACTACGTCATTGTCCGCCTGCAGCTGCTCCAGCATCCGCTCCACATCTCTTGTCACATCCACGGTACCGTAACTTTTCTTTTTCGTAATGGCGATCGTCACATTATCCTGTCCGTTATAGCGGCTCAGACTGTCTGCCGCTTTCTGGCTCTCACCAACCTGTGCCACCTCCGAGAGCGGAATGACCTGTCCTCTCGCCGTGGTAATGGGAATATTCTGTATCTGCACCACCCCGGAGATATCCGCACTGCTGGATACCGCAATGTCCTGCGAACCCTGGTTTACGCTGCCCACAGGCACCGTAAAATCCATCGCCCCGATGGTCTGGGCAATGCCGCTCATCGTAACCCCATACTCCTTCATTGCCTGTGAGTCAAGCAGCACGCGAATATAGTTCTCCCGACCGCCGTATACCTGCACATCCGCCACGCCGGAAATCGTCTCCAGCTCCGTCACCATCGTATCGTTCACATAGCTCAGCACATCACTGTCACCCACCGCCGTCACCGAGATATCCATGGTTTCCATCTGATCCATGGCCATCTCGATTACCGTAGGCTCCTGCACGTCGTCCGGCATGGACGATTTTGCCGCGTCGAGTGCCGTCTTTAAATCCATATAGGCATCATCCAAGTCTGTTCCGTATTCATACTGGAACATAACCATGGACATATTTTCCGCCGACTGTGAAGTGTAAGTAGTTACGCCGCTCTGTTCAGAACCTGCAGCCTCTATCTCCTTCGTCACAAGCTCCTCCACGCTCTCCGGATCCGCCCCCGGATAAATCGTGTAGACGAGAAGCATCGGCATCTCAATATCGGGCGTCAGTTCCAACCGAAAACCCGGTATGGAAGAAAGACCGAACACCACCAGGGCCAGAACAATGAGCGCCATCGAAACCGGACGCTTCAGAGCTAATTTTGTCAATCCCATATTGCTGCCTCCTACTCTCCGTAACTATTCAGCCTTCGGCTTTATAGTTACGGAATCCGGCCTATTCCAATTTTGCCTTCGGCAAAGAGGCCGGATTCTTTTCAACCATTACATGCTCTTACGGACTTTGCAGCAAGTGTAAAGTCCTGAGCTGAACTGTTACTCTCCGTTCGCCGTCATTGCGCCGTCTGCCTCACTTTCAGTCGACGTCTCTGTAACGCCCGCCTCTACACCGGCCATCGCATCCGCACCGCCTGTCACATCATCTATCGCCGTGTCTGTACTGTTTGTCGCATCATCTGCCGCTCTGTCTGTACTGCCTGTCACATCATCTGCCGCTGTGTCTGTACCGCCTGTCTCACTCTCGGTCTTCATCTGCACGGACACTTCCGCGCCCTCTCTGAGATTTGCCGACCAACTCGTAATTAATGTATCCTCCGTGGAAAGACCGGAAAGCACCGTGATCGTATCCATATCAAAAATCCCTGTCTCCACGTCCTTACGCTTCGCTATTCCATTTTCCGCCACATAGACATAGGGCTGGCTGTCGTCATAATACACCGCGTCGTAGGGAATCAACAGGGCGTCCGTCTGGCTATAGGTATCCGCCGTCACCTTAACACTGCTTCCGGTCAGCAGGCTGTCGTCCGGTGTGTTCACGCAGGACTTTATCACAAACAGACCGGTTGTCTGATCCACCATACTGCCGATCTCCGTGATCACCGCATCATAAAGTTTACCGTTCCTGTCCACCTGAATTTTCTGCCCGATCCGCAGTGTGCCGCGGATACCCTCGCTCACGCCAAAGGTGACCGTCATGGTATTTTTATTGGAAATAACGAAAGCCGGATTCTGCGAGGAGGCAAAATCATGCTCTTTCACGTTCACCGCCTCGATCACGCCGTCGATAGGCGCCGTCAACGTGTACATATCAAGCTGATATTCTGCGCTGTCGATTCCCACCTTTGCGCCTGCCGCGCCGACTTTGGCGCTGTTCACCTGCGCCGCCGCTGAGTCCACGCCCAAAGCCGCCGTCCTCTTGCTGATATCCTGCACCGGCTGGGTATTGACATTGAGCTGCGCCTCTGTCAGATTTTTCACTGTCTCAGTCTGTTCCTTTGTTTTATAAGTATCGGAGAGGGAATCCTCCAACTTTTCCTTACCGTCATCTATGGATTCGATGCCGGCCTTCGCCTGCTCATAGGCCGCGCTTGTCTGGGAGGCTGCCGCCTGGGCCCCTTCATAAGCCGCCTTGGCTTCTGCAAGCTGCTCCTTGGCCTGCTTTAATGCATATTCGTATGCATTTACATCCCCATTAAAAGGAGGACCTGCTATAATAGCCTGCTGCGCCTGATAATCCCCCGGTTCCAATGCCGTCACGGCTGCCTGCGCAGCCGCGTAGGCCTGAGATGCCTGTTTTAAACCACTGTTCGCCCTGTCTCTCGCCTTCTTCAGATCATCCCTCTGATCTTTGGCATCCTCTCTGTCTTCCTCCAACTGGTAAATCTGCTCATTGATATCCTCTATCCCATCGCTGATCCCGTCAATCTGCATCTGCATCTGATACATGGTCAGATCTTTCTGCCTCTGGGTCTGTTCGTTCTGCATATCTATCTGGGCCACCGCGCTGTCGTACTGCGCCTGCGCGATCTCATATCCTACTTCTGCTGCCTGTACGCCCGCCGTCGCACTGTTGTACTGCGCCTGCGCACTGGCAAGCTGTAACTCGGCGGCTTCCGTATCTAGTTTACATAACACTTGTCCCGCCGTCACCGTATCGCCCACGCTGATATCCGTGCCGAGTACCTCCGCCGTCACCATGGGAATCACATACACCGACTCCTCCGGGCTGACAGTCCCCACAAATTCATTCTTAAGCGTAAGCGTGCCCGCCACAGGCATCTGCGCTTCCACAGGAATCACTTCGCTCAGCGTCTCTTCCTCCTCAACCACTGTATCTCCACAGCCCGCAAGCGTCACGGAAACGCACGCCGCTGCCAGCAATAACGCCACATTTCTGTGTCCGGATTTTATGTACCGTTTTTTCATATTAACTCCTCCAAATTCTATGTCCCAATATCCGTTTTTCAGATTACACCAAATTATCTGCAAAAGTAAAGTGTATCCGCCCACATTTAAGACTTTTTTTATCTTTCTTAAATATAGCAAAAAATGCCGGCTCCCTATCCCTAAGGAACCGACACTGTTTTATGCGTTTCTGTTCTGCTTCGACAGCCACCTCGCCAGCATCCGCTGGAGCTGGTCAATATCCAGCGGCTTTGACATATGCTCGTTCATGCCGCATGCTTTCGACTGCTGTATGTCCTCCAAAAAAGCGTTCGCCGTCATCGCCACAATGGGAATCTTTCTGGCATCCTCCCGCTCCATGGCACGAAGCGTCGTCGTCGCCTCATACCCGTTCATCACGGGCATCTGCAAATCCATGAGAATCAGGTCATAGTAGCCTTCATTTGAAGCAAGCACCATGTCCACGGCTTCCTTCCCGTTCTCCGCCGTCTCAATCATTGCCCCCGTCATGGAAAGGATTTCCGTAGCAATTTCCCTGTTCAGGTCATTGTCCTCCACCACGAGAATCCGTTTGTCGGAATAATCCGCCTCCCCGATCTGTTCGAGCGACTCTTCCGCCGGCTTCGCTGCCTTCCTGGGAATAAAATTGCGGAACGCCGTCAGTATTCTGGTCTTATCAAACGGCTTCCTGATAAACGCGTTTACGCCCGCCATCCGCGCTTCCATTTCAATATCCACCCATTCATGAGCAGAGACGAGAATCAGTGGAATTTCCACGCCTTCCTGTCTGCGTATCGCCTTCGCCGTCTCCATGCCGTTCATGCCCGGCATGTTCACATCCAGCAGAACGGCAAAAACATCTTCCCCTTTCCGCCGCTTCTCCTTCATATAGTCCAGCGCTTCTTCCCCGGACTGCACCCACTCGCCGCGCATCCCCAGATTGCTTAAAAGTACGCTGGTGGTCTCTCCGGCAAAAGGTGAATCATCCACCACCAGAACCGTTCTTCCGGCGAGATCCTTCCTGTTCACCACGCCCGGCACCTGATACTTTAAGGGCACGGTAACCGTCACAATCGTCCCGACCCCCGGCTCGCTTTCGATCCGGATATCTCCGCCCATCATCTGTATAATATTCCGGCTGATGGTCATGCCAAGTCCGGTACCCTGGATCTTGCTGGTACGCACATCGTCCGCCCGCTCAAAGGGATCAAAAATATGCTGCAGAAATTCCTCCGTCATGCCGATGCCGTTATCCTTAAACACAAACTCATAACATCCGACATGCTCCTGCTGGGAGGGCTTTTCCGTAATTTCTATGCTGATTGCCCCGCCTTCCTGCGTATATTTGATGGAATTGCTTATCACGTTCGCGAATATCTGCTGCAGTCGTCTCGCATCTCCCCGCACATTGGTGTTCTGCACGCCATGGGCGCGAAACTCTATCTTCTGCTTCTTCTCCCGGGCGGCATCGGAAAGCATATTCACCATGCTGTCTATAATATTCAGAAGGTTAAATTCCTCCTCGTCCAGAGTCAGCGCACCCGACTCAATCCTGCTCATGTCGAGCACCTCGTTGATGAGTGAGAGCAGATGCTTGCTCGCCGCCGAAACCTTCGCAAGACATTCCTCCACCCCGTCCGGGTCGTGAAGTTTCGTGCCCGCAAGGGCTGTCATACCGATAATCGCATTCATGGGTGTCCTGATGTCATGGGACATTTTGGAGAGGAAATCCGTCTTGGCACAGTTTGCCCGGTCCGCCGCCTCATAAGCGTCCAACAGCGCTTTCTTCGTCTCCCGATCCTTAGCACGGACATCCGTAATATCTTTGGCATTGTTGAGGGCCAGAATATCACCGCTGACGCCGTCCTTCGTGAGCAGAATCGTATGCCGCAGAACCATGGGCTGTTCATCTGAGCCGGAAGTCTCGACTTCTATAATCAGTTCGTTCTCTCCCCGCTCGTAAGCTTCCAACAGATGATGGGTGTTGAGCGTCTGTACATAGACCTCCCTGTCCTCCGGGAAAACGCGCTCCTTGCTCCAATGAAGGAAGAAATCGTCCGCGTTACAGGGCGCTTCGAAGCCCATCCTGGAAAGCACCGGCTCCATCTGTCCGTCCGTGATCTCATAAAACTCTTCTTCTATCAGGTTTCTCGTGACATTGACGTTAAATACAAAAACCGCCTCCGAGACAATCGCCTGACGATACTGCTCCTCCGCGCTCAGGCTGCGGCGCAGCATACGGTTCGACTCCTTGATTTTCAGATTCGCCTCTTCCAACGCCTTCTGCGCCTGTACCAGCTCCGCGTTCGTCCGAAGCATCCGGTCTGTCATCTCCGTCTCTTTCGCCTTCTCCTCCGTGATATTCTTCACATACCACATAACCCTGGCGTTTTCTTCACTGAAATTCTCCACCGGCACGAGATCCGTCCGCACCCACTTCCACTCGCCCTCCACCAGACGCTGATAGCTGAAATGAATCGGCACGCCGCCGTTCATAAAGACTTTTTTCAGATTCTCCGCCGACATAATATTTTTAAAGTTCCCGCTGTCCTTTTTGTCCACATGGTTCTTGGCACAGGAAGCGACAGTCATCCGATAGTCGCCGTTGAGCCTCTCCAATTCCAGCTCTTCACTCTCCACAAACTTCAGATCCGAAATCGTATTCCTATTCAGGTCTATGGCGCTGATCCTGAAATATGTATCCTGCAGCATACGGAACGCCTCATGGGACATCTGGCTGTCACGGTGCTGCTCGTCAATCAACCGGATGGCCGAAATCCAGATTCTCCTGCCGTCCTCAGCCGTGGATTCCATCCTGATCGCGCGCACCCAGACAGGCTCCCCCTGCCCGTTGATCACACGGTACTCACGCTTCTCCTCCTCTCTGGGAAGAAAAACCTCCGTAAAAATGCTGCGGTCCGGCTCATATATGGCCTGCAGATAACTCCCGCCGGTTCTTTCCATAAACTGCTCATAGGTCATTCCGATGTTGTTGAGCGCGAACGCACTGATAAAGTAGATCGGAAATCCTTCCTCGTAAAATCCGCTGACAACGCCAACCGCCACATTTCTGCCCAGCAGTTCTATGATCTTATCCTGATTTTCTTCCCTGAGGCCCGTCTCTTCCGTCGTAAAAAACAGCTCCTCTTTATAGAACCAGCGCTTAGACATTCCCAATCCCTCCGCTATTCCACCTCGAATTTATAACCCATTCCCCAGATCGTCTTGATTAGCTCGCCCTTGTCCCCCATCTTACTGCGGAGTTTTTTCACATGGGTGTCAATCGTCCTGGCATCCCCGAAATAATCATAATTCCAAACACTGTTTAAGATCTTTTCCCGAGACAGGGCAATCCCCTTATTTTCCATAAAATAGGCTAGCAGTTCAAATTCTTTATAGCTCAAATCAATCGGTTTTTCCCCCACTGTTACACTGTGTGCCTGCTTATCAAGCCGGATGCCGCCCGCTTCCACAATCATCTCTGCCGCCTGTCCGGTTCTGCGAAGAATGGCCTCCACCCGCGCCACGAGAATTTTCGGACTGAAAGGTTTGGATATATATTCATCCACCCCCAGCTCAAAGCCCAAAAGCTCATCTCTCTCATCTGATTTGGCTGTCAACATTATAATCGGCACCTTGGAGTACGCCCGTATTTCCCTGCATACCTGCCAGCCGTCCACCTTAGGCATCATCACATCCAGGATTACAAGATCTATATTATTCTTTTCAAAAAAGAGATCAAGCGCCTGCTGCCCGTCCGCCGCCTCAACAACTTCATAATTATTCTTTACCAGAAAATCCCGAACCAGCTTACGCATACGGCTCTCATCGTCCACCACGAGGATCTTCGACTTATCCATATACCGCCCTGCCTCTCTTTAACTATTCAGCCTTCGGCTTCTAGTTCCTGAACTGTTGCGTCATTGTTCATTTAACTGCTCTGCCTGCAATTTGCGCTGCGCCTCCCGAACCGCCTGTTCCCTTTGGGTAAGCTCCTGCTCCCATTCCGAATATTCATTCACCACAGCCTGCCTGTAATTTACAATATTTGGCGTATCACTGTTCCAAGCAATCATCAGCATCGCCGCCACAAGAAATACCAGCACCACATTGATCAGCACGGAAGTCACAAAACGCCCTTGATACTCCGGGTGCCTTTTCGCAACGCTCATCCTGATCGAGCGGCTGTTCGCCGTCTTGTTGCTGAATGTTCCACGGAGCGGCACCGGCTGTACCTTGTCCGCCGGCACGCCCCACTTCACCATCTCTTTCTGCATCTTCTGCAGATAGCTCAGCCCGATGGGGGTCAAAAACACCTGATTCTCCACAGCCCGATTATAGACAAGCAGTACGTTCTGGGGCTTACGGTAATCAAGCCGCTGTTCCAGATTTTCTACCTTTTTTATTTCCATTCTGGCTGTCTCCGCATCCGCTACCGTGGCAAAACGGTAGCCGCCGACGACCAGATCATCCTCGCGCTTTTCCATAAATACCCCTCAAAGACATCTGTCAGATTTTGAAGATACTCATGCTCTGCTCCAGATGCTCCGCCACCTCTTTGAGCTTCGCCGCATTTTCGGAAATGCTGTACACTATAGTGCTCACCTCCGTCACGGAAGCGGAAGTCTCCTCCGTGCTCGCCGCATTTTCCTCTGCAATGGCCGTCAGGTTCTGCACCACGTCCACCACGTTCACCCTGGCTGCATCCAGTCTCTTTGTCTTATCCGCAATCTGGTTTACCCCGTCAAGAGACTGGGTAATACCGTCTCTGACCTGTGTAAAGCTCTCGTTCGTTCTGCCCACGCTCTCGCTCTGACTCTCCATAATCTTCTTCACATCCTCCATCGTCGCCACGGACTTCTGGGAATCCTCAATCAGAGAATCTATGATATTTTCAATCTGTCTGGCAGAATCATTGGACTGCTCAGCCAGCTTCTGGATCTGGCTTGCCACCACCGCGAACCCTCTGCCCTGCTCACCCGCTCTTGCCGCCTCTATACTTGCATTCAGGGATAGTAAGTTCGTCTCCTCCGCAATGGAAGTAATGAGCGAAGTGGCCTCTCTGATCTTCATGGCAGATTCATTCGTGTTGTTGGTCTGCTCGTAAATCACGTCGATGGCCTCTCTGGCCCGCTCGTTAATTCTTCCCAAATTCTGCAGGGTGTCAAGCGCTTCGTCGCTTGACTTTCTCATATCGTTGGCATTATCGGTAAGCTCCTCCACCTGTCTGGTGGTCTCCTCCACCATACTGCCCATCAGAATCACGTTTTCCGTGGCTTTCTGTGTTTCGTCCGCCTGGGAGGACGCACCGTCGGATATTTCCGAAACCGCCTTCTCTACCTGTTCCACCGTGGTCGCCGTCTCCGAGGCGTTAACATTCAATACGTCGGAAGCCTCGTACAGCTTTTCACTCTGCCCGCGCAGATCGCTCACGACCTCCACAAGCTGCCTTCGAAGCTCAGCCACAGCCCGGCTCATCTGCCCTGTCTCATCGGCCCGCGCCGTCAGCTTCTCCTGCCCTTCGATCTCTGAGAAATCCATATGGGCAAGCTGTCCCACCACATCCGTCACCGTGATAATGGGCTTCACAATCCTACTTACAAAGAAGAAGGCAATAATGCTGACAATAATCACCATGACAACCGTAAAGCATGTCCCTGTGAGCGTAACACGGTGAACCGTGCTCATCAGATCGTCCTTATCCGCGGAAACGACCAGAATGCAATGCCCGCGCTCCGTCACATAGTAAGCCGCATACTTCGTGGAGCCATTGAAGGCATACTCCACAACGGTCGGTTCGGGAACCGCGCCCGCGGCAATCTCCGCCACCACATTCTTTACCACTTCGTTTTCTACGGGCTGCCCTACCTTCTCCTTCGTCGGATGATAGAGCATGGTGCCGTCCGACGAAACCAGATATGCATAACTGGAGTCCACATTCTGCAGGCCGACGCCGCCGATGGAAGAATCCAGATTGTTGTAGTGCGTCGCCGTATTATAACCCTGCACCTCGATCTGGGACTGCAGCATTTCACCGTAAGCCACCGCCAAATCATAGAGATAGCACTGGTTCAAATCCATAAGCGGAATGCGCAAATTCCTGATCAACACCACCGACAGACACGTTGACAAAACAGCCATCGCGATCACCAGCGCCCCCACGATCTTCGTCCTCACGGAGTGTAACGCAGCGCTTTTGTCCTTCTTATTCGTCATTCTTTTTTCTTCCGCCATAATTTGCCCTCTCTCCCCTAGGTAAAAGTACACCATATTTCCTTCTATTTTACAGCCAAACGGGAACGATGTCCAGTGAATTGTGTACCGCCGCATACCCGTATTTCACACGCAAATAACCTCCCAAATAAAAAAGATTCCTAAAAAGCCGACATTCCCGGCGTTTTAAGAACCTTTTCAGTGGACCAGACGGGAGTCGAACCCGTGTCCAAAAGCCCATTCCCTGTCCTTCTACTATCATAGTCACTCATTGCGGATTGCTCCTCATTCCCTCCTCCACCGGGAGAGCGACACCCCCGTGGATTCAGTAGCCTCTGATACGCCCGCGGGTAAGAGGCGTCCCCCGCGTCGTTTCCTACATAGATGATGCCCGGTTCTTAATGTGTAGGTGCACTAAGGCGGACAGCTGCCTTTAGGCAGCGTATGCTAAATTATCTTCAGCGTTTGTGTTTAAGTTTGCGATTTGACGCATCAGCCTGCGGATAGCTTCTCCAGCTGCAAGACCCCTGTCGAAACCTTGACTGGCCCATATTTGTTCTGCTATATAGATTATAGCACATTACCATATATCTATGCAATCTAAAGGTTTTTGATTTTAAATTCCCGCTCGTGCTCTCTGCGCAGATCCTTCTTCGCGATATCCTGCCGCTTGTCGTAGAGCTTCTTGCCTTTGGCAAGGCCGATCTCTATCTTCGCCCTGCCGTCCTTAAAGTATACCTGCAGCGGAACAATGGTATACCCCTGCTCCGCCATTCTTCCCGCCAGTTTTCGGATTTCAAACTTATGCATCAGCAGTTTCCTTGTGCGCAGCGGGTCTTTGTTGAAGATATTTCCCTTCTCATAGGGGCTCACATTCATGCCGTAGACAAACGCCTCCCCGTTCTCAATCCGCACGAACGCCTCCTTGATGCTGCACTTTCCCAGGCGCAGGGACTTCACCTCCGTGCCGTGGAGCGCAAGACCCGCCTCATATTTTTCCTCTATAAAATAATCATGGTAGGCTTTCTTATTGTTCGCCACCAGCTTCATCGGCTCCTTCGCCATACACTCACCTCCCTTTGATTTACCTGTCAGATTCGGTCTGGCTGAACTGGAAACACAAAATCCACCGTCCGCGCCAACCTGTCCACGCTCTTCACCTGTATGGTGACACGCTGCCCCAGCTTGTACGCGATGCCGCTCTCCTTCCCCACCATCTCGCAGGCTTCCTCGTCGTAATAGAAATAATCGCCCGCAAGCGAGGACACATGGATCAGTCCCTCCACGGTATTGGGCAATTCCACATAAATGCCCCACTGAGTAATGCCGCAGATCACGCCGTCGTAGTTCTCCCCGATGCGCTCCTCCATATATTCCGCTTTCTTAAGCTTGTCGGTCTCCCGCTCCGCCTCCGCGGCACGACGCTCCATTTGGGAAGCGTGCTTCGCCACCTCCGGCAGTTTTTCCTCATAATGCCCGATACGCTCCTCGGAAAGCTTTCCCCGAAGCTGTTCCTTGATGATACGGTGAATCTGCAGATCCGGATAGCGTCTGATGGGCGAGGTAAAGTGGCAGTAATATTGACAGGCAAGCCCAAAATGCCCTGTGCACTCCACGGTGTACTTCGCCTGCTTCATGCTTCGCAGCGTCAGACGGCTGATCAGCGTCTCCTCATCCGTATCCGCAATCTTATCGAGGAGTTTCTGCAGCTCCTTCGGGTGGATTTCGTCTCCCGTCTGCTTGATATGATAGCCAAAATTTCTGATAAAGGTTGAAAGCTTTTTTATTTTATCCGGGTCAGGCTTCTCGTGGGTTCGATAGACAAAAGGCGTCTCCAGCCAGAAAAAGTGCTGTGCAACAGTCTCGTTGGCAATCAGCATAAAATCCTCGATCATTCTGGTCGCCACATTCCGCTCGTAAGGTTTAATCTCCACAGGATGCCCTTTTTCATCCAGAATGATTTTGCTCTCCGCGAAGTCAAAGTCGATGGAGCCGCGCTTGTGCCTTTTCTTTCGAAGAAGCGCCGCCAGTTCCTCCATCTGTTCAAACATGGGGACAAGCGCCTCATATTCCTTCCGCTCTTTCTCGTCCTGATCCTCCAGAATCTTTCTGACGGAAGTATAAGACATTCTGCGGTCCACCCGGATCACGGATTCCGCGATCTCGTAATCCGCCACCTCTCCCTTTTCGTTGATCGTCATCAGGCAGCTCATAGCGAGCCTGTCCACGCCCTGATTCAATGAGCAGATGCCATTGGATAGCTTGTGGGGCAGCATGGGAATCACCCGATCCACGAGATAAACGCTGGTGCCCCGCTCCAAAGCCTCCCAGTCCAGCGCGGAATTTTCCTGCACATAGTTCGTCACATCCGCGATATGGACGCCCAGATGAAAAAGCCCTGCTTCATCCAGGTAAAGACTGACCGCGTCGTCCAGATCCTTGGCGTCCTCCCCGTCTATAGTGACCATCTGCAGGTCGCGCAGATCCATGCGCCCTGCACAATCCGCCTCCGACACCTCATCCGGCGTCCGATTTGCCTGATTCAAAACTTTTTCGCCAAATTCCGTGGGAAGTGCAAAGCCGCGTACAATGGACATGATATCCACACCGGGATCATTGATATGCCCAAGGATTTCCACCACCCGGCCCTCCGGCTTATGGCTTTCATCCCCGTAGGATGTCAGCTCCACCACAACCTTGTGTCCCGTAACCGCCCCCTTGGAGCGCTCCTTCGGCACAAACACATCCGTGCCGATCTTATTGTTATCCGGAATGACAAACCCAAAGTTTTGGGACTGCTCGTAAGTGCCCACAAGCTGTTTCGTGCCCCGCTCCAGAACGCGGACGACCTCCGCCTCACGCCTCTGTCCACGCCGTCCGGGAAGGAACGCGATCTGCACCCTGTCCATGTGAAAAGCGCCGTTTGTCTTGTCCTCGGGAATGTAAAAGTCTTCTTCATCCCCCTCGACCTCCACAAAGCCGAAGCCTTTTGCGTGGCTGATAAAGATTCCCACAGGACGGTTTTCGTCCGGCTTCACATATCTGCCCTGTCTCGTGAGCTGTATTTTCCCCTCCGACAAAAGGGCGTTAAGCACTTCCCGAAACATGTCCCTGTCCGCCGGGGCCACCTGCATAAATGCCGCCAGCTCCTTTTCCTTCATCGGCACATACTGTTCGTCGGCTACCAGCTCGCATATTAAATTTTTTCGTTTTTCAAATTGTGTGTCCATTTGCCTTCCATTTTCGTTGTCTCTGCTTATACGCGGAAAAGCACCCTCACCACAGCCGTGCAAGAGTGCTTTTCGTTCTTTCTGCTTTAGAATAACGTTAGATTCAAAACAACCGCCAGTAACATGAACCCGACCGCAAGCCCCGTCGTGATCTTGACGAGCTTTCCTTCCATGGAGCGGCCCTTGTTCTTACCCCAGTAGGTTTCCGCCGCGCCGCTGATCGCGCCAAGTCCGGCTGTCTTTCCCTCCTGCATCAGCACCAATACCACCAATGCGATACATATTAAAATATAAATCACTGTCAGTATAATTCTCAATGCGCCCATCTTTATCCTCCATTCCGAAAAAACACGAAATCTTCTTCTGCCTGTCACCATCCCCGCAGCGAGCTGACAGGGCATGTGACCCTCACAGCATTCGCCAAATGTCTGCTTCGCACCGCTTGGCTCATTGCTCGCGGGAATCAAGCAGATTTCATAATACCATATAACCGGCTATTGTGCAAGCCCCAAATTTCACAGTGCAAACGCATCAAAAACATCCGCCTGCCCGTGCCGCTCCCCATGATACTTCATCAGATACGCTTTCATCTCGGTGTGGGCCTGTCCCATATCCTCCATCATCGGCTGAAAATTCTCTCTGGTAACGCCGCCAAGCTGTGTGAGGAACTGATAGTATCGCAGATCATCCCCGTATTCCTCCAGCACCACTTTCCACGTCTCCTCCGTCTCGCACCCTTTTATATGGGAAAGGAGATAGCGTTCCAGTTTTTCCCGCACCTCCTGCTTAAGCCCATAATCATGCATGAGCCGCAGCATGGCAAGCCGCACCTTCTCCCGCCTGCGCTGCTCTGTGTAATAATCCAGATTGTTCTCCCTGCTGCCGTAATCCTCCTCCCCGCAGAGCAGCATTTTGGAAAACCCTTCCGCGTCCACCCGCTCCATCAAAGTCTGCATCCGCCCGTCCCACTGTGCGATCCATTCGGGCGTGCCCGCATTTTCAAAATCAAACAGATAAAAAGCGTCAAGCCTGCTCATAACGGCCGCCAGAAGAAAAGCTGTGTCCGCAGTCTTTTTCTCCCCGGCGTCCGCACCCTCATCCACAATCTGTTCCAGCAGGAAGCAATCCCTGAAAATCCCCTGTCCGATCTCCATGCGGTGATAGGGCAGGATCACCCGCGCAAGCTTCGCACAGTAAGCAAAGGCCCAGTCGTCGATCCTGACTACCGATTCCGGCAGGGAAATCTCCTTCAGCAGCTTATTGCTCAGGAATGCCTTCTTCCCGATGCGTGTCACAGAACAGCCGCCTGCCACGGGCGGCACGGCAATCTCCGTATCCTTTCCCCGGTATCCCGTGATCTCCGCCGCCTCTCCGTCCGTCTTATAGGACAGAACGCCCTGCGGCATATTCAATTCCCCATGCTTTATTTTTCTTTCCATCGTTTTGTTCCCGCCATTTCATCCTTCGGAATCTCAAATCTATGCGGAGAATGCCGTATTTCACAATTCCAGTTCCTCAATCCGTGCCGTCAGCTCAGCCCCCCGCTCGGTGAGCATCAGCTCCTCATTGTGTCTCTGGTAGTCCTCGCATCCGTAAAGGCCGATAAACCTCGCGCAGTCCGCCTGCACCGTGCATTCCGTCACCAAAATCAGCATTTCATTGCCGGAACCGAAGGTGTCCTCCACAAACTGAAAGAGAAAGTGCAGCTGCTCCTTCACCCGCTCCGTGTCCTGTTTATACCCGGCCACTTTCGTGTCAAACTGTTCTTTCACGCTCTCAAAACCTGCCCGTCCATCCTCTGTCTTTGCAAGGCGCAGCGTCTTTTCACAAGCAAAAAGAAAACCGGCCGCCGCTTTGTTCAACCGCTTGTCCCGCGCCGACAGAGCGCCCGCCTTCTGCAAGGACTCCATCGCCTTCTGCCTGCCCTGCGCCTGCTTCCCTGCAAGAACCGCCAGCTCCTGCGCCGTCTCGTCCGCCTCCGCCTTTGCCTTCAACGCCCTTAAGGGGTTCATCAGTTCGCTTAAAATCTGCGACTCCAGCATATTCTCGCGGATATCCTGCTGTATTCTGTCAATCAGCATACCCATCAGCGACAGCCGCTCATCGAAATCCGCCTTCCTCGCCTTATCCTTCACCTGCTCGCTGACCATACCGGTCAGTATCTCTTCCGCCTTATAGTCGTTCTGGTATTTCCGGTACAGGTCATAGTATGCGGTAAACTCCCTGACCACCCGCTCATGCCGCAGATACTGGCCGACAAAGGACTCCTCCACCGCGATCTGCTCCTCCTCGTAGAGCTTTAACATCTCGGATAAATCTTCCCATCCTCTCGCCGTAATGTAGCTTCTGCCCTTCACCGTGGTCTCCACCTGATAGAAATCTTCCTTTTTCATGTCCAGATAGTTCAGGATCGCCGTGTGCACCCCCCGCTCTCTGGCATACTCCCGCCAGACCGCGTAGTCCGCCTCCACCTTCAGAATCTTTAACCGGTCTAACGTCACAATATCAAACTCCCGCACCGACTTATTGTACTCCGGCGGATTGCCTGCCGTCACGATCACCCAGCCCTCCGGCACCTGATGCCTGCCGAAAACCTTATACTGCAAAAACTGCAGCATGGAGGGTGCCAGCGTCTCCGACACACAATTGATCTCATCCAAGAACAAAATTCCTTCCCGAATGCCGCTTTCCGCCATCACATCATAGACAGAGGCTATGATCTCACTCATGGTATACTCCGATACGTCGTAAGCCTTTCCCTCATACTCCTTGTGCACGATAAAGGGAAGCCCAAGCGCGGACTGTCTCGTGTGATGGGTCATGGAATAAGACACCAGCGCAATTCCAAGCTCCTGCGCAATCTGCTCCATGATCGCCGTCTTGCCGATGCCCGGCGCACCCAGCAGAAAGATCGGCCGCTGTCTGACAACGGGAATCCGGTACTCCCCCTCCTCGTCCTTTTTCAGATAAATCCTGACCGAATCTTTGATGTAATTCTTTGCATCCTTGATATTCATATCGCTGTACGCTCCTATCGTTTCTTTTAAACAGCATCTCAGATTCCAAAACGAACAAACTTATCTGAGAAAATGCCTCTTTTCATGCATTCTCCTGTGTGAGAAAAGTGAGCAAAATAGACTTCGTACCTCCAAGTCAGCCTTGCTGGCTTTGCGATGCAGTCTTTGCTGCTGCGCCTCAGGAGTTTTTCTCACCCTGAATCTCCTCTTCCTCGAGGACAAGGCGGATCGCCCAGGGCGGTACCTTCGGCGCGTTCTCGTCCTCGTGAAGAAACACAAAGGCCACGTCGTAATCCGGCATCTGTTCCGGGTAAATCCCGTACCCGTCGGTAAAGTAAATCAATCCCTTAAGCCCCGGAAGCTCGCCCGTCTCCCGCAGCTTTTCCACGTAGGAGAACACTGGGCGGAAGTCCGTGGATCCAAAGCCCGTAAGCTTTCCCTGCTCCATAAACCGATCGAACTCTTCCCGCTCCGTGATCTTCACATCCTGCTGCACCTCGCTGTCGCACTGGATGATATGCACGTTGATCTTCGTGAAAAAGCTCTCCGCGTCCTGCATGATATTATATGTTTTCTGCAAAAAAGTCTGCACGACCTCACCCCGGCAGGAAGCGGAAGTGTCCAGCGCGATCACGAAATCCCGGATCTTATTGCTGTCCTTATACTCCAAAGGCTCCACCAGCGGCATATTGCCGTAAGTGTCCAGCCCGTAAGTATAGTAGATATAGTCAAATTCATCATCGTTGACCTGTATGGACTCGCCCATGACCATGAATTTTTTTAAGAAGCCCGCATAGTCATAATGCTCTCTTGTAGCCTCCTTCAAATTCTCCTCTATACTCTCCGCGCTGTTCTTGTCACGGCTGAAACTCTTTAAGTCCGCCTTAATTCGCTCGCTGACCTTACGCCACTCCTCCTGCGACAGTTCCAGTTCCTCCCGCCTGTCCCAGTAAATGTGCTCGTCGAAATGGCACAACTTATGCCAGTCCTCCACCGCCTTTTCGGACGGCTCCTCCACCCGGAAATGGCGGTAAATTTTCTCCGCCGTCAGGCCGCCCGCCTGCTTTTTCAAAATCTCCAGACGGTTTCGCAGCGTGTCGTCCGTCTGCAGACCGGTCAGATGCAGATTGATGTCCAGAATCGTGTTCTCCACGGCGATATCCGTCGCCATATCCCAATAGAGCCTGTTCAGCTTGTCCGTCCCGCTGCTGTGGAAAAAAATACAGTGCAGAAGCGTGTGCAGATAGAGCCTCGCCGCGTAATTGGGCGATATCTTATATTGTCTTAAGAGCCGCACCGGGTCATAGAAAAGCGTGGCGCCGTCAAACAGATGCGCCCCCGTCTGCTGCCTGCACGTAAGTTTCAGCTTCGACAACGCCACATCCAGAAACCGCATATTGATCAGAAGACCGTCATGCGCCAGACGCAGAATCTCCTCCGCCAGATTCTCTATTTTCTGTTGCCTGTCGGAAGTTTCCTGTACTCCCACGCCGCGTCCTCCTTTCCCGCAAGTCTGCCTTACTGCTGGCAATATATTATGTAAACCAATTCCCGTGGCATCAGCATCGGCATCAATCCGTTAGATATTATGTAAACTCATTTTAATTACATACAGCACAACAAGGTGCGCCGGGTAAAAAACATAGAAAAACCATTTGGAAAAATTCCTGCCCCTCTGCGCCCGTTTCCCATTGTAAAATACGAGAATCACGACCCCCGCCGCAAGGATGCCGAGCCCGGAAAGCGCCGCGTGGGTGACGGCGTACAGCGTCCAGTCCCCCTGCGCCCCGGACATAAAGCGCTGGACGTTTAATAGCGAAAAAAGCACATACCCCGCTGCGAATCCAAAAGCCGTCCTTCTCCTGTCCCCTCTGCCGTTCGCTAAAAAACTCGTGAGAACCGGCGCAACCACAGCCCAATCCCCGACAACCGTCGCCAGAATGAGAAGCACGCCGAGAACTTCCCGAAGCAGGAGGCTGCTCACCCGCTCCATCACCACAAGAAGCAGGAAACAGCAAAGCAGCGTGTAAATCATGTTAAAACCGCCCTGCCCGAAAGCAAGCTGAAACGGTATCTGCGAGATAACCGCAAACAGCAGCAGCCTCAGCCCATACTTGACCTTGGAGCGCGTATAGGCATAGCCTTCCACCATAAAATAACACATCACCGGCGCCGTAAAGAAACCGATGTCCTCCAGCAGTTCGTAGAGCGGCGTCCCCACCGTCAGAAAGACATGCGCGATATGATTGAGCAGCATGGTGAACATGGCAATATATTTGATGACATCGCGGTTCAGTACCCGCAGCCCGTTTTCAGATGCCGTCTGTAACTGTCCGTCCATATTTTCCTCCATATCAGAGCAGTTTACTGCCGTTGTTTTCCTCTGCTCCCGTCGCCTTAGAGCCGCTGGTCTCTGTCGCTTTGCGCCCGTTACGCCGAGATAGGCGATCCGCAGTCTCTGCAGTCGC
Source organism: uncultured Lachnospiraceae bacterium (assembly GCA_910584725.1). Taxonomy (GTDB): domain Bacteria; phylum Bacillota; class Clostridia; order Lachnospirales; family Lachnospiraceae; genus UBA3282. The sequence goes on along the minus strand of CAJUBE010000010.1, from coordinate 96,757 downwards.
CCATCCTTCGCTTGCTCCTATCACCTTTTATCCACCGCCTCAAGACACTTCTGTATGCAGAATCCCTTTTGTCAGTCTGCGTCAGCCCCCTCGTCTTTTGCCGGCATTTGTCACTGGACAAACGGATTATACATCTTCTCGTGCCCGATCGTCGTGGATTCCCCGTGCCCGGGGTAAACCTTTGTCTCGTCCGGCAGTATAAAAAGCTTATCTTTGACTGATCTGGTCAGCGCGCTCATGCTGCCCGTCGCCAGATCTGTCCTGCCCACCGACTCCTGAAAAAGCGTATCTCCCGCAACGAGGATGCCAGCCTCCTGAAAATAATAACAGCAGCTCCCCACCGTGTGCCCCGGCGTGGCGATCAGCTTACAAGTCATATCCGCAATCGTAATCTCCTCATTCTCCTTTAGATATCTGTCCGGGATCACCGTGTAGGGACGCCCCACCTGATCGGAAACGTTCGTCACCGCATCCTCGCAGAGCGGTTTTTCCTCCTCATAAGCGTAAACCGGCGCGCCCGAAAGTTCCCGCAGCCTGTTGCAGCCCCAGATATGGTCAAAATGCGCGTGGGTCAGAAGAATCCCCTTCACCTGAAAGCCCTTCTCCTGCAGCGTCTCGTAAATATAGTCGCCCTTGTCCGCCGGGTCGAAGAAAATTACATCCTTCGTGCCCTCCTTATATACAAAATAACAGTTCGTCTGGCAGATGCCCAGCATCAGCCTGCCGATTTTTAAATTGCTCATCTTCCTCTCCCTCAACCGGTTGTTCTCTCTATATCTATAATACTTTCTATGGTCCTGATCTTATCAATGATCCGCTGCAATTCCTCTTTGCTGCCGACCTCAAAGCTGACCATGATCGTCGCCGTCCCCTGCTTGTTCACCCGCGTATTCAGCGCCTGAATGTCAATCTCCTTCTCCGTGAGCGCCCGGGACACATCCGCCAGAAGCCCGTTTCTGTTGTTGGCGTAAATACTGATCTCCACCAGATACTTCTCGCCGGCTGCCGCCCCCTCCGGCTGCTGCCACTCCGCGTCGATCAGACGGTTTCTGTCGATCTCCGGCAGGTTCAGCAGGTTCACGCAGTCCGTCCTGTGGATGGAAATGCCCCGTCCCCTCGTGACAAATCCCACAATCTCGTCCCCCGGCACCGGACTACAGCACTTGGAGAAGCGGACAGCCACATCATGAATGCCTTTCACCACGATGGCGCTGGTGTTCTTTCCCGGCTTCGCGCGGTTGATGCGCACGCTCTCCTCGATCTCCGCCAGCACCTCGGCGTCAGTCATCTCCCGCTTGTGGTCTTTCTCATAAAGCTCCTGCATACGGTTAATGATCTGCCCTTCCTTGAGGGCGCCGTGTCCTACCGCCGCCAGCACCGATTCCCAGTTTTGGAAACCGTATTTTTTAATGACAGCTTCCTCGTACTGAGGCGTCACCACATCCGAGATATTGATTGATTTCGCCTTACAGTAGGCCTGAATCAGTTCCCGGCCTTTGACGATATTATCTTCTTTCAGTTCATTTTTGAACCACTGATTGATTTTATTCTTGGCCTGCGTGCTCTTCACCACGTTCAGCCAGTCGCGGCTCGGACCCTTAGAGTTCTGGGAAGTCATAATCTCCACCCGGTCGCCGTTCTTGATCTCATAATCTATGGTCACCAGCTTGCCGTTGACCCGCGCACCGATCATTTTATTGCCCACCGCGCTGTGTACGCTGTAGGCGAAGTCGATGGGCGTGGATCCCGCCGGCAGGCTTTTCACATCCCCTGTGGGAGTAAAACAGAATACCGTGTCGGCAAAAAGGTTTAAGTCATCCTTTAAAAGATTCATAAACTCCTTATTGTCCGTCATATCCTGCTGCCATTCCAGAATCTGGCGCAGCCATACAAGCTTCTCCTCCTCCTGGGCTTCCACCTTCTTCCCGTCCGAGGCCTCCTTGTATTTCCAGTGAGCCGCAATACCATACTCTGCCGCCTTGTGCATCTCGTAGGTGCGGATCTGGATTTCAAACGGCTGCCCGCTTTCCCCGATCAGCGTGGTGTGGAGAGACTGGTACATATTTGATTTGGGCATGGCAATATAATCCTTGAAACGGCCGGGAATCGGCTTATACATCTCATGGATCACGCCCAGCGCGGCATAGCAATCCCTCACTGAATCCACAATGATACGCACAGCAAACAGATCATAGATCTGGTCTATGGTCTTATTCTGGTTTTTCATCTTCTTATAAATGCTGAAAAAATGCTTGATACGGCCATCAATCTGCGCTTTGATGCCGGCGTTTTTGATATGCACGCTGACCTCATCCACAATGGCCTGAATATAACGCTCCCTCTCGCTCTTCCTGACAGCGATCTTATCCACCAGATCATAGTAAGCCTCGGGTTCCAGATATTTTAATGACAAATCGTCTAATTCCACCTTAATCTTTGAAATGCCCAAACGCTGGGCAATGGGAGAGTAAATATCGAGCGTCTCCCTCGCAATCTCCTGCTGTTTCTCCGGCCGCATATGCTGCAGCGTCCGCATGTTGTGCAGACGATCAGCCAGCTTTATCAGTATGACACGGATATCCCTCGCCATGGCAAGGAACATTTTGCGCAGGTTCTCCGCCTGCCGCTCCAGCTTCTCCGTGTCTTTATCGTAATTTCCGTGCTCTCCGTGAAAGTTCAGTTTATCCAGCTTCGTGACGCCGTCCACCAGATGCGCGACTTCCTCCCCGAACTCCCTGCCGATTTCTTCGTCCGTCATAACGGTATCTTCCACCACATCATGCAGAAGACCCGCAACAATGGTTTCCTTATCCATCTCCAGATCCGCAAGAATAATGGACACGTACAGCGGATGGATGATATAGGGCTCCCCAGACTTTCTGGCCTGCCCCGCATGGGCATCGGAAGCGACACGGTAAGCTTTTCTGATCAGACTGATATCCGTCGAAGGATGGTATTTGCGCACACGGGTAATAAGCTCCTCATAAAGCTGCCCCGGAGTCTGAAATTCCTCTATCGATTCTATTCTGCCGTCGTCAAAGACCAGCTCAGTCTTTTCTTCTGTCGCCATACATTCACCCAATCCTTATTGGATTACATAATATATATTAGCAATTTTACGCCATTCTCCTATTATTTGCAAGGAAAATTAAAATAATTTACCAATATAATATTGGTCCGAAAGAAAATACAACTGAGCCTGCCGCATAAAATATCCTCCCGTATAAAAGTAACGCCCTGCCTTTTGACAGAGCGTTACAACCATTTTAGTCCCGACCATTTGTAAGCCGCATACCGGAAGTGAACACCATTTGTAGTCTCTACCATTTATAAGCCGCATATCGGGAAGCGAACACTATTTTGTAGGGAAAGATCCCCTTCTGAGTATTATAATACACAGTACAAATTAATATGTCAATTAAACAATTTGCAAGAAAAGTCCTCAAACTTGAGTACACTGCTTTTGCTTTCTGCTATCTCCACCACCAGAGCATACTCTTCGCCCTGATTTTGAATTTTATGGATTTCGTCCCGCCGTAATTACCAGTTCCCCGTATAGTTACACTGGCAGTTCCTTTCTTTACGTTATTTTTGTAACTGTCCTCCAAAATTTCATAATCCGCAGGAAGAAGGATATCCCTCCCCACCTTCACGGTAATCTGGCTCTTATCCAGAATAATCTCCTTTCCGCTGTAAACCTGCGTCGCAACAGTTACTTTTGCTTTAGAGACAGTTGCTACCGTCACACGGTACTGTCCATTCAGCGTACCACTGTAATTCCCTTTTCCCGTCAGAGTAACATGCACAAGGGTATTCGCCGGGAGAACATCGTTTTCACCAATCTTCTCACCTTTCCGCCTCATACTTCCGTCCGCCAGTTTCGTATCCGCGCCATAACTATAGCTATAATTCTTTTCATAATCTGTTCCGGCTTTTAAAGCCTTACCGTCCAGATCAATCACTTTCGGGACAGATTTGTAGGCGTTCTTCTTATTCTGATAGACTTTATCTGATATCTCCGCCTTCAGATTTCCGAGGTTCTGCCCAGCGATCGTGTAAGTCAAAGTTGTACTTCCTTTGAAATTGCCTTTCCCCCTAATCACCACAACAGGTGTTTTACTGCCATTTTTCCCATCATAAACCGCTCTGTTGTTTTTATAGGAAAGCGTGTAATCCTTACCCTTTTCAAGCAGGATATTACCAAATTTTACGACAGGTTCTGGTTTACTGCCTCCCTTCGCGTATACTGGCTGTCCCTCTATCGTTGCATTCAGTAATCTGCCCGTATCTTTCTGAATATCATAGGCAGTGATCTTGAAGCTTTTCTTTAAGGTGCCACTATAACCATTAATTCCTGTGAAAATAATCTGCGCCGTTCCACAATCCGTGTTTTTCTGATATTCCAGCGTATAATCCACACCTTCCGTTAGTTCCTTCGTTTCTCTATTCTTCCCAGTCACAGACAGCCTAATGCTGTTGCCCCAGCCGGAAGTAGCTTCATTAATGGCGTTTCCTGTATAAACTATACTCTTAGGAATACCGGTTACGGTCGCTTTCTTAATATTGCCGCCCGTAATTTTAAAGGTTACTCTTTTTTTACCTGTATAAGTACCCTCCGGAGTTACCTTTCCTGTCCCCGTCAGAATCATCACTGCATTGCCAATCTCCACATTATCCTCATAAGATACTGTGTAATGAACATCTTTTTGCAGCACATTTCTGCCGGACTTTACTACCGGCGTTTTGTCCATCGTGGAAGCGGTAATTTCCTCCCCGGTATAAGTTTGCGCTGCTATTTTCGATACAGTTGCCTTACTCATCAGCTTCGATTCGGTGATGAGCAAGGATACTCTGCGCTCTCCTCCATAGTTTCCCTTCCCTTTCACCAGAATCGTGTAAGTTCCGGGCATTTTGTAAGCGTTCGGATTATTCAGGAGATCGGGATATTCCAGCGTATAATCCGTCTTATTTTTCAGTTTCTTTCCGTTCCATAAAAGCACAGGCACTGCCTTCTGCACCTTCTTGTTATAATTTACCGCAATATCCTCCGCCGTGATATCTTTCGCCACAATACTTTTAGCATTTATTATAAAATTCGCCGTCTCCTTCCCGGCATAGTTGCCCTTCCCCGTTACAATAATAACCGGCGCCTTATTTGCTATTGAACCATCATTGGCCTTCGTATGATTCTTGTAAGAAATGCTGTAATCCATTTTCACCCGCAGTCTTGTCTTATGGTCGTATACCCGCACTTCCGGCTTAATAGCCTTCCCGGTATAGGTATAGCCCTTTTCGTCCACGCCCGCAATCCAGAGTCCTGCCGGTATCGCGTCCGCCCCGCCCTCGGGAAAATCCTCCGGCAGAATCTCGCCCAGATCGTCCTTTTTCACGGAAATGGTATAGCGGAACGTGGCCACCGGACTGTCTTTCCATCCCTTTCTGACCGCCACGGCCCTGATCACCGTATCCTCCGTGATCACAATCGGCTCCCTGTACAGTATTCCCTTGTCCGTCGGTATCGTACCATCCAACGTATAGTAGATTTTCACACCCGGCTGGTCTGTGCTCAATATAATTTTACTGCCCTCCGGGATTGCCTTCCCGGACGCAATATTGGAGACAGGCATATCCAGCGTATCAAGTGACTCCCAGACTGCCTCCAACCTGATATTCCCCGTCACCGGGAGTGCAAAATCATAGAGTTCCCCGTCCAGATACCAGCCGGTAAAACGATATCCCTCCCTGACAGGATCCTCCGGCCGCTGTACGGTTTCTCCCGCTTTCACTTCCTGACTGTCCACCTGCGTGCCGCCGTTGCTCTGGAACACCACCATATAAATATCAGGCGAGGGATTGACCGCATGATAGACGAAGGTCGCTACCTGGCTGTCTTTGTAGCCTTCCCTAACTGCCACAGCCATGATTGTCATATCACCCAGCACAACGATCGGTTCCCTATAGAGCGTGCTTGATCTGTCCGGCATTGTCCCATCCAGCGTATAATAAATTTCCGCTCCCGAGGCCGCGCAAGTCAGCACGATCTTTGTCCCGATTTCCACCTCGCTGCCGGAAGGAAAACTTGCCGAAGGCGCGGTCAGTGCATTCTGTTCTTCCCAGACCGCTTCCAAAGTGATATCTCCCGTGATTGGAAGTTGGAAATTGTAAGGCTCTCCACCAAAATACCACCCGATAAAACGATACCCTTCCCGGGAAGGCACAGGCGGTTCACTGGCGCTCCCGTCCTCCTCGATCTGCTGGCTCTCCACCGCGCTCCCGCCGTTACTCTGAAAACTGACCGTATAAAAATGAGGATCGGGAACCAACACACCACCCGGAACATCCGTGCCAAAGCCGGTGTACACAAAAACGGTATTGTTTCCTTCTATCACATCCTCCGTACCGGTAACTGCTTCCACAAAATAGGTACAGCAGGAATCCTCATATGGCTGGAGGTTAACTGTCATGGAGACACCCTTCCCACCTGCAATCTCTCCAAGCTCCTCCGAATACAAGATTTCCCCGTCCTCTTTGTCGCCCCTGATGTTCAGTGTGACATCAGACGCAATGTCACTGTCGTTTAAGACGGAAAGATCAAGCCATGTCGCTTCATCCTGCCACCTCTGGGAGCAGAGCACCTTTACATCCGTATACCCGATGCCGATCTGGTAATCATTGTCCGATGTCGAACTCTCCCCGCTCGCCGTCACAGTGAGGGTATGCTCCGCATAACTGTCCGTCTCTGCCGGGATAGTGTACTGCTCCAAGACAAAGCTTCCCGTTTCGCCTGCCCCGAGATGGATTCCCTGTGTCCCCAGACTTGCCCCGTCCAGCTTCATCTCCACAGCATCTACCGTAGTGTTGCCTTTGTTGGTCAACTCCACCACAATAGGCAAAGTCTGTCCGGGCTTAAAATCTTCATATTCATAGCCCGCGTAATTTAATGCCAGATTCGTTACATCTTTTTTCTGCGTCACACAGAGGGAATTGATCTTGCTACCATCCTCCTGATTCCTGATATGCATATAAGCGATATAAGGAATGCCGTTTTGCAGGCTGCCAGTGATCGACCCTGTCATTTCACTGTCCGTCTGCTCGATCATATAAGGGCTTGTCCACTGCCCTTCCCCCGACGAACCGATACCGTAAAGAGCCACTTTCTCCGTCTCATAGGCTATGGCGTCCCAGATAATCTCCGTCTTTTCCCCTTCGGAAAGCACCCGGAAATTGCTGTTGATGTCCGGCCTTGCCTCCTCATAAATCTGCTGCACCGCCGTGGAACCTACTGTGGTATAGCTGATATTGCCGTCCGCATACCAATAAATCCTGCCGCCCTCCGCAACGGGATTGTCATTCATGCCCGGCTCCGATGTCAGAAGCGTCCGATCACCTTCGGAACCAAAGCGCGTATCGAAATAAATTACCCGGTCAGACACGGTCTGCAGATTTCCGTCCGTATCCAAAGCATACACAACACCCACCTGTGAATTGCCAACCGCGCCGTCCATGCTGACAATCTTTTCATTTCCCTCTCCGATCGGAAATGTCTCAATCGTCCCCGTTGCCGCATCATATTTCTGCAGACTTTCCTGATTGTCCGTTCCCCAAAGACCGTCCGCCGAAGTCAGACTGTTCAAAATCCACGCAATCTGCACCTGCCCTTGGTTTACATAAATCTGTGGCTGCAGATAGCAGCCTGCCTCCTCCGTAACTGTCTCATGGGACAATACCTCTCCTGTGGCAGCATCCACCACCGCATAGGAAATATGCTGATTCCCTGCCACCTCGTTTAAATCAGCGCCTGATGCAAAGGCTTTGGCCGCGTCCTGCCAGCAGACATAGATTTTCCCGCCGTCCACACAGACATCTATACCATTGTCGTGGGTCTGGTTTTCATCCTCCGGCACAAGCTGCTTCGGAGCCGAGAAATTGGCGCCGTCGTCTGAAGAAGCGTAGACCACCGCCGCCCGGTTCTCTGCACTCCTGCTAGGGATATCCTGCAGCCAGAATAAATAAAATTTATCACCCGCCCTGACTAGCTTCGGGTCTGCGCCGGGATAAACGGAAGACTGGACGAAGGTATCTGATCCGCTCGCACTGAACGCCGTGATGGGCGCAGCAGCTTCTTGATGCAGGTAGCTTCTGTCCATTACGGTATAGGCATCGACATTGTATAGCTGTGCGGTCATGCTTTCCGTCAGGGATCGGCCTCCCATAGCTCCACCCGAAGATCCTTGAGGCTCATAGATGGTATAAGTTGCTTCCGGTGATTTGAATAAATTCATATGCCATCCAAAGCAATCCGCTTCCAATTCCAAATAAGCATTCAGCCATACTTTCGTATAATCATCTAAAGGTTTGTAGAAATAATTACAGGCACCGGTACCAGATACTCCCACACTGACTACTTTCTCTACGCCAACACCTGCCTTAGCAGTCAGAAAAATCTTGCCTGACAGCGTTCCCACTCCACCCTCGGTCTGGAGAATAAAATCCTCCCCCTTTATGGACAGAGTGACTTTATCCGACAGTTCTGCACCTGCTTCAACGGATATGTAGAGAGGCACTGCCCCCGCCCAGAAATATTGCTGGTACTTAGCGCTGCCTTTTCCGGCTACAATCACATCCACCTTAACGCCAAAGGTGCCCGGTCTGGTCATGTCAATATAACCTTCCCCATAGCCTTTCACTGTCACGCTAGCCGATAAGCAGCCCGCCCCGAACTTTTCGGGCTTTCCGCCAAAAGCTGCCGCCGCATCCGATAAGTTCTGCGCCCTTCTGGAAAGCCCGTCGAAATCTTCCTTAAAGGCCTCTATACTCTGCGAGGTGCCTTTATTGATTGCAATTTTTACCAATCCATTCCGCTCTACCGTCAGATCAAACGGCAGGGCATTCGCCAGCCCATAACTCAGCGTTTCCCCTCCCAAAAAAGGGATCGTATTATCCGGCAGCGTAAACTCGATATTTGATCCAATTTTGAGAGAGCCTGATTTATTTTCTTCCTTTATATCCGCAGCGCCCTCCGGGCTGATATAAATTCCTATCCTCTTTACTGTTGTCTTACCGTCCACATCAGTCGCCTTGATACGGACGTCCTTCTGCGCCTTCAGATTTGTCAGCGCATTTCCTTCACTCCTCAGAAAAATCGGGACAGAGAATTTACCCTCCTCACTGCTGGCGATCAACGCCCCGTCCTGCACAAGTGTATAGTTCTTAACGTCTCCCCGCGCTTTCACTTCGATTTCCATCATGGCAGAAGCGGAAGCATCGGAAATTGTATCTTCTGTATGCTGCAGATATACTTTGTCCGCCAAAAGATTCGTCACCGTATTTCCGATTGTCGCTTTGGCATAGACTATGTCGAATTCACCATCAGAAGGTGCCATGCTTATGTAATAAGTGCCGCCAGTTGACAGCGCTTTATATGACATATATGGAATATAGCCGTCCGCCGTTACACTTATGTACGCTTCTTTTCCCTCTTCCTCTACAGGCATCGCAATATAACCGTTGGCATCAGTGGCTGTGCCATTGACCAATGCCCCTGCGACCGGGGTGCCAAGGTCGGAATCTATTACGTAGATGTGGGCGCTGTGGGCTATCTCGATCGGAGAGTTGTCTGGCTCGTTAAATTGGTAAGGAATAAATGGAATGTTATTTTCTTTAGCATAGGTCTCTGCGTAGGAACCTGGGACGCCATAAATAACAGGATTATTAATGTCCGCGAATGCATACTGCCCGATTTCGGTTACATTTGCAGGAATATATATTTTTCCATTTAGGCCACTACACCCCCAAAAAGCACCATCTCCTATGCTCGTCACGCCGTTCGGAATCTCTAGATTTCCTGTTAAGCCACTACAACCGGAAAATGTGTCCCTCTCTATACTTATCACACCCGCTGAAATCTCTAAACTTCCTGTAAAACCATCACAATCTTGAAATGCACACACTCCTATACTTGTCACGCTGTCTGGAACTGTCAGGCTTCCTGAAAAACCGCTACAACCGAGAAATGTGCCCCCTCCTATGCTCGTCACACTATCTGGGATCGTCAAGCTCCCTGTAAAACCACTGCAATCTCTAAATGCTTCATCTCCTATACTTGTCACACTATTTGGAATCTCTAGCTTTCCTGTTAAGCCGCTACATCCATAAAATGTTTCCCACTCTATGCTTGTTACTCCTTCTGGAATCATTAAACTTCCGTTCAAGCCAATACAATTTCTGAACGCAGCACCTTCAATCACCGTTACACTCTCTGGAATATTTATATTTCCAGTCAATCCAGTACAACTCTGAAATGCACGTTCGCCTATCTTCATCACTCCGTCTGGAATTTCTAAAGTTCCTGTAAAACCAGTGCAGGCCTGAAATGAATATCCACTTATGCTTATCGTACTTTCAGGAATTACAAGACTTCCCGACAAGCCTCTGCAACCGCAAAAAGCATATTTCCCTATACTTGTAATACCTTCATCCAGAACTAAACTTGTTATTTTGTCTGCGTATTTCCCCCAAGGTGCAGTTGTACCATAATCAGAGTGGGAATAATCCCACATCTCCCCCGTCCCAGAGATTGTCAGCGTTCCATCCTTCAACGTCCATGTCAGATTATACCCACACTTTCCCGAATCCTCTACAGACTCCTCCCCTATCGCAGTTACATTATCCTCAGTTTCCTCCTGTCCTTTCTCACCCGGTTCCTGCTCACTATCGGAGATATCTCCAGATTCCTCTCCCGGTTCCTCCGCGGGCTTGTCCTCTCCCACTTCTCCTGTTCCCTCACCCATCCCATCATCCGGTGTTTCCGGGTTATCTGGATTTTCAGGATTCTCTGATCCCTCCGGATTTTCCGGCTTCTTCTCTTCTCCCGGCGCACTCTCTCCGGAGCCTTCCCCTCCTGTCTCACTGCCTGTTTCCCCTGAACCCGGCTTTACATCCTCTGTCTCACCGCTCTCTGGGTTTTCTTCTTTCACTGCATCACTGCCTTCCGGGTTCTCCGTCACCGAATTGTCTTCTGGGATTCCGCCGTTAGCCTCTGTCCCTGTCTGTCTCTCCACCGCAAGTACCGTAATATCCACATTCGCCAAAACTGTTGTCAAAATCAACATTACACACAATACTTTTTTGCCCATTTTCCTTTTCAAGTTAGTAATCATAACCATCCTGCCTCCTCATAAGTGTCTCTTCTATAATTTCTTACCAAAAATATATTGCCATTATATTTATTTCTAAAAAATTCCACTTTTTGAAGTATTTTTTTCTCTTTTTACTCCCATAAATTGTTTCGCAAAAACTTATTCCAATACCGAAACAACATATCTCAGTACTAATTTAAATAAAATCTAAAAATGAAAGCATCCGTCAAATTTCGACCGATGCTTTCATCTGATTCCCAATTTATACCTGTCCTTTCTTTCTGTATTCATATATCGCTACAAGAGCTTACCGACCCATACACCGGCTTAAGCGTCCGCTCGAAAGTTATCCCTATTAAATCTTTATAAAAAGCTTTCCGTTTTTCTGAGATGCAATCTATTGACTCTATTATTTTTTCAATTGCCTTCCTGTCTATCCGTGGAAATATTCTTTTCACCGCCTCATTAAGCGCCGGATTTTTCATTGACAAAATATACTGCGAAAAACAAATCCTTTTGCCATCCAGAACACTCGCTGATCTGGCATTAACCGCATAATTCTTAGCTACGTCTAATGAAAGCTCTTCATCTGCAAGCAAAGGTACTAACGATGATCCACAGTCATAAACCGGGGCAATTGACATATCATTCGACCCAATTCTCATCAACACACCCCAGTTCCCTTCATGACGATCTGTATTGCAAATTAAGGCATCCACCACAAACATATCCCAGAAATGCTTTTCCAGTTTTTCTCCTACAGGTAATCCTCTTATCACAGACAGAGTGTCAAGAATATCGCCCTTTTCTTCCGCTTCACTCTCCGTATTAGCCAGGGATAATGCCTTTACCTCGTATAATTCAAACTCGTTCCGGCAAAAATCTTTACATGCACAGGCAATCTTTTTTTTCCCATTTTTTTCTTTGTAGAATCCAAGACGTGTTTCCTGAACAGGTATTCCAATACTCTCATAGATATGACAGCCAAGATATTCTGAGACAGCATTATTGATGTAAGATAATACATGCCTCTTATTTCTAACCGGATCCGGAAATTTCAAAAGATATTTTTCTCCACTAATCAACAGCGTCTTCTTTCTGTCTGAACCCAGATATTTATTTGGCAGTTCCTGATATTGATTGAAATCTTCCATCTCAATACTCCCTCAATTCAGCCCATAAACGCTGCATCTCACAGTCCGGATAGAATCCATTAACTGCTCCATGTTTGATTGACGTATAAGCCTCGTCAAACAACATTTTCAACAACAACAGCTTTTCCGGCACCGGATTTTCCTGATAATCGCTTCGCTGTGAAACATATTTATCAATATCCTCTTCAATATATTCAGGTATACGATACTCAGAATATTTACTTCCGACAATGTTTATTACCCCCATTTTCTGTTGCTCCCTCCAATTCGTTGTATCGCTTCTTTTTTACTTATCTTAATTATAGTATGCAATATTTTATATGACAATCTTTTTGCATAATTCAGATACAGTTTCTCCATATTTAAAAACAAAAACTATCGTGATGTGCCTATTTCCCCAAATTCCGTTCCCGGTTCCTCCGCGAGCGCCGTGATATCCACATTCGCCAAAACTGTTATCAAAGTCAACATTACACACAATACTTTTTGCCAATTTTTCTTTTCAAGTTAGTAATCATAATCATCCTGCCTCCTCATAAGTATCTCTTCTATATTTCGTGCAAAAAATAGATTGCAATAATGTTATTATCTAACACATAGGAAATAAATATATCAATAAATCACACCAGCCAAATCACATTCACCGAATGCGGACTGATCCTGACCTTCATCCCCTCGTGACAGTTTCCAAGTTCCTCCTTCTCAATAAACACTTCCGTTTTCCCCACATCATTGTAGGAATCCGTTTCTTTTCCCTCCAGCTTGTAAATCACCGTCTCCGCGCCGCAGTATGCCTGCGGAATGCAGAGTTCAAACGCTTCTTCCCTATGCTTATTCACGACCGCAAGTGCCATGCCCGCCCTGTCAGACCATGTCGTTGCCACCATGTCAAGCGTCCCGACTGTATGCGCTTTCCCATCCTTTCCCGTCACCGTCATTTCTGGAAGGGACTCCGCCCACAGGTCAACCACCGTATCTCCCATGTAATTCACGTACAGATCAAAGACATGGTAGGTGCTTCGCAGCACAATTCCCTCCTTATTACTGTAAATACAGCCTCTCGTATTTAGTATGGGTGCAAAGTTAGCCATCCCCACAATATCACAGTTCCTGTTCATGGCATTGAGAAAACATGCCGTAAACACCGCATCCGCCATTGTATAGGTGCTATTATCGTCATTTTTATCCCTCGGCGTTATATACTCCTCTTTGCGGACGCCCTGCTTTATGGTATGCACATTTGGATGGTGCCAGCTTCTCAGATTCCACTCGTCAAAGGCAATTTTTATCTGTCCGTCCAGTTTCATTGCCTTCAGAATCCCCCTGACCTCATCCACGGAATGGTCAATCCGATCCGTAAATGCCATACTCTGCTCATAATCTGCCGGACAGTTTTTCTCCGCCATCATATCCCAATACTCATGTATGGACAGCCAGTCCAGATAGGGACCGCAGTTCTTCAACAGGCTGATGTTCCAGTCCACATCCGGGAGCGCCGCCGCGGACAGTTCCGCGCACGGATCCACATGCTTCATCATCTTCGCTGCTTCCCTAACAAGTCTCCCCCACTCGTCGGTTGATTTTGCGCCGATCTCCCAGCTTCCGTAATTCTCGTTTCCGATACTCCAGTACCTCACGCCGTAAGGCTGCTTACTTCCATTTTCAATGCGCCATTTTGCGTACTGCCCCTCTGATTCCAGATTGCAGTATTCCACCCATTCGCTCATCTCCTCCGCCGTGCCGGTCCCGGCGTTGGTGCAGATATAAGGCTCGCACCCGATCTTCCGGCAGAGTCTGATATATTCGTCCGTGCCGAAGGTGTTTGGATCCTCCACCCGCCACGCTTTATCAAACGAAGGTTTTCTGTGCGCTCCCACCGCGTCCTTCCAGTGATAGGAGGACACAAAACAACCGCCCGGCCAGCGCAGCACCGGCACTTTGATCTTTCGCATCGCCTCCAGAATATCTGTGCGGAACCCGTCCGCGTCCGCCAGAGGGTGTCCCGGATCATAAATCCCGTCATAAATCTGCCTGTGGAAATGCTCGATAAAATGCCCGTAAATCATGGGGCTTCTCTTTCCTGTGATCCGCTTTTCGTTTACTTTGATGGTTATTTCCATATTTTCCTCCATTCCAATGCGCCAAAAATCTTCGATTGAAAAAAGATTTACTTCTATATTACTTCAACATCACTTCAAAGTAAACTTCAGGTTCACTTCAGGAAAACTTCAGGCAACTTCAAACTCATTTTCCAATAAATTGACAAAAAAAGAAGCACGCATCCACAATAAATCTTGGAATACATGCTTCTTTTCCTGTCTGCTGCGCTACTTGGTTCTTACGGCGCAGCGTTAGCTCGAGGCCACAGCCTCTCGCTATCGTTTGGCTTCGCCATATCAGCCACTCGAAAAGGACACATCCCCTCAAGCAAGCTTGGGGGCTATGCCCTTTCCTCCTGTCTGCTGCGCCGCAGCTTATTACGTTATACTCGCAAAGCCGCGCTTACGCGCTCCCTGTCCGTCTGCGACGGACCTTTGCTCGTTAACGGCTCGGAAAAAACAAATGCCGCTTCGCGTCGCTTGTTTTTTCCTTCGCGCCTTACATCATCCCCATGCCGCCGGCACCGCCTGCGGGCATTGCGGGTTCGGGTTCTTTGATATTTGCCACCACGGACTCGGTGGTGAGCAAGGTGCTTGCCACGCTGGTCGCGTTCTGCAGTGCGCTTCTGGTCACCTTGGCGGGATCAAGGATACCTGCCTTCACCATATCCACATACTCCTCGGTCAGCGCGTCGAAACCTACGCCCACCTCGGACTCTCTCACCTTGTTGATGATAACGGAGCCTTCCAGACCCGCGTTCGCAACGATGTGGAACAGGGGCGCTTCGAGAGCCTTGAGAACGATCTGTGCGCCTGTCTTTTCATCGCCTTCCAGCTTCTCCGCCATCTTCTCCACTTCCTTCGCCGCGTGCACGTATGCGGAACCGCCGCCGGCAATGATGCCTTCCTCCACAGCCGCTCTGGTTGCAGCAAGCGCGTCCTCCAGACGGAGTTTCGCCTCTTTCATCTCGGTCTCTGTCGCCGCACCCACACGGATCACAGCCACACCGCCCGCCAGTTTCGCAAGACGCTCCTGCAGTTTCTCCTTATCGAAATCGGAAGTGGTCTCCTCGATCTGCTTCTTGATCTGACCGATTCTTGCCTCAATCTCCTTCTTATCGCCCTCGCCGTCCACGATGACGGTGTTCTCTTTCTGCACTTTAACGGACTTCGCACGGCCGAGCTGGTCGAGGGTTGCATCCTTAAGCTCTAAGCCAAGCTCGGAGCTGATCACCTGACCGCCTGTCAGGATAGCGATATCCTCAAGCATTGCCTTTCTTCTGTCGCCGTAGCCGGGTGCCTTCACAGCAACCACATTGAAGGTGCCGCGCAGTTTATTCACGATCAGGGTGGTGAGCGCCTCGCCCTCCACATCCTCAGCGATAATCAGCAGTTTCGCGCCGGACTGTACGATCTGCTCCAAGAGGGGCAGGATCTCCTGAATGTTTGCGATCTTCTTATCTGTAATCAGAATGTAGGGATTCTCTAAAACCGCCTCCATCTTATCCATATCTGTTGCCATATACGCGGAAATGTAGCCTCTGTCAAACTGCATACCTTCCACCAAATCCAGCTCCGTGAGCATGGTCTTGCTCTCCTCGATGGTGATCACGCCGTCGCCGGAAACCTTCTCCATCGCGTCCGCCACCAGCTGACCTACTTCGTCGTCGCCGGAAGAAACAGCCGCCACTCTCGCGATATGCTCTTTGCCGTTTACCTTGGAGCTCATCTTCGCGATCGCGTCTACTGCCGTCTCGGTCGCTTTCTTCATGCCCTTTCTCAGAATAATCGGGTTCGCGCCTGCCGCCAGATTCTTAATACCCGCATTCACCATAGCCTGCGCCAGCACCGTCGCTGTGGTGGTGCCGTCACCTGCCACGTCGTTGGTCTTGGTCGCCACTTCCTTGACAAGCTGTGCGCCCATATTTTCAAACGCATCCGCAAGCTCGATCTCCTTGGCAATGGTCACACCATCGTTCGTGATGAGGGGCGCGCCGTAGGACTTATCCAGAACTACGTTTCTGCCCTTCGGTCCAAGGGTCACCCTAACGGTGTCCGCCAACTGATTTACGCCAGATTCCAAAGCCGCTCTGGCTTCTGCGCCATACTTAATTTCCTTAGCCATAATTTTATGTCCTCCTGATTTTCGATTTTGATTACTTCCATTTATTCCATGCGGAGAATGCTGTTTTTCAAGCATTCTCCTGCGTGAGACTTAGAACTTCCAAATCAGCTATGCTGACTTTGCGATACAGCCTTTGCTGCGAGTGATTAGAAGTTCTTCTCACGCTAACCTCCATGATTCCGCTCTGCGGAATCTCAAATCAATGCGGAGAATGCCGCATTTCAGGCATTCTCCTGAGTGAAACATAGAACTTCTTAACGAAGCAGCCTCTGCTGCTGAGTTTTAGAAGTTCTTTTCACTCTACTCTACGACTGCCAAAATATCATTCTGTCTCACGATGATATATTCCTCATCCTCGCCGAGCTTCACCTCTGTGCCGGAATACTTGGAGTAGATGACCTGATCTCCGACCTTCACTTCCATCTTCACTTCCTTGCCGTCCACAACGCCGCCGGGACCTACCGCGATCACCTCAGCCTGCTGGGGCTTTTCCTTGCTCTGTCCGGGCAACACGATGCCGGACTTGGTGGTCTCCTCCGCTTCCAACTGTTTTAATACAACTCTGTCGCCAAGTGGTGTTAACTTCATAATAACTGCCTCCTTCTTATTATGTGATACATTTTGTGCTTATCCTTTGATTTGTTAGCACTCGCTTCATATGAGTGCTAACTCTGGAACATATATTATCTTCATATGCGGGTGTTTGCAAATGGTTTCACATGAATGTACATGCATTTTTCTCCCATTTTCTAATCTATTCTTTCATTTTCTCCGATTATCTCGTTTTTATCCAGAAAAAGGGATTTAATACTTATTTTATATTTTCCGTTTCCATCCCCAGAAATGCCCCTATTTCCTCTTTTACAAAAGCATATTCCCCCAGCTGCTCCTCATACGCCTGCATCTGGGCAAATTTTTCCTCCGCCTGCTGCGTATTTCCCGCCTTCTGATGGGCGTTATACAGCATCGCTGCCTCATAGTAATGGGCGACCGCGTAAATCTGTGCCATGTCTCCCTCCACCGGCACCCCCAGCGCCTCATAGCGGTACACATCTTCCACAAGCCTCTCATAGTTCTGGTGGCTGACCCACTGGATCAGGAGTGCCTCGTCTGTCTCGGGTCCTTTCAGATAATCCGAAGATTCCCTGGCAAACGTGACGATCTGGATGCAAAGAATCGCACAGAGCAGGATCACAATGCCATTCAACAAAAGATTCCTTCGCGAAACGCCCGTTTTTCCTTCCGTACGCTGATGCCCATTCATTCTTCTGCCGCCTCCTTCCTCTCATCCGCCTCTCTTTGCAGACCTTCTTCTATCAGCGCCGCCTTTTTTACCACCGAATAGTCAGCAAGCGATGCCACCTCCTCCTTCGTCAGATGGCAATAGACAGAAAGCGCCGCTTCCAGATCCTCCCGCATCCGCCCATAGGCTTCCATGTGCTCCGGGGTATAATTATTGTCAAAATAGTCGCTCTCATAAGTGAGCCGTTCGGTAGTCTTATAAAAGCTGTCCAGATGGGATGCAATTCTGGCGGAAACCGCATCCGCCCCCTTCCCCTCATCCTCCCTGAAGATGGTCATCTGGTTGAGAACGCTCTTATAATCGAAAGTCACAAAAGAGAGCACTGTGTACTCCTGAAAATCCCGGGTATGGCTGAGGCTTTTGTTGTCGTAAAGGGCATACAGCCTCCTCCACTGACCCGCCTCCTCACAGGCCGAAAGCTCCGCCCTGTAATTTTCCATATTTTTCGCGATATCTCTTTCTACCCGCCTTGCCCAGAGGTAATGGGGACCGTCATTGATCACAAAAACCATCCCCAGAATCATCATAAGAAGCACCGCAATGACCGCAATTCTGGCTGTGAAAAAATTGAAATGCAGCGTCTTTTTCTCCACTTCCTGTTTCGTTTCCTGAAATTCCTGCCGATATTGCCGCATATCCTGCTGATGCTTCACCGCAAAGGGATTCGGATTGCCGCAAAAAGGACATTTTTCATCCTCGATCTGCAAATTCGCGCCGCATGTGGGACACTTCATAGTCTCATTCTACCTTTCTTCCATCTACTTTGATATGTTCTTTTACAAAACGTTTTACTTCCTTTTTCGCCGTTTGATAGTCGAAATAAACGCCGTATTCATCCTCCACACAGCATTCCTCGTACAAGCGGTCAAGCGCCTCTTCCGATACGCCAAACACTGTGCCGGTCTGTTCCCTGATTTCCTTCTGATATGCCGCGATCAGCGTTTCTTCCGCCGCCGTATAGGAATCGTATGGCCTCTCCTGTATGAGAAACAGGATGTCTATGATGCAGTCGCCCGCCTCCTCATCGTACTCTCCCGCAGCCGCCTGCGCCAGACTTTCCTGGCAATGCTGATACCGGGTATATACATCGATAAAATCCGCGTGCGCCCAGTTGGAAATGGAATAGTACGACTCCCCCTGATTTTCAAATACGCATTCCATGACGCCGTCGTAGTCTCCCGCTTCATACAAGGCGTCCAGTTTCGGAAAAACCTCTTTCTCCCACTCCATCTGGGCACGGATCTCCTCCGCCGTCGGTTCATAATCCAGCAATTTCCGGCTCACCAGAAAGAAAAGACCTGCAAAGGCTGCCAGCACCGCCGCCGCCAGAAACACCACCCGGATGACCCGCCCGGTTTTCCCGATTTCTCTGCGGTATTCCCGAACCGGCACATCGGACAGCTCCTCCACATCTTTCCTGATATCGTAAAGCCGCTCCATATACTGTTTTTCACCGCCGGGGGCGTTCAAGGCGCCACAGTAGGGGCACTTCGCGCTGTCCTCTTCCATCGGGGCATGGCAATTCTCGCAATAGATCATATTCCTCTGTCCTCCGACTCCGCACATAGAAAGAGGCTGGCATGTCAGCCGGCCTCCCTGTTCGCTCTCGCGGAAACATTACTTTCTCTTTTCCAGCCGTTCCCGGTATCCGGGCGCGTTTTTGATCTCGAATTTGTTATTGAACATCTCGTACTCCGCGTCATCGAGCTTATCCTCGACCATTTCCTCCACATTCGTCTTGTAGACGACGCCGCAGGCAACGGACGGCGCAAGAATCTCGTCCTCAAAGGATAGACACGCCTGCTGCACCCGTCGGCAGTAATCCTCCGCCTCACCGTCCTCCGCCATGGGAATCAGCACGATAAAAACATCCCCGTCCACACGGCCAATGACATAGTCCGGCTTCTTCTCCTGCTTCAAAATGTCCGCGATGGTCTTGATCAGGCGATCGCTCTCCTCGTCACCGAAATTGTCGTTTACATATTTCCAGTCGTTAATATTCACATTGATGACCGCCACAGGCACCACTTCCGCCCGATCGATCACTTTCATGCGCTCCTCGAAATAGAGCTTGTGGTATACCCCGGTGAGCGGATCCTCGTTCTCCCCTCTGGCCGTCTGCACGTGCTGTACACCCAGCTGCTGCTCCATTTCATCCGCATAGATCGCCGTCTCCGTATGCAGATATGTCTGCTCACCCCAATGGGAAAGCATGGCGGCAAAACCGTCCAGCAATCGCTCCACATTCTGCCGTTTATCCTCCGCCACCTTGCCCGTCTCGGCATAGAGATGCGCAATCGTCCTGCCGTATACCCTGACTTTCCGCCCCGGCTCACCGACCACATCCGGCGTAAATCCCGCGAAACCGCCCACAGAGACAATCTTCTCTCCGTGCCTCTCCGTGATTAAAAGAGCGGCGTCCGTCACCGCGCTGAACGCCTTGCAGTATTCCGTCAGCGTGTCCAGCGCGTACAGGTTATCCATGGAATAACTTCTGATATTTTCTTTGATTCTCTGCTCAAAAGGAATTGCTTTGTAGTCCATATGCCGTCCATTCTCCCGTTCATTTATTTTGGTTCTGGTTCTTTAACAACTCGAAAAAATCCTCCGCTTTCTCTTTGTTCGTCATAGTTTATTCCACCCCGCAAAGAAAATTTCCAAAGCTTTCCCCATAGGTTTATTCTAACAAATAACGCCGCGCTTGTGAAGCCGAAAAATAGGTCTGCGCCGCATTTAATTTTCCCCTTTCCCGAAGATTTTGGTATACTATATCTGTAGGCAACAAAGGTTCCGCTGTGAACCGGCATAAGCCAATCGGGCACAGCCCACAGGAAAGGAAAACATATGTATACAGCAGCCGACAAAAAAACGTATCTGTCAACCATTGAAAAAACGATTGCACACGGCCCCTATAGCGACGATTGGGCCTCTCTCACATCCCTGCAGCCGCCCCGCTGGTTTTCCCCCGCCAAGTTCGGCATCTTCCTCCACTGGGGGCTGTACAGCGTGCCCGCCTTCCACAACGAGTGGTACTCCCGCAATATGTACATACAGGGAACCCCGGAGTACGAGCACCACATCAAAACTTACGGTCCGCACAAGAACTTTGGCTACAAGGATTTTATTCCCCTCTTTACGGCGGAAAAATTCGATCCCGATTTCTGGGCGGAAACCTTTGCAAAGGCGGGCGCAAAATATGTGATTCCCGTGGCGGAGCACCACGACGGTTTCCAGATGTATAAAAGCAGTCTCTCTGTCTACAATGCCGCCGACACGGGCCCGAAACGGGATATTCTCGGCGAGCTGAAATCCGCTGTCGAAAAGCAGGGGCTGATTCTCGGCGCCTCCAGCCACCGGGCGGAGCACCACTGGTTTATGGGGCCCGGAAAGGACTTTGACAGCGACATCAAAGAGCCCCTCTCCTGCGGAGATTTCTACTGGCCCTCGGAGCAGACGCAGCCCGATCATCAGGATCTGTTCGCCAGGCCTTATCCCGACCAGGAGTTTCTTGAGGACTGGCTGCTTCGCACCTGCGAACTCATAGACCGCTATCAGCCAAAGCTTCTCTATTTCGACTGGTGGATCCAGCACGAGGCATACAAGCCGTATCTGCGCAAAATCGCGGCCTACTACTACAACCGCAGCGCAAGGTGGGAACAGAAAGGCGCCATCTGCTACAAGCATGACGCCATGGCCTTCGGCAGCGGCATCGTGGACGTGGAGCGGGGCAAGTTTGCGGACGCAAAGCCCTATCTCTGGCAGACCGATACCGCCGTGGCCCGCAATTCCTGGTGCCACACCACATCCTTAGACTACAAGAGCAGTTATGAGCTGATCTGCTATCTCATCGACGTGGTGAGCAAGAACGGCAACCTCCTGCTGAACGTAGGGCCTAAGGCGGACGGCAGCTTTGCCGGGGAGGATCTGGCCATCCTGCGGGATATCGGCGGGTGGCTCTCCGTCAACGGGGAGGCCGTCTACCAGTCAAAGCCCTGGCGGTATGCGGCGGAAGGCCCCACCGTGGAGACGGAAGGGCAATTCTCCGACGCTGCCGCCCCGTCCTACACGCCGCAGGACTTCCGCTTTACCGCCGGAAACGGGTGCATCTACGCGGCATGCCTGCACTTTCCTGAGAGCGGCTCTGTCACCATCCGTTCTCTTGCCGCCTCCCCGGATCCCGACAAGCCCCATTTTCACGGGATTATCCGGGATGTGGAAACGCTGGGGGCCACTGAAAAACCGCTCTGGTCTATCGAGGAAGCAGGGCTTTGCATCACAGCCAAAAACGTGAAAAGCGCGTTCCCCGTTGTGTTTAAAATCCATGTGGAATAAGCGGTTTTGTTGCGTAAAACCGCTTTTCGTGGTATGCTGTTGCTATGGAAACATTATTTATCGCTGACGACGAAGCGTCAATCAGAGAAGGATTAAAGTGTATCATCGACTGGGAAGAGCTGGGCTTTTCGCTGTGCGGGGAAGCGTCCAACGGCAAGGACGCCCTCTCACAGATTCTTGCGCTAAAACCCGGTCTTGTTTTATTGGATGTGAAAATGCCGGGGATGCACGGCACGGAAGTCATCCGTCTCGCCAGAGAAGGCGGTTTTGAGGGCAAATGCATTATTTTAAGCGGCTACTCCGACTTCCAATACGCGCAGGAAGCCATGAAAAGCGGCGTCCGTTTCTATCTCACCAAGCCCATCGACGAGGATGAGCTGATACAGACCGTCACGCAGATCCGTGAAGAACTCGCGGAGGAGAGGCAGCATTCCAGCCACTTCACGCAGTACAAAAAGAAAGCCCGCAGCGTCGTCTTGCGGGAGCTTTTGCACGCAGCGCCATCGGAGCCTTTGTCGGCGGAGGATCTTTCTCTTTTCCATCTGGAGGCGGACGCCTATCAGGTTGTGATCTGCGAGGATTTCCATACCAGCTCCCCGGCTTCGCCCTATACCTTTGCGGCACTTCTCAAAGTAACCAACAAGGACAATAACAGCTTCGACCACATACAGGCCGATGAACGCGACGTGGTTCTGTTAAAAGGCTCCCGCGCCCTCGGCAAGCTCAATGATTTTCTGGAGCGCTATGAGCAGGGGGAGCCGCAGGCGGGAAGCCCTCTGGACGCCATGTTCCTCTCCTATGGCAGACCGGTACATACCGTGGATGAGATTCATCTCTCCTACGAGGATACCGCCGCCCTTTCCGCGCGCCGCTTTTTCTGCCGGTCCGGCCAGCACACGGCGGGCTACGAGACGCTTCCCCGCCCTGCAGACACAGCGAAAGCGCAGGACAGCGCTGCTGCCCTATCCCCGGAAAGTCTGACGGGTTTCGCGGATCGTTTCGCGGATTACATCCCCGCCTACAATCGCCGAATGATCGTAGAAACCCTGCAGGAGCTGGAGCTTTCCCTGTCGCAGCTCTCCGACGGCATACGGGAAATCCGTCTCTTCCTGATCGATCTGTACCTGCAGACCAAGGAAAAGATACGGCACAAGTACAGCTCCCTCGCGCTTCCCTTTTGGGGAAATTCGGAAACCATAGCCTACGTCAACAGCCGCCATTACCTCTACGAAATCCTCCAGTTTTTATCGGAACAGTTTGAGGCTGTCATGAACGCCATGGGCAATTCCTCCAAAGATACGATCCTGTACGATATCCTCTTTTACATCGATCACAATTACACAAATAACATAAAGCTGGAATCCATCGCGCCGCTCTTTGGCTACAACAGCGCCTATCTCGGCAAACTGTTCACGAAGAGCGTGGGCGAGAGTTTCAATTCCTACGTGGATCACAAGCGCATCGAACATTCCAAACAGCTTCTCCTGGAAAACAAACTGAAAGTGTACGAAATCGCGGAACAGGTCGGCTACAAAAACGTAGACTATTTCCACAAGAAATTCCGCCGCTACGTGGGAATGAGCCCCGCGGAGTTCCGCAAAAGCCAGGGCCTTGACGGAGAGTCGGAAATTTACCCCCCCCCCTAGAAAATTCGTAATTCCCGCCTCATCTCCAACATATGATTTCAAAAAACAGCCGCACAGACATCCTCTGCGGCTGTTTTTCTATATTCGTCCCTTTTACACCTTGATGTCTACACAGCGCAGAGAATGCCCGCTTTCCGGGCATTCTCTTGTGTGAGACGGAGTTGCGTCGCAACTCCGTCTCACACTGTTATTGGACAATCGCCACCTTCTCAGCGATAATGTTAGACATCATTTCCTCCGCATCCATCATGCCGGTAGCTTCCAGCTCAGCGATCATCGCGTCATAATTGTCATCGAACGCTTCCTCGGAGCCGGTCACACACTGAATCAGGGAAGACCACGCCACCTCATCCAGCTTATCCACGATCTCCGTAAACTCAAGAGGCATCGCATATGCCCAGAGCGGAGAGTAATCCGGCGTCTCAAACTCGTCGGGCTGCGGGAACATATCTACAATCAGGTCTACGCCCCACGCCTCAACCGCAGCCTTCTCCTCCACGTTGTACTCCGCGATCACCGCGTCCTTGCTGGCGGTCGTGTAGGTGCTGCCGGTAGGATCCAGAATGCCGTTGCCATAGGATGGGAACGGATAGTTGTGGAAGCCTACGCCCGTCTTCTTGGAATAGTCCGCATCCTCCTGGGAGTACTTGATCTCCTCCTCAGTCCTGTAGCGGTGTCCCTCGTCGTCGATAAAGTAGTTCACGCCCTCGATACCCCATTTGTTGAGCACCTGGCCTTCATCGGAGCAGAGGAAGTCAATGAATTTGATCGCCGCAACGGGATCCTTACAGCTGTTGGAAATGCCTACGCCGGTTCCTGTGGTCAGACCCTGATACATAAGGGACGGACACTTGGTGCTCGCTTCCATACAGGTGGGAAGACCCGCATAGGTGAGTTCGTACTTGCCATCCGCCTTCAACACCTTCTCACCGTCCTGATAATCCCAATCCTTATCAAACAGGCATACCACACGGCCGGATGCGATCTTCGCGATGTAGTCCTCATGGGTCTGTGTCGCAAACTCAGGATCCAGAATACCCTCGTTGTACATGCGGCAGAGCCATCTGAAATACTCTCTCTCCTTGTCGGAGCGGAATTTATACATACCTTTGTTGTCCGAAGTAACAATCCACTGTCCGTTGTCCGGCGCGCCGTCCGCGATAAAGCCTGCCGGATTGCCCAGTGTGATCAGCCAGTGCCAGTCGGAGGTAGACAGGGAAATGCCGATCTTATCAAGACCGTCGTCGGTCTTCGGATTCTCCGCGATATAGTCTTTAATCATGGTTTCCAGCTCATCCAGAGACTGCGGAATCTTGTAGTCCTTCGCCTTCAGGGCCGCCCACTGCACCTGGAGATTGCCCGCATCCTTAAATTTCGTGCCGCCTACCTCATAAGCGGATAACTGGTAGATGGACGGGTCGTCCGCGGACTGTTTCAGCTTGTCAAACTCCTCGCCGTAGAGCTTCTTGATGTTGGGACCGTACTGCTCGATTAAATCCGTCATATCCATCATAGCGCCCGCATCGATCAGATTTCCCGCGGAACCCTTTGCGAAAATAATGTCGGGGTAATTCTGCTCCGCAATCATCAACGCCACCGCCTCAGACTCGTCATTGCCGCCCACGGGACGGGTTGTCTTTAATTTTACGCCTGTTTTCTCGGTAATTTTCTCAGCCACGGGATCGGTCCAGGGGTCGTCCTGATTTGCATCCGCGCTAAAGAATGTCAGCTCAATCACATCGCCTGACGCCGCGCCGTCGCTCCCCTCATCGGTTGCAGCCGTGCTGCCTGCGTCAGTCGAAGCAGTACCGCTGTCGCCGCCACAGCCGACGAGCATTCCGGCCGTCATTGCCACCGTCAATAACAATGCACAAATCCTCTTTTTTTTCATACTTTCTCTCCCTTCTGTTTCTCTAAATGCAACTTTATATTGATACGGCAGCATACTTGACACCGCCATAAAAATATCATATGAACCATCAATCCTTTACCGCGCCTACCGTCATGCCGCCCACGAAATATTTCTGTAAGAACGGGTACACGATGATGATGGGCACCGTCGCCACGATAGTGACCGCCATTCGTATGGACAGCGGCGACACCGCGTTTTTCATCTGATCCGCCGCGTGGGGATCGATCTTCATCTGCGCCTTCTCCATAATCTCATACAGCACATACTGCAGGGTCGGCAGCTCCTTGGCGTACAGATAGGTGTCCATGAAGGAGTTCCACTGTCCCACCGCGTAGAACAGGGCTACCGTCGCCAGCACCGGCTGGCACAGGGGCAGCACGATCCTTGCCCAGATGATAAAATCGTTGGCGCCGTCCACTCTGGCCGCTTCCTGTAAGGCGAGGGGCAGTCCCTCGATAAAGGAACGCACCAGAATCATGTTGTAAACCCAGATCAGTCCCGGAATAATATAAACAATGAAATTATTCCCCAGTTTCAGGTCTCTCATTAACAGCAGGTACTCCGGAATCAGACCGCCGCTGACATACATGGTGATGACAAACAGCGTGGTGAACAGCTTATTGAAGTAAAAGTCCTTCCTGCTGAGCACATAGGCGAGCATCGCCGTGCAGATCACGCCTGCACCCGCGCCGATCACGGTCCTCAAAACCGACAGAAGAAAGGCGTTGCCCAGATTGTTCTCCTTGAACACGTAAACGTAGTTGCTCAAAGTGAACTTTCTCGGGATAATGAAGTTGATGTTGCGCATCGTGTCAATGGGGTCATTGAACGAGATCGCAAGCACGTTTATAAACGGATATACCGTAATGACAATCAGTAACTGGAACACCGCCAACAATATGTAGTCCAGGATATTATCGCGGCTTTTGATTCGATTCGTCTTCGTATTTGCCATGATTTCTCCCTCCTATATCAATCTGCTCTCACCGAGCCACCCTGCAACCTTATTGGCCAGGAAAAGCAGGATAAGACCGACTAACGACTGGAACATGCCGATCGCGGTACCAAGACCGTAGTTGCTGTTGCCGATACCTCTCACATAAGCGAACCAGGAAAGCACCATCGCGTGATCCTGTACAATACCATTGCTTAAGAGCATCTGACGCTCCATGCCCACATTAAGCGCGCTGCCAACGCTCATGATCAGAAGCACCACGATAGTCGGCTTAATGCCCGGCAGCGTGATGTGCCAGATCCGCTGGAGACGGTTCGCGCCGTCCACCTTCGCCGCCTCGTAAAGTCCCTGGTCGATGCCCGCCATGGCGGAGAGGTACACGATGGCGTCCCAGCCCACCTCTTTCCATGTATTGATCAAAACCACCGTCAGCCAGAACAGCGGCGAGTTGGTGCTCATCAGTCCCAGTTTCGTGCCAAACAGGGTGTCTAACATACCGCCGTCGTTCAACACCATCTTCGCGATACTGGCGATAACTACCCAGGATACGAAGTGGGGCAGATAAGAAATCGTCTGCGTGATTTTCTTAAACTTAATAAAACGAATTTCGTTTAGCATCAGCGCGAACAGGATCGCCATAACCGTTCCCACCGCGATTCCCAAAATACTTAACCCGAGGGTATTGATCATCGTCTGGTTGAACATCCGGTCGCCGAACGCCTTGACAAAGTTATTCAGTCCCGCAAAGGGCCTTTCCCAGATATGTTTCGACAGATTCTTCGGCCTCACATCCTGAAACGCCATCGTCCATCCCCACAGAGGAATGTACTTGAAGATGATCAGCCAGATGACAAACGGAAGCGACATCAACAACAGATACCGCTGTTTGTACATAAGCTGCATACTGAACTTTTGTTTCGTAACTCTTTCTTTTTGCGCTTTTTTCGCACTCATGTCCCGCCACCCTTTCCTCACATTTTTCGGGAAATAGAAAATGCACCACTGAAAATGTGTACACGCTCATTTCCCTTGATGCATTTATTATAAAAAATTTATAAAATAATAAATACCGAACAGAATGGAGAAAAAATACGGTCATTTTTTTACCTTTCCCCATTCTCCGCCTTTTCCGCCGGAATCACCAGCCGAACTCTCGTGCCCTTTCCCGGTTCGGAATACACATGCACCCGATACCCCTCCCCGTAGTGCAGCTTTAAGCGCTGGTTGATATTGTACAGCCCGATGCTCTTGCTCCGGCTCATATCCCGGATCTCAATGTCCGTTCTCAGCTTATTCAGTGTCTCCTCCGCCATCCCGCAGCCGTTATCGTCCACGTCGATCAGCAGAAGCTTCGTCCCGTCCGGATTCCTCGTGTAGACGGAAATCACAATGCTGCCGTCCTCCTCCGTCTCATCCAGCCCGTGTACGATAGCGTTCTCCACCACCGGCTGTAAGAGCAGCGGCAGGATGTGGCAGCGAGCCAGATCAAGCCCTTCCTCCACATGCTTATGATAGCCGATCCGATCCCCGAAACGCAGATGCTGAATCTTCATATATTCATCCACATGGTTCAGCTCCTCCGCCAGCGTAGTGACGGAAGTGCCCATATTCTCCAACACATAGCGCATGGACTTGCCGAGAAGCTTGATCGCCGTCGCGGCCTCCCTATCGCCCACAGTAAGCGCCTTCATGCGTATGGTCTCCAGCGTATTGTAGAGAAAATGCGGATTGATCTGGCTGGCCAGCATCTTAAATTCCATCTCCTGCTGCCTGATTAAAAGCTCCTGCTCCTTGAGCTGCGCTTCGTATGCCTTAGCCTCCTGCTCCTTGAGATTTCCCACCATGACCTGCAAGTCCCCGAATGCCTCGGATATCTCATCACTGCCCCGAAGCGCGGGAATCAGCTCGTAATCCTGATTGCTCACCTTGTGCATCTCCTGTCTGAGAAGCCGCACTCTCCCCATAAAGTAATTCGTGAAAATAAGGATCAGAATGCCTGGAATAATCATCGCCACCGCAATAACCACGCCGCACATATACAGGATGCTCCGAATATGCTCATATCCATGCTTGTCCAGCGTACATATATAGAGTTTGGAGCCGGACTGATAGGCGTGCAGTGTGGAGATGTTGATAAAACACTGCCGTCCGTCTATGTCCGTCCGTCCCGTGTACTGATAATAGGACTCGTCAAAGTCGATCGCGTGCGGCTGCGCCTTTCCGTTCCTCTCCATATCTGTGCTGTAAAACACGGCACCCCTGTCCACGGACATAACGCTGCTGTACTCGGTATTGTCTATCCAGATCCGCAGATAATTGGACTCGACGCGGATGACCAAAACCGCATGATAGGGCGAGTTTACCAGCGGGATCTGCTTCACCATGGCAAGTTCCCAGTTACTGTCCCGGTAGCCGTCCTCCCATGGCACCGCCTGCCAGAAGACGCCCGCCTGCTCCATGGCACGCTGATACCACTGCGTCCCCTTCATCTCCTCATCCAATCGTACAAACTGCTTGTAATCCGAGAGGGACGGATTGTCCGTGTAGATTTCGATCTTGGACACCTCCGCGTAAGTCGATGCGTAGCGGCTTAACATTTCGTTCCGGTCAACTGCCCGCATATATTCCTGTCTGTTCTCAAACTCCCCCGCAAGAATCGTCCGCACCCCGGCGTCATAGGAAATGTCTCTGGAGATCCCGTAAATCTCCCTGGTGATATCAAAGAGAATATTTCTCACCCGGTCATTATCCGCCTTTAACAGATCCGTATAATAATTTTCCATGATATGATGCGTGTACATAAGCAGGAAAGAGCCGATCAGCAGAATCGGCACCACCACCACTACCGTGTAGATCCGATAGAGCTGCTTTTTGATAGTAACTCTGTTAAAGCCCATAATTAAGTTCTGTATTCTACCCATATCCTTCACCACTGGATCTGCCATAAAGTATCGAAGTAAATTTTTATTTATATAATTTATCTAATTCATCAAACCTTTCCTCTATATAACATTTATATATGGCATTTCTTAGCTTTATCCAGTCCGGCATGATTTTTCGTTCATAATTGTTTAATACATATCTATGACTCACTGCTTTATTTATAATTTCACCATATGTATCAGATATTTTTTCTGTAATTTGTTGTACTTCCCGATATAGCTTCTGATTAAATGTTCTTATTGTTTCTGCTTCTAATAAACAATCATGCAATCCCAAGCTCATATAATCATAAAATCTTTTCATCTCATTTTCGTTAAATCCTTCCCTCGAAAAACGGTTCAGGTTATCGTTGATATCTCTTATATTTTCATCTACTATTTTTAAAAAAGAGTCGATTACAGTCTTCTTATACAGCTCACGAAGTTTTATGCATAAATTTTCTTTCTTCTGATCTCGCCTATCACTTTTAAAATTCCAGACAGTAACAGCAATAGCAGCTACTGCACAAATAGCTGCTATTGCATTTGATATGCTCCCAATGATATTCCATACCAATTGTTCACTTCCCATATGCTAATTTAACCCTCGCATAACATAATCATAGTCACTCTCAATATTTTCCCTCAGACTATCATTTAATTCCGTTCCATCCGTATATTGAAAAATGTAGTTCTGTCGAAATTTGTTTCCCATAGTCTTAATACTGGTCTCAAACATTCCACCGAAAAAAGATGGATTGACACCCCAGGTATCCTCCGGTAATAATACCACTATTTTACCTTTTTTCTCTAGGCTATCGAGCCCCAGCTCTTTCCTTGCTCTTATTCCTGTATCTCTATCTGTAAAGATTCTTGCCCCGGCTTCCTTATACATCCCAATATTAACACTATTCATCCAATCCCTCTCCTCCCGCTTTCATAATGTATCGGCTATCTAAATAAATTCTTAATGAAATTACAGTTCCGGGAAAATTTTCTTTCATTTGTAGAACAGCCGTGCTATCTGCCGGCCTATATATATCATTTTCCTGATTAAATGCCAATATACGCTTTTCTCCATTTCCAAAAACCAAATCATTTTGAAAAGTTTCCATACGCATATTATAGCGCCCGTCAAACTTAATATATGTCCGGCCTGATACAATAGTCATCTCCGGCAGCTGTCCATCACCGCTTCCTCCTATTGACTTTAATGCCTCTATTAAAGTTACAGTCCCCGTACCTCTGCCCTCATATCCTTTAATATTTCTATTTCTTAGCCTGCTAATTCCCTCTTGCAATGCGAAAACCGTACATGCCATTTCTTCATTCCACTCTTCGGAAAAAGATAGCTTATGTCTTTCCAAATAATATTCTAATCTTTTCTTTGTCTCCTCGCTGGAATTGTATTTTAAACCTTGATATATAGTATTTCCTAAATTTAAAAAAAGTAACTGCATTTCTCCGTAAGCCTTATTGCTATTATCTTCGTAATGCCCCTGCGTATACCATGTTGCATGTTCTCCACCATGAATTTCACAATTACCAAGTACTTCGCCCAATAATGTTACTAACAATGATATACCTTCATCTCGCAGCTTCATACTCTGATGCAATAAACACCTATTAAAATATTCGGTTAATTCCGTTGCTATTCTCCCTGACTGCCTTGCATCATTGCTGCACTCTCCCGACACGGTTTCAAACTTTTCTACATTGGTACTGTCATACTCAAATTTAGATTTTGCATTTACATGATATGGCAGACCACTTGCCAGCAAAACATCTCTCACCATTGGATTTTGGGGAAGTTTCCCTGATAATTCCAACGGTTTTTCCATTTTCCCTCTATACTCCCGTGCAGTAAGTAAGATTATGTCCATAATCGTGCTTGCTGAAAGTCCCAGGAATTTGCACTTGGAATGATCAAACGAAATTTTTTTCACATGATCACACATGCCAATCGTATATAACCGTCTTAACATACAAATCGTGTCATCCGGCTGTTCAGAAATAGAAAAACTTTCAGGAATGCTTATTCGTACTAGCTCCTCCTGAATCTCCAGACCTGTCAACGCAAAATCAGCACTTTCCAAACATTCCATTACCTTTTGATAATTTAAAACAAATTTTTTCTTATTTGCGTTTGCCGTTTTATCCACCGATCGTTTTGTACCCTTTCTTTACCCACAGGAAACGTAATCTTAATATCGTAATCAGCATAACCTTATTAGTATATTACTATAAAATATTTCATTTATCAACATCCTGCCCCATGAAAAAACTCACTCCGATCCGTTTCATCCAGAACCGAAGTGAGTTTTCATCTGTCTTACATGTTCTATACTGTTACATACGCACAAACCGCCGGATTACGCATTCACGATCTGCCCGAAGTCAGGCTTTAAGGAAGCGCCGCCGATCAGGCCGCCGTCGATGTCGGGTTTTGCGAGAAGCTCAGCCGCATTGGATGCGTTCATGGAGCCGCCGTACTGAATGCGTACCGCCTCTGCGGTAGCCGCGTCGTACATCTCCGCAATGCAGTCGCGAATGCTTTTGCAGACTTCCTGTGCCTGATCGGAAGTAGCAGTCTTGCCGGTTCCGATCGCCCAGATGGGCTCGTATGCGATGACCATGCCCTTCACCTGATCTGCGGTCACGCCTGCCAGGTCGGACTTGATCTGCAGTCTGATCCAATCCATGGTCACGTTCATTTCTCTCTGTTCCAAGGACTCGCCGCAGCAGAGGATCGGCACAAGACCCGCCTCCAGAGCCTTAAGCACTTTCTTGTTCAGGAAAGCGTCATCCTCCTTGAAGTACTCTCTTCTCTCGGAGTGGCCGATGATCACATACTCCACACCCGCATCCTTCAACATGGGAGCGGAAATCTCGCCCGTGTACGCGCCCTTATCCTCAATATAGAAATTCTCTGCGCCCACATGTACGTTGGTGCCCTTCACAGCCTCCGCCACAGGTACAATGTCGATGGCGGGTACACAGTAAACCACGTCAACCGCATCGTTCACTACCAGATCCTTTAATGTCTCACAAAGCTTAACTGCCTCGCTGGGAGTCATATTCATCTTCCAGTTTCCGGCGATGATTCTTCTTCTAGCCATTGTAATAATCTCCTTTATTTTATTATATTAATTCACCCCGCAGAGCCTCGAAATTGCTTCGCAATTCCTCGAGTGCGTTGCACCCTCAAATGCCCGACTCAGAAATAGACTTTGTGCAAGCACAGCCTCTTTCCGCCTCGGTCATTCTCGCTCTACTTATCGCAACCTTACTTATCATCAGCCGCTACCACACCGGGAAGCTCCTTGCCCTCTAAGAACTCGAGGGAAGCGCCGCCGCCTGTGGAGATGTGGGACATCTTATCCGCAAAGCCGAGCTGATTGCATGCCGCCGCGGAATCGCCGCCGCCGATGATGGTGGTAGCGTCCGTCTCAGCCAGCGCTTTCGCAACAGCAATGGTGCCTTTTGCCAAAGTCGGGTTCTCGAACACACCCATGGGGCCATTCCACACAACGGTCTTCGCAGACTTCACAGCATTTGCGAAAAGCTCCTGTGTCTTGGGACCAATGTCAAGACCTTCCTTGTCCGCCGGGATCTTGTCAGCATCCACGTACTCCACATCAACAGGACCGTCGATAGGGTTCGGGAAAGCCGCAGCCACACCGGTGTCGATGGGCAGTAAGAGCTGTTTGCCAAGCTTTTCAGCCTTCTCCATCATTTCCTTACAGTAGTCAAGCTTCTCGTCGTCCACGAGAGAGTTGCCGATCTCATAGCCCTTCGCCTTCAAGAAGGTGAACGCCATGCCACCGCCGATAATCAGCGTGTCGCACTTCTCAAGCAGGTTGTTGATTACGTTTAACTTATCCGCAACCTTCGCGCCACCGAGAATTGCCACGAAAGGTCTTACGGGATTCTCCACCGCATTGCCGAGGAAGTCGATCTCCTTCTGCATCAGATAGCCGACAGCATTCTCGCCGCCCTTCTCTGTGATATACTTGGTCACAACAGCCACAGAAGCGTGCGCTCTGTGAGCGGAACCGAAAGCGTCGCACACATAAACGTCAGCCAGATCAGCCAGCTCCTTCGCGAAAGCCTCACCTGCCTCCTTCGGCTTGGTCTCCTCCTTGCCGCGGAAACGGGTATTCTGTAAGAGCACCACGTCGCCCTCGTTCATAGCCGCAACAGCAGCCGTAGCAGCCTCGCCGGTCACGTTGTCGTCCTTTACAAAATTGACGGGCTTGCCGAGCTTCTCGGAAAGTCTCTCCGCCACGGGTGCAAGGGACTCACCCTCGTTGGGGCCGTTCTTCACCTTGCCGAGATGGGAGCAAAGGATCACCTTGCCGCCGTCAGCGAGAAGCTTCTTGATTGTGGGAAGCGCAGCTACGATGCGGGTCTCGTCCGTGATCTTTCCTTCCTTTAAAGGCACGTTAAAGTCGCATCTCACCAGAACGCGTTTGCCCTTCACATTGATATCATCTACCGATTTCTTGTTTAAAGACATTTGTGTATCCTCCTTATTATGATTTAAAAAGAGACCCGGCCCAGCGGCCGAGCCTCTTTCATTTCTTATAAATTCTTTTCGCTTTATGCCAGCTCAGAGAAGTACTTGATGGTACGAACCATCTGAGAGGTGTAGCTGTTCTCATTGTCATACCAAGAAACAACCTGAACCAGATTGTCCTCGCCTACCATGGTCTGGGTAGCGTCGAAGATGGAGCCGTAGGTGCTGCCTACGATATCGGAAGAAACGATCTCATCCTCGTTGTAGCCGAAGGACTCGGTAGCCGCTGCCTTCATAGCCGCGTTGATCTCTTCCTTGGTAACGGACTTCTCTACGGTTGCAACCAGAATGGTGGTGGAACCTGTAGGGGTGGGAACACGCTGTGCGGAACCGATCAGCTTGCCGTTCAGCTCAGGGATAACAAGGCCGATTGCCTTAGCTGCGCCTGTGCTGTTGGGAACGATGTTGATTGCGCCTGCGCGGGATCTTCTCAGGTCACCCTTTCTCTGAGGACCGTCAAGGATCATCTGATCGCCTGTGTAAGCGTGGATCGTGCTCATGATACCGGACTTGATGGTAGCCAGATCATTCAGAGCTTTAGCCATGGGAGCCAGGCAGTTCGTGGTACAGGAAGCAGCGGAAATGATGGTATCCGAAGCTTTCAGCGTCTCGTGGTTTACGTTGTATACGATAGTAGGAAGATCGTTTCCTGCGGGAGCAGAGATAACAACCTTTCTTGCGCCTGCATTGATGTGGGCCTGCGCCTTCTCTTTGCTGGTGTAGAAGCCGGAGCACTCCAGAACAACATCGACCTTGAGCTCACCCCAAGGGCAGTTGTTTGCATCGGGCTCTTTGTAGATCTTTAATGTCTTACCGTCAACCGTGATGGAATCCTCGCCTGCGGATACGGTGTCTGCCAGAGCGTATTTACCCTGGGAAGAATCGTACTTTAACAGGTGTGCCAGCATCTTAGGGCTTGTCAGATCGTTGATTGCCACAACCTCATAACCCTCTGCCCCAAACATCTGTCTGAATGCAAGACGACCGATACGGCCAAAACCATTGATTGCTACTCTTACTGCCATTTTTCGTTCCTCCTAAATATTGATTTTTTATAACTTTTGCTATATAATTTTGCCAATCGAACCGGAAGAGATTGACAAAATTTTGTCAACGACTTTATTTTACCCAATTTGTCCCAAAAATTCAAGACGTAAATCAAAAATAAATGAGAAATTTTACCAGAGAGGTTACAATTTACACCCACCCCAAATTTCGCGCCAATTTACAACCATTTGGTGTGAAAAATAACCCAGAGAGGACACTTCCATGCCAATCACAGCGGATTTTCATTTACATTCCTCCTTTTCAGGGGATTCCGACACACCGATGGAACATATGATCCTTCGGGGAATCGAGCTGGGACTTACCGAAATGTGCTTCACGGAACACAACGATTTCGACTATCCGGTGACCGAGCGCGAGGCTGACGGATTTTTCGAGGTAAACCCGGATGCCTATCTCTACGATTTCTTAAAACTCCGCGAAAAATACACGGGTAAAATCGCGCTGTTTTTCGGCGTAGAACTGGGATTACAGCCCCATCTCTCCAAGAGGAACGCGGCCTTTGCCAAAGAACACGACTACGACTTTATCATCGGTTCCTCCCACCTTTGTAATGGAAAAGACCCCTACTATCCCGCTTTTTATGAGGGACGCTCTCAGGAGGAGGCTTACCGGGAATATTTCGAGTCTATCCTGGAAAACTTGAAAGTTTACAGCAATTTTGACGTTTACGGCCATCTGGACTATGTGGTGCGCTACGGCCCCACAAAAGACCGGGGCTACTCCTACGAGATGTACCGCGAAATCTTTGACCGGATTCTGATGACCCTGATTGACATGGAAAAGGGGATCGAGATCAACACCGGCGCACTGGCAAGGGGGATGCGGGAGCCTAATCCCTGCATCGGCATTTTGAAACGCTACCGGGAACTTGGCGGCGAGATTGTCACCGTGGGAAGCGACGCCCACGAGCCGGGACGGATCGCCCACGCCTTTGACCGGGCGGCTGAAATACTAAAGGACTGCGGCTTCCGCTACTATGCCATTTACGAAAAAAGAAACCCATCTTTCCATAAATTATAAACCGCCGGAAAAACCGGCAGAGGATTCCGCCATGAAAAAGAAGAGAAAAATAACCCGCAAAACCGTTTGGAAGGTGTTCTTTATCGTCTATGCACTGATCAGCATATGTTTCACTACCCTTTTTATCGACGGCCTGTTATCCCGCGATTATTCTGATATCTCACAATTTGAAACCCTGATCGACGGCTGGGATGTCACCATCAACGACCGCGTCTGGCAGGATGTTTCCCTGAATGATTTCCGATTTGACCCGGTAAATAAGGGCGATACCATCACCATGACCAGAGTTTTTCCGTCCGATACAGACTGTATCGGACATGCGCTTGTCCTGCAGATCAGGCAGTCCGCAGTCACGGTATATCTGGACGGGGAACCGATCCATACATACGGCTGGGATCGGATTGACAGGCACAAAACCGTCGGCAGCGGTTATCTGCCCGTCGATCTCCCCGATAACTACGCGGGAAAAACGCTGACGCTTGAGCTCACCGCGGCGGAGGACAAAGCCTTCTCCCGCTTCGACCCAATCCGCATCTACGAGTGGAAAAATATTTACCGCTCCATTCTGACCGAAAACAGGGTTCCTCTGTTTCTCGGCTGCTTTCTGACAATTTTCGGCCTTGTGACCTGCTTTATCACAGTTTTTGCCATCCTGTTTTCCGGGAAATTTTCGCGCATTTTGTGCGTCTCCCTTTTTTCTGTCTGCATCGGGCTGTGGACGCTGTGCTACTACAATGTGCTTCTGATCTTCTCCATGCCGCTCTATACGATCTGCCTGCTGGAATATCTGACACTGTATCTGGCGCCCATCCCGCTAGTCATCTACATGCGGGAGGATGTGCTGGCGCTAAACCGTCCCGTCATGTATGCGGTATATCAAATACTCCTTGCCCTGCAGATCTTTGCAACCACACTCTTTCTCGGTCTTCACACCGTGGATCTGGTACACTGTGCGGCCACGCTGAAATATATGCAGGTATTGATTCTATGCAATCTGATCTACTTTATCATCGTGGAATTTATGAATCTGCGGGTCAGCCGCCAGCTTGTCCATCGGCTGTTCTTAATCGGTATGCTGGTGCTCTCCGGCTGTG
The DNA here is from genome assembly GCA_910584725.1 of uncultured Lachnospiraceae bacterium. Taxonomy (GTDB): domain Bacteria; phylum Bacillota; class Clostridia; order Lachnospirales; family Lachnospiraceae; genus UBA3282. The sequence continues at coordinate 59,411 of CAJUBE010000010.1, read as the reverse complement.
TTGGCTATGATCTGCTGTTCTACTACTTTGACCGCTATATGGGCATCTCTATTTCCTCCACAAAGGGCATCGCCTCCGTGGGACTGGTAGTCTTTATCTTCCTGCTCCTGGTCTCCTTCTATATCAATCTGACACAGAAAATGATGCAGGAGACGGAACGGAATTTTCTGATCAAAAGCGCTTACACGGATGAGCTGACGCAGATTCACAACCGTCGTTACTGCATGGAATACATGAACGGCATCAAGGATATGGAGAATCCCCGCTACACCGTTTTCTGCTTTGACTTGAACAATCTGAAAACCACCAACGATACTTACGGGCACGCGCAGGGCGACATCCTGATCCGAAGCGCCGCTCAGGTGATTGTGGACGCCTTTGAACCCCACGGTATTGTCGCGCGGATGGGCGGCGATGAATTTATCGCCATCGCGGAAACCGACGATTCTGGCGAAATCTCTACCATGGTAGGAGAGTTTCGCAATAACATTCAACAAAAAAATGAAGAAATCCCCAATCTCAATTTGTCCATCGCTTTCGGCTATGCTTCCTGCAGCCCGAAGGAATATAACATAGAAAAAATTTATCAGATTGCGGACGACCGCATGTACGAGAACAAGCAGGCCACTAAAAAAGCGATCGCTACATAATCGTTCCACCGCCGAGCACGTAGTCATCCTCATAAAATACCACAGCCTGTCCCGGCGTAATCGCCCGGACGGGCTTTTTGAATACCACTCGAATCCGATCCCCGTCCGACTTCTCTATCACACATGTTTCACCTGCATGGTTATAGCGTATCTTCGCGGACACCTCTCGCGGCTCCGGCAGATCGGCCATCCCCATATAGTTGATGCGCTCGCAGTAAAGCGTATCGCCGAACACGTCCTCCGCTTCGCCGATTACTACCTCGTCGGTTTCCGGTCTGATTTCCGTGACAAACACAGGTCTGCCCATGGCCAGATTTAATCCCTTGCGCTGCCCCACGGTATAGTGGGTGATGCCAAGATGCCGTCCCAGCACTTTCCCGTCCTTCGTCACAAAACAGCCCGGCTTCGGCACCCGCTCCCCCGCCTCCCTGTCGATAAAGGCGGCATAATCATTGTCGGGGATAAAGCAGATCTCCTGACTGTCCGGCTTGTGAGCCACAGGCAGCCCCGCCTCTGCCGCCATCTGCCGGATTTCCTCCTTGGTGTACGCCCCCACCGGCATCAGTGTGTGGGCAAGCTGCTCCTGGGTCAGACTGTAGAGGGCGTAGGTCTGATCCTTTTTCGCAGTCACCGCGCTGCGGATGGCATATCTGCCGTTGGAAAGTCTGGCAATTCCCGCGTAGTGTCCTGTGGCGATATAATCTGCTCCGATCGCAAGGCTCCTGTGCAGCAGGGCCTCCCACTTCACATAGCGGTTGCATGCGATACAGGGATTCGGTGTCCTGCCCGCCAGATACTCCGCCACAAAGTAGTCCATCACATTTTCCCGAAACTCCCGCCTAAAATTCATCACATAATGGGGTATATTCAACACCTCAGCCACCCGCCTGGCATCCTCCACCGCACTGAGCCCACAGCATCCGCCCTGCTCCGCCGCCGTCTCATGCGCTTCCTCCTGCCAGATCTGCATGGTGACTCCCACCACGTCATAGCCCTGCTTTTTCAATAACAGGGCTGCCACGGAGGAATCCACGCCCCCTGACATGCCCACCACTACTTTTTTCATTCCGTATCCCTCTTTCCTCTCGACACTGCCTGCCCGCCTAAACCGCCGTCTTTTACCCGTTTCAGGCAAACAATCTATACCTACAAAATTCTATTTTCCTTCACTTCCACATAAACATAGACCATATCCCATACTGTGATGGTGCTCTATGACGTTTAATAAATGGACTCACCCCCTGGTAACAGGAACCGTTATTTTGACTATAACCGGATTAGTGAGCCGTTTCATCGGCTTTTTTTACCGCATCTTCCTATCCAACGTATTCGGCGCGGAGGGCATGGGGCTCTACCAGCTCATCTCCCCCGTGCTGGCGCTCTCCTTCTCACTCACGGTGTCCGGCATCCAGACCGCCATCTCCAAATACGTGGCAAGTGAGACGAGCACACACGATTACAAAAACTCCTTCCGCACACTCTGGACAGGTTTTCTTCTGGCAATGGCGCTCTCCGCGGTCTGTGCCGTCGGCATTTATGTGTATGCGGATCCGATTGCAGCAAACCTTCTGTTAGAAGCGCGCACTGCCCCGCTCCTGCGCATCATCGCGCTCTCCATCCCCATGGCAAGCGTGCACTCCTGTATCAACGGCTACTTTTACGGCATCCGCAAAACCGCCATCCCCGCTTTCTCTCAGCTCGCGGAGCAGGTCTGTCGGGTGGGAAGCGTCTACCTGATTTATTTTATCTGCCAAAAACACGGGCTTACGCCCACCATCAGCTTCGCCGTAGTCGGCCTTGTGATCGGTGAAAGCGCCTCCATGATCGTCTCCGTGGTGGCGATCTTAGCGCGCGCCCATCAGGTTTTCCCGGCAAGATGGCATGTTTCAGTACAGGAATCGTCTGTCTTTCCGGCAGGTTCCGGACATACATCCGCGTTTTCCCGTCGACGCGGCATTTTCGATTACCATCGTAACCATTCTGCCGCAGGGCTGATCGGGATATACCGCCGCATTACGGGGCAGCTTTTGCAGCTCGCCGTGCCCCTGTCCGCCAACCGGCTGGTGCTCAACCTTTTGCAGAGCGTGGAGGCGATTTACATACCGAACCGTCTGATGGCCTACGGCTTGAGTAACGCCGATGCCCTGAGTGTCTACGGCGTGCTCACAGGCATGAGCCTGCCGCTCATTCTGTTTCCCTCCGCCATCACCAACTCCGTCTCCGTACTGCTTCTTCCCATCGTGTCTGAGGCGGACGCAGGCGGCAACAAAAATGCGGTGCGACGCGCCATCTTTACCTCAATCCGCCTCTGTCTACTGCTGGGTTTTTTCTTCACCGCCCTGTTTCTCGTATTCGGAAGGCTGGCCGGACGGCTGCTCTTCCACTCGGAGCTGGCGGGCAGTTTTATCCTGACCCTCAGTTTTCTGTGCCCGTTCATGTACATTGCCAGTATGTTAAACAGTATCCTGAACGGCCTCGGCAAGACCATACGCACCTTCCTTTACAGCGTGGTAAGTCTTCTTCTGCGGCTGCTGTTTGTATTCTTCGCCATTCCGCGCTTCGGCATACAAGGGTATCTGTGGGGGATGCTCGCCAGCCAGATGCTGCAGACGCTGTTGTGCACCGTGTCGGCGCTTCGCATCTCACGTCAAGCGCACAGGCGGTAACTGTTGTTCTCACACTAACCGCCATGATTCCGCTTCGCGGAATCTCAAATCCGTGCGGAGAATGCCGTATTTCAAGCATTCTCCTGAGTAAAACGGAGTTGCGAAGCAACTCCTAGAACTTCTTAGCGAAGCAGCCATTGCTGCTGAGCTTTAGAAGTTCTTTTCACTCTAACCGCTATGATTCCGCTCTGCGGAATCTCAAATCTATGCGGAGAATGCCGTATTTCAGGCATTCTCCTGCGTGAAACTTAGTGCTTCTTGGCGTCCCGTCCTATGGCGGGACGTCTTTAGAAGCACTTTTCACGCTAGTACTTGCGATTCTCTAATTAATATACTATAATGTATGTGCTTTTGCGAGAGTAAAAAAATATTATACAGACGAGACGGTAACCCCGTTTTCGCCGGGAGGAATTCATGTCATTTCAATATGTAGCTAAATTACCCACTCCCGACGAGATCCGCGAGCGTTTCCCTATGCCCGCCCATCTTGTAGAGGTGAAAAGAGAAAGAGATATTGAGATTCGGGATGTCATCACCGGAAAGAGCAAGAAATTCATCGTCATCATCGGCCCCTGCTCCGCCGACAACGAGGAGGCGGTCTGTGATTATGTAAACCGATTGGCGAAGGTCAATGAAAAAGTGAAGGACAAGCTGATCCTGATCCCCCGCATTTATACGAATAAGCCTCGCACCACAGGCGAGGGCTACAAGGGCATTGTAAGTCAGCCCGACCCGGAGAAGAAGCCTGATTTCACAAGCGGCCTGATCGCCATGCGCAAGATGCACATCCGCGCCATCGAGGAGACGGGACTGACTGCCGCCGACGAGATGCTCTACCCCGACAACTGGGGCTATGTGGAAGACATTCTCTCCTATGTTGCCATCGGCGCACGCTCCGTGGAGGATCAGCAGCACCGCATGACCGTCAGCGGCTTCGACGTAGCCGCCGGGATGAAAAATCCCACAAGCGGTACGCTCTCCGTGATGTTAAACTCCATCTATGCGGCGCAGCATCCGCATGACTTCACCTACAGAGGCTATGAAGTCAGCACAGGCGGCAACCCGCTTGCCCACGCGGTGCTTCGGGGTTCCACGAACAAGCACGGGAGAAGTCTTCCGAATTATCACTACGAAGACTTAAACACCCTGTACACGCTGTATCAGGACTACGATCTGGTCAATCCCGCCTGCGTCATAGATGCAAACCACAATAACTCGGACAAAAAGTTCGAGCAGCAGATCCGCATCGTAAAAGAAGTGATGCACAGTCGGAAGTTAAACAGGGACATTCACCGCATGGTCAAGGGCGTGATGATCGAGAGCTATATTGAAGAGGGCTGCCAGAAAATCGGCGAAGGCATTTACGGCAAGTCCATCACCGACCCCTGTCTCGGATGGGAGGATTCGGAACGGCTGATCTATGACATTGCGGAGTATGAATAAAACGATTGGTTAAATATGATCTGAAAAGGCAGTCTTTCGGGCTGCTTTTTTATTGTCGCAATTATCTTGCTTGACTTTAGTATGAAATCGTACTATACTGGCTCTTAGTACGATTTCATACTATTTTTATCTTATAGGAAAATACAACGGCGTTTCACGCGAAATGTCCGGAACACGCAGAATGAGGGGTGAACAATGAATCAAGATTTTTCAAAGGAACTGAGACGATGCAATTATCTGATGAGTGAAACGGAATCCGCCTACCATGAAGCGGCATCCCGATTTGGGCTTCCCGAAAGCTCAATGATCGTTCTCTACGCCATCTGCTATGCGGGGAACGGCTGCTGTCCGCTCCGGGACATCTGCCTCAACGCCGGTGTCAGCAAGCAGACCATCAACTCCGCCCTGCGCAGACTGGAGAAGGAAGGAATCATCTATCTGAAAAATACGGACGGTAAAAACAAGACCGTTTTTCTTACCGATGAAGGACAAAAACTGGCCGGGCGGACAGCCGCAAAAGTCATTGCCATAGAAAACGACATTTTTGCTTCTTGGACGAAGGAGGACGTGAATCAGTATCTGGCGCTGACAGAACGCTACTTACATGATTTCCAGAAACGCCTGCAGCTCCTGACATAACGTGGATGTCACTGTGTCGGAATTCACAAACAGCTTTTCGCGTACCACCTGCTGCACCTGATATCGCAAGGAAATCCACGATTGCATACATGTGTAGAGATTAGTTTACATAATATATTTTCAAAAGGAAATCACAGAATATGAAAACAACCATCCAGTTATCAGACCACTTTACCTATAATAAATTGCTACGCTTTACCTTTCCCTCCATCGTCATGATGATATTTACCTCCATCTACGGCGTGGTGGACGGTTTCTTTGTGTCCAACTTTGCCGGAAAGACCGCCTTTGCCTCCGTCAACCTGATTTTTCCCTTTATCATGATTCTCGGCGGTATGGGATTTATGATCGGCACCGGAGGAACCGCCCTTGTCTCCCTGGTGCTCGGCACGGGTGACCAGAAAAAGGCAAACCGTTATTTTTCCATGATGATTTACCTGACGGTCATTCTCGACGCCATCCTGGCGGCTGCAGGCATCCTTTTTACGCGCCCGATGGCGTCGTTTCTGGGAGCAACGCCGGAAATGATGGAGGACTGCGTCGTTTACGGGCACGTTGTATTCCTCTTCATCGCCGCATTCATGCTGCAGAACGTGTTCCAGAGCTTTCTGATTGCGGCGGAAAGGCCAAAGCTCGGACTGGCGGCCACCATAGGCGCTGGCGTAACCAATATGGCGCTGGACGCCCTCTTCGTGGGCGCGTTCCGCTGGGGCGTGGCCGGGGCGGCTCTTGCCACCGGCATGAGCCAGTGTGTGGGCGGTCTGTTCCCCCTGATTTACTTTCTCTGCCCCAACACAAGCCCTCTGCGGCTCACCCGGACAAAGCTGGAACTAAAACCCATCCTGCAGGCGTGCTCCAACGGCTCCTCTGAGCTGATGAGCAACATCTCCGGCTCCATCGTCAGCATGATCTATAATTTCCAGCTTCTGCGGTATGTCGGTGAGAACGGCGTATCGGCCTACGGCGTGCTGATGTATGTGCAGTTTATCTTTATCGCCATCTACATCGGCTACTCCATCGGTGCAGCGCCCGTCGTCAGCTATCACTACGGCGCTGGCAATGACGGGGAACTGAAAAATATGCTGAAAAAAAGCGTGCTTTTGACAGGCGGCGCGAGCCTCGTGCTGACCGCCGCGGCCTTCCTGCTTGCCGCCCCGCTCTCCCGCATCTTTGTGGGCTACGATGCCAAGCTGCTTGCGCTGACAAGCCATGCGCTCCGGCTGTTTTCCTTTTCCTTCCTGTTGGCCGGGTTTAATATCTTCGCCTCCTCCTTTTTTACTGCCCTTAACAACGGCGCGGTCTCGGCGGCGATCTCCTTCCTGCGTACGCTTCTTTTCCAAACTGCGGCCGTGCTGATTCTGCCGTTAGTTTTGGACGTGGACGGTATCTGGTGGGCCGTCACGGTGGCGGAGGCGTTCGCCTTTGTGCTCTCTGCGGGTTTCCTGTTTGCGAAGCGCGGGAAGTACCATTACATGTAGGAACTGGGCGGCGCGCATGCTGTGAAACAGTAAACTTCTATATGCGGGCCTGCGCAATCGAGTAGGGAAGAGCTATCTTCCCCTGCTAGCCGCGCGCCCCATGCTTCGCTTTAGCGGCATACTTCCTCTGCATGGGGCTGCGCATAAAAAGAAAGGCACGGGGTGTTTTCTGGAAACAGTCCCATGCCTTATAAACATATATATGCCGAGTATGCGAAGCAGTGCCCGAGAAGTTAATTCCGTAGGAATTTACTTCGGCTAGCCGCGCGGATGCGCCTTCGCGTATACCTCCCTGATATGGTTGTGGTTCAGATTTGCATAAATCTGTGTCGTGGAAATATCGGAGTGGCCCAGCATCTCCTGCACGCTCCGAAGATCCGCCCCGTTCTCCACCAGATGCGCCGCGAAGGAATGCCTCAGCGTGTGGGGCGTGATATCGGCCTGAATATCCGCTTTCTTCGCATAGTGCTTAATCAGCTTCCAGAACCCCTGCCTGCTCATAGGCTGCCCGGAGCAATTCGCAAACAACACCTCAGACTTTTTATTCTCAAGCATTTCCTCCCTGGTGCCGTCCAGATATCTGGTCAGCGCATTCTTGGCCGCCGCACCGAAGGGAATGATGCGCTCCTTGTTGCGGTCACGGCAGAGAATGAAGCTCATCTGCATATTCACATCGGAAAGATTCAGCGTAATCAATTCTGTCACACGGATACCCGTGGCATAGAGAAGTTCCAGCATCGCCTTGTCACGAATCTCCTTGGGGCTGTTCCCAGAGGGCTGCTCCAAAAGCCGCACCACCTCGTCCGGCGACATAATCTCGGGCGCCTTCTTCTCAATCTTAGGTGCTTTGAGCTTGTCAGCAATATCCTCCTCCACCAGCCCTTCCTGTACCATATAATGATAAAACGCCTTCAGAGACGCAATATTGCGGGACACTGTAGCCGCCGCAAACTTACTGTTCTCCAAAAACTTCACGTAATCTGCCAAGTCCTGCGCTTTCACATCCTTCGTCTCACGGATACCGCGCGACTCCAAAAAGTGTGATACCTTTTCCAAATCTCTTTTATAAGACATCTCCGTATTTTCGGAGGTATTCTTCACATTATGTAAATACGCTATAAATGCACCAATCTCTTTTTCCATTTACTCGGAGGCCCTTCCCTGTGCGTTCTCTTTATGTAAATCAAACACTGTCTGAGTATCATTATAATCAGATTTTTTTAGAAAAGCAAATGGAATTTTTCTTGATTTTACGGGCATTTGCGCCCCTTTTGCCCCGAGGCACAACATATCGTCCATGAATGATTTTATGTCTACTACATCTTGGAAAAAAGAATAAAAAAATTTTTTTAAAAGATTTTCAGAACAAAATGCAGAACACTGGGATTGACATAACTCTCCAGCAGGCATCCCATTATGACAACTGTCATGATACCGATGAGCTGGGCACCCTTTTTCAGATAAAAGCGGCTGCTGTACCGCTCATACCCCTCCAACTGCGTCCGCGGTGCATAGAGCGTCCGATTTACATCCGCCGCCCAGAGAAAGAGCAGAATATACGCCGGAACCAACAGCAGAGCCTGCGGGAACAGGACTGCCGCCATAAACAGTAATCCTCTGATCCCATAGCGAACTACCGCCACAGACAGCAGACACCCCGCCGACAAACCCGCATAACAGATATAAGCGCAAAGAAACGGCATTCCTATCAGAGTCGTGGAGACCAGACACAAAAGACATCCCGTAAAGAGCCGGTGCCTGAGAATATATCCCACCAGTCCCTCACCCGCCGGTCTGCTGCTTTTTAGTCTGTTCATCATCTCCGCCCCCAACAGGCTGCCGTTCCTAATCCATGTATCATGTCCCAGATTGACAAACAGGATTCCCATAAAAAGACCAATCAAAAACAAATACGCCATATAATAACCGTTTTTGGTCCCAATCTGTCTGTGCAAGATTACACCGCCTCTTCCAAGCTCCTATAGGACAATATATGTCCAAAAAGGACGAGGCATGACTTCATCTTACTCCCAAAAATGATCTGTCAAAGACTCCTTCTGGCATAACAGTTCCTCAGGTCTTTCCCTAATGTCTGTGAATCTTATTATAATATGCCAAAATCGCGGACACCGTCTTCCCATCCTGAATCTTGCAGTCATAAATCATCTGCACCAGTTCGTCAATGTCGTGGCTCTCCGCATTTAAAAACTCATCCTCATCCAGATGCTGTTTCCCGGGCTTTAAATCCGTCGCCAGATACACATCTATCTTTTCATTGCAGAAAGCAACCGTCGTGCGCAGCGTCAGGAGCAGTTCCAGCTTTCCCGCCACATAGCCGGTTTCCTCCTCCAGCTCTCTTGCCGCCGCCTCTTTTGTCGGTTCGTCTACACTGTTTAAACCGCCCGCCGGGATTTCAAGCGTCTCCCTGTCAAGGGCGTTTCGGTATTGTCTCACCATGAGGAGCTTCCCGTCGTCCTTCACCGCCACGACAGCCGCCGCGCCCTTATGGTCGATCAGATCCCACTTCACCACATTGCCGTTTTCCACGCGGATCGTGTCCTGATAATAATCAATGATCGCGCCCTTGTGAATCAGTTCCCTGCCTAAACGTTCATAATGATTGTCCGCCATATTATCTATATCCTCTTCCCAAACAATTTTTCCGTTTCCGACGTCTCTTTACTAAACGGGCGATCCGCCCGCATCCCTTCAAGCCGTCTCGGCAACTGCCTCCTGCAGCAGCTTCTCCACGCTGACTAACTTCACGCAGAGCACAAACACATCCGTGGCCTGTGCCATCTCCTCCGCCGTCGGGTAGGTGGGTGCAATACGAATATTGCTGTCTTTCGGATCCTTTCCGTAAGGGAAGGTTGCGCCCGCCCCTGTGAGGACAACGCCCAGTTCCTTACATTTCGCCACAATCTCCTTCGCGCAGCCCTCCATCGCCTCAAAGGAAATGAAATAGCCGCCCAGCGGTTTCGTCCACTCGCCAATGCCTAAGCCGCCAAGCTCCTGTTCAAGAACCGAAAGCACAGCCTCAAACTTAGGTCTGATAATATCCGCATGTTTCTTCATCTGGGCAAGCATCCCCTCCAGATTCTTAAAGTATCTGGCGTGACGGAGCTGATTCACTTTGTCATAACCAATCGTCCGCAGCGTCAATGTTTTCTTTACATCCGCAAGATTGGCCGGAGAAGAAGCCATCGCCGCTATGCCCGCACCAGAGAAAGTGATCTTGGAAGTGGAGCAGAACTCGTAAACCATGTCCGGATTGCCCGCCTTCTCGCACTCGCTCAATATCTCGAGGAGCGTATCCTGCTTATCCTCGTACAGATGATGCACCGCGTAAGCGTTATCCCAATAAATGCGGAAATCTTCCGCAGCCGGCTTCAGCGCCGCAAACCGTCTCACCGTCTCATCGGAATAAGTGATCCCCTGCGGATTGGAATACTTGGGCACACACCAGATTCCCTTCACCGCCGCGTCTGTCGTCACATATTTTTCCACCAGATCCATATCCGGCCCGTCAGATGTCATCGGGATCGAAATCATCTCGACGCCAAAGTGCTGGGTGATCGCAAAATGCCTGTCATAGCCCGGTACGGGACACAAAAATTTTACTTTGTCAAGTTTACACCAGGGTGTAGCTCCCATAACGCCATGGGTGACGGAACGGGATATCATATCATACATAATGGAGAGACTGGAATTGCCAAAAACAATTACGTTCTCCGCCTGAACGCCCATTACATCCGCCATCAGATGCTTCGCCTCCGTGATGCCGTCCAGCAGACCGTAGTTTCTCGTATCCACGCCCTCCATGGATTTCATATCAGAACCGGAATTTAAAACATCCAAAAGTCCCATTCCCATATCAAGCTGTGCCGGTTCCGGCTTCCCTCTGGACATATCAAGCTTCAAACCCTTTTCCTTTGCCTCGGCAAACTGTCTGTTAAGCTCTGCCCTCTCCGCCGTGAGTTCTTTTTTGGTCATCACATTGTACGCTTTCATAGCACCCTCCTGCATCCTTGTAATCACTCTGACTGACTTGATTCCGCTTATGCGGAATCTCAAATCCTGTGTGAAACATACTTCACACACGGTTGAATAATTGTATACAATCATACACTGGTATTTATTCTACTATAAGTATGGCAATTTCACAAGTATGCATATACGACAATTTTCTGTATTTCTACGGCCATTTTATGGTAAAAGTGTTAAATAGGTACCTGCCTTATATACGAATAAACCCCGCAGAATAAAATCTGCGGGGTTTCGTACTATTTGGCATAGTCTATGACACGACTCTCTCTGATCACGTTTACCTTGATCTGTCCGGGATACTCCAACTCAGCCTCAATCTGCTTGGAGATATCTCTTGCGAGCAGTACCATATCAGAATCACTAATCTGTTCCGGAACTACCATTACACGAATCTCTCTACCTGCCTGAATAGCAAATGATTTATCCACACCTTTGAAATTGTTTGTGATGTCTTCTAATTGTTTCAGTCTTGTCGTATATGTCTCTAATGTCTCTCTTCTTGCGCCCGGTCTCGCAGCAGAAATCGTATCGGCAGCCTGTACCAGACACGCAATCAGGGTCTGGGCCTCCACATCGCCGTGATGGGATTCCACCGCGTTGATAACGACCGGCCCTTCCTTATACTTTCTGCAAAGCTCTACGCCAAGCTGGATATGGGATCCCTCCATCTCGTGGTCTACTGCCTTACCGATATCATGCAGCAATCCCGCACGCTTGGCCATTCTGACATCCAGTCCCATCTCCGCTGCCAGTAAGCCGGAAAGCTGCGCCACTTCAATGGAATGCTTCAGCGCATTCTGTCCATAGCTGGTTCTGAACTTCATCTTACCAAGCAGTCTCACCAGCTCAGGATGGATGCCATGTACGCCGACTTCGAGGGTGGCCGCTTCGCCCTCCTCTTTCATCATTACTTCGACTTCCTTCTGCGCCTTCTCGACCATTTCCTCAATTCTGGCCGGATGAATACGCCCGTCCACGATCAGCTTTTCGAGTGCGATCCTCGCTACTTCCCTGCGGATCGGGTCAAAGCCGGAGAGAATAACTGCCTCGGGCGTATCGTCAATGATCAAGTCCACGCCGGTCATCGTCTCGAGAGTTCTGATGTTACGTCCCTCTCTTCCGATGATCCTACCCTTCATCTCATCATTGGGAAGCTGTACCACAGAGATCGTGGTTTCGGACACATGATCCGCCGCACATTTCTGAATCGCTGTAACGACGTATTCCTTCGCCTTCTTGTCCGCTTCCTCCTTCGCCCTGCTCTCCATCTCTTTCACCATGACAGCAGTTTCGTGTTTCACTTCATCTTCAACAATTTTCAACAGATAATCTTTTGCCTGTTCGGAGGTTAATCCAGAGATTCGTTCCAGTTCCTGTAATCTTTGTTCGCTCAGTTTGGAAATTTCTTCGCGCTGCTTGGCCAGAGCTTCTTCCTTCTGTGCCAAACTTGCTTCTTTCTTCTCAATAGCGTCCGCTTTCTTGTCGATGTTCTCTTCCTTCTGCTGTACGCGACGCTCATAGCGCTGCGCCTCGGCGCGCCGTTCCTTGATTTCCTTGTCCAGCTCATTCTTCGTGCGAATGGACTCTTCCTTGACCTCAAGCAGCGACTCTCGCTTCTTCGTCTCAGCAGTTTTGAGAGCTTCGTCAATAATCTCTCTGGCTTTCTCGTCCGCGTTGCCGAGCTTTGCTTCCACCATCTTTTTCTGATAGTTGATCGCAACCAGCGCGGAAACAGGGACAGCAATCACCAGCGTGACGACTATTGCTACCACAACTTGCCACATTACAGGAGCACCTCCTTATTTAGTTTTCATTGTACATTACCAAATCTATTGACGGCTGCCATCCCTTTCCAAATACTGACAGCCCGATAGCTAGCAAAACTACAACATATTAATTCTATACTGAATTTTATGTTATGTCAAGCAAAAGAGCTTTGCTAATCGCACCGGCATGAAAACCTTTTCGATAGAGGAATGCGTACATCCGCTGTTTTTCCTGTCTGTCAGCCGTTGTGGCGTCATATTTTTTCTTTTTCAGAAGGCTCTGTATCATAGCCGCCTCATCCTGCTTCGTTCCCTCCCCCTCCAGTTCTTCAAAGAGATTGCAGATCGTATCTTTATCAATCCCTTTGCGCATCAGATCCTGCTCGATCCGCATCCGGCTCTTCCTGTCCAGATTATAGACAATAAAGTCTCTCGCATAGCGCAGATCATCCACATAACCGTAGGACTCCACATAGGCCAGTGCCTCCTCGATACAAGCCTCGGGATAGTCCCCGTCCCGCAGCTTCTCCCGCAGACCGGCCGCCGTGTATTCCCTTTTCTGCAGCAGATTCATAGCCCGCTTCTTCGCCCGCAGAGGCAGGATTTCCTCCCGGATCTCACACAGGGTTTCCTCCGTGACCGCCTCCCCCTCCCTGATGCCCAGGCGGTTCAGTTCACCCCTGTACAGGGCGAAAACCGGACGTTCGTCTATGTATACCTTATAGCGGCCTTTTCCCATATCTGTAAGCTGTGTGACAATCATCGCCTTTTCCTCTGCGGCTTCCGCCCCGTCCTCCGCCTAGTCCTTCCCTCATTCTTTCCCGACTATTTTACTTCTCATTTTCCTTATCGGCCTTATTTTCTTTATCGTTCTTGGCTGCCTTTCCTGACTTCGGCGCCGCTTCGGAAGGCGACCCTCCCGCGGGCTTCTCCTCCGCGGCATCCGTCTCCATGTTAAAAAGCTCTCTAACCTTCCTCTCCACCTCCGCGCAAACCTGCGGATTGTCTTTCAGATACTGCTTGGCGTTCTCCCTGCCCTGTCCGATCTTATTTCCGTCATAGGCATACCATGCGCCGCTCTTATTGATAATGTTATTCTCCGCCGCCAAATCCAGAATATCACCCTGGGTAGAAATGCCCTCGCCAAACATAATGTCAAATTCCGCCTCCTTGAAAGGCGGCGCCACTTTATTCTTGACAACCTTAACACGGGTTCTGTTTCCTATTACCTCACCGCCCTGTTTCAGCGACTCGATCCTCCTGACGTCCAATCTGACGGAGGAGTAGAATTTCAGCGCGCGGCCGCCCGTGGTCGTCTCCGGGTTCCCGAACATCACCCCCACCTTCTCGCGCAGCTGGTTGATAAAAATAACCGTACAGTTGGACTTGCTGATCACCGCAGTCAGCTTTCTGAGTGCCTGTGACATCAGTCTTGCCTGCAGACCCACATGGCTGTCGCCCATATCACCGTCGATCTCCGCCTTCGGCACCAGAGCCGCCACAGAGTCCACCACGATAATGTCCACAGCCCCTGAACGCACCATCGTCTCCGTAATCTCCAGCGCCTGCTCTCCGCAGTCCGGCTGAGAAATATAAAGGTTGTCGATATCCACACCGATATTTTTCGCATAGACGGGATCTAACGCGTGCTCCGCGTCGATAAATCCGGCGATGCCGCCCCGCTTTTGCACCTCGGCAATCATATGCAGCGTAACCGTTGTCTTACCGCTGGATTCGGGACCGTAAATCTCAATCACTCTGCCTTTCGGGATGCCGCCGAGTCCCAGCGCAAGATCCAGACTCAAAGATCCCGTGGGAATCGTCTCCACATTCATCTGCACGGAAGGATCGCCCAGCTTCATGACGGCTCCCTTTCCAAACTGTCTCTCTATCTGCCCTAAGGCCGCATCCAATGCTTTTAATTTTTCATCTCTTTCCATGTTTCCCTCCTGTTTTCAGAACATTTGTTCTTACCATAGAATAAAACAAATGTTCGCATTTGTCAACTTCAAATTTTTATAAAACGATCTTATCACTTTTCATGTCCCATAAATGACACTTTACCCTCCTTTCCCTCTGCAAATTCAGCTTGATTTTCTGCTGACATGAATAAATGGAATTCGTGGCGAAATGCCGGACATGCATATGCATAACAGATTCCACTTCCTCAGATAAATCAAGTCTACCAAAAAAAAGAAAAAATCGCAAGCATTTCTTAAGACACCTCGTTAAGCTCCTATAAAGGGACATCGCTATCCGGATTTTCCGTATCAGAAAGAGCGCCGACATCCGCCGATGCCCGCGCCCTTTTTTCCGCCTTATTTAAAATACTTTCAGGTACTTCTCATACTCCTCATAGGTGACTGTCACCCAGCCCTCCTCATAATTAAATCCGATCTCCATGCCCTTTGGCGTGTAGAAGACAATGATATCGTCGGATTTAAAATAATCCGTGATCTGCTGATCCGTCATGTAGGTGAGATAGGAAATTTCACCGTTCTGCTCATCGCACTTCTGGCGGAACTCCACGGAAAACGCATCGTCTACCGCAAGAATATCCTCATTGTCCAGCACGACCCCGTTTTTTATGTCAACGTTGATGCTTCTGAGATAAACGCCGCCGTCCCTGTCGCTGTACCACTCTTCCTGCCAGGCAATACTCAGTTTATCTTCGTCCATATAGGCCACATAGCCGACCAGAGACGCCACGAAATAATTTTCCTCGCTCTCCTTGATATGTGACTCGTATTCCGACTCAAAAAGCGCCGTCATCTCATCCACTTCTTTGCGGATATCTTTATTGATCTTATCCAGATTCGGCACATCCTCCCCTGAAACAACAGGGATACTGGCTACAATAATGGCGTTCTCGTAGTCGGATACATAGTCATAATCCTCCAGCTCTACCTGATAAGAGAGGTCGGAGCGAATCTCGTTGTGCAGATCATAGTACCGGTCGTCGTATTCCGAATCTTCAGAATAGTCATAATCGTAGCCATAATCATAGTCGTAACCATATAAATCGTCATCGCTGTAGAAATCGCTGTAATCATAGCCGTCGTCATAGTCATAGTCGAAATCAAAATCGCTCTGGTCATCGTGATAATTATAATCATAATCATCATCAAAGTCATACACGTCACGGCGCTTATCTTCCTTCTCTTTTTCAGACATCAGATTCACCGCCTTGCTTGCCAGAGCGAATACCGCCACCAGAAACAGCACGATAATGCCGATGACAATGCCGACGATCAGCCCCGTATTCTGCTTTTTCTGCGGCATGGCATAGGGACTGTAAGGGTTATCGTAAGGCGGCTGTCCGCCAAAGGGAGGCTGCCCGCCATAACCGCCGCCCTGCTGATTTCCATGAGGGGGCTGCCCGCCATAATTGCCATTTAGATTCCCGTAAGGGGGCTGCGCACCATAGCCGCCCTGCTGATTTTGATTCCCGTAAGAGGGCTGTACACCGTAATCGCCCTGCTGGCTCTGATTCCCGTAAGAGGGCTGTACACTGTAATCGCCCTGCTGATTTTGATTCCCATAAGAGGGCTGTACACTGTAATCGCCCTGCTGATTTTGATTCCCATAAGAGGGCTGTACACTGTAATCGCCCTGCTGATTTTGATTCCCATAGGAGGGCTGTACACTGTAATCGCCCTGCTGACTCTGTTTCCCATAAGAAGACGGCGCACCGTAACCACCCGCCTGGTTCCCGTAAGGGGGCTGCACGCCGTAGCCGCTCTGTTGACTTTGGTTTCCGTAAGGGGGCTGCACGCCGTAGCCGCCGACCGGACTCCCGTATGGGGGCTGCACGCCGTAACCGCTGTTTTGATTTCCGTAAGAGGGTCGGCTCTCCGCCTGACTCCCTGAGAAGAGGCCGTGCGTATCCGCCACAACTGCCGCGGGCTCTGTGTCCTCCGCAACAGCGGACGGCTCCACCACCTCCGGCGCTGTATATATATCCTGACTGCTCTCGGAGGTATAGGGATCTATGTAGACGCCGTTCTCCCTGCCTTCCCCCTCCTGCAGTCCTTCCCGCTTATCCGATTCGCTCATTCTTCTCTCCTTTTTCGTATCTGTCCCGTTTTTTTCGAAACCGACACAACATTTATTTCGTATCACCCGTTATATTATCTACTTCTCCTCGCCGCCGAAGGTCACTTCACTGTAATACTGCAAAATGCACTCCCGCATCAGGGACAGCGCCGCCGATACCGTACTCTCCCGAATCTTCTCGCGATTTCCGTTAAAATGACACTCCTTCACGGTAATTCTCCCGCACACATTGCATCCGATATACACCAGCCCCACCGGCTTTTCGGGCGTGCCGCCGTCCGGCCCCGCAATGCCTGTCGTTGACACACTCACGTCGGTTCTGGCAAGAGTCGCCGCCGTCTTCGCCATCTCCCTGGCAATCTGTTCGCTGACCGCGCCGTGCTTCATCAGGATATTTTTCTTGATGCCCAAAAGCTTTCGCTTGGATTTATTGGAATACGTCACATAGCCGGACTTAAACACCTCCGACACGCCGGGCACATTGATCAACCTGGCGGAGAGCATACCGCCCGTACAGGACTCCACCGTGCAGGCCGTCAGCTTGTTTGCCATAAGCAAATCTACCACGGCCTTCTCCAGCGTCACCTCGCTGTCCGTAGTGTAGACGTGATTGCCAAAACGCCCTTTCAGCTCTTTCACCATAGGCTTTACGAGCTTTTTCGCTTCCTTCTCGTCCTGCGCCGTGGCTGTCACCCGCAAATGCACCTCTCCGATTTTCGCGTAGGTCGCAATCGTGGGATTGCTCTGCGCGTCGACCAGATCCTCCACCATGCTCTCCGCCTTGCTCTCTCCCACGCCGCAGATTTTCACGGTCTGGGAATAGATCACCCCCGACGCAAGTCCGGCGAGATAAGGCATGATCGACCGCTCAAACATGGGGATCAGCTCCCCGGGCGGTCCCGGCATCAGCACCACATGCTTCCCGTTTTCCGCCATAATAATGCCAGGCGCGGTGCCGCCCGGATTGTCCACCACGATACAGCCCTCCGGCACCATGGCCTGCTTCCAGTTATTCTCCGTAATCTCCAGATTCCGCTCCGCAAAAAACTGCCGGATCGCCTCCTTGGAAGGCTCGTGCAGATACAGCGCTTTCCCCATCACCTTCGCCGCGGCTTCCTTGGTCAGATCATCCTGCGTGGGACCTAAGCCCCCGGAAAGGAGAATGATATCCGCTCTGGTAAGCGCCAGACGAATGGTTTCCATCAGCCTCTCTTCGTTGTCGCCCACCACATCCTGATGATAGCAGGAAAGTCCGAGTCCCGCGCATTTCTCCGCAAGATAGGCTGCGTTTGTATTCACAATGTTGCCAAGCAGTATCTCTGTTCCGACCGCAATAATCTCAACTGTCATAGTTTTATCATCCCTCTTCGCCAAAACATTACACCCGTTACCATTACACACTCTGTCTTATTTGTTGTTTTCCTTCATTACATCCTTGTTTTTTATCAGGTAATCCACTAGGGAAACTACCGTCAGCGCCAATGCCACCCACATGATAATCTGCGTCACCAGAGTAAGCGGCTCAAGATCCGCAATCATAAGGCAGATCATAAGCATCTGGAACACCGTCTTAAATTTCCCCCAGTAGCTGGCCGCGATCACCACCCCGTTATCCGAGGCCACCAGCCGGAAGCCGCTGATGATAAACTCCCTCGCGATAATGATGATCACCACCCATGCCGGAATCCGCGCAAGTTCCACCAGACAGATCATCGCCGAGCAAACCAAAAGCTTATCCGCCAGCGGATCCATAAACTTGCCGAAATTTGTCACCAGATTGTATTTTCTGGCGATGTGGCCGTCCAGAAAATCTGTCAGACTGGCAATAATAAAAATCGTCAGCGCAATCCACTTGTCATAGGCCGTGATATCAAACAAAAGAAGTACCACAAAAAAAGGAATCAATATCACACGAAAAATCGTTAATTTATTCGGCAGATTCATCTTCCAACTCTCCCATCAAATCATATTCGTTGGAACCTGTGATCCTGACCCGCACAAAATCGCCGGTCATCAGTTCCCTTTCCGTCTGTACAAACAAATACCCGTCCACATCCGGCGCGTCCTTGTAGGTTCTCGCCACGTAGACGTCCTCGTCCGCCACTTTTCCCTCAATCATGGCCGTCATAAGACGTCCTTCCATAGCGGCCGCAGCCTCAAAGGCAATTTCCTGCTGCAGCGACATCAGCTCGTCACAGCGCGCCCTCTTCACCTCGTCGGGAACCTGATCCGGCATATCCGCCGCCGGCGTGTCCTCCTCCTGCGAGTAGGGAAAAACGCCTAGGCGGTCAAAGGCCATTTCATCCACAAAGTCAAGGAGCGTTTCGAAGTCTCTCTCCGTCTCTCCCGGGAATCCCGCAATCAGCGTAGTTCTCAGGCAGATATCCGGAATCTCACGCCGCAAATTATCGATTATATCAGTCAATTCTCTTTGATCCGTCCGCCGCCCCATACGCTTTAAAATAGAATCAGAGGCGTGCTGAATCGGTATGTCGAGATAATGACATATTTTCTCTTCCTTCCGGATAACCTGAATCAGCGCGTCATCTATCTCCTCGGGATAACAGTAAAGAAGCCTGATCCACACAAGCCCCTCTATCTGGCAGAGCCGCTCCAAAAGCTCCGGCAGCGCCTTATGCCCGTAGAGATCCCGCCCGTAGACCGTCGTCTCCTGGGCCACCAGAATCAGTTCCTTCACGCCCTGATCCGCCAGCTCCTGCGCCTCCCGCAGCAGGCTTTCCATGGGCACGCTCCTGTACGGGCCGCGCACCTTCGGAATGATGCAGTAGGTGCAATGTTTATCGCAGCCTTCCGCGATCTTGAGGTAAGCAAAATGACCGCCCGTGGTCAGGATTCGCTTCTTATCCGCAAGCGGCTTTTCATCAAGACTGTGGTAACAGTCCTGCCCTATCCCCGCAAAGGCAGCGTCCAGCACCGCTGGCAGCTCCTCTATGGCGGTGGTGCCGATCACGGCGTCCACCTCCTCAATCTCTTTCCGGATCTCTTCCTGATATCTCTGCGCCAGGCAGCCTGTCACAACGAGCGCTTTTACCCGTCCGCTTTTTTTCAGCTCCGCCATCTGCAGAATCGTGTTGACGCTCTCCTCCTTGGCGTCCCCGATGAAACAGCAGGTGTTCACCACCACGGCGTCCGCCTCGTTCTCGTCGTCCGTAAAGCAGTAGCCGCTGTCCGCCAGCATACCGAGCATCCTCTCGGAATCCACCAGATTTTTATCACATCCCAGAGACTGGAACAACACTTTTTTCTTCATATAATAAATACCAGCCTTACTCGCCGTCCGTCTCTTCCGTTTCCTGCGCCGCTTCCGTCTCAGCGACTTCTGTTTCGGAAACCTCCGCCTCGGTAACCTCCGTTTCGGATGCTACAGCTTCCTCCGTCTCCTCCTCGGACTCGTCGGTCAGAATCCGTATTTTCCCCTGGTTCAATTCCTCCACCGCAACGGATAAAGGCTTTTTACCTCTGCCGTCCACCAGCTCTTCATCCCCGGCGATGATCTGTCTCGCCCGCTTGGATGTCGCCATCACAATGGAATAGCGGCTGCTCACTACCGGATCCTCGCCCTCTTCCACGCCGCTGTTCACTACCTTAATCAAATCTGCATAAGATGGATGTAACATAGATTCTCCTCATTTCTGCGCTGCTTTCTGTGCATTATCGGGTTTGTGACAAGCAGCGCGCGGTCACAAATTCCGCGATTGAAAATTTAATTTTCAATCTGTTTTCCTTCCAATTCTCTCCTCATTTTCTCTATGAACTCTTCATTCCGCACGGGCGCGTGATGCGCCGCGGCGATAATTCCATGAAGCTCTTTCACACATGTCTCCAAATCGTCATTGATCACAATATAATCGTATTTCTCTATCCCCTCGGCCTCTTTCGCCGCACGGCGGAGCCTTTTTTGAATCACATCCTCCGTCTCCGTCCCCCGCCCTGAAAGCCTGCGTCGAAGCTCCGCAGCGTCCGGTGTTGAGACGAACACCAGAAGCGCGTCGGGGTACTGTGCCTTAATCTTAAGCGCTCCCTGAATTTCAATCTCCAAAATCACATCACAGCCCTCAGCCAGCTTCTGCTCCACATAATCCCGGGGCGTCCCATAATAATTGCCGCAGTATTCCGCGTGTTCAATCAGCGCATGCTCCGCAATCCGCTTCTCAAACTGTTCCCTGGACATGAAAAAATATTCCCTGCCATCCGCTTCGCCCGGGCGCGGCGTCCTGGTCGTGGCCGAAATAGACAGCGCGTAACCGTCATACTCCTCCACCAGCCGCTTCATCAAAGTACCCTTGCCCGCCCCCGAAAATCCGGAGACAACAATCAATATCCCCTGTTTATTCTTCATCTGTCTGCCCATCCTCAGTCTGTGCCCTGCCCGCTATGGTTTCCGGGAGAAGCGCCGAGAGCACGATCTGGCTGTTTTCCATCACCAGCACCGCCTTGGTCTTGCGCCCCTGCGTGGCATCGATCGCCATCCCCGTCTCTTTCGCCTTCTGCACCATGCGCTTCACCGGCGCGGAATCGGGGCTGACAATGGCGATAATCTTACCTGTGTTCACCACATTGCCAAAGCCTATATGAATTAGTTTACCCATCACAGCGTCCCTATTCGATATTCTGTATCTGTTCCCTGACCTTCTCGATCTCCGTCTTCAATTCAATGGCCCTGTTTGATGTCTCCAGATCGGTGGTTTTGGAGAGAATTGTGTTTGCCTCACGGTTCATCTCCTGCGCAAGAAAATCCAGCTTGCGCCCGATGCTGCCGCCCTCAGTCAAATCCCCCTTCATCGTGGTAATATGGCTTCTTAAACGTACCAGCTCCTCATCCACGCACACTTTATCCGCAAAAATCGTCACCTCCGTCAGCAGCCTAGCCTCGTCGATCTGTGTGTCATCCAGAAGCTCCTTTACCTTATCCTTAAGCTTCTGCTTATACTCCGCGATAATCTGCGGCGCGCGGTGCTCGATAAATTCCACCCCCGCCAGCATCACGTTCAGCTTCGCAAGCAGGTCGTCGCGGATATTTTCGCCCTCCTTAATTCTCGTCTCCACAAAGGACTGCGCCGCGCCGCGCACCGCCTTCTCCAGAAACTGCCACAGCTCCTCCTCATCGACCGTCTGCTCTTCCATGGTCAGCACTTCCGGAAACCGGGAAAGCGTGGAAACCCGCACGTCATTGTCCAGCGAGAAATCCTCCGACATCTGCCAGAGATATTTCATGTATTCCGCCGCCAACTCTCTGTTGTATTTCACACAGAGATTAGACTCCGTCATATCCTCATAGGTGATAAAAAGATCCACCTTGCCTCTCTGAATGTAATTCTTGAGTTCAGCCCTGATCGCGGTCTCAAAAAAATTCAGCTTTTTCGGCATCTTGATGTTGACGTCCAAATACCTGTGATTGACGGACTTCATCTCCACGGTGATCTTCCGCGCACCCTCCGCCACCTCACATCTTCCGAATCCGGTCATACTCTTAATCATCGTCATAATCTTCTTTCTCTTATTGTAAACTTCATGCATACAGGCATGCGCTCTGCCTATGCCGCTTTCCGACTCTGCTTATGCGCGGAAAAAGACCCACGCATACAGTCTCCATTATAGTGTATAGAGAAAAAATAGTCAAGGAAGAGAAACTGCCATTTGAACCACACAAGTAACAATTCCGCCTTATACTATTCCGCGAGTAAAATCGCTCTCTATGCGATTTTGCGAGTTGTGCAAGCGCCAAAATGCGACTTTGGAGCATTTTGTGTGCATTGGGGTTACTATGTAACCACGCGTGACAGTGAAGCCGAAGGCTAAACTGTTACCCACTGCAGACCCAACGGCGATTGAAAAGCGCCGCCATTTATGCTATAGTAAGGAACGCACAGAAAAACCAAGAAATGAAAAATGCTCCGGCATGGAGGTAATCATGGCATTTGACGGTATCACCATCGCAAATATCACAAAGGAACTTTCGGAGACGCTTCTCGGGGGCCGCATCTACAAGATCGCCCAGCCGGAGAGCGACGAGCTGCTCCTCACCATCAAAAACAATAGCAGTCAGTACCGCCTGTTGTTGTCGGCGGACGCATCTCTTCCGATGGTCTATCTGACGGAAAATAATAAACCCAGCCCCATGACCGCGCCGGGCTTTTGTATGCTGCTGCGCAAGCATCTGCAGAATGCCCGCATCACCGCTATCTCCCAGCCGGGACTGGAGCGCGCCATCCATCTCCGGCTGGAGCACTTGAATGAGCTGGGCGATTTGTGTGAGAAAAAACTGATCGTGGAGATCATGGGCAAACACAGCAACATCATCTTCTGCGACGACAAGGATCAGATCATAGACAGCATCAAGCACATTTCCGGCATGGTCAGCTCTGTGCGGGAAGTGCTGCCGGGCCGCCCCTATTTCCTGCCGCAGACGCAGGACAAGTGGAATCCCCTGCGATTTTCCGAAAAATATGCACAGGAAAATCACGTCCTCTTTATCAAATCCACTGAGGACAGCGAGTCTTTGAGTTATGTAAACTTACGCGCCCATATGCAGGAAAAACCCATGCCGCTATACAAAGCGCTGTACACCACCTACACGGGCCTTTCGCCCATCATTGCCCAAGAGCTCTGTTTCCGTGCCGGCATCGATGCGGACATGCCCGCCAACGTGCTGGAGGAATCGGCTTTACAGGCGTTATACAAGACGCTTTCCGATATGATGGAGCAGACCGCCGCGGGAGACTTCTCCCCCGTTATCATCTACGACGGCAGGGTTCCTCTGGAGTACGCGGCGTTTCCCCTGACCCTCTACGCAGATAAGGACATGCGGCCCTGTGAATCCATCAGCGGCGTGCTGGAGCGCTACTATGCGGAGCGCAGCGTAGTTACCCGCATCCGCCAGAAGTCCGTGGATCTGCGAAAAATTGTGCAGACCGCCTTAGAGCGCAACGTGAAAAAATACGACCTGCAGATGCGGCAGATAAAAGACACCGAAAAGCGGGACAAATACAAAGTTTACGGCGAACTGATCAACACCTACGGCTACAACGTGGAGCCGGAGGCGAAATCCATGGAAGCCCTCAATTATTATACCAATGAGACGATCACGATTCCTCTTGACAGCACCCTGACGCCGCAGGAAAACGCCCAGAAATATTTTGATAAGTACGGGAAACTGAAACGGACTTACGAGGCATTGTCAGAATTGACTATCCAGGTCAAGCAGGAGATCGAACATCTCGAATCCATCCTTGCCGCGCTGGATATCGCCATGCAGGAGGAAGACCTGGTGCAGATTCGCGAGGAATTGATCGAGAGCGGCTATATCCGCAGAAAAGGCGGTTCCAAAAAGATCAAAATAACCAGCAAACCCTTCCACTATGTGAGCAGCGACGGTTTTCATATTTATGTGGGGAAAAATAATTTCCAGAACGACGAGCTCACCTTTAAGTTCGCAAACGGGGGCGACTGGTGGTTCCACGCCAAACAGATTCCCGGCTCCCACGTGGTATTAAAAACCGAAGGGGCCGAGGTGCCGGACCGCGCCTTCGAGGAAGCTGCGAGGCTTGCCGCCTACTATTCCAAGGGACGCGAGCAGGACAAGGTGGAAATCGACTATGTGCAGAAAAAGCATGTGAAGAAACCGGCGGGCGCCAAGCCCGGGTTTGTGGTGTACTACACCAACTACTCCATGGCGATCGATTCCGATATCTCAGGGCTGACGGAGCTTTCCTGACAGTCCACTCTCCGACTTCTTCCCAAACCCTACCCTGTCAGCCAGTGAAATACCCCGCAGCAAGCTACGGGGCATCATAGCTTGAATGCGCAGCAAGCTGCGGGGTATTAAACCCTCGCGGCAGTCGCCAATATGCCAAGCCAATCGCAGATTGGCTTTAAGCAAGTCACTTGGCTCGTTGCTCGCGGGAATGAAAAGAGCCGCCGAAGAACCCACACACATAGTTTACTTCGGCGGCTCAGTCCGGTCCGTCCGAACACCGCACATTCTTTAAGCCGACAGTCGGTTGATTGGGCAGGCTCACCGCTGACTGACCTGCACCTTCTCCCCGTCAGAAACAGCCGTCACGACGCCTTCATCCGTATAATACACCTCACACTTATATTCATCTAACAACGCCACCGTCTCCTCCTCCACCCGCAGGCGCTCCGTGTCTGCGGTGAGGACGGCATAACGGGGTCTCGCCGTCTCAAACAGGGATTCCAGGTTCTTTGTATAGTTTCCGTGGTGGGGCATTTTAATCAAATCATACTGCTCCTTCGCCGCTTCTGTTTCCAAAAACTCACCTGTCCGCTGTTTCTTGGCATCCCCCATCAACAAGAATCGGTTCACCCCATTCGTAACACACGTTATCAATGAATAGTTGTTATCATTTTCATAGACATCTTCATGGGGCGCATCGACATAGAAAGAAACTCCCTCCACAGAGAACGAAACATCCTTTTGCAGTCGCTCATACGCCGTACCCGTCTCCTGAAGCGCCCGCATCAGCGCAAGATACGGTTCCGAGTCCTCCTCATAATCAGGCATCAGCACGCATCCCACTTCATACCGGTCAATCAGCTCCGCCGCGCTGCCGATATGGTCCTTGTCAAAGTGGCTCAGGATCAGATATTCGATCCGCGCCGTCCCCCGCTCATCCAGATAAGCGCAGATCGCCGCCGCGTCGTCCGCGTCCGCCGTATCGTTCAGCACAACGCGCTCTCCCGCCTCAATCACGATACAGTCTGACTTGCCCGTATCCAGAAAGGTCAGTTTCAGAAAAGCGCCGCTCCCCCTCCCGCCGCCACAGCCTGCCAGGAATAGCGCGAGGCACAGCAGAAGCGCGGGAAGCCGCCTTCTCCTACTCATAAAACCCGCGCTCCTTTTTCCGCCTTTTCTTCTTTTTTCTCCGCCTTCTTTTCTTCCTGCTCTCCGGCTCATCAGATAACAGATGTAATTTCTCTGCAATATGCACCAGCGTGTACCCTCTGGGAAACGCCAGCAGCTCCTCCCGGCTCACCCCGCCGATCAGAAGCAGCACCGCGCCGTAAACGCACACGCCTATGCCGATGGCAATGAGCAGCACCACCCGGCTTATCGGAATCAGCAAAATCAGCCCGTGATAGACGCCAAAAACCGCCGCGCCCATAATCACCGCCGCAAAGAGCGGTTTCAAAAAGAGCTTCACCACATCCATGCGGTATTCCAGATGCTTTCTCACGGACAGATGGTTTAAAACACACATCACAAAGGAATAGATGGCGTTTGCCGCCGCCAGCGCATACAGATCCAGATCCGTATAGCGCAGAAGCGCCACCAGTCCCGCCATCTGGATCACCAGCGCAATCGACGCATGGATCACCGGCGTATTGACCTTCCCGATTCCCTGCAAAACCGCGTTGGTCAGCGTCGAGAGGCTGTAGAGCACCACCGTCACGGAAAGCGCTGCCAGAAGCCCGGAGGCGATGTCCAGCGATTCCTTCTGGGGAAAGATAAACTGCATAATGGGCCTTGGCAGCACGGCGATTCCCACCGCCGCCGGAATTGCGATCAGCATGGTCATCTGGATCGCCCGGGTCACCTGCTTTCTCGTCTGCGCCACCGTCCCCTTCACATAGGAGGCCGCCACTCCCGGGATAATGGCGGATGACATGGCGGAGGCAATGGCGATCGGAATGTTTACCACCGCCACAGCAAGCCCTGAGAAGATACCGTAATGATTGTTCGCCAGTATCGCGTCTACCTTTTTATAATCCATGACATGATAGTAGATCGTCATGTTAACCACCGTCGTACAGTTGTAGATGAAAGTGCTCAGAATAAAAGGCGTGACGATGGTAAAGATCACCTTGAAAATCTCTTTGTAGCTCTCCTCATGCCAGCTTTTGTCGCGCGCTACCCGCCTTTTGATAACACCGCTGTTTAAGCGGTACATCCCGAACATGAAAAGAAGACCGATCAGCACACCCGCGCCGGTTCCCAGCGCCGACCCCGCCGAGCCGTAAATCGCGCGCGTGGTAGCGTCCCCGTCCCGGACAAAGCCAATCAGAAGCTTCGCCGCGAGAATGCTGACTGCCGCGTTTAATATCTGCTCGATCACCTGAGAGATGGAAGTGTGCACCATGGAGCCATGGGCCTGGAAAAAGCCGCGCAGCACGCCCAAGAATCCCGAAAAAAAGATAGTCGGTGACAGCACGCGAAGCGCCACCACCGCATTTTGATTCTTTCCCACGAGAAAAGGCGCCCCCACGAATGTCAAAACCGATGCGGCGCCGCCCACCACCAGAACATAGAGAAGTGCACAGACAAAAACCCTCTGTGCATTCCGATATTCCTTAAAAGCAAGCCGCTGGGCAATCACCTTGGAAATCGCCGACGGAATGCTGTAGGAGGAAATCAATAATATAATTGTATAGATATTGATCGCCGCGTTGTAATACCCGTTGCCCTCAATCCCGATAATGGAAAGAAGAGGGCTTCTGTATAACAGGCCGATCACTTTGACGAGCATTCCGGCAGCCGCCAGAATGCCCGCCTGAAACACAAACGTGCTTTTCTTCTTCGGATCTTCCATGCCCCTATCCAATCAGCCAGTCATACATTTCCTGATATTTCTTTGCAGAAACATGCCACGAGAAGTCAGCCGCCATGCCTCTGTCCACGATCTTATTCCATTCCCGCTTCTTATCATAGTAGATGTGCTCTGCGTAGCGGATCGTCCCTAACATCTCATGGGCATTGTAGTTCTTAAAGGAAAAGCCCGTGCCCGTACCCTCATACTCGTTATAGGGCTGTACCGTATCTTTCAGGCCGCCGGTCTCACGCACAATCGGCACCGTGCCGTAGCGCAAAGACATCAGCTGGCTCAAACCGCAGGGCTCAAAGAGGGACGGCATAAGGAACGCGTCGCCTGCCGCATAAATCTTGTGGGAGAGCGCATCCGAATAGTAAATGTTCGCTGACACCTTGCCGTGATACTTCCAGTCAAAGTGGCGGAACATATTTTCGTACTGCTCCTCACCCGTACCGAGCACGACAATCTGTACATTATCCTGACACAGTTCATCCATGATATAAGCGATCAGATCAAAGCCTTTCTGTCCCGTCAGTCTCGACACAATACCGAGCATCATAGCTTTATCGTCCTGATTTAATCCGAGCTGCTCCTGCAGGGCGCGCTTGTTCTTTACCTTCTCCTTGCGGAAGTTAGCCGCATTGTATTTGAAATCTATGTGCTTATCCGTCTCCGGATTAAAGTCATCGTAATCTATGCCGTTCACGATACCGCGCAGATCCCCCGCCCTCGCACAGAGCAGGCCGTTCAACCCCTCGCCGTAGAACGCCGTCTTGATTTCCTCCGCGTAAGTGTCGCTGACCGTGGTGATTGCGTCCGCATAAACCAGACCGCCTTTTAAGAGGTTTGCATCCTTGTACGCCTCCAGCTTATCTGCCGTAAAGAAATACCCCGGCAGACCCGTGATCTCCTTTACCTCTTTCACGCTCCACTTACCCTGGAATTTCAGGTTGTGGATGGTCATAACGGTCTTAATGCCACGATAGAACTCCCCGCCCTGGAAACGCTCTTTTAAGTATACCGGAATCAGGCCGGTCTGCCAGTCATGACAGTGAATCAGATCCGGTCTGAAATCAATCACCGGGAGAATACACAGCGCCGCCTTACAGAAAAAGGCATACTTTTCAATCTCAAACAGCGCATTATCGCTGTAAGGCTGGAAACCGTTAAAGTAACTCTCGTTATCAATAAAATAATACTTTACTCCGTCAACTTCCGCCTCCAGAATCCCCACATACTCCTCTTTCCAGTGAAAATCCATGTAGAAATGGGTCTTGTAAGTGAGTTTATCCTTCATCTCCTGCTTCATGCAGGTATACTTCGGCAGAATAACCCGCACGTCAAAATACTGCTTGTCAATACACTTGGGCAGAGAGCCGACCACGTCCGCCAACCCGCCTGTTTTGATAAAAGGTACGCCCTCCGACGCGACAAATAAAATTTTTTTCATGACAACCCTCCAACTGTAGCTTGCTATTCTTAACACAGGCAGTCCCTATGAACTCCTAAATAACAGTATACAATATTTCGGGTGGCAATAAAAGGATTTTTTTTAGCGCCGGTATTGCAATCGAATCTTGTCTGCAATCAGCGCGATGAACTCTGAATTGGTAGGCTTACCTTTTCCCGTGTTGATCGTGTACCCGAAAAGCGCATCAAGCGTCTCCATCCGTCCCCTTGACCATGCAACCTCTATGGCATGGCGGATTGCACGCTCCACGCGGCTCGGCGTAGTCTGATATTTCTTTGCGATGGTAGGATAAAGAATCTTCGTGATGGAACCGAGCATCTCCACATCCTCCACGGACATCATGATCGCCTCCCGCAAATACTGGTAGCCCTTGATATGGGCGGGCACTCCGATCTCATGGATCATATCAGTCACGTCCTTTTCCAGATCCCGTTCCTCTATTTCCGGCACATCCTCCACAGCCTCCGTCTGCTCCGTTCCCTTCTCCCCCGAGGGGACGGTTATCAATATCCGAAATTCCTTGTTTGCACGGATCAGATTGTCCAAAATTCGATAAACCTGCTCCTGATCTCCCGCTGCTGTCACATTCAATGTCTCCATTTTTTCCTCCATTCCCCTTTTACGCGGCTCTTTCTCTTTTCACTCTATTATAAACAATAGTTGGGAGATGGGGAATATTTAGGCATCGCATTACATGACGCCCGTGTGACCGCGTCGCCGCTTTCAGGCAAATACAGCTTGCATTTCCTATCAAAATGTCCTATGATTTTGTGTTAGAAAGTCAAAAAGAGATAGGAGAATCCAGCCTTGAAAACACAACAGAAAAAAATCATTCTTGCCCTCGCCGCGCTGCTTGTCGCAGTCATCGCCATGCTCGGTGTCTGGCACTTTACAAGAGGAACCGCTTCCTCCGGTTCCAAAGCCGTTACTGTGGAAGTGATTCACAGGGACGCTTCGCTCAAAACCTTCGAGTACCGGACTGACCGGGAATATCTGGGCGAGCTTCTCACAGATGAGTCACTGGCAGACGGAGAGGACGGCGCTTACGGCATGTTTATCACCACCGTGGACGGGGAGACCGCAGACGATACCGCGCAGGAATGGTGGTGCATTACCAAAGACGGGGAAATGCTGAACACATCCGCCGACCAGACGCCCCTTGCCGACGGCGACAAATACGAGCTGACGCTCACCACGGGATATTGACGCAGGACGCCCTTGCATACAGATTCACCGCATATGCACAGTGCCTGTGAAAAGCCAGGGTATTCACCCTCAGGAAAGGATCGGGTTCCCTATGCAGGAATACAAATCTCCGAATAAAATCAGGCAGACAGTGGCAGTGGGAATCCTGAGCGCCATCCTTCTGGCAGGGCAGCTTGCCCTGGCACCCCTTCCCAACATCGAATTAGTCTCCACCCTGCTCATCATCTATACACAGGTCTTTAAAAAACAGGTGTTTTTTATTATCTATGTTTTTGTCCTGCTGGAAGGTCTGGTTTTCGGCTTCGGCATCTGGTGGATGAGTTACCTGTATATCTGGAGCATTCTCGCCCTGATCGTGCTGGCTCTGCAAAAGCTGGACAACGCCGTTCTCTGGGCAGTGGTTTCCGGCGCGTTCGGCCTGCTGTTCGGCGCGCTCTGCGCCATTCCTTACCTGATCTCAGGCGGCATCGGGGCAGCTTTCGCCTACTGGAGCGCGGGGATTCCCTACGATATCCTGCACTGTGGCGGGAATTTTGCGCTCACGCTGATTCTGTATAAGCCGTTGACCCGGCTCATCAGGAAACTCCATCAGAATATGCAAAACGGACAGCCGCTGTGATGGTCTTCACAGAAGCCGCCCGTTTTTTCATTTCCTTCACCTAAAATAACTGCACCTTTCCGGATAAAATGTCCGTTCCCGCTCAAAGAGCGCGGGCAGTCAAGTTTCTTTCTCTCTATTTGGAACCGTTCCCGCAGAAAGTCAATCCATTCGGCTGATCCATGGTTTCCCTTCAAAATAAACGGTTTTAAATGCTCCGGGAATATTTAGGCATCACATGACAGAACGATCCGCTTCACGGATTCCCGCTCAATCAACCGACACGGCATACTCCGCTCCAGAACAGCGTTTGGCAGACTTTCCCCCTCCGTTTCCAGCCGTTCGAGCAGAATGGCCACCGCTTCCGCCCCTATATCGTTGAGCGGCAGTTCCATTGTTGTCAGCCCTGGGCTGCAGAACCGGGCCAGTTCATGATTATCGAAACCGGCCACGGAAATATCCTCTCCGACCCGGATTCCCTGCTCCCTGAAATACGCATACGCGCCGCCGGCCATCCGGTCATTCATACAAAAAACAGCCGTCACGCCTTCTTTCAGCAGGCTTCCCGCCAACCGGAAACCTGATTCCCTCTCCCAATCCCCATAGCGCACCCATTCGGGATTATACAGAATATTTTCCTCAAAGAGAGCTTTCTGGTAACCTCTCAGACGGCTTCTGGTATGAATGTTATTTTCTCTGCCGCCCAGAACGCCGATTCTGCGATGTCCCATGGAAATCAGATACCGGGTCATCTCACAGGCCGCCCGCTCGTCGTCTATGACCACGGCCGGCGTATGCACCGAACGGGTATAGGCGTAAGCCATCACCGTCGGAATCGGCATGGCATCGGAAAAATACCTTATGTTCCGGGCATGTCCTGCAATGTAGAGCAGACCGTCCACTCTTATTGAAAGCATCTCCTGCATAACAGCGGTCACTACAGCATTGTATGCACTTTCATTGTCATACCAGCTTTCGCCCCATCTGGCATACAGGCGGAGATTCTGAATAATCGTCCGGTACTTTTTCTCCTCGCAGTACGCCATCACCCCTTCCAGTATGGCCGGTGTCGAAAACTGAGCTACATCCTCCGCGATAATCCCGATCATATTGGTTTTTTTCTTTCTCAGCCCTCTTGCCACATAATCCGGCTGATAACCCGACTGCCTGATAGCATCCAGCACTCTCTTTCGTGTCTCCACCCCCACATTGGCTCTTCCGTTTAAAACATTGGATACTGTGGCAACGGAAACACTGCACTCTGCCGCGATCTCCTTAATCGTTACCATAATCCCCGCCCCTGATCTTATCTGTGAAATCTCCCGACGATCTCTCCGAGATGATCCGCCATCTCCCTGTTCTGTATGGATTGATTCTGAGTCGTTCCCGCTATCTCAGCCGTCGTCGTATTTTTCTCTACAATCGTGCCAATAGCGGTCTGGTTCTCCATCATAATCTCACTGACGGAGCTGGCATTTTCCGCGATCTGGGTCACGGAGCTTTCCAGTCTTCCTACCGCATCGAGCATCTCGTCAAGTTTTGCCTTAATCCCGCTCACAGCCTCACTGTAATCCGTGGATTTTTCCGCAAAATCCTTGAACTGCGCCACCACTTCCTGTTCGATAAAGGAAATAATCGATTCAAAACAGGTATTTACGATAGCGATACTGCTGTTGGCCTCTCCGCATATATTTTGAATAGAGGACGCCGTCTCCTTGGAAGTATCAGCCAGATTGGCAATGGAGCCCGCCACCACGGCAAAACCTTTTCCGGCCTCGCCGGCTCTTGCCGCCTCAATCGAGGCATTAAGCGACAGCAGATTGGTCTTACCCGCTATATTCAAAATCTCCGCCGCCAGCTCGTTGATCTTGGTCAGGCTCTTTAACTTATCAATTGCATCCTCAACGGCCGCCTTTGTCTCGCCCAGCTTTTCTTCTCCGTTCCGATAAGCAAAATTGGCTTCGTCCTTCATATCTATGGCACTGCCGATCACATGAACGCTGGTGCTCACTGATGCCTTAATTCCTTCTAAAATTGTATCTACCAAATGATTGATGCTGTCAATTTCCGTATTCACGTTTCTGACAAGCGTGTTTGTGTTATCCATGGACGCCGACAATTCCTGTGTAACCGCAATGTTATCCGATGTGCCGTCCGCCAGAGCCACTGCGGAATCTCGCATACTCTCAGCCTTCTCGTTGAGAGATCGTGAACAGTCGTTTAATGTATCCGATATGGTTTGCAGTGAATGGATCAGCCCATCCGTCGCCTCCGCAATGCTGCCAAGCTCATCTCCCCTCTTAATATGCTTCTGGATCACCGGGTTATCCGCTATGTTGAACTTCTGCAGAGCCACAATGCTCTCCTCGATAGATGTCAGCGGATTCATAAGCCCTCTGATGATCACACCGGAAACCACAAGAAGAACAGCCAGCGTCGCTATCGACAAAAACATCATGATCTGTTTCAGTCTGTCCGTCGTTGCGAAAATCTCCGCAGAGCTGTCAGACACGATAAAAAGCCAGCCCCTGTTCGCCATATAATAGTAGGTGGCAATATTCTCCTGTCCGTTTTCCGTATACTCCGTAAATCCCATATCGTTCTGCGCGGAGCCACTAAATTTCGCGCACAGATCACGGATATATTCCTCCTCCGCCTCCGTCGCCACTTTTTCACCGTCCTCACAGAATATGTACTGTCCGTTTGTCGCATTTACCATACGGTATTCCGCATTTTCCATGCCCTGCATCGTCAGGGAATCAAGAAGCTGGATCAGTCCCGTGGTAAATATGCCGCCGCCGACCAATCCGACGGGATTGCCGCTCTCGTCAAAAACCGCCCGGTACAGGGACACAATCTGCTGTCCGCTCGCCGGGGATATGATAATCCCTGTATTATATACGCCGTCCGCTGCCAGCAGGGCGTCCTGCAGCGCTTTCAGCGGATCGCCCTCTCTGGTCGTGATACCCACCACCGCCGCGTTTGTATGCGCCAGCACGTGGGTATTCCATTCGCTCACATAAAGCCCTTCCAGATTGCTCACGTCCGCCGAAAACTTTTCTGTATACGCCTGAGCGGCGGCAACCGCCGCCTCGTCGGTGGGATTCTTCAGCACATCCAGTATCTCTCCCGCCCTGCTGTATGCTGTGAGCGTCTGCTCCATTTCCTGCACATAATTATCAATGATCCGGCTGCGTTCCTCCACCACCGTCTCCATATTATTGGTAGTACTCTGCTTCGTATTATTGGTAATCGCATTACCGATAAAGAGCACCAACACCCCCATAACAACAATCTGCACAGTCAATATACATGCTATGATCTTCGTACTCAGTCCAAACTTCATTTTCTTCATGTTTCCCGCCTCTCGTTCTGATTGATTTTTTCGTTATGTATGTATTTTATTAAACGGTTTACTATCGTAATAATTATA
Organism: uncultured Lachnospiraceae bacterium; assembly: GCA_910584725.1. Lineage (GTDB taxonomy): Bacteria > Bacillota > Clostridia > Lachnospirales > Lachnospiraceae > UBA3282. The sequence goes on along the minus strand of CAJUBE010000010.1, from coordinate 25,387 downwards.
TAAGGAAATCTCTTGCGCTGTCAATGAAATATTGCGCCATTCCTAATATCATAGCAGCGAAAAGATAAAGAAAACCGCCAGCGTTAACCGACGGTTCCACAGAAATTGTATTGTATTCCAATCTCTGCCAAATCCACAGGCTTTTTTACCTGCGCGAGCGCCCGAAGCTGCGCATACTCTTTCTGATAGTCCGTCCTCGTTCCTTTCTCCGCATAGCTGTCGCGGGGCAGGATATCCACCACATCATCCCCCGGATACCCTTCCACAAGCTGGCAGTTCCCCATCCGCAAAAGATTATGTAAACCATATTTTCCCACAAAATACTCATACTGCATACAGAAAAGCCGCGCCGCCACCGCCGGACCTTTTTTCCTCCACCGGAACCAATCCCCTCGGATTCGTGGAAGGGCCGCCACAAAATCGGGATATCCTCTAAAAGAAACGGTTTTAAATGCTCCGCCATCACATCCGGATCGCGGTAAAAGGCCGTTCTCTCCGGCGTACCGTCCTGCAGAACCCGCTCCGGATCAAACTCCGTCCGGCTGTAAAAGCTCTTATCCCATCCGCCGAGGGACGAAAACCAATGCCGGGTAAAGGTCAGTATCCCGCCGCATCTGCCAAAGGCAATTGCCCGCGCAAGTGTCCCCCGGTTTTCCTCAGTCTCTGTCCGGCAAGCCGTATCTCCCGTCTCGTAGCGGATGTTCGGAGAGTAAGCCAGAAGCTCAAACCCTCGCAGAACAGGCTCCTTTCCCGTGACTGCCCTACGCAAAATAAATTACACATTTTTTCCCCGCAGTGCACAAAGTATCAATGCGTCAGCATCTCCTCAATAAAAATCCCATACCCTTTCGTGGAGTCGTTCACCAGCACATGGGTCACCGCCCCCACCAGCTTCCCGTTCTGGATGATGGGGCTGCCGCTCATACCCTGAATAATCCCGCCCGTCAGCATCAGCAGCTTCTCATCCACTACCCGGATTACGATACCTCTGTTTACATTCTCATGCTCCAGATTGACTTCCACAATCTCCACATCATAAAATTCCGGTTCCCCCGAGACGGAACAGATGATCTGCGCAGGTCCCAGCTCGATCTCCTGCTTTAAAGCAATGGGCACAGGCTCAAAGGCGGCGTTTGCCAACAGTTCCTCGTCGCAGACCCCAAAAATTCCCTCCGCCGTGTTTTCCGTAATCTCCCCGATCACATTGTCGCTGTCATATTCAATGTATCCCGTCAGCTCTCCAGGCGCGCCATCCGTGCCTCTGGTGATGCCCACAATCTCCGTCCTATAGAGCGTCCCCTCTTCCAGATTCATCAGGATCGACGTGTCCACATCATTGATACCATGGCCCAGCGCGCCAAAGGTAGCGTCCGTTCCCTCGTATGTCATGGTGCCGATTCCCTGTGCATTGTCCCGAATCCAGATTCCCAGCTTCCAATCCTCCATCCTGTTTTTTCCGGCATTGATACAAACATCCGTTGTTTCATTGTTTCTCCTGATGGTCAGCACCATGTCCTCCCCCTCGGATGCCTCCACCATACTGATAAACTGTTTTTTATTTTCAACGGGCTCCCCGTTGCATTTCAAAATGTAGTCGCCCTTTTGCAGCACGTATCTGGAAGGGGAAATGGTTTCACCCCCGCTGCTCTCAAACTCACCGATGCCCACCACCAACACGCCGTCCGTCTTCACGTAAATGCCGATGGGAATGCCCGAGGGGATCAGCATTTTATCCTGAATCACCTCGATATCCACATTCTTATAAGGGAACACACCGAACAGCTTCAAATCCATACGATACGTGTCAATCTCATTTGCTTTCAGCTTTACGGTACGCGCAAAATCCACATGAATGCTGTCCTGTCGTTTATCCTCCTCAGCCAGCAGATACGCCTCATCCTCCTCATCCACATCCGTCACGGAGGCCACCGGCGCCGCTTCCTCGGTCGAACGGTAAATATCTCCCGATACAGGAACGCGGAAATCAAACTCCTGCTCCACCCCGGCACGGATTCTGATCTGCGACGGAATCCTATTCCAATAGGAAAAGTATATCGTAAAAAGAAGCGCAGCCATGCCCGCCAGAAGCAGCAGCCACAAAAAACTCCTGTATTTTCTCTCCTGTTGCTCAGTCATATATATTGAATTGCCCACTCTTCACATTCCTCTCCTTTTTTTTATACTGCATAAGCAGACTCGGCTTATGCGCACAAAAGGACACACTTTACAGTATGTCCTTTCTAGTATGTGAAGAATCTTGTTTTTTAATATTATAAATTTTATATTATTTGGTTTTTCCTGCCAATTCTTTCATCTCCTCAGCGTTTTTCAAGGCGTTCTCGGTAATCGCGTCACCGCCCAGCATTCTGGCCAGCTCCTCCACGCTCTCCCGCTCCTCAAGCTCCCTGATTCGGGTGATGGAGCGATTGTCCGCCACCTGCTTTTCTATGACGAAATGGGTATCGGCCATAGCGGCAATCTGAGGCAGATGGGTGATACAGATCAGCTGGTGTCCTCTTCCCAGAATACCCATCTTTTCCGACACCTTCCACGCCGTCCTGCCGCTGATGCCGGTGTCAATCTCATCAAAAATCAAAGTCTCGATCTCGTCCTTGTCCGCCAGCACGGTTTTCAGCGCCAGCATAATGCGGGAAAGCTCTCCGCCGCTGGCCACCTGCGAAAGTTCCCTGACCGGCTCTCCCGGATTCGTGGAAATCAAAAATCGTACTCTGTCAAAGCCGTTTTCGGAAAGCTTATCCTCATCGGCCTCCACTGCGATCTCAAAAACCGCCTGCTCAAAATTGAGATCCGAGAGCGCCGCCCTCATCTTTTCTGACAGATTCTGCGCATTTTCCCTGCGCAGGACAGAAATCTCCTCCGCCAGCGCAAGCGCTTCCTTTTTAAGCGTCTTTGTCTCGTTCTCGAGCGCCGCCCTGTAAGCGTCGTAATCCTGATACTTTTCTATGGTCTCCAGCGCACGCTCACGATATGCCAGAATTTCCTCCACGGTATTGCCATATTTTGACTTTAAACGATTGATCAGATTCAGACGCGTTTCCGTCTGCTCAAACAGCCCGGCATCAAACTCCAACTCCGAAAGGTACTCCGCCATTCCTCTGTTATAATCGTTTAACAGACTGTCAATATCAAGAAGCTGCTTCTCATACTCCTTAAGCGTCTCATCGTAAGCGGAAACAGAGCGAATCTCCTTAATCGCTCTGGCAATCACACTGCCTGCCCCGCTGTTCTCATAGCCGCACATGGCATGCGCGTTTAACGCCGCCTCCTCAATCTTTCTGGCATTGCTCATCCGCTGGTAAGCGCGCTCCACCTCCGTGTCCTCTCCGGGCACGAGCGCAGCCTCCTCGATTTCCCGGCACTCAAACTCCGCCAGAGAACACTCTCGTTTTCTTGTCTCCTCATCTATTTCATTCTCGGACAATTCCCGGCATTTATCACGGTACTGTCGGTAACTGCCGATCAGCCGCTCCTTTTTCCCCGAAAGGCCGCTCCCCGCGTATGCGTCCAGTATCTCAAGCTGCTTTGTTTCTTTCAATAACGACTGGTGTTCGTGCTGCCCGTGAATATCGATCAGAATCTCCGCAAGCTGCCTGAGCTGCTTCGCCGTCACCGTCTCCCCGCAGACCTTGCACTGACTGCGGCTTTCCATGATTTTCCGCTGTAGAATGAGTTGTCCTTCCTCCAGAGAAAGCTCCATATCGTGTATGGCCTCAACCTGCACGGGATCCTCCACGGTAAATACCAGCTCCACCAGCGCATACTCCGCCCCCGAACGGATCATCTCCTTATCCGCCTTGGCGCCCAGCGCCAGATTAATAGAGCCGATGATAATGGACTTTCCGGCCCCGGTTTCCCCGGTCAGAATATTGAGACCGCCGCCGAACGTGACCTCCGCCTCATCAATCAAAGCCAGATTTTTCACATGCAAACTCTGTAACATTCTATCCTCTTTTCATCCTAACCGCCATGTCACAGCTCTACTGTGACTCAAATCAATGCGGAGAATGCCCGTGTTTTGGGCATTCTCTTATGCGAAACTTAGTACTTCCAAGTCAGCTTGCTGACTTTGCGCTTGCTGACTTTGCGCTTGCTGACTTTGCGTCTCCGACCTATGGCGGGACGTCTTTAGAAGTACTTTTCGCATTTCTCACGCTAACTCCCATGATTCCGCATAGCGGAATCTCAAATCTGTGCGGAGAATGCCGTATTTCAGGCATTCTCTTATGCGAAACTTAGTACTTCTTGGCGTCCCGTCCTATGGCGGGACGTCTTTAGAAGTACTTTTCGCATTTCTCACGCTAACATCCTGCCAATCTTCTCCATCACGATCCGGGCATCCTGCTCGCTTCTCATCGCCATCATCACCGTGTTATCTCCGGCGATACAGCCGACAACCTCCTCAATCCTCATAGCGTCCACTGCTGCCGCCACCGCCATCGCCATGCCCGACACTGTCTTTAACACCAGAAGGTTCTGGGCCAGTTCCATGGAAACATATCCTTCCTTCAAAACCCTGCCGTACTTATCCCCCAGATGCTCTTCCTCCCCGCCGAATGCCACATATTTCTGCCGCCCCCTGCCGGTGGGTATCTTGGAGAGCTTTAGTTCCCGTATGTCTCTGGATACAGTGGCCTGCGTGACCTCGTACCCGTCGGCCTTAAGCCGCTCCACCAGTTCCTCCTGGGTTTCTATCTCATTCTGTGTAATCAGTTCTGTAATCTTCTCGTGTCTCTTCTTTTTCATAACACGTCTAAATTTCCCTTCTATGCCTCACTCATTTTTTTATGGAGCACCGACAGGAAGCTCTCCGTCCGCAGTCTGACAATTCCCGTTGTCCTGTCGGAGCGGCGTATCAGAATACGGTCGCCGGTCTTAAGCGTTATCGTATTGCTGCCGTCAAAATTGGCCTCCACCACCTGCTCGTGCCCATCCTTCCCCCAAGGGATCTCCACCGTGATTTCATCCTCCGGCGAGAACACAATGCTGCGGGTATTCAAGGTATGCGGGCAGATCGGCGTCAGGAGCAGCAGCCTTGCCGAAGGTTCCACAATGGGGCCTCCCGCAGAGAGATTGTAGCCCGTAGAGCCTGTGGGCGTAGCCACGATCACGCCGTCCGCACAGTAATCATTTAAAAACTGCCCGTTCACATAGATGCGGACATTCAAAATCTGTAAGGAGCCACAGCGGGAAATCACAATATCATTCAGCGCATACCGCTCCTTCTCACCCGTCGTCACCCTGCCGGAGAGCATCATCCTCTCCTCCCTTACAAACTCGTCCTTCAGAAGCTTCTCCACCGCCTCCTCGGCACAGGTGCTCTCCACCTCCGCCAGATAACCAAGCGTCCCCAGATTGATGCCAAGAAGCGGAATATCGCTGTCCATCATATTTCCGGCCGCCCGAAGCAAGGTTCCGTCCCCGCCGAGCACCAACGCGCAGTCCACCCCGGTCTCCCCAGTCTCCGCAATGGCCTGCCTCTCATTTTTGACGCAGACCGCTTCCCCGCCATGTTTTTTAATAAAGGCTGTTATTTTATTTGTAAACGCGCCAGCGGGGTCCTTCGCCTCGTTGGTAATCAGATAAAATCTCTTCATCCGCTATTTCGCCTCATCCAAGGCGCCGTGCGCCTCCTCTACCAGTTTCTCGATCCGGGCCGCCTGCCCTTCCTCCCGGGAGATGCCTCCCCCGGCCTCAGACAGCGCCAAAAGCGCGTCGATCGCCTCTTTCTCCGACATACCCAGAATCCCTTCCGGAATTTCCGCCCGTTTCTCCAGCCACAGCAGATACTCAATATTTCCCTCCGGCCCCTTGATCGGCGAGTAAGTCAGCCCTTTTACCGAAAAGCCGATCATATCCGCGTAATCGACTATCCGCCGCACCACCTCGATATGTACCTTCCGCTCTCTCACGACACCCTTTTTCCCGACTTTATCCCGCCCCGCTTCAAACTGGGGTTTGATCAGGCAGACCATCTCTCCCCCTGACCGCAGGAGCTTCCTTGCGGGAATCAGAATTTTCGTGAGGGAGATAAAAGAGACATCCACCGACGCAAAGTCGATGGGTTCCCTGATATCCTCATCCGTTACATAGCGGAAGTTGGTCTTCTCCATACAGACCACCCGCTCGTCGTTTCGCAGCTTCCAGTCGAGCTGCCCATGCCCCACATCTATGGCATACACCTTACCCGCGCCGTTTTGCAGCATACAGTCCGTAAAACCACCGGTAGACGCGCCGATATCCATACAGACCTTTTCCCGCAGGATAATCGGAAACTGCCCGACGGCCCGCTCCAGCTTCAGACCGCCGCGGCTCACGTAGGGAAGCGGCTTACCCTTCACCTCAATCTTTATTTTGCTCTCGTCAAACAGTGTGCCCGCCTTATCCTCCCGCTGGTTATCCACAAACACGTTTCCCGCCATAAGAAGCGCTTTCGCTTTCTCCCGGGAGGCTGCAAACCCCTGTCTGACCAGAATAACATCCAGTCTTTCCTTCATAATCCCCGCTTATCTGCCTGACTGCCAAGCCGCAGTCACCTTTTCTTCCACGGAAACCGCGTCGATACCCGTCTCCTGCTTCAAAAGCTCCACATTTCCATGCTCCACATACTCATCCGGGATCGCGATGCCAAGCACCTTCGTCTCCACATCCAAAGAATCCACAAAAGCCCTGACCCGCTCCCCGAAACCGCCGCTGGCCACATTCTCCTCCATTGCGACGATCAATCTGTGGGTCTTACACGCCTCACGGATCAGTTCCTCGTCAATGGGTTTCACAAAGCGGGCGTTTACAAGCGAGCAGGAAAGCCCCTTTTCTTTCAGTCTCTGCCGCACAGTGCGCGCTACCTTCACCATACTGCCAACCGCCAGAAGAAGAATATCCTTCTCCGCAAACAGTGTCTCGCTCTTCCCGTAGACAATGGGCGCTCTATATTCCTTCAGCCCGTCATAAGCCTCACCTCTCGGATAGCGGATGGCGATAGGCCCGCCAAACTCCACCGCAAACTTAATCATATCGGAAAGCTCCCACTTGTTTTTGGGCGCCATCACATGCATATTCGGTATGGACGAAAGGTAGGACAGGTCAAAAAGCCCCTGATGCGTCTCTCCGTCACTTCCCACAAGCCCTGCCCGGTCGATACAGAACACCACCGGCAGATTCTGAATGCATACGTCGTGCAGAATCTGATCGTAGGATCTTTGCAGGAAAGACGAGTAAATCGCCACGATGGGTTTCAAGCCGCCGGCCGCCAGTCCCGCCGCAAAGGTCACCGCGTGCTCCTCCGCGATCCCCACGTCAAAGAACCGCTCCGGGTACATGTTGCGGAAACGTTTCAACCCCACACCATCCGGCATGGCCGCCGTAATCGCCACCACCTTCTCATCCCGCTGCCCCAGCTTGCACATGACCGTTGAAAAAATGTCCGTGTAATTCGCCTTCGCCTTGGGGGAACTGGGAATGCCCGTCTCGATATCGAAGGGCTCCGCACCGTGAAATCTGGCCGGATGCCGCTCCGCGGGCGCATATCCCCTGCCCTTCTGGGTAATGACATGAACCAGCACCGCCTTCTTGACCTTCCTTGCCTCCCGGAAGATATGTACCATCTCCTGAATATTGTGACCGTCTACCGGTCCCAGATAGGTGATACCCATATCCTCAAAGAGCATCCCGGGCACAACGAGATGCTTAAAGCTGCTCTTGGCGCGCCGAATCTGACTCACCACCTTATCCCCGTACTTGGGCTTGCTGCGCAGGGAATTATAAATCCCCTCTTTCAAATCCAGATACATGTCCGCCGTGCGGATGTTGTTCAAATATTTGGAAACGCCGCCCACATTTTCGGAAATGGACATATTGTTATCGTTTAGAACAATGATAAAGTTCGTATCCAGACGGGAAGCGTTATTTAGCGCCTCATATGCCATACCGCCCGTGAGCGACCCGTCCCCGATCACGGAGACAATGGTGTTATTCTGCCCCTGTATATCCCGAGCCTTCACCATCCCCAGCCCCGCCGATATGGAGGTGGAGCTGTGCCCGGTATCAAAACAGTCACAGTCGCTCTCCTTCCGCTTCGGAAAGCCGCTCATGCCGCCGAATTTCCGCAGATTCACAAAACCGTCGCGACGGCCCGTCAATATCTTATGGGTGTAGGACTGGTGCCCCACATCCCAAATCAGCTTGTCCTCCGGCAAATTCAAAAATAAATGAAGCGCCATAGTCAGCTCCACCGCTCCCAGATTGGAACCGAGATGCCCGCCGGTCACGCTTATGGTCTGAATCAGGAACTGTCTGATTTCCTCCGCCAGCACGCCGTAATCTTCCGGTGCAATCTGCTTGATGTCATTTGTCTGCGTTATCTGTTCAAGTAACATACTAACCCCTTACTTTTCTCTGTAGATTAACTGCTCCACCAAAGTTTCCAGAAATACGTTTCTGTGCGGGAATGCCTTCAATATTCCGACTGCCTCTTCTGAGAGCGCTTCCACCTGTCTTTTTGACTCCTCCAGTCCATGCATGGCGACGTAAGTCAGCTTATGGTTCTTCTCATCGCTTCCCGTAGGTTTCCCCAGCACTTCCAGACTGCTTGTCACATCCAGAATGTCGTCCTGAATCTGGAAGGCAACACCGATATTTTCCGCGCACCGCTCCATCTGCGCCACCGCCTCTTCATCTGCTCCCGCAAGCACGGCCCCGATCGTCATCGCTGCCTGAATCAACGCGGCAGTCTTGTTTTTATGAATATACAGGAGCTGTTCCTCTGTCACTTCCGTCTCCGGCCTCTCCGCAAGAAGATCTGCGCACTGGCCGCCGACCATACCATAGATGCCCGCCTTCCGTCCTAAAATGTGCATGGCACACTCTATTCGCCCGTAATCTTCTATCGTCACCGCTTTCCTAAAAGCGCGAAGCGCCGTCTCATACGCATAATTTAAGAGTCCGTCCCCCGCAATCACGGCGATATCTTCCCCGTAAACCACATGAGTCGTTTTCCTGCCCCTGCGGTAATCATCGTTGTCAAGGGCAGGCAGGTCATCATGTATAAGGGAATAAGTGTGAATAAACTCAATCGCCGCCATAAAACAGGGCAGCTCCTCACCCGTCTCCCCGAACAGGGCCGCGCTCTCACGCATCAGCAGCGGGCGCAGCCTCTTGCCTCCCGCCGACACCGCATACACCATGGCTTCCAGCACTTTACTCTGAAACCCCGCAGGCTTTGGCAGATACGCCGCAAGGATATCCTCCACTTCCCCTGTTTTCTTCTCCAGTTCCTCTTTAAAATTCATCCAGCCCACCGTCCTCGTTGATCTTAAGCACTTTCTTTTCCACACGGTCTATGGTTTCGTTGCACTGTGCCAGAAGCGCCATTCCCCGGTTATATTCCGCAAAGGACTGCTCCAGCGTAATGTCCTCCGTCTCCAATCGTCCGATCACTTCCTCTATCTGCGTAAACGCCTCCTCCAAAGATAACGCCTGTTCCTTTTCTGTCTTATTTTCTTCTTTCTTTTTAGCCATTCTGCTTCTCCTGTACCTGCGCCAAAAGGCTGCCATCCTTCACATAGACCCGTATCCGGTCTCCCACCGCCACCTGCTCTACGGAGGACAGGGTCTTTCCGGAAACGTCGGATGCATAGGCATATCCCTGACTCAGTTTGTCCAAAGGCGACAATCCTTTCATCTGCGCCGCGTAAAGCGCAAGTTTGTGCCTCGTCTCCTGCAGCCTTCTCTCCATCGCCGCCTGCAGACGCTCCTCCAGCGATGCCGACTGCGTTTTTCTCGTGCGCAGGATATACAGGGGACTCAGGTACTTCAGCCGCACGCCGTACTGCTCCGCTCTGTTCCGATAGCTCTGTACCGTTCTCCTGCAAAGACGCTGCATGGTGACCGCACACTCCTCCAGTCGCTCCTCCAACTGCCCGAAATCGCAGACTGCCAGCTCCGCCGCGGCGGAGGGCGTGGGCGCGCGCAGATCCGCCACAAAATCCGTGATGGTCACGTCCGTCTCATGCCCTACTGCGGAGATAATCGGGACACTACAGTCAAAAACGGCCTGTGCCACCGCCTCCTCATTGAAGGCCCAGAGATCCTCGATGGAACCACCGCCCCGCCCCACAATAATGGTGTCTGCCTGCAGACGTTCCAGCGCACGGATTCCGTTTATGATGCTGGGCGCTGCCGCCTCTCCCTGCACAATGGCAGGATATAGAATCACCTGCACGTAAGGGTTCCTTCTGGTTGCCACGTTGATGATATCTCGCACCGCTGCCCCCGTCTCCGCCGTGACCACTCCTAAAACCTTGATATAGCGTGGAATCGGACGTTTATACTCTTCGGCGAACATCCCCCGCTCCGCAAGCTCCGCTTTCAGCCGTTCGTATTTCTCATATAAAGCGCCGATCCCGTCCAGCTCGATCTGTCTGGCATACATCTGATATTTTCCGTCGCGCTCATAGACATCCACACTTCCGCTTACGATAACCTGCTGTCCCTCCGCCATTCGAAAGGGCAGCCCCCGCCTGTCAGAAGAAAACATAACGCATGATATTGCGCTTTTTTCATCCTTCAGCGTAAAATAAATATGCCCGGAGGTATGATATTTACAATTACTGACCTCACCCCTGATCCGGACTTTCTGCAGCATAAAATCCTGTGTGAACATGTTTCTGATGTAGGAATTGACCTGCGCCACTGTGTATACATTCTGCATACGTCTGCCTCTTATGCGAACTTCGCCAAAACGCCGTTGACAAATCCATAGGAGGCGTCCTGCCCAAATTTTTTGGCAAGCTCCACCGCCTCGTTGATCGCCACGCCGGTAGGTACATCCTCGTCATATCGGATTTCATAGACGGCCAGACGCAGAATCGTCAGGTCCACTTTGCTCATTCTTCCCGTATCCCACCCTGACACCTTCTCATTCAAAAGCGCGTCAATCTCAGTCAGCTTCTCGCAAATTTTATGATATTTCTCTGAGATATAGGCGGCATCCTCATCCGCCGCGGCATCCTCATCCGCAAAGAACAACTCCTCCTGCTCCGGCATATCTTCCATTTTATTAAATTCTACCCGAAACAGCAGTTTAAAAATCTGTTCACGCAACTCTCTTCTGCTCATAGCCAGCCACTCATCCTATTTGTCGTTACTATTCGTACTACTTATCCTTTGTCACATTAATTCCGGCAATGCGGATATTCACATCCGTCACTTCCAGCCCGGTCATATTCTCAATCGCGCTCTTCACCTTCATCTGCACGCGCTGGCATGTGGCCGGAATATTGTAGCCGTATTCCATGGTAACCGCCAGTCCTACTTTTACCTTTTTCCCGGATACTTCCACCTTGGCTCCTCTGGAAAGTCCTCTGACTCCCACCCGGCTTAAGAGCTCGTTTGTGAGATTCCCCGCCATAGCGGCAACCCCGTCCACTTCCGTCGCCGCCAGCGCAGCGATCATCGCCACCACATCATCCGCGATCTTTACAGTCCCGGCTTTCTCCTCCTGTGATTCATAACCGCTCTTCTTTTCATCCTGTTCCATGTTTTCCTCATTTCCGAAGCGTCCTTTGCTGAGGAACACAAGCAGAATTTAGGAGTTTTCCGAAGGAATACTCCGATTCTCCTCTGTGATCCGGGAGTTTGTGACGCTTCTGCACAAACTCCTGATTGAAAAATAAGGTCATCAGACTTATTTTTCAATCTTATCCTCATTTCCGCGCCGTTTCCCGCGCATAATGCAATATTTGCCCATATTGGATTAAGTATATCAAAATTTCTTGTTTTTGCCTAGCCCCCTCAAAGCCAGAAGCTCAGGCTGTACTGCTTTTCGTTCTCCACATAGGAGACCGCTTTATCCGAACAGTTCAGATAGCGAAAAACCTCCTGCTGCCCGATCAGCGTCTCCCGCATCTTCTGATAAATAGCAGGGCCATCGCATTTCAAAGTCACATAAGTGTCGCCTCTCTCATAACTGTCCGTAAAAATTTTCTCAATCTTTTTCTCGTCGAAGTTCGTAAAATAAACGCCCTCCCGCACATAAAAGTTGGCGTCCATGGAAGTGCACACGGGCATTTCCACCACATTTTCCTGCGTATGCGTCAACTCCATCTGCTCCGTGGTGACACAGAGATAGTCATAATTGATCGTCGGTATTTTCTCCACAGGGTAATCACCGCCGCCCACCGCCTGATAGGATGCGTCCCCCCAGGTAGTATCCACATAATAGTATTCCCCGTCGATCCGCACCAGATTCCAGGCATGTCCCTCACCGCCCACGACCCGCCCCAGCACAAGCGTGGCAAACACGCCTGCCCGGTTTAAGAGATACTGTGTGGCTTTCGCATAACCCTGACAAACCGATTTCCGCTCCAGAAAAACGGAGCATATATTCTGGCTGTCCTTCGCCGCCGCATCATAGTCCGTGTGATGAATCAGATATTCATAAACATACTTTACCTTCTCATACTCACCTGCATTCTCCGGTATGCCCGCCAGACACTGGTTTACATAATCATCTATCCGGCTCTGCTTTTCCTCCACTTCCTCCGGGCTGAACCGATAACTGCCCGTAAAGGTAATCTTTTTCAGAATGCTGCCCAGCGTATATTCCGTGTAGCTGTATCCCTCCACATAGAAAATCTCGGGATGATCGTTTAACACGCACTGGAACACGCGGGATATCAACTCCTTATCACAGCTGGATAGCTTTACGTTCTCACGGAAATCAATGAGCGCCTCCAAAATCTCCAGATAAACTTCCTGCTCCTCCTCCGACAGCTTTCCGAAGGCATAACACGCCGCCTGCTCCTCCCGCAGCTTTTCATCCGTCCGGGTAAGCACCTGCTCAGGCAGCTCCCGCTTCGCTCCCCCGGCTCCCACATTCTCCTGCCTGTAGAGACTACTCTCGCTCCGGGACAATCCCCACCCCGCAAAATAGAGGGCGCCGGTCAAAGTCAACATACAAAGCAGCAGTATCCCCGTCTTTTTCATGCGCAGTCGTCCCCCTTCCCACAGGCTCTTCTCATCTTTTATGATCTGCCGAATTCTGACAGAATCAATCCTTCATTTCTCTCTATCGTCATGCCGATGCTCCACTGATTGACGAAAAGCAGAAGCGGATTATCCTTCAAATCCTTAATTTTCTTCATATCCGAAGTGCCCGTCAGCTTGTCCAGATCAATATCTTTATTTTCAATCCATCGAATATACTCGTAGGGCAGGTTCTCCAGTTTAATCTCCACGTTATATTCATTTTCCAGACGGTATTTCAGCACGTCAAACTGCAGGACACCGACTACGCCGACAATGATCTCCTCCATGCCGGTATTGAACTCCTGAAAAATCTGGATCGCGCCCTCCTGCGCAATCTGCATGATACCCTTGACAAACTGCTTGCGCTTCATGGTGTCCACCTGCCTGACTCTGGCAAAATGCTCCGGTGCAAATGTGGGAATTCCCTCGTAGGAGAACTGCTCCCCCGGCATACAGACGGTGTCCCCTATGGAAAAAATCCCCGGATCAAACACACCGATGATATCTCCCGCGTAAGCCTCGCTCAAAATCTTGCGCTCATCCGCCATGATCTGCTGGGGCTGGGACAGCCGCATCACCCTGCCTCCCTGCACATGCCTGACCTCCTCGTTCACGTCGAACCGTCCTGAGCAGACACGCATAAACGCAATCCTGTCCCGGTGCGCCTTGTTCATATTCGCTTGAATCTTAAAGACAAAAGCCGAAAAATCATGCTCCACCGGATCAATCAGCCCGATATCCGCCCTGCGGGGCAGCGGCGTAGTCGTCATTTTCAAAAAGTGCTGCAAAAAAATCTCCACGCCGAAATTTGTGAGGGCCGACCCGAAAAACACCGGCGTCAGGTTTCCCGACTGAATCTGCTCCAAATCAAAAGGGGCGCTTGCGCCGTCTAAAAGCTCGATCTCGTCGGTAAGCTGTGACAAAAAGTCTTCCCCGATCTGTGCCGTTAGATTCTCCGTCTCCGCAAGCGGAATCCTTGTGGCATGTCCCTCTTTCGTTCCCTTCTCCGTATCGGCGTAGGTGATCACGCACCGGCTCTCCCGCTCGTAAACCCCCTTAAAATTCTTTCCGGAGCCGATCGGCCAGTTCACAGGACATGTGGCGATCCCCAGCTCCTTCTCGATATCATCCAGCAGTTCAAAGGTATCGTTGGCATCTCTGTCCAGCTTATTGATAAAGGTAAAGATCGGTATATGACGCATCACACATACCTTAAAGAGCTTTCTTGTCTGCGCCTCCACGCCCTTGGAGGCGTCGATCACCATCACCGCAGAATCCGCCGCCATCAGCGTCCTGTAAGTATCCTCCGAAAAGTCCTGATGTCCCGGCGTATCCAAAATATTGATACAGAATCCGTCATAGGAAAACTGCAGCACGGAGGAAGTGACGGAAATACCCCTCTCCTTCTCAATCTGCATCCAGTCGGAAACCGCATGTCTCGCCGTCGCCTTTCCCTTGACGCTTCCCGCCAGGTTGATCGCACCTCCGTACAACAGAAATTTCTCGGTGAGGGTTGTCTTGCCCGCATCCGGGTGCGAAATGATCGCAAAGGTTCTCCTTCTGTTTATTTCATCCGCATAAGTTCCCACGTTTTTATCCTCCAAACTAATTGCACTTCACGCTCGCTTACCACAATTCAGTGTACCATCTGTGTTCCTACAGCATGGATGTGCCGGCAAACTCCGGCTTAATTCCAAAGTAGTCAAGCACGGTCGCTCCGATATCCGCAAAAGTTTCTCTTGTTCCCAAATTCTCCGGCGTCACGTGCCTGCCGTACATCAGAAACGGCGTATGTTCTCTGGAATGATCGGTTGACACTTTATACCCCGGATCGCAGCCGTGATCCGCCGTGAGCATCAAAATGTCCTCCTCCCTGAGCCTGTCCAGAATCTCCGGCAGCTTCCCGTCAAAATAGGTGAGTGCCCGGGCATACCCGTCCACATCGTTGCGGTGCCCGTAAAGCATGTCGTAGTCCACCAGGTTGACAAAGCAGAGCCCCTCGAAATCTTTCTCCAGATAGGAAATCGTCTGTGCGATTCCCTCCTCGTTTCCCTTCGTATAAACCGCCTCCGTAATGCCCTTCCCCGCAAATATATCCTTGATCTTACCGACGGAAATGACGGCCTTTCCGGCGTCCTTTAACTGATCCAGCATGGTTACCGACGGCGGAAGCAGCGAAAAATCGTGCCTTCTCGGCGTTCTCGTATAGTTTCCCGATGTGCCGGTAAAGGGTCGGGCTATCACCCTGCCCACACCGTGCTCCCCCTGTAAGATTTCCCTTGCCTGCCTGCAGTATTCATACAGCGTTTCCACCGGCACCACATCCTCATGGGCGGCAATCTGAAACACACTGTCCGCAGAAGTATAAACGATCAGATCTCCCGTCCGCATATGCTCGTCGCCGTATGCCTGAATCACCTCCGTGCCGGAATATGGCTTATTGCACAGTACGCCTCTGCCCGTGGCCCTGCTAAACGCATCGAGCACATCCTTCGGGAACCCCTCGGGATAGGTGGGCAGCGGTTTCTTCGATAAAATCCCCGCAATCTCCCAATGTCCTATGGTCGTATCCTTGCCCTTTGACGCCTCTTTCATACGGGCGATTCTGGCTGTAGGAGCTGATGTCTTCTCCCCGCAGGAAACGCCGTCCAAGTTAAAAAGACCGAGCGTCCTCATATTGGGCATAGCAAATTCGGGGCTTGCGGACACGGATTGCAGCGTATTGGTTCCCTTGTCCCCATAGCTTTCCGCGTCCTCCATCTCCCCGATTCCAAAACTGTCTAACACGATCAGAAAAATTCTCTTCATCTTTTGCCTCCCTGTCGCATGCGGCCCCAGCCGCCTAAAAATCCATACCCAGCAAGTGCATGGTGCGCATGTAAAAGTAACATACTTTTCTATAGTATCATAAAACCCTTCACAATGCACACAGGAATTATTCCGTTACTTATTTCTCGTCAGAATTTACCGTGCTGATCACAACTGCGTCCGCGCTCACGCCGGTCTTGCGAATAACGATATCCTCGATCTGTGCGCGCTGCGCCTCTGAGAGCTCCGCCGTATTTACCACCACGTCCACACTGTCTCCGTCTATGCTGACAATGGCGTCGTCAAACCCCTTCGCCTCCAGCAGAATCTCAGCCGCTGTCTCCTTCTCCGCAATGTCCGTCATGGAAATCATGCTGCTCACGGCTTCCTGCTTCTGGGTTTCACTAATATTGGCGTTATTGATGATCTCTAACAGCGTCTCCTTATTCTGCATTCTCGTCTGTTCTTTCTCCAGCTTCGCACCGGAAAGAGCCGTCGCTGTCTCCGCCGACGTAAAGACCGCCTCGCCGGGCACCTCATCCATTTGTTCCTCCGCAAGCGCCTGCGCCAGCTCCTCGTCCACGCTGCCGCTCTCCGCCATGGTCACGTCGCTGTCCAGACTCTCGATATCGCCGGATGCCTGCTCCATATCCTCATCCGACAAATCCAAAAGCGCCGCGTATTCCGCATCCGCATCCTCCTGTGTAAGTCCGGTCGCCCCCATTTCCCCGCTCACGCTCATCAGATCCTCGTCCGTCACCTTAGTACCTGCAAAATTCAAGTACCCTGCCACCGCGATCATAATGGCAAGCGCCGTAATCATCATCTGGTTCTTCTTAATCATATTCTTCAATTTCTTCTCCCCTTCACTGATTATTTGTTTTCATTTTAATTATTGCTATTCTATTCATGTCTACATCAAATAATACCTGAATCGCTTCGATTATGTCCCTTCTTACCTGCGCCCGATCCGCGCCCTGCGCAATCACCACAACGCCCTCCACTGCGGGGGCTGTCGTCTTGACCACAAGCGGCACGTTCTGTCCCCTTTCATCCACCGTACAGACAACTTTCTTATCCGTTCTGCTCTCCGCTATATGTCGGCTTCCCCCCGACGCATCCGTCTCCGTCGTATCCGATACCTCCTCCGCGCCGTCTCTGGTCAGAATCATTTCCTCCGATTCCCCCACATAAAGCAATACCCTGACCTTTCCCGCTCCCTCCACGCACCGCAGACTTTCCTCAAGCTTTTCTTCCCAACAGGTCACATAGTCTTTACTCTCTTCCTCTTCGTCAAACATATGTTCGCTTTTTATTATAGTATCCTTTGTGTCCAATAATCCGGACTTTGTTCTTTCCTTTTCCACAGGCAGGGAGATGACGCAGAGCAAAATGCCTGCCAGTATCAGAATCAGACATTGATCCTTCCTAAGCTTCTTCCCACCGCCTATCCGCTCAAAAAGCTTCTTAGCCTCTCCCATCCTGTCTCACCTCCACACGCTCTTCCTCCATCCCCAAAAGCACGGCAAACCGGGCGCGATAAGAGGAAAAGGTCTCATCCGCCGCAGATTCCGGCGGCTGTCCGATCACAATTTCTTCAATCCCGATCTGCCCGTCTTCTTCCGCCCCCGCTCTCTCCTTCATCCAAACGGCAAGCTCCGGCAAAAGAGAGCCCTTCTCCTGACCCTGTTCCTGTGTAAATCGTATGGAAACGCGGCTTACATAGTACGCATCCACCTCCAGTTCCCGATTTAGTCGTTCCTCTATTTCCGCCTCCATCCGCTTGACCACTTCCTCCGTCACGCCGTCTCCCTGCAGCTTTTCCGAAAAATCCGGCATATCCGTCAGCTCTCCCCATTTCTCCAAAAGCGCCTGCGGCTCCTCCCACACGATTCCCGAAAAACGCAAAACAGGCTGTAAAAAAAGAAGCAGTATTATAATACCCGACACGGACTTGATATACTTTTCATACTGTCTTCCGGGCGCGAAATGCACGACTGCCTGCGCCGCAATCATAAAAATACCGATCTCCCTGATCGTGTCAAGCATTTCCCCACCTCCGTTCAGCGCACGGCATGTCCTGTGGAATAACTGATAATAGCCGCCTGAATCAAAAACATCCCCACAGAAGTCAGCGCAATCCGCAGAAGCATCAGATTGCCCTCCCCCACCCGGCTTGCGCAGTTTGTCATGCGCTTGTCGCTTATGATACCGATCAGAGCCGCGCTCAGCTTAATCACACAGGCCGTCATGGCAATTTTTAAAATAGGCGCCGCACAGAGCGCAATCAGTATAAAAGTCATAAAAATCCCCAGACTGTTTTTCACCAGCACCGCAGAACCCAGCACCATCTCAAACATCCCCTCTGTCAGCCCGCCAATCCCCGGCATTGCGGAGAGCGCCTTCTTTACAGCCGTTGACTGCAGCGAATCAATAACAGGCGATATCATTGACTGTAAAAGACTAAACCCGGTAATCAACCAGGCGGACGCTTTCAGACTGCCTTTGATCACCTTCTCCAAAAGCTCCAAAAGCAGCGTCAGCTTTTCCTCCATCCAGATGCCGTTGATCACCGTCAAAAGGACGTAAGCATAAACAAACGGCACCAGCACCGTAAGGTAGCCCCACTCAATCAGATAGACCGCCACCAGAAGGAGCTGATAATACACCGAAGCCGAAAAAACGCCCGAGGCGCTCCCGACGGCCAGAATATAAGTGGGAATATAAAGCCTGACAAACGTCACCACGCCATTTAAAATTTCCTTCACCGCACCCGTCGTCTGCGCAAAAAATTTTAGGAGCACCGCAATCAGCAGCAGATACACAAAATAAAAGGCGATATCCGATACCTGATGGTCGCGGAACAGGTCGGCAAAGTTTGAAAAAAGAGCTGCCGCCACTCCCAGAACCAAAATAGTAAAAAATAACGTCCGGTATTCATCTCTCTGAAACAAAACGGCGTCAAACACACCGCCCGCCAGCTTTTTCAGCGCCTCCCCCAGCCGGCCGCCCATAATATCGGCCAGCACCGCCTCCCCGTCAAAAGAATAGGCGGGAAACAGTCTCTCAAAATCCCTGGCAACCGCGTCCATTCCCATCTGCTCCCACACAAGCGCACTATCCTGCGACCCCATCCGTCTAACCCCCTATCGATTGAATGCTCTCCATCAGGGAAAACAGCACCGGCATTCCCATGGAAAGAATATAGAGCTTGCCAAGCATCTCCACCTGTCCCGCCACACCAGCGTACCCCGCATCCTTACAGATTCCCGCGCAGAACTCGCAGGCGTAAGTCGCACCCACCGCCTTTAAAAGCAGCGCCAGATAACTGTAATTATCCCGCAGGTAGCCCCGCAGCAACTCCATACCTGACAATATCTGCATAAAATAACGCATGATATATTCCAGTAGTACAAAACAGACTGCAAGTGCCACATACATGCCATATTCCGCCTTGTGGCTCTTTAACGACACCGCAAGCAGTACGCCGACCACACCGACAATTCCGGCTTTCACCATATCCATACCGTCTTTCCCTCCCCGCTTCTTATCTGCCAAGCCTGCGAAGCCACGCCCGCGATGGCACCGTAGGATTCCATCCGATCACAGCTCAAACAGTGTCTGCATCATCACAAACAGATCATATATATAAGGAATAATCCATGTTAAAACAAGAATTAACCCCGCAAGGCTGATTAGAAAGGCATGATCCTCTCTGCCGCTATGTTTTAAAACTTGATTTAATATTGTGACTAAGATACCGACCGCCGCTATCTTAAAAATCAAACTAACGCTCATCCGTCCTCCCCGTCCCTCACAGCAGCAAAATTGCCAAAAGCAGCCCCGTCAGTATGCTGACGCTGTGTATCATTTTGGATTTATTTTCGCAGGTCTCCTCCGCCTTCCGACATCTGTCTTCCAGAAAGCGCCCCGCCTGTCCAATACGCCCGGCCTGTCCGCCCTCATCCCGAAAATGCAGGCTTTTCGCAAGCTCCGTCACCGTCCGCTTCTCATCTTCGCGCAGGGGATACGGCTCCATGCACTTTTGCAGCTCCTCCTCCCAGACCTTTGGGAAATCCATGCCATTCGCTCCCACCGTCCGCTCATAAATTCGTCTGAAGCATTCTGAATAACATTCGATATTTAACTCTGCCAGCATCAGACAGATTTCCGGCATCGTATGTTTTCCGTAGGATATATCACTCTGCATCCTGAAAAGGATACGGGAGAGCGCCCCCAGATGTCTCACCCTTTCCTTCTCCCGCGCCGCCAGGCTGTGGCCCCATCCGGCACATCCAATCACAATACACAAAAACCCTACTGCCTTGTACATGGCTTTCCTTCCCCGTCATAAATCTCCACAATCCGGCTCGCGCCCTGCCTCCGGTCCAGCATCACATACCGTTCAAACATCCTCTGCTCTATTATGTAACGCATGTAATCTTTTTGTTTTACTTCCTCCATAGAGCCGCCGTGAATGGTGGCCAGCAGCCTACAGCCGCATCCGCCGGCCATCTGCAGGGCCTGCGCGTCCGCCAGGCTCCCCACCTCGTCCACCGCCAGCACCCGCGGCGCCATGGAACGGATCAACCGCATCATACCCTCCACCTTCGGACAGCCGTCCAGTACATCCGTGCGGATTCCCACATCGTTCTGTGATACGCCAAGATAACTTCCCGCAATTTCTGAGCGTTCGTCCACCACACTCACATTGACCCCCGGCCCGTATTTCGTTCCATTTGACACCTGCCTGATGAGATCCCTGAGCATCGTTGTCTTTCCGCAGCCCGGCGGGGAAATCAGAAGCGTGCTCATCACCAGCCCCTCCTCAAACAAATACGGCATCAGTGCGTCCGCAGCGCCCCGTATCTGATGGGCAATGCGGATGTTTAAATAACGTATGTATTTCATATTTTTAATCCGACCGTCCCCGTCCAAAATTACCTGACCGGCCAGTCCTACCCGGTGTCCTCCCTGCACGGTCAAAAAGCCCTGCCTGATTTCCTCTGCGAATGCGTATGCGGAATATCTGCACAGATGCCCAAGTACATTTTCCAGTTCTTCCGAGGTAGGTCTGGCCGCCTCTTCCGGCCTGTCCACAAGCTCTCCCCGCTCATCCACAAAAATCTCCCTATCATCAACTATTATAGTCAATGGCATGTCCGCGCGGAGCCTGATCTCCTGAAGGCGCTTGGCCTGCCCCGCCACTTCCCGCCATCTGTCCCGGCTTTTCTCCGGAAACAGGGAAAGAATCTCCTCTTCGCGCATTCCCATCCCCCCTTGCCGCCGTCACCATGCGGCAAGGGCATGGTGCGTTGTCCCATTACAATATATGAGACATTGTCCAAGTTATGCTTCCAAAAAGGCACAATTTGTCTATCCTGAAAAAACCAGTAGCATTTCCTACAAAAAAAGGGTAGAATAGATAAGAAAAAACGGTAAAAGAGGAATTGCTATGAAGCTGGACATGCACTGTCACACAAAAGAAGGCTCCCCTGACGGGAAGCTGGAATTATTGGAGAACATTTCGATTTTGAAGCAAAAAGGCTATCAGGGAATGCTCATCACTGACCATAACTCCTACAAAGCCTACCGCTATTATAAAAAATGTAAGGAAAAGCCGGACGATTTTGTTGTTCTGAAAGGAATTGAATATGATACGATCAATGCGGGACACATGCTCATTGTCATGCCCACCGGCGTCAGCCTGCCGATTTTGGAGCTGCGCGGTCTGCCCATCATTCTTCTCATAGAGATCGTACATTTTTACGGCGGAATCATCGGACCTGCACACCCCTGCGGGGAAAAGTTTTTGAGCATCTGCGACACACTGCGGGGTAAGCTCTACAAGCATATCTACCACAAATTTGATTTTGTAGAGGGCTACAACGCCTGTGAAGACGCGGATTCCAACATGCGCGCCATGGCGCTTGCAAAAAAATATAACCTGCCCTGCTTCGGCGGCAGCGACTCTCACAAGGAAGACTGCGCCGGTTTCGGATACACGATTCTGCAGGAAGATATTAAAACGGAGACGGATTTAATCAACTATATCCGATCCGGCAAACCCACCATGATCGGCGGCCGCCACTATATGCACACCACGAAAGCAAAGCTTGGAAAAGCGAACAACGTGCTGGTATACTCCTTCTGGCTCTACAATAAGTTTCTTGCGCTGTTTCGCCGCAAGGCACGCAACTTTGAGCTGATGGAAAATGAACTTCTGGACTCTATCCGCGCCGGAAAACGCAAAAACCCCCGCTACATTCCACTGGGAGACGACTGAGGCAGACACATTACCACTCTCTGTCCGCCTTATCGTTTGCCATCTCTTTCAACTCCTCAAACTCGCTCTCGTACTTGTCACTTCGCATGGTCGGATTGTTTCGGATCATGTCACGCTTGTAAAAATCCAGAAGTCTGCCATAACCCCTCTCTCGCTCCCGATAGGAACTGAATTTACCGCGCAGCTCGGCAATCTCCTCCCGGACGTTCTCTCCATAGGCCGAGGGCCTGTTTAAAATTGCATCTTTTATCATAGCGAAGCCTTGCTCCAGACCGGCAGTCAAATCCCGCAGACGTGTGCTCCTGCGCTCCTCCCTGTCAAGACGCTTCTGCTCCTTTTCATCATTGTTAAACGCAATCAACACATCCAGACGCTTCTGCATACGCAAAAGCTCCTCCTTCATACCCACAAGTCTGACCATAAGGTCACGCAGATCAAGGGCTGCCTTGAAGGAAAGCGTAAAATCAGCCACAATATAAACCGTCAGCAGCACAGTCAGATGATGCAGCAGCTTTTCCGGCATGGCGTACATCAACTGCTCAATGGGCCTGTGTATGACTCTTGTCATCAGGATAGTAAAAAATCCCCAGGCAATCGAGGATCGCAGGCAAATATGGCCCTTGTAGTTCATAAACCGCCCCGAATAGTCCCAATATCGCATCTTAAAGAGCGCCTCCATAGCCACTCCCGTCACATATTCGAGCGCCGTCGCGCCGACCACACCCGCAAAATAGGTGAGCAGTATATTATCCACAAAGGGCATGGATACTACCAGCATCATAATCGCCCCTGTCCCGTACAGCGGCAAAAAGGGGCCTCTCATAAAGCCCCTGTTTACCCATTTCCGGGATTTGAGTGACACGAATACTGACTCGAAGCACCAGCCCCCGAAACAGTAAAAATAGAACAGAAACATCCATTGAAATCCTGTGTAACCAAACATAACCTTTTTAACCTTTCATCTGTCAGACAAAGCTGATGATTTCCTCTTTCGGCGCCTTCGTCCGCTCCACACTTAAGGCGTGCAGTACCGGCCCCTCTCCCTGATACTGCTCAAAATACGATTTTTCCACACGCGCCGTAACTTTCACCCACTGCTGCTCTTCAAGCGCCGCTGCATCCCCGTACTCACAGGCATACCCTAAAAAAGCCATATCCTCCGCACAGCAGGTCATGGCCATGCGCCCCGGCACAAAATAATCCTTCGGGAACTGTTTCGGCTTGAGCACCATCCCCACAAAGGAAACCGTCTTGCCCTCATAGCGCTCCGGGTGATCCATCGTATCCAGATACCAGATTCCATAACGTTCGTTATCCAGTTCTATCACCTGCGCTTTCAGATCGTAGGGCAGATCCTCCTCCATAATCTCGTTGATCTCCCCATTGGAATCCTCAAAGACAATCTCCGCCTTCGGATTGATCGCCTTCACGTTTCGTTTATAACTGCTGAGATCCTCCACCCCGTCGCAGCGGTTAAAGATAATCAGTTCAGACTTCCTGATCTGTTCCGCCAGCAGAGACTTCATATTCGTAAAATACATGGGAAAAGTGGAGGCGTCGATCGTGGTGATCTGCTGCTCGATCTTCCAATGCCACGGAAGTTTCATCTCCTTGTAATTCCACATGCCGTTATACTCGATAATAATGCGCTCCGGCTTATGCTTTTTCTCCAGCTCAATCAGGTGATTCGGCGTAAATGCCTCCTCCCCGTCAATCAGCTCCAACACCGTGCGGCTCTGCCGAAGAAGCGCAGGGTCATACTCGTTTTCACCCTCTTCACAGAGGATGAGCAGCGTTTTCCCCCGCACCTGAAAATAAGGCTGCGCCAGCGTGTAGGTGATAAACTCCGTTTTGCCGCTCTCCAAAAAGCCGTTAATCATATAGACCGGTTTCACTCTTCCTTCATCCCTTTCTCATTGCATATAAATATAACTCGTTATTTATTTCTCAAACAGCTCTGCCAGCTTCTCCTCTTTCAGCTTGGAGCCGATCACACAGATCTTTCCCGTCACACCGGGTTTTCCGTCCCTGACATTGCTCTCCTCGGGCACATAGTCAAAATAAATCCAGCCGCCGTCCGCGCCGGGAACCATCCCCTTCGCGCGGAGCACCAGACCGCACGCATCTTCCCTGTCAAGCTCCGCCAGAATATGCGATATCTCCTCCTTCGTGTAAACCGCAGGCGTCTCAAGCCCCCAGCTTGTAAAGACCTCGTCCGCGTGATGATGATGGTCATGTCCCTCGTGATCATGGTGGTGCTCATGCCCTTCATGGTCGTGATCGTGCTCCTCATGGTCATGGTGATGCTCATGCCCTTCATGGTCATGATCGTGCTCCTCATGCCCTTCGTGATCATGGTGGTGCTCATGTCCCCCATGGTCATGATCGTGCTCCTCATGCCCTTCGTGATCATGGTGGTGCTCATGTCCCTCGTGGTCGTGATCATGACAACCGCATGTGCAGTCCGGCCCATGATCGTGGTGATGGTGGTGCTCCTCCTGCATCCTCATCACTTCCTGCATCAGTTCCGCCTCCAAATCCTTGGCGCCCTCAATGGTTTCCAGAATATCCTTTCCCTCAAGCGCATCCCATGGCGTCGTGATGATCGTGGCCTTGGCATTGTGCTCCCGTATCAGGGCCACACAGGCAGACAGCTTTTCCTCGCTCAACTTATCCGTCCTGCTAAGGACAATGGTCCCGGCATGTTCGATCTGATTGACAAAAAATTCCCCGAAATTCTTTATATACATCTTACACTTGCAGGCGTCCACCACAGCCACCGCGCTGCTTAACTGCACATCCCTGTCCGTCATGGCGTCCTGCACCGCCTTCATAACATCGGAAAGTTTTCCCACACCCGAAGGCTCGATCAGAATGCGCTCCGGCGCATAGGTATCTAACACCTCCTTTAAGGACGTGCCGAAATCTCCCACCAGCGAGCAGCAGATACAGCCGGAATTC
The DNA here is from genome assembly GCA_910584725.1 of uncultured Lachnospiraceae bacterium. Lineage (GTDB taxonomy): Bacteria > Bacillota > Clostridia > Lachnospirales > Lachnospiraceae > UBA3282. Next base: position 288 of record CAJUBE010000010.1, on the reverse strand, counting down.
ATCTCCTTGATCTCAATGCCGGACTCCTGCAGAAAGCCCCCGTCTATGCCGATCTCACCAAATTCATTCTCAATCAGCACCACCTTCGTATCCGCCAGCGCTTCCTTTAAAAGCTTGCTGATCAGCGTAGTTTTCCCGGCCCCCAAAAACCCCGAGAAAATATCAATCTTCGTCATGTTACATCCTTCCTTTCTCAACTATAATATCATAATATAACACGGAGAATGCCTGTGTTTCAGGCATTCTCCTGCGTGAAACTTAGTGCTTCTTGGCGTCCCGTCCTATGGC
>CAJUBE010000009.1 GCA_910584725.1 uncultured Lachnospiraceae bacterium | reverse complement strand
CAATTCATTCAAAAAACTTTCATTTTAGACTTGACTTTTAATAGTTAGTCTTTCAAAATATATTTGTTTTACCTGTTGCTTATCATCATTTCGGGAGAATTTCAAAAAATCCGGCTTGCGCTCTCCCCGCTCCTATGCTATAATAATTTTCGGCGGTTTTCTTAGACCCGCCATATGCCAAAGGGGCATAGTTCAAAGGTAGAACAGTGGTCTCCAAAACCATCGATGTGGGTTCGATTCCTACTGCCCCTGTTATTATGACCCGTGAGTCGATGCTCGCGGGTTTCTTTTTGCACAAGCCCGTAAACACAGGAGCCCTACGCTCCGGAAAGAGGATTCCCATGAAAAAAGCCGCTGCTCTCTTTATATTGACGTTTTCCCTCGCTCTCCCTCTCTCCGCCTGCGGCAAGGAAAAGCCTCTTCTGACCGCCACCGACTACGATCTGGACGCGGAGACGGCGCAGACGATCCGCGGCGTGAAAATCGGCGACGGCCCCGATGCCTTTCTGGCCGCCTACCGGGATTACGACATTCTCTCCAGCGTGGACGGAGGCAGCTACCAATTCCTTCCCGCCGAAGAAATTCCTTTTGACAAGTCGCTTACGACGATCCTGCCCTCCTTTTTTGTGGACGGCACCGCCGTGGAAATTGACAGCTTCTGTGAAAATAACGGCATTGAGGAAGACGCGCTTCTCTCCTTTTTAACCGACGAGGCATATCTCGAGCGACATGCCGTGGTTTACCAATATCTGGTTTTTGATTGGGAGAACGGACAAATCAAAGATATCCGCTCCGAATCCATGGACTACAACAAAGACGGCTCCTACTATAACAGTTCAGCCTTCGGCTTTCCTGTTATGGAATCTGCCATTCCAAGTCGCCTTACGGCGAGAGCAGATTCCCACTTGGCTAAATTTACACATTCTTACGGACTTTGCAGCAAGTGCAAAGTCCTGAACTGAACGTCACTGTAACTATACTGCGAACTGACTCTCGTAGAGTCCGGCGTAAAATCCCTTCTTCTCAAGCAATGTCTCGTGATTTCCCTGCTCGATAATGTTTCCGTCCTTCATGACAAGAATCACGTCCGCCTCCCTGATGGTGGAGAGCCTGTGGGCCACAATAAAGCTGGTTCTCCCCTGCATCATGGTGGCAAACGCCTTCTGGATCCGGATTTCCGTGCGCGTATCGATGGAGGACGTGGCCTCGTCCAAAATCAGCATGGGCGGCAGACAGAGCATCACCCTTGTAATACACAGAAGCTGCTTCTGCCCTTGGGAAAGGCTGCCGCCGTCCTCCCCGATCACCGTGTCATACCCCTTGGAAAGTCTCTTGATAAAGCTGTGGGCATGGGACGCTTTCGCCGCGGCGATGACCTCCTCCTCCGTGGCATCGGGCCTGCCCATCACGATATTGTCGCGGATCGTCCCAGCCTTTAACCATGTCTCCTGCAGCACCATGCCATAATTTTCCCGCAGGCTCCTTCTCGTCACTTCCCGGATATCCGCGCCGTCCACGTAGATTTTTCCGCTGTCCACATCATAAAACCGCATCAGCAGATTGATCACCGTTGTCTTTCCGCAGCCCGTAGGACCCACAATAGCTACCCGCTGTCCCGGCTTCACCGCCAGATTGAAATTCGTGATCAGCTTTTTATCCGGCACATAGGAAAAGTCCACATGGGAGAGCTCCACGCGTCCCTCCACGTCTGTAAGCGTCTGCGCGTCGGCAGGCTCCGGCGTCTGAGGTTCCTCCTCGATCAAAGCAAAAATCCGCGCCGCACATGCCAGGGCGTTCTGCAGCTCCGTCACCACGCCGGAAATCTCGTTAAACGGCTTCGTGTACTGGTTCGCATAGGATAGAAAACAGGACAACTGTCCCACGCTGATCCCGCCGTGAACGGCATATACCGCACCCACAACCGCCACGCCCGCGTACACCAGATTGTTCACGAAGCGGGTGGACGGATTGGTCAGGGAAGAGAAAAAGATGGCGCGCAGGGAACAATCCTGCAGTCTGCCGTTGATCTCGTCAAACTGATCCAGCGCTTCATCTTCATGAGAAAAGGCCTGTACCACCTTCTGGTTCCCGACCATCTCCTCGATCAGCGCGGTCTGCTCGCCCCTCGTCTCCGACTGCAAGTGGAACATAGTGAATGTTTTCTTCGCGATAAAGCCCGCGACAAAAAACGACAATGGTGTCACAAGAACAACGACACCCGTGACGGCGACATTGACACTGAGCATAAAGCCCAAGGTGCCCAAAATCGTAATGACGCCAGTAAAAAACTGCGTAAAGCCCATGAGCAGGCCGTCCGCAAACTGATCCACATCCGCAATCACCCGGCTCACCACCTCGCCGTAGGAATGCGCGTCGATGTATTTTAACGGCAGAATCTCTATCCTCCGAAACGCCTCGTCTCGGATGTCCTGCACGATGCGGTAGGTCATCTTATTGTTGCACACATTCATGATCCACTGTGCCAGCCCGGTGGCCACGGCGATCACCGCCATCAGCTTCAAAATATCAAACACGCCCGCGAAATCCACCTGTCCCGGTCCAATCACCGAATCTATGACTCTACCGGTCAATATGGGAAAGTACAAAGTCAGCGCCACCGTCACGCTCGCCATCACGATGGACGCCGTCAGATACAGCCAGTATTTTTTAATGTAATGCAAAACCCGCCGAAATGTCTCCTTCTGTCCCATGCTGTTCTCCTCTATCCATTTTACCGTGCTTCAAGTTTGCCGTGCTTCAAGTTTGCCGTGCCATTCATAAATTGTCTTCGACAATTTATTCATGTCGGGCGTCCGCCCTATAAAATTGAACATCCAGCCTGCTTCATGTGAGCAAGCTCCCATCGCAGTCTGAATATTCAATTTTGCACGGCATTCTTTTGCGCATACTGCGAATAATATATCTCCTGGTACACTTCGCATTCCGCCAGCAGTTCCTCGTGGGTGCCGCACCCGGCCATCTCGCCGTCCTCCAGCACGATGATCTGATCCGCGTGCTGAATCGAGGAGGCCCGCTGTGATACGATAAACACCGTGGTCTCCCCGGGCAGCTCCTTAAGCGCCCTGCGCAGCGCCGCGTCCGTAGCGTAGTCCAACGCCGACGCGCTGTCATCCAAAATCAATATCTCCGGCTTCGCCACCAGCGCCCTTGCGATGGTGAGCCGCTGTCTCTGTCCGCCGGAAAGATTGCGTCCCTCCTGCGCCACAGGCGCGTCCAGACGGCCTTCCTTCGTCTCCACAAAGTCCTTTGCCTGTGCGAGCCGCAGAGCCTCCCACAGCTCCTCATCCGTGGCGGAACCATTCCCCCACAGCAGATTGTCCCGGATCGTCCCCCGGAAAAGCACCGCCTTCTGCAGCACAATGCCGATCTTTTCCCGCAGCTCCTCCATATTGTAGGTTTTCACGTCCCGCCCGTCCACGCGCACGGTACCGGCCGTAGCGTCATAAAACCGCGGTATCATATTGACCAGAGAGGACTTGCCCGAACCCGTGCCGCCTATGATACCGACCGTCTGTCCCTTCGGCACCCGGATATGGATGTCGCTCAGGGATTCTGCGCCCGCGCCTCCGTAAGTCAGATGGACATGGTCAAACTCCACAGCCAGACCCGCACCCGCGCCACTCCCCGTCGTTACGCCGTCCCCATCTACCAATTTACCGCCCACTGCCGGATTCATTCTGTCAGTCGAATCCTGTCCTGCCAATGCACCCATTTCAGAACTCGGCATATTTCCTGCTATCGTATTGTCCATCCTGGTCAATTTCTTGCCTTCCGCCGTTGCCTCTTCTCTCGCTGCCGCAGTTCCCCACGCCATGGACGACTCCACCTCAAACACCGCCTCAATGCGGTTTGCGCAGGCCAGTGCCTTGGTGATCGTGATAATCAGATTCGCCAGCTTAATCAGCTCCACCAGAATCTGCGACATGTAATTGACCAGCGCAACCACCTCGCCCTGCGTAATGCTGCCGTTGTCCACACGAACCGCGCCCGTATAGAGCAGAAGGATGGTCGCCGCATTGATGATAATATATGTGACCGGATTGGTCAGTGCCGATATTCTTCCCACAACGAGCTGCAGATGGGTGAGAAATCCGTTTTTCTCCTCAAATCTGTCGATCTCTTCCTCCTCTTTGTGAAAAGCGCGGATCACCCTTGCTCCCGTCAGATTTTCTCTCGTCGCGGAAAGCACCGCGTCCAGCCCCGCCTGTACCTTCTTATACATGGGCATGGTGAGCGCCATAATCCCGAAAACCACCACCGCAAGAAGCGGTATCGTCACCACAAAGATCATCGCTGCCTTGGCGTCGATGGTGAAAGCCATAATCATCGCGCCGAACACGATAAAGGGCGAGCGCAGGAAGAGACGCAGCACCATATTGACGCCGTTCTGCACCTGATTCACGTCGGAAGTCATGCGGGTAATCAGGGTGGATGTGCCAAGCGTGTCTATTTCCGTAAAGGAAAGACTTTGGATATGGTCAAACAACGCATGTTTCAAACCCGTAGAAAACCCCACCGCCGCCTTGGCCGCAAAATACTGCGCCGTGATGGAGCACAGCAGCCCGATCAGTCCCAGTGCCACGAGAATGGCGCCCATTTTCAGCACATACCCCGTATCCGCCTGCCCGATACCCCGGTCAATGATAGCCGCCATCACCAGAGGCACAAACAGCTCAAACGTGGCTTCCAGCATTTTAAAGAGCGGCGCAAAAACCGTCTCCTTCTTATAATCCTTTAAATAAATAAGCAATTTTTTCATAATGACCTGTTTCCGTTCTTATCCGCCTGCTTATGCCCCGGCTGCACTGTTATTGCAGATACTCGTTTGTCTGTGTCTTAATCTCCTCATTGATCTGCCTGATCCGGGACGAAGGGCTGTAGCTTTCTTCCGGGTATAAAATCTGGTGAAGCTGTCTCACATTCTCCTCCAAATCCACGGGAACCACACAGCTTCCCTTGCTTCCCACATTGGCCCCGGCTCTGCCTCCCTCAAAGGGAAAACCGTCACTCTCCGTCATATTGTAACCGGCCACGCTTCCCAGCACGCTCAAAATCTCATTCACATCCAGAGAGGTCTCCACCTGCGGCAGAACGGCATTAACCATATCGGTCAATGTACTGACCGACGCGCCGCCGGCCTTGTCCATCATAGCCCTGAGCACTTCCCGCTGCCTTTCCGCTCTTCTGAAATCATCGCCCTTTGTGTAGCGGATTCGACAGTAAGCCGTTGCCTGCATTCCGTTCAAAAGCTGTCTGCCGCTCTGTTCTACCGGAATGTAATCCACGCCCAGCTCCTCCGCCATGCAGAGCTGATAATTGTTCAAATGGGAAATCTCCGATTCCGTCACTTCCATCTCCACGCCGCCAAGCGCATCCACCGCGTCGATCAGCCCCGAAAAACCAATCGTCACATAGTCTGTGATATCCAGATCCAGATTCACGTTGAGCATATTGATCGCCTGCTCCGGCCCGCCCTGCGCATAGGCCGTATTGCATTTGTTGTAGGAATCGTTGCCAAGATTCAGGTACGTATCACGGAACACGGAAATCAGTTTAATCTCCTGCGTATCCTGATTGATGCTGGCAATCATAATCGTGTCGCTTCTGGTGCCTCTCCCCAACTCGCCGTCCCTGGCATCCACGCCGAAGAGCGCAATATTGCGGTATCCCTTTTTCTTCACCTCTTCTTTCTTCTCGCTCTGCTTCACATCCGTTAGCTTTTTTCTGACGATCTCCTCATTTATGCGGATATTTTCCTCGTCAATGTCCTTGTGATTTACCTCGCTTGTCATTGTGACCACCACATACATCACGCCGACAGCGATAACCAGAACGCAGATTTCCAAAATCAGAAGAGGTATGCTGCCCCGAAAGCCGCGCTTTCTCTTATCCATACTGACTCCTTTGTCAGAGCTTATCCTTCTCACTGTTACTCTATCTTACGCCATTTTCCGCCGAACAGTCAAAACACAGGTTATCGTACCACATTAGCGGCTCTAAATCAAGTCAACAGCATCCCGTACCGTCCTGACGCCGATAATCCGAATTTCCTCTTTCGTCCTGATCTGCCCCGCATTGACCGCAGGCAGAATACAGGTGGTAAAGCCCAGCTTTGCGGCCTCCGACACCCGCTGCGATGCCTGCGAGACGCCCCGCACCTCGCCGCTCAGGCCGATCTCCCCGAAAACGATGGTCTTATCGTCTATGGCGCGGTTCTTGAAGCTGGAGACCGCCGCCATCGCAACCCCCAGGTCGATAGCCGGCTCCGCGATCCGCATACCGCCCGCCAGATTCACATAGGCGTCGCAGTCCGCCATCTGCAGGTTCAGGCGTTTCTCCAAAACCGCCATCAGCAGATTTAACCGGTTAAAATCCATACCCGTTGCCTGCCTTCGCGGTATGCCGAAATTGCTGTGGCACACAAGCGCCTGAATTTCCAGTAAAATCGGCCTGGTTCCCTCCATGGAGCAGGACACCACGGAGCCGCTGGCCCCTTCGGGCTTGCCGCTCAGCATAAACTCGGAGGCGTTCTCCACCTCCACAAGCCCTTCCTCCTTCATCTCGAATACGCCGATCTCGTTGGTGGAACCAAACCGATTCTTTACCCCCCGCAGAATACGGTAGGAAGCGTGCCTGTCCCCCTCAAAGTAGAGCACCGTGTCCACCATATGCTCCAACACTCTGGGGCCCGCCACGGTTCCCTCCTTTGTCACATGGCCCACAATCAAGACGGAAACGCCCAGCCCCTTGGCAAGCTGCATCAGCACATTTGTGGACTCCCTCACCTGGGATACGCTGCCCGGCGCGGAGGAAATTTCCTCCCGGTACATGGTCTGGATGGAGTCGATCACCGCCACCGCAGGCAGCTGCTTGCGGATGGTCTGCTCCACAATTTCCAGATTCGTCTCGCACAGAAGGAGAAGCCGATCCGAAAACTCCCCCAGCCGGTTGGCCCGCATCTTGATCTGCTGCAGCGATTCCTCCCCGGATATATAGAGAATTTTGCGGCCGTCCGCCGCCATATGCCTGCACACCTGCAAAAGCAGGGTAGACTTGCCGATACCCGGATCTCCGCCCACAAGAGAGAGGGATCCCGGCACAATGCCGCCGCCGAGCACCCTGTCAAGTTCCCCGATATGGGTGGTCATGCGCTCTCCTTCGCGAAGATCCACTTGTTTCAGGCTCACCGGCTCCGCCGCCCTTCTTCCGGATCCACTGCCGCCCGCGCCATTTCCCCGCCCCGCGCTGTTTCCACGCCCGACGGCAGGCTCTTCCACCATGGTATTCCACTCCTTACAGCCGGGGCACTGTCCCAGCCACTTGGCGGATTCATAACCGCAGCTTTGACAGAAAAATACTGTCGATTTTGCCTTCGCCATTTCCTTTTCTCCCTTCTATGCGCAGTCGGATGGGAAAGAACTTTCTATAATAGAAACAGGGGGTTCCGGCCAAACATGACACTCATGTCAGCCAAAACCCCGTCACGATCCAGCCCTATACGATTTCGCGAGTAAAGCCGCACCGACCATCTCTACTTGACGATCTTCACTTCCACCGCGCCGACACTTGCAAGCTCCACGCTGATGCTCAGCTTTCCGCTTAAGTTCGTCTTCATCTCTCCCACGTTTGCGCCGTTCACATACACCTTATAAACCGTGTCTTCCTCCAGCCCTACCGTGATCTGCGCGTCCTCGTCGCCCTCCACCGTGAAAGTAATGCCGTTCTCCGTCTCCTCGAAACGGTTCACACTGGTTCCCGGCTCCGATTCATAGGCAAACATGCCGTTTTTCTCAAGCTTCGTCAGTTCTTTAAAGGTCTTTACCTTATAAAGATTACCGCCGTGCTCATAATCCTCCAGCTTTGCCTTTGCCGCCAGCTTGTGATTTCCAAAGCTGATCGTCCTGTCACTCTCCGCGCGCAATAACTCCTCTACTACAGCCATCGCTTTTTCCTCCTAATGTCTCTTTGTTAGTAGCTGTTCAGTACCTTCACAGTTACGATGCAAAATTCATCTTAAATCGTCTTCAGCGATGGAATTTCGCATATTGTATCATGTTCATACGGTCTCGTCAGTAAATGCTTCGACCTGTACTGAATAATTACCTTCGTTATTCCATCATACCTGCACGGGTTTTACCGTGAAGGTTATTTTCTTATTTTTCAGTCCCACAGACACCTTATCGCCGCTCTTCACTTTTCCGGCCAGAATCTCCTCCGCCAAAGCGTCCTCAATCTCTGACTGAATCGCCCGCTTCATCGGTCTTGCGCCCATCTTGACATCCATATGCTTCTCGATCAGATATTCCTTCACCGCGGAACCGACCGTCAGCTCAATATCCATCTGTTCCTTGCACCGCTTTGACAGTGTTTTTGAGAGCAGTGTGACAATCGCTTTCATATCCTCCTTGTTCAGCGGATGGAACACCATGATCTCGTCGATTCTGTTGATGAACTCCGGCTTGAAGAGGCGCTTCACTTCCTCCATGACATTCCCCTTCATCTTATCATAACTCTGTTTTTCCGTCTCCGCCGCGCCGAATCCCAAATTTTTCGGATCGATGATGCGCTGCGCCCCGGCATTTGAAGTCATAATCAGAATGGTATTCTTAAAGCTCACCTTCCGCCCCTTGGAGTCGGTGATGTGCCCGTCGTCCAGCACCTGCAGCAGTACGTTGAACACATCCGGGTGCGCCTTCTCTATCTCGTCAAAGAGTACCACAGAATAAGGATTCCTGCGAACCTTCTCGGAGAGCTGTCCGCCCTCCTCGAAACCCACATAGCCCGGCGGAGAACCGATCATCTTGGAGACCGAATGTCCTTCCATGTACTCCGACATATCCACGCGGATCAATGCATTTTCCGAACCGAACATGGCTTCCGCAAGCGCCTTGGAAAGCTCGGTCTTTCCCACGCCCGTAGGTCCCAGAAACAAGAATGACCCAATCGGTCGATTCGGATCCTGTAATCCCACTCTGCCGCGCCGCATGGCCTTCGCCACCGCCACGACCGCCTCCTCCTGGCCGATCACGCGCTTGTGGAGAATGGATTCCAGTTTCAGCAATCGCTCGCTCTCCTTCTCCGCCAGCTTCTTCACAGGGATTTTGGTCCAGAGCGCCACCACTTCCGCAATCTCGTTCTCGCCCACCACATAAGCGCGGTTTAAGTCCTCCTGTTCCAGCCGCTTCACCATGCGCTCATATTTCTTGATACAGCTCTCCTGTTTCTTTTTCAGCTCGGCCGCCTGCGTAAAGGCTTCCATGCGGATCGACCGCTCAATCTGCAAATCGATCTTGTCTATCTCCTCCGACAGCTCCTGCAGCTTATCGGGCTGTTTTGTCACATGCAGCCGCACTGCCGCCGAAGCCTCGTCGATCAGGTCGATCGCCTTATCCGGCAGATTTCTGTCATTGATGTAGCGAGCCGACAGCGCCACCGCCGCGCTGATCGCCTCCGGCGTGATGGTAACCCTGTGGTGCTCCTCGTACTTGTGCGCGATGCCCCGCAGAATGTTCTCGGTCTCCTCCAGCGTCGGCTCCTCCACCGTCACAGGATGAAACCGCCGCTCCAGCGCTGCGTCCTTCTCCACATACTTGCGGTACTCCGCAATGGTGGTCGCGCCGATCAGCTGAATTTCTCCCCTTGCAAGGGAAGGTTTCAAAATATTCGAAGCGTCGATCGCGCCCTCCGCGCCGCCCGCGCCGATAATGGTGTGCATCTCATCCAGAAACAGAATAATGTTGCCGTCCTCGATCACTTCCTTAATGACTTTTTTGATCCGCTCCTCAAACTCGCCGCGGTACTTACTCCCCGCCACCATACCCGAGAGATCCAGCGTCAGAAGCCTCTTATTCTGCACCGTAAAGGGCACGTCGCCGGTCACGATTCTTGCCGCAAGCCCTTCCACAACCGCAGTCTTCCCGACACCCGGCTCCCCCACCAGACAGGGATTGTTCTTCGTGCGGCGGGAGAGAATCTGCACCACGCGGGTGATCTCCTCCTCCCTGCCAATCACCGGGTCAAGCTTCCCCTCTCTGGCGAGCGCCGTCAGATCCCTGCTGTAATGGTCAAGGGTGGAGGTGTTCCCCTTTTTCTTATTCTGTTTTCTTCCCAGATCTTCTTTGTAGAGCGCGCCGTCCTCTCCCATGGCTACCAGCACATCCACATAGAGCTTCTGCACCGAAATGCCCATGGTATTCAACAACCTGACCGCTACATTTTCCCCCTCTTTTAAAAGCGCCAGAAGGAGGTGCTCCGTCCCTGTCTTGTCGCTTCGGAACCTCTCCGCCTGTCTGTGCGCCTCCTCCAGAATCGCCTGCGCGCGCGGGGAATACCCGTCACGCTCCGCAATCAGCACGGAGGTCTCCGGCACAATCAGATCCTTTATCATCTCTTTCAGCTTTACCACGTCCACGCCGTTGTTCAGAAGCACAGTCGCCGCAACGCCCGTATTCTCCCGCAAAAGTCCTAACAGGATATGCTCGCTTCCCACATAACTCTGCCGTAAGCTTCTGGCTGCCCTCTCCGCTAAAATCAGAGCCGCCTTCGCCTTATCCGTAAATTGTGGTTGCATTTACTCTCTCATTCCTTTCCCATATTCCTCATAAATCTCGTCTATAAGAGCATGCACTTCTTCTCCGGAAATATTCTTGCAGCTTGCCTTTGCCAAGGTGACCATCAGATCCTCCCTGATCTCCTCGATGGCCCGCATTCTGTCAATATCCACGGCTACCATCACGCCCCGTCTGCGATCCACCTTCACATAACCCTCCTGCTTCAAAACCGTGTAGGCTTTGTTGACCGTATGCATATTGATGCCGATGGTATCCGCAAGCTGTCTGACGGAAGGAAGCATATCTCCCTCCTGAAACTGAGAAGAAGCGATCCCCATAATGATCTGATCCCTGAGCTGCATATAAATCGCCTGATCGCTGTTAAAATCTATCTCAATAAACATAGTTATCTCAGATCCTTATCGTCCATATTTAAAAACTCAAATTCAAACTCGTCGTCATCCAGAAGGAAATTCTTGGCCTTGCGCGCTCTTGCCGGTCTGACGGCCTCCTCCGCATCCGGCTCCTCCCTGTAAGTCACTTCCCGCTCTCTCTTTCTGCGTTCCTGCCTGTCCGCGCCTTCTCCCGCATCTTCTCTTCTGCGCGGTCTGCGGTCTTCGTCCGCCGCTGCCCTGCGGCCCGTCTCCCTTTCTCTCTCCGAGGCTGCTCTGCGGCCCGTTTCTCTCTCCGCCGCCCTTCTCACGGACGGGCGCTCTTCTGCGTCCTCCTCATCATCCTCATCTTCATAATCCTCATAGTATGCATCTCGCAGCTTAAAGGCCATGAAAACCGTTACAAGCACAAAAATCGCCAGAAGCACGGCAAGCACAACAATCACAATCCTCTGCTTTACGATGGACTTCGTGTCATCCCCGTCATCGAGCGTCTGAGAATAAGAAGATTCCAGAAGGGGCACAAGCTTCTGCTTCTGTCCTGTCACGTTGTCATAAATATACCATGCCTCCTCCCCGTCGGAAGTGGTTTCGATTTTCAGCTCATAGTCGTTTCTCGGTGCGGCCGCCGGTTCTTCCTCCGGCGCCTCTTCCGGCGCTTCCTCCGGTGCCTCCTCCACGGGCAGCATCTCACCCAATTCCAACAGATCCGAACGGATATAGCCTGTTTTCTCCGAGCCGTTTGACGCGGTAAAAGTTACGTAATACCAGGTCTTGCTGTCGCTCCCCTCGGATTTTCCGCTCACCACGACCTGCGTGCCTGGCGTCAGGGAATCCACCGGATTGTTCGATGTGGAAGGATCGGGACGCACCTTCGCCTGCACCTTGGTGCTGGCATACTGGAGATCCATCGCCTCCTGCGCATCCACCTGCGCGCCGCCGCCGGAGCTGCCGGACGCTGCCGATTCCTGCGAATCCGTCTCCCCGCCTTCCGATGCCTGTGACTGCTGGCTTTCCGATGCCAGAGTGACCGTGGGAATGTCCCCATCCCCTTTTTTCTCTATCATGTCCGCGCGGACATACCCCATGTTGTTCGCGTCTATATACACCTGATACCAGGTAATCCCCGAGACGTCCACCTTGCCCCGGATGCTGATCTCCTTACCGACAGTGGAGCTGCCGATCACCTCGCTCTCCTGATCGGGCTGTTTCCTGATATTGACTGAATTGGGCAGCACAGTACCTGTAGCTTCCGCCAGACTCACCATCGGATGACTCCACGCAAGGAGAACTGCCGCTCCAAAAACAGCCGCCGCCTTCCACGCATGTCTTCGTCCCCATCCTGCCTGCTCGCTCTTTCGTATTCTCATTCCATTCTCCATTCCTGCGCTTTTCTTCTGTTTCCTTATGCCGAAGCATTTAATCCCGCGATCATCGGGCCAAAGTCGTGACTGCACCGCGAAGGTATATTACTCCCTCTTAAACCGCTTGGCGCCTTCCTCTCCCCTGCGACGCTCGGTGCTGTAGCCGAACGTATCGCCGCTGTGTCTTGCTTTTCTCGCCATCTCCTCCAGATCATGGTGGTAGTTCATCTCGCACTTGGGGCAGTATTTGCCGCTGCTGATCTTCGCACCGCAAATCTCACATTTCAAGAATATAACAGAATCCTTCGCGATCTCAAGTTTCCCCTCCTTGAGCATATCCCTTATGGATTTTTGCGATACCCCGGTAGCCTTGGCGACCTCCGCCGCATTGGCTCCTATATGCTTCTCCACGTAATTGCGCGCCTTCCCGTAGTCGTCATAATCCAAAAAGCCGCACTTCTCGCACCGGTATTCCCCCAGACCCTTAAAGACCATAACACCGCCGCACTCGGAACAGTAGGTGGGTCTGTTATACGTGTTGATCTCGGTAAATTCTTTCCTGAGCATTTCAATTCTTTCTTCCCTGCCCATAATTTCACTCCCTTTTACGCATCTTTACTGTCTAATTCCACTTCCACAATTCCCTAAGCGGCGCTTAAGCCTCGTCGATCGCCTTGCCGATATCGCGCCGCATATACTGACGGTCGAAATGCACCCACTCCGTGGCCGCATAGGCGTTCGCCCTGGCCTCTTTCAAGGTCGCGCCCTTTGCCGTGACACCGAGCACCCTGCCGCCGTTTGTGACGATCTTACCGTTCTTCAGCGCCGTCCCCGCGTGGAAGCAGTAGTACCCGTCCTTATCATCAAAGTTTTCCAGCCCCGTAATCTCAAAGCCCTTCTCATAGGAGACGGGATATCCTTCCGAAGCCAGCACCACACAGACCGCCGCATTGTCCTCAAAGGAGAGGTCAATCCGGTCAAGCGTCCCGTCGATACAAGCCTCCGCCACGTCAATCATGTCATTTTTCATGCGGGGCAGCACCACCTGCGCCTCGGGATCACCGAAGCGGGCATTGTACTCAAGCACCTTCGGTCCGTCCTCCGTCAGCATCAGCCCGAAGAAGATCACGCCCTTGAAAGGCCTGCCCTCCGCCGCCATCGCGTCCACCGTTGCCTGATAAATACGCCTGTGGCAGAATGCATCCACCTCGTCCGTATAGAAGGGGCTGGGCGAAAACGTGCCCATGCCGCCGGTATTGAGTCCCTGATCGCCGTCCAGCGCCCGCTTGTGATCCTGCGCGGAGGACATAATCCTGATCGTCTTCCCGTCCACGAAGGAGAGCACGGAAACCTCCCGGCCCGTCATAAACTCTTCGATCACCATGCGGTTGCCCGCCGCACCGAATTTCTTGTCCTCCATAATGGTGCGCACGCCTTCCTTCGCCTCGTCGAGCGTCTTGCAAATCAGCACGCCCTTGCCCAGCGCAAGGCCGTCCGCCTTCAGCACCACCGGCATCTTCGCGGTCTCCAGATAGGCAAGCGCCTTCTGCGGGTCGTCAAAGTTCTCGTAGGCCGCCGTGGGAATATTGTACTTTTTCATCAGATCTTTGGAAAATGCCTTGCTGCCCTCCAGAATCGCTGCATTTTTCCGAGGCCCGAACACCCTGAGGCCCTCCGCCTCCATCGCGTCCACAAGACCGCCCACCAGCGGGTCGTCCATGCCCACAATGGTCAGGTCGATGGCATTCTCCTTCGCAAAGGCCGTCAGCTTATCAAACTCCATCGCGCCGATGGGCACGCACTCCGCGATCTGGCCGATTCCCGCATTGCCGGGCGCACAATATATTTTGTCCGCCCTCGGGCTCTTTGACACCGCCGCCGCAATCGCATGTTCCCTGCCGCCGCTTCCTACAATCAAAACCTTCATAATACCCTCTTCCTCCAAAATTCTGTACGGAGAATGCCGCTTTCCGACATTCTCCCACGCGAAACTTAGTATTTTCAAGTCAGCTTACCGACTTTGCGTTCCCGTCCTATGGCGGAACGTCTTTAGAAGTACATTTCGCGTTATCACTCTGTGACCGTAACCTTACCGTTCTCCACCTTCACCTGTCCCGATGCAATCAGATTGATACACCATGGCAGAATCACCCACTCGGCGTTCTCCATCACCCGCCTCTGCAGTGTTTCAGGCGTATCGTCCTCATGCACTTCCACCGATTTCTGCATGATAATAGGGCCGGTATCCATCCCCTCATCCACAAAATGGACCGTCGCGCCCGTTATTTTCACGCCGCGCGCAAGCGCCGCCTCATGCACCCGCAGTCCGTAATAACCCGTTCCGCAAAAGGCCGGAATCAGGGACGGGTGTATATTGATTATTCTATTTTCATACTTCCTGATCAGCGCTGTGGGCACCTTCACCATAAAGCCCGCCAGCACAATCAAATCAGGTTTGGCCTCCTCCACCGAGCGAATCAGGGCCTCCTCGAACTGTTCCCTGTTTTCGTAATCCTTCGGGGACACGCACACGCTCTCAATCCCCGCCTTTCCCGCCCTCTCCAGAGCCCCGGCTCCCGGATTGTTGCACACCACCCGGACAATTTCCGTGTTAAAAATGGCTCCCTGTGCAATGCCGTCAATAATCGCCTGCAAATTTGTGCCGCCTCCCGACACGCACACCACTACTCTAAGCATCTTACTCCTCCCGTCAGAACTCCCCAGTCCCCTTCTATTCCCGCGGACAATGCCCCAAAGCCGCACTTTCCTGACCTTGACGACTGCCGCGAGGTATTTCAATATTTCAACAGCAAACACCCATTCATAAAGGAACAATGCTGCGCCGTTTTGTATTATGTAAACTTATCGAGTATTTACACGATGACCGCCTCATGCGCGCCTGCTGCCACTTCTCCCACGGCCCATGCCTTCTCGCCGGCTTTTGCAAGCGCGGCAACGGTACGGTCTGCATCCGCGGCATCCACCGCCAGCACCATACCGAGTCCCATGTTGTAAGTATTGTACATCATCTTTTCTTCCAGACTGCCGGTCTTTTGCATCAGTGCAAAAATAGGCGGTATCTCAAAGCTGCCTTTCTTTACCTTTGCCCCGACGCCCTCCGGCAGCATTCTCGGTATGTTCTCATAAAAGCCGCCGCCCGTGATATGGCTGCAGCCCTTGACGATGATGCCCGCCCGCTTTACTTCCTGAAGCGCTTTCACATAAATCCTGGTGGGGGTCAGCAATGTCTCGCCGAGCGTTGCGCCAAGCTCGTCATAATATACGGAGAGCGTTTCCCGATTCACATTGAATACTTTTCTGATCAGGGAAAAGCCGTTGCTGTGCACTCCTGAGGATGCAATGCCGATCAGCACGTCCCCGGGCTTCACGTCCGCCCCCGTGATCAGATCCCTCTCCTCAGCTACGCCCACCGCGAAACCGGCAAGGTCGTACTCGTCCTCCGGCATCAATCCCGGATGCTCCGCCGTCTCGCCGCCGACCAAAGCCGCACCCGCCTGCTTACAGCCCTCCGCCACGCCTTTCACGATGGCCGCGATCTTCTCGGGATAATTTTTGCCGCAGGCTATGTAATCTAAGAAAAACAGCGGCTCCGCGCCCGCGCACACCACGTCGTTGACGCACATCGCCACGCAGTCAATTCCCACCGTATCGTGTTTGTCCATCAGATAGGCGAGCTGTATCTTTGTGCCAACGCCGTCCGTGCCCGACAAAAGCACAGGCTTCTCCATACCCTTAATCTTTTCCAGGGAAAATGCACCGGAGAAACCGCCGATCCCGCCTAACACCTCCGGCCTCATCGTCCCCTTCACATACTGCTTCATCAGCTCCACCGAGCGGTAACCCGCCTCGATATCCACGCCCGCTGTCTTGTAGTCCATACTTACCTCCACATCGGAGCATTCTTGCGAAGACGCGCGAGCAGAATCTCAAATTCTGCTCTGCGATTCCGAGTTTGTGGCCCCGACACAAACTCGCGATTGAAAAATAAGGTCATCAGACTTATTTTTCAATCTGTCCTCCTTTTTATGCCTTCAAATATGTTTTATACCCGACTTCCTTCAACTTCGCGTCCTTCTCCTGCACGCTCTCCTTCAGTCTCTCCGCATATTTCTTCAACCGCTCCAAAAGCGCCGCATCCGAGACAGCCAGAATCTTCGCCGCCAGAATACCCGCGTTCTGTCCGCCGTTTATGGCCACCGTGGCCACCGGAATGCCCGAGGGCATCTGCACAATGGAATAGAGGGAATCCACCCCGCCCAGATCGGAAGTCTTCATGGGCACGCCGATCACCGGCATGGGAAAAATCGCCGCGCACATGCCCGGCAGATGAGCCGCCTTCCCGGCTCCCGCGATAATCACCTTAAAACCCTTCGCCTCCGCGCCCTTCGCATATTCAAAGAACACGTCCGGCTCCCTGTGGGCGGAAATAATTGTCATCTCATAGGAAATGCCGAGCTCCTCCAAAATATCCGCCGCCTTCGCCATAACGGGCATATCTGAATCGCTGCCCATCACGATGCCTACCTGTGCCATCCGCAATTACCTCCTCAACCACAACATCTTGTATCAAAACAAAGTTTCTTACTCTACAGTGTACTAGATTTCCCCCGATTACGCAACCCATATTTATAGTCCAACCAATACATAATCGTGCGGAGAATGCCACTTTTCAGGCATTCTTTTACGCGAAACTCAGTACTTCCAAGTCAACTTGCTGACTTTGCGCTCCTGTCCTATGACGAAACGTCTTTCGAAGTACTTTTCGCTTTGCTACACCAGCGCCCGGTTCAGCTCCTCACAGCCCGGCAGCACAAATTGACCGTCTTGGATAATCACAAATTTCTCTCCCGATTCGGTCAACACGGAAAGCTCTCCCAGCTCGTCATAAGGGATCGTAATGTCCGTGTGGCACTGGAAATACGCCTTGCTGACATCCGTGTCACGTAAAACTGACACCTCGTTCTCCTTCGCCACAATCTCCTTGCCGTCCGGATTGTAACTCTTCACTTCCTCCTCATGGGAATAGCAGGTGTCCCCAAGCGCAAAGTGCGGCCCGGTCTTCTCCGCAATCAGAATCGGCAGTTTGTCCTCAATTCCATATTTTCTCGCGACAGAGAACGCCGTCGTGTTCGTGCCGATGGCAAACTCACCCAGAGGCAGACGCTCATGATGGTGGAACACGTTATCCCTGATATACTTGCGGTTTTCCTCCTCTCCCGCAAAGTTACCGCAGCCGTAATCCGTCACAAAGCCGTCCTGAAAATGCAGCCGCAGATCCCGGTATTCCAGCTCATTTAAGAACACCCGCGGCACATGCAGAAGCCCCTCCGTGCCCGCAAGCTTTGGCGAAGTGAATACCTCGCCCACAGGGATATTGACATCCGCCACGCAGTTTTCGAAATTGGTCTGGGTTTCCGGATCATCCAGCTTGTGAAGCTGCACCCTAATGTCCGTCTCATTCCCGTTCATACCATTGACCAATACGGTCGATCCCTTGTCCAGCACATCTATGATCTTCTGCTGGATATCCCGGTAGAGCATGTAGTCCAGCGTATTGATGCGCACCACATCGTCAAAGATTTCCTCATACCGCTCTCCGATCCCTGGCACGGGAAAGGCGATGATCGTAAAGCTGTGCTCCTCGCCCTTGATATACTCGTTCTGTATATCGGCTATCTTTCCCGCGTTGGAAACCGAAAGTTTCTGCTGCTTTTCACTGAAACGGCAGGCGGTCTCCTTATTCTCCGGCACGAAGGGCTCCTCCCCGAAGCTCTCCACCACCGCCGGGCCGCCGTAAAGGGCCGCCAGCTCCTTGTGCCGCTCGAACACATTGCGCACAGCCTCGACCTTTCTCTCCGCCAGCGCGGCATCCAGAAAAAGCGCCATATCTTCCTTATGGTCGTAATCGTACTGCTTGTTGGGATTGGCGCCGCAGTAGCCATTCTTGTTCACGCTCCTGCCCTGAAAGATATCGGCGCCCGCCCGGCAAAAGGTCGATTGTAGACCAATCTGGTCAAAATTCAGAACCGCCTGTCTGATCACCTGTTCAAAGCCTAAGAAATAGCGGATCGTCACAATATCTTTTATAGAAATATCCTTGTTGGTCACCTCAAAGCCGATGCGGTAACCCTCCGTGTACGTGTCCGCCATCAGCTTAATTTTTTCCGAAGGCATTTCATGCAAATGCGCCGCCGTTCTCAGCTCGTTCTCCGTGATATACTCCCCGAACCAGTAGAGATAGCGCAGATCCGACAGATCGCTCTCCATAATGATACGGCGGGCGAAATCCCGATTTGCATCCAGAAGCGTCAGACTCTTTTCTTCAAACGCCGCCTCATAATAATCGCTCACATACCAGTAAAGAATCTGCCGCAGTTCCTCCGCATCCGGCTCTTTCCTGTCTTCGGCCGCACAGACAAAGAGCTGGTAAACCTCCAGCAAAAGCTCCACCCGCATCGTCATAGAAACAGGATTTGTCTCATAAGCCGCCGGAATCATGCCGCGAAGCTCTGCATACAAAAAGGACAGACATTCCCCGATTGACTCTCCCAGTCGGTTCACCGCGTAGTCCGGATTTGCATAGCTTTCCCCGTAATGTGCCGGCAGAATATCCGCATAGAGCGCATGATTGTGCACTTTCAGCTCCTCCAACCCCATCTGCCTGAGGGCCCCACTCTCCACCAGCGCGTAAGTCCGATCCATCATTAACACGAAGTCAGCCATCTGCTTAAAATAATCCCGGTAACCCTCTCCACAGATTGACTCATTCGGTATTTCTTTAATCCGGGCAAGCGCAAGTTCATAACGCTCCGCTATTAATTCTTCCTCTCTCATTTCGATCTCCCTTCCCGATCCTCAAATAACAATGCCAGCGCATACTTTCCATACTAACCGTCATGCATACGCCCCCGCATACAAAATCACGCTGAGCGCCGCCAGCACCAACACATTTAATACGATACCCAGATAACTGAAAAAATAAAACTTATCCCTCTCGGATTTGGAAAGGACGCCCAGCACAATGCCCACAAAGGCAAAAATCATCGTAAGAAACGCCACCGCCCCGTACTGTAAGGGAACCTCACCCGCTTTTGCGTAGCTGTCCAAAATAATGTAAACCAATGATGCCAGAGAGATCATACCGAGAATCGTAGCCATGATTCCCTTCTGTGTGTGCTCCTTATTGGTAAACATGAAATCCTTTTTCACCGCTGCCCGTCCTCCCGCTTTCTGAGTCTGCTTCCGCCTGCGCGAACAGGCCGAAACCCTCCGCCTATTCGCGTAAGAGAGGGCATCCTCGTCCCGCCGAAAACGCCCTCCCTCTTTATTAAAATAAAATTTTGTTTCTTCCCGCCAGTAGTTTCGCGCCGCTGATTACCAGAAGTACGCCCCCGGCTATGCCTACCACCATGATCACCACGCCGAACGCGAGATTTAAGGCGCCTGATCCGCCCATGATCTTATAGGTTCTCTCTTCCATAGTTATATCCATTCCTTTCTAAATAAGCTATTCCAAATCGCTTTTACAAAGTGACTCATATTTTTCCGTAAGCTTCTGAAAGTCTTCCAAAGTTTTACATTCTTTTAAATCTGTCAGCACACGTTGTCTTTCGAGCTGCCTGGCTAACTTTTCAATCGTTTCTGCTGTGTTTGGCATTACTTCACCTCCCTTTTACCGGAAAATTGCCGACGCCCCTTTTAAAGACATCACTTCGCCCCGTAAGTTTCATAGTAGGCGTCGATCCGCCCCTTGATCTCATCATCAATGTAGACCGTACCGTCTATCGGCTTATTGTATAGGCACTCCACCACTTCCTCCATGGTGACGATGGCTCCCGTCTCGAAACCGTACTTCTCCTTGATCTCGTCGAGTGCACTCTTGTCGCTCGAAAGGCCCTTCTCCATCCGGTTTAAGGATACCATCAACCCCTTGACCGTAACATCCGCCTGCGCCTTGATAATGGGGAATGTCTCCTCAATGGATTTCCCGGAAGTCGTCACATCCTCTATGATGACCACATGATCGCCGTCCTTCAGCTTAGAGCCGAGCAGGATTCCCGTGTCGCCGTGATCCTTCACTTCTTTCCTGTTGGAACAGTAACGGATCTCCTTCCCGTAAAGCTCGCTGATCGCCATGGTCGTGGCCACCGTAAGCGGGATTCCCTTGTAGGCGGGGCCAAACAGCACGTCGAAATCCAGTCCGTAATTGTCATGAATCGCTTTCGCGTAATATTCACCCAGCTTTTTTAGCTGCACGCCGGTCACATAGGCGCCCGCGTTCATAAAAAACGGGGATTTTCTGCCGCTCTTTAACGTAAAATCTCCAAACTTTAATACCTGACTGTCCACCATAAAGCCGATAAATTCCTGTTTGTACTGTTCCATCGTTTTATCCTCTTCTTCCTCTGCTGACACCTTCGCCATGTGTGGGAATTGGAAATTTCTCTCACACAACCCACTGTACCATATCTTTGGGCGGTTTTCAATGCGGAATTCGCTTCCCTGCTGGCGAAAAACTATTTTCTCAAAAGAACCAATTCCGGAATCTCCGACTCCTCATCCATTAAAGTTAAATCATCAATATGCCAATGCTGCCCCTCTGCTTTCTCTGCCGTTGCAAGCGCCACCAATAAATCCGCCAGATCAATCAGATCCGTCGGCGTCCCCTGCAAAAGCAGTTGATTATCCTGCATACGCAAGCACAAGCCTTCTTTCGTCATGACATCTATTTCTGGATAAGCACCTTTTTCCTTTAGCATGAAAGTTACCATCTGACTATTGTCCATACAGTATACCTCATATATCAAAAAATATAGCTTAATCGCTACCATTTTATTATCGCTGTTTTGACGGAAAGTGTAAAGCCTGTTCCACTACTTTGAACCACCATAAAATGAAAATGCTTTGGCACATCATTGCCCTCCACCAAGTTATATGCTATGATTTCGGTGTTACTGACAGTGATAAACTACGATCGACGCAGAGGCTGCCCAAGGTGTCATATGTATATACGGAATGAAATAGAAAGAATAATCAAGGATATTCCCATAGACCGTTCCCGCTGTTTTGAATGTTCCAAAACATCCTATCGCTCAATCATAAAAAAAGTGGAACAAATATTTGTCTCCCACGGGAAATCATTACATTGGTCCAATATAGGGGACGGTTTTAACAAAAAGCTGACATGCCAGACTAAAAATATAGCAGAAAACAGACTGTGGTTCACAAAATTACCCAATATAGTACCCGAAAACAAACAGCCCGTATATGTGCTGTTTGAAGACCGTAAAAACTATGAACCAAAATATTGGGTTTATGAGATGCACATACCGGAACTCATCTGCATCCTCAGTGAAATAAACGGTCTCAATGATTTTTATATCGTTTCCAAAAAATTTGACTGGCTGGTCAGCGAATGCCATGAAGATATCGTTTCTTTTGTCGGAGACTCGTTAACTCTTTCCTGTTTTGCAGAATGAAGGTTCCTATTTGCGCGTTAAGGGGGCAACTTTTAATATTTTTACAAAGTTTACCCCCTTAACCCCCTTTTCTCCCCTTCACCCCACCTCTCTCCTAAGCCGCAGCAAAATTCTCTTCTCCATCCGACTGACCTGCACCTGGCTGATCCCCAGGCTCTTCGCCACCTCCACCTGTGTCTTGTCCTGAAAGTAACGCATTTGGATGAGCTGCCTTTCCGTCTCCGAGAGCGTTCCCATGAGCTGCTCCAAAAGCATATGGTTCAATATTTTTTCCTTCTCCGAGTCCTCGCTCGCCCGGTTCAGCCCTGCGGTACACCCGGAGCCGTCTCCCACCACCTGATCTACGAGGTAAATCTCGTTTCCGTCAGACTGATAGACGGACTTGTAGATGGACTCCACCTCCACGTTGGCATCGAGTGCCAGCACGATATCTTCTACCGAAAGCTCCGTCTCCGCGGAAAGCTCCTGCAGGGTTGCGTCCCTGCCGTAAAGCTGGGACAGACGCTCCGCCGCCTGCTTGATCTTCCAGCCGTTTTCTTTCAGCGTGCGGCTCACCTTCACCATGCCGTCATCCCGCAGGAACCGCTTAATCTCCCCCTGAATCATCGGCACCGCATAGGTGGAAAAACGCACCCCGAAATTTAAGTCAAACTTGTCGATCGCCTTAATCAGACCGATGCAGCCGATCTGAAACAGATCCTCCGCGTCATACCCTCTTCCTATAAAACGCTTGACTATATGCCGCACTAGTCCCAGATTTTCCTCTATCAGTACCTCTCTCGCCGCTTTATCTCCTGCCTGTGATCGTTGGATTAATACGGCAGTTTCCTCCATGGCTACTCCTCACTGACGATCCAGCCGCCAAGTCCGATCTTTTTATACATGCGCACGGTAGTTCCGAGATCCGGCTCCGAAAAAACTTCCAGCTCATCCATAAAGGCTTCCATAAAGGCAAAACCCATGCCGGAGCGCTCCCACTCCGGTCTGGTGGTAAAAAGCGGCTCCATGGCGCGGTCCACATCCTCCATTCCCACACCCCGGTCAACGATTTCCACCTCCAGAATACTTCCCTGAAGCTCACAGTTCATCTGCACCCTGTCCGTCACGCGCCCCTTGTTTGCGTAACCGTGGATAATCGCGTTGGTCACCGCCTCGGAAACTGCAGTCTTCACATCGGAAAGCTCCTCCAGCGTGGGATTTAAGGGGGCGATAAACGCCGCCACCGCCATTCTCGCAAAAGCCTCATTGTCCGATACCGCCGCAAACTCCAAGCGCATCTCGTTGGTCACCAGCCTGTAATCCTTCTTCTCTTTAATTTCAATCATTCTTTTCTTCCCCTCTCCACTCCATGATCTCCACAATGTTTTCAAGCCCGGACAAAAGAAGAAGCCGCCTGATCCTGCTGTCCGCATTCACTGCGTACACCTTCCCCCCGAAACAGGAAATCTTCCGATAGCGTCCCAGAATGATTCCCACCCCCGAGCTGTCCATAAAGGTTGTCCTCTCAAAATCAAACACCACATTTCCCACCTGCTTCGAGACGATATACCTGTCTGCCCTTTTACTTATGTCAACCGATTGATGGTGGTCAATCTCCGCCGGCATCCTTATCATTAGATAATTGTCAATCACTTTATAGTCTTCATCCATATTATGTAAACCCTCCTTCTCCATTGATTCACAAACATCCTATTCTTTGACTTGCCACAAGCCTAAGACGAAACAATCTATTCTTAAGGAGCCCCTTAGAGAGCGTCTGCGCTTTTTACAAACAAAAAAAGAACATGATGTTTCCATCACATTCTCTTTCGTGTCTTTTCTCTATTTTTCTTTATCGCAGTATCAAATTATCCGTCTTTCGGCATCGGGGGATTCTGATATAGTTTGCGCATGATCTGCCCCCGTTTTTTTGCAATCATCGCCAAAGTCTTTGTTGCGTTTTCCTGCTCCGCAACCTCCTCAATATCATCCAGAATCGTAAGCTGGTCGAAAAGATTGCCGTTAAACTCCTTCTCATTTCCGGGCATTCTCTCACCTCCTCCACTGGAAATTTAAATAACGAAATTTATTCCTCCGCGCCCTCTATCTGCGCCAGCGTAGCCTTCGACTTATCAGCCTTCTCCGTATTGGGGAACAGCTCGATCACCTGTCGGTAGATTTCCCCTGCTTTTGCCTCTTCACCCATACGGTAATAGGAGTTCGCCAGATCAAAGAGCGCCTGTCCGTTGGTGGCGTCATACTGGAACGCCTTCTCCAGATTCGGGATGGCATCCGCGTAATTGCCCGCCCAGAACGCAGCGTGGCCGTCCTCGTCATAGGACTCCGCAATCTGCGGCCCAATCAGCGCCAAAAGCGTATTGTAGAGCGTGTCAAAAGCCTCCGTACTTTCGTGTTCCTCCTCCTGCGCCCGCTCCTCCTCGATCTCCGTCAGATAATCCGCCACCGTCGTGACGTCCTCAGGATTCGTGAGATATGCGCCCGCCGCTTTCATCAGGCTTTCCACAGACTTAAGCGTACCGTCCTTCCCCATATACGCCGTCAGATCCTGCTGCAGCGTCTCATTCTGCTGCTGCAGTTCACTAAGCTGCTGCTGCAGCTCGTCAATGGTCGCCGTCTTCGCGTCAGACTGTTCGCTGACCTTGCGCAGATCCTCGTCAAGCCCCGCCCTTGCGGTCTGTATTCTGGCTGGAAGGATCAGGAAGAAAGCGATGGCGATACCGATAGCCAGTCCGATTCCCAGATTCAGAAGCGAGGTGACGCCTCTGCCTTCCTTCATATTGACAGGCTGGATAATCGTCTCATTACCGCTCTGATATTTGACAATCTCCTCTTTCTTTTTCTTTGAAGAGTTCTTGACCCCTTCCTCGGGAAGCAGCATCTCGTCCACTTCCTTCAGATACCGGAGTGTCGCCGTATTGTTCGTGTCGATCTCCAGACACTTGGTCAGTTCCCTTTTCGCCCGCTCCCACTCCTCGCTGTTGATATACAAAAGCGCAAGAAGCTGATGCGCCCGGATAAACTTCGGATTTAAGGACAGCACCTTCTTCAACTGGATCACCGCCAGATCCAGGCTGTCCTGATTGCAGTAAGTGAGCGCTTGATTATACTTCTTAATGGTCTGATTGATGGTGTCCAGACGGTTTTGGTTCGTCTGGATCATATTGATATAATCGTCCGCGATATTTTTCTTCGGACGCAGATTCTTGCTGATCACCCACTCGCTTAATGCCGCCACCACTTCGCCGGTCTCAAAATAGACCAGCCCGAGAAGGTTTCTCGCTTCCACATTATTCTTGTCAAATTTAAGGCTCTGCCGCAAACTTGTAATCGCACCCGTCAGATCTCTGACGCTTGCCCGCTCCAGTCCGTCGTTATAGAAACGGTTGGATATATATATGATCCTCTTATAAAGGGCTACATCGGCACCGCAGTTCGTGCAAAAATCATGTTCAGACAGCGTACAGCCACACTGATAACAAATCATCTATGCCAATCCCCTATTCTTCCACTTTCTTCGATTCCTTCACGATCTTCACCATCAGATCCGCCATATCCGTCAGATCCTGATTGTAGATCGCTTCCTCCGCGTCCTCCACTTCCAGACTGGGGTGGAACTTTTTCAGTTCCTCTTCAAAATTAATCATTGCCAAATCTCCTCAAAAGGGCCTTTACTTCGCCCGCCAAATATAATGAACCGACAATATACACCTCGTCCCCGTCATTTTTCTGTGCAAACAGCTCCGAGAGCGCCATGTCAAGCGTCTCATATGCTTTTATGTCAAATTCGGTATATTGTCTGAAAGTATCCGTAAGTTTAGCAAGCGGCAGCGCCCGTTCTCCCTGTAAGGGCACAAGGCATATCCCATCGAAAAGCCCCGCCTGCGCAAGCATCGCCGCCGTCCGTTCATACTGTTTATCCCGCACCGTGGAGTAGAGCAGAACCCGCCTGCCGGCACAGGGATGCCGTTTTACCGTCTCCAAAAAAGCGCGGATGCCGTCCACATTATGCGCGCCGTCCAGATAAACCGACGGCAGGATTTCCTCCATTCTGCCTTCCCAGACCATCTCTCTAATCCCGTCCTGCAGCACGGATGCCGTGATTCGTTCATCCTCCAGGCGCGCTATAGCGCTTGCCGCAAGGGCCGCATTCTCCACCTGATAAAGTGCAGAAGTGGACACAGTAAAACCAATATAATCATAATAGTGTAAATGAAGAGAAAAATCAATCGTTTTATGCCTGATATTTATTTCTTTTATCGCAGCTTTCTCCACAGGAAAGATTTTTGCCCCGATTTTTTTCGCGTATTCCTCTATGGCGCGAACCGCCTCCTCCTGCCCTTCCGGGTATACCACCGGCACGCCGGGACGCAGGATCCCCGCCTTTTCCCGCGCGATCTGTGAAAGCGTCTCCCCCAGATACTCCATGTGGTCATAGCCGATCGATGTTATGACACACAGCTTTTTCTCCTCCACCACGTTTGTGGCGTCAAGCCGGCCCCCAAGACCCGTCTCTAAAACCACATACTCCACGCCATACTTTTCAAAGAGAATCATCCCCATAAAGAACAGCAATTCAAAAAAAGTAGGGTGATAAGGCGTCGCAAGACGCTTCACCTCCCCCATCACTGTGCGGAAGGCATCCAGAAAGTCCGCCTCCGACACGATATCCCCGTTTATGACAAACCGTTCCCTCATGCTCACAAGATGGGGGGACGTGAACATGCCGCAGGAAATGCCCGCTTTTTGGAGAACAGAAGACAAATAAGCACAAACGGAGCCTTTCCCGTTTGTGCCTGCTATGTGCAAGATTTTACTGTTCTTCGCCGGATATCCCAGACGCTCCCAAAAACGCGCGGTATCTTCCATGCTGTTTTTTGTGGTAAATTTAGGGGTGGCGTTGATATAATTCACCGCCGCCCCGTAAGTCTCAAAGGTTTCTTCCATCTTATCTCCATGATCCGCCGCGGGATCAGTTGTGTATGATTACCGTTCCCTCAATGACGCCCTTTTCCGCGGCATATCTCATAAAGCAGGTATTGCGGTCGAGCGTCATCTGCTCTGCATTGATGCCGATCACCACATTGCGGTAGATATTACCGTCGATCTTAATGTAGGAATCCCTGCCTTCCTCCATGGTAGACTCCAACTCTTCTCTCTCCTTGCCCACCTTGTCGAGTTCCACAAAGTATTCGTCCTTCAGGCGGTTCCACTCCAAGAGGCTTGCCTCTGTATTCTTGGACGTACTCGCACCCCGCATACGTTTCTCACGCAATGCCTCCGTCATAGTATCCACCAGCTTGGAAAGCTTTTCCTTCAGCTCCGCCTCCTTGCGTCTTGCCTCCAGAAGCTTGTCAAAGGACTCCGGCGCGTAGCCACAGTGCAGAGCCGTCTTCAGCTCCACATCATTTCCCGCCGTCATCGCCTCAATGCCCTTAAGCGCATGGACCGAACCGCCGATGATCGCACCCCTCTTTCCTATGCTGATCACCTTATCCTTCGCCGACACCTTCGCGTTCAGAATAACATTCGCCTGCACCAGTCCGCCTGCATCCACCGTCGTATTTTCGATAAACTCCGCAAAGACATTTCCTCTCGCCGAAATTTTACCGCCGCCCTGAATGCCCCGGGTAAGCATCACATCGCCTCCCGCAAACAGCGAAGCAGCGCCCGTAGTGCCGTGAACCTCTATATTTCGTCCGGCGCGGATGACGATGCCGCCCTCCACATTGCCGTTGATAATGACGTCGCCGAAAAACTCGATTTTGCCAATGATCGCGTCCACATCCCCCATGATCTCATGCACGTTCTGGATGTCAATCTTGCCTTCCTTGACCTCGATCTTGCCGTCGCTCTGCGCATAGTAAACGCCGTTTTCCCTCGTGATGCCCTTTCCTCTCATGGGCGGCAGATCCCTCACGGGATCAGCCTTCATCTGCCCGCCCACAACCGTATAGCCGTCCACACCCTGCACCGCATAGTGGTAGACCGCCACCTTGTCGCCCTTATGCACATTCTGCAGGGCACTCATGCTGGAATAATCCACAGAGCCGTCCTCGTTCACCTTGGGACCGACATGCTCCTCCGGCGCAAAAAGATATTCAAAATAGCCGTCCATTCCGGGTTTTGTCTCCGCGCCCCTGGCTACCAGAATCTCCCTCTCATACACTTTTTTCTTGACCATAGCCGACAGATTAGAACTGTGATAGCCCTTGATCACACCGTTTAACTCCAGATAATTTTCCAGATCGCGCTTCGTGTAAGTCTGGCCCTCCGCCGGTGGTGTGAGGTAAAGCCACGCCGCCATCTCGTCCTCGTCTATCCGCAGATAAGTGCCTTCCGCCAGATTCGACTCTGTGGGAGGCTTTCGCGTCTCAACCGCCACGGCAGTTTCCGCCGCAGTTTCAGATTCAGCCTTTGTTTCTCCTGCCGCTGCTGCCTGCCGGACTGCCGGCTGCTGTAACGCTGCCTGGGGATCCAGTCCCTTCGCTCTGGCCATTGCCGCTTTCAGTTTATTAAGCTGTTCTGATGACAGGTTGACTTCGGCCACGTGACTCACCTCCTCCCTATATACTATGACGCATGTGCCCTATAGTCCTATCGTACTAACTCTTACCTATACCTTACACCATATCGGACTACTTTTCCAGTGGTTATTATATAAAATTTTTCCGCAGTTCAGCCCATGCCCTTCGCAAAACCGCGGTTACATAAGCTGAGCCAGCCTTTCCTCCACCTGCGCCTTCATCTGTGTGTATTTTTCAAGCTTGGCGCGCTCCTCGTCCACCTTCTGTTTCGGCGCCTTGGACATGAACTTCTCATTGCCGAGCATCCCCTGCACTCTGGCAAGCTCGCCCTCCAGACGCTTCTGCTCCTTCTTCAGACGCTCGATCTCCTGTGCGATATCCACCAGCTCCTCAAACGGAATATAGACCGTCGCGTTGGGGATTACCACGGACACGGCGCTGTCGTCGATGCCGCCCTTGTCCGCCTGCACCGTCAGCTCGGATGCCGCCGCAAGCGAGGTGAAGAACTGTCTGCCCTCCTCAAAGATTTGGCGCACGCCCTCGTTTTCGCTGACCACATACACCGCCGCCTTTTTGCCCGGCGCCACGTTCATCTCCGTCCTCACGTTGCGGATGCCGCGCACCGCCTCCTTCATCAGTTCGATGGCGTTCTCCTCTTTTGCATACTGCCTGTCCTCCCGGAAAACGGGCCACTCAGACACCATGATGGACTCTTCTTTCGTCTGTAAGGTACAGAAAATCTCCTCCGTGATGAAAGGCATGTAGGGATGCAGAAGTTTTAGCGCATCGATCAGCACATTCTGTAACGTCCACAGCGCCGCCCGCTTTCCTTCGCTGTCCTTTTCGTCCGTGCTGTAAAGGCGGGGCTTCACCATCTCAATGTACCAGTCGCAGAACTCGTCCCAGATAAAGTCGTACACCTTCTGCACCGCGATGCCAAGCTCGAAGCTGTCCATATTGTCCGTCACTTCTTTGACGAGCGTATTTAATTTGGAGAGAATCCACTTGTCCACAGGGTAGAGGCTGTTGCGTATCTCCTCATAGGAAGTCTCCCAGCCGCGCTTCCCGGTTTTCTCCTCCTCCTGATCCATGTTCATCATAATGAAGCGGGACGCGTTCCAGACTTTGTTTGCAAAGTTCCGGCTCGCCTCCACTCTTTCATAGTAGAAACGCATATCGTTGCCGGGCGCGTTTCCCGTGATCAGCGTAAGCCGCAGCGCGTCCGCACCGTACTGGTCGATGATCTCCAGCGGGTCGATGCCGTTGCCAAGGGACTTACTCATCTTCCGCCCCTGGGAATCCCGCACAAGACCGTGAAAGAGCACCGTCTTAAAGGGCTTCTCCCCCATCTGCTCATAGCCGGAGAAGATCATGCGGATGACCCAGAAAAAGATGATGTCATACCCCGTCACCAGCACATCCGTGGGATAGAAGTAATCCAGATCCTCCGTCTTTTCCGGCCACCCCAGCGTGGAAAAAGGCCAGAGCGCGGAGGAGAACCAGGTATCCAGCGTATCGGGGTCCTGCGTGAAGTGGGTCCCGCCGCACTTCGGGCAGACGGACGGCGCCTCCTTCGCCACGATGATCTCCCCGCACTTGTCGCAGTAGTAAGCGGGAATCCGATGCCCCCACCAGAGCTGGCGGCTGATGCACCAGTCGCGGATGTTGTCGGTCCAGTTAAAGTAGATCTTTTCCATGCGCTCCGGGATCAGTCTGACCTCGCGCTTTTTAACTGCCTCCACCGCAGGCTTGATCAGCTCATCCATCTTCACGAACCACTGTTTCTTGATCATCGGCTCAATGGTTGTGTGGCAGCGGTCGTGTGTGCCCACATTGTGGGAGTAGTCCTCGATCCGCACGAGAAGCCCTTCCTTTTCCAGCTCCTCCACGATCTGCTTTCTCGCCTCGTAGCGGTCAAGTCCTGCATATTTGCCGCCGTTTTCATTGATGGTGGCGTCGTCGTTCATAATGTTCACTTCCGGCAGGTTGTGGCGCTTTCCGACTTCAAAGTCGTTGGGGTCATGGGCGGGCGTGATCTTCACGACACCTGTCCCGAACTCCATGTCCACATACTCGTCCTCCACCACCGGGATCGCCTTATTTACAATCGGCAGCCATACCTGTCTTCCCTTTAAATAAGTATATCTCTCATCGTTCGGGTTTACCGCCACAGCCGTATCGCCAAGCATGGTCTCCGGGCGGGTGGTCGCAAACTCCAGAAACTCCGTCTTGCTGGGCTGACCATTCTGGTCAACTAGCGGATACTTAATGTGCCAGAAATGTCCCGCCTGCTCCTGATACTCCACCTCCGCGTCTGAGATGGAAGTGTTGCACACCGGGCACCAGTTGATGATGCGGCTGCCCTTGTAGATCCAGCCTTTCTCGTGCATCTTCACAAACACTTCCGTGACCGCCTTGTTGCAGCCCTCGTCCATGGTGAACCGCTCCCTGTCCCAGTCGCAGGAAGAGCCGAGTTTTTTCAGCTGGGAGACGATGCGCCCGCCGTACTCCTTTTTCCAGTCCCATGCACGCTCGAGGAACCCTTCCCTGCCGAGATCGTTCTTGTCGATACCTTCTTCTTTCAGCTTCTCGATAATTTTTACCTCGGTGGCGATGGAGGCGTGGTCCGTCCCCGGCTGCCAGAGCGCGTTGTAGCCCTGCATTCTCTTGTAGCGGATCAGAATGTCCTGCATGGTATTGTCCAGCGCATGTCCCATGTGGAGCTGCCCCGTGATGTTCGGGGGCGGGATCACGATGGTGAACGGCGTTTTCGTCCTGTCCACCTCGGCGTGGAAATATTTTTTGTCCAGCCATTTCTGGTATAATCTGTCCTCGATCCCCTTCGGATCGTAGGTTTTCGCAAGTTCTCTGCCCATCTCTTTTCCTCCATTCCGAAGCGTTCTTTGCCGAGTTTGCCGTCAGGCATACTCAAGGGAACGCGAGCAGAATTTCAAATTCTGCTCTGCGATCAAGGAGTTTGTGACGCTTCTACACAAACTCCAGATTAAAAAATCAGCACATCAGTGTGATTTTTTAATCGCCTCCTTTACAATTTAAAACGCCCTCTGCCAGTCTCCTGTACAAAGGGCGTAGTTACGCGGTACCACCTTCATTTATCACTCCGTGAAACCGGAATACTGCCGGTCTCCGATCCGTTAACGGGGATCATGCGTGGACGCTTACTGCCGCCTTCGTCGTTTCTTTCACGAAAACATTTCTGCATCCCGGTTCCAGAGCCACTTTCCACAAGCCCTCTCCGAAGGGAACTCCCAGCTTTTGCTCCCTCTCTCTGGCGGCGGTTTCTTGCGTACTCCTCTCTGTCATCACCTTTACAATTATCTAATACTATAGTCAATGAAAAAACTTTTGTCAATTCCTATTTTCGGACTTTAATAATGGTATCTGCATGTATATACAATCAAATGATCGCCTTTCACCTCATATACAAGACGATGTTCTTCCGTTATCCTTCTGCTCCATTTCCCAGCCAGATCATATTTAAGCGCCTCCGGCTTTCCGAGTCCGTCATAGGGATTTCTTTTGATATCCTTAATCAGTTCGTTGACTCTTTTAACAATCTTCTTATCCATCTTTTGCCAGAAAAGATAATCTTCCCATGCATTTTCCGTGAATGACACATTCATGTTTTTTCTTTCACCCTTTATTCCTCTGCCTCAAAGTCCACCAGTTTTCCTTCCTCAGCCTGCATGACAGATTCTTTCAGCCATTCATAGTTTGCCTTGCTTTTTCTTATATGAAGATTTTCCATCAGATTATTATATTGCGCCTGAGACATAAGCACAACATTTTCATCGTTTTTTCTTGTAATAATCGCAATATCTGAATCATGTACAACCTGATCACAGACTTCCTTAAAATTATTTCTCACATTAGAAAAATTAGTCGCTATCATATTCTCACACCCCTTTTAATAAAGTTTAGTTCAAATTGATAGTATTGTCAATATTTTGTACAATATTCTGTACTATAAATCGGCATTTTCACATAAACTTACTTTCAAGACGCCTCCTCCTTCAACACCTCCAGAAACACTTCCACCAGATTCGGGTCAAACTGCGTGCCGGAGCAACGGCGAAGTTCCGCCTCCGCTGCCTCCCAGCTCATCGCCTTGTGGTATGGTCTGTCGTGCACCATCACGTCGTGGGAGTCCACCACCGTGATAATGCGGGACAAAAGCGGAATTTCATCTCCCGCAAGCCCGCCCGGATACCCGCCGCCGTCCCACCGCTCATGGTGGTGCAGAATATATTCGCCGATGGGCTTAAGCTCCTTGGATGCGCTGGCGATCCGATAGCCTTTCTCCGTGTGGGTCTTCATGATCTCCCACTCCGCATCCGTCAGCTTCCCGGGTTTTAAAAGAATCGAATGGGGAATGGCAATTTTCCCGATATCGTGAAGCACCGCCAGAAGCGCCAGTTTCCCCAGATCACCATCCGTGAGGTTTAACGCCTTGCCAAGCCGGATCGCCATCTCCCTCGTCCGCTCCACATGCTCCTCCGTCTCGTAATCGCTCTCCGTCAGCGTCTGGGTCAGGGAATCCAGAAGAGAGCTCTTCTGGGAGGACTGGTTCATCAGCTTCTTCGTGCGCATACTCTCCGAAGCCTCCCGTATGGCATCCTCCACACTTTTTCCCTCATCCCGAATCACCGCGATCCCGTACTCGATATCCGTGTCAATTCCGGTATCATTGACTTTCCCGTACTGTTCCTTAATGTTCTCAAAAGCGCGAATCGCATACTCCTGCTCCATCTCCGTGAGAGCTGCCGCCATATCCCCGTCAGCAAGCCTTGCTAAAATCGCGCCGGGCGGCAGATTCTCCCGCAAAAGGTCAGCCGCCTTCCGAAGCAGCTCATTTCCCTTTTGCCAGCCGTACACGTCGTTGACAAGCCCAATACCGTTGGCATTGCACACCACCACCGTCACGGGATAGACGCCTTTCGCAAGCAGCTTGTCCATCTCTCCGTAAAAGCTGTCCTTAGAATAAAGGCGGGTCAGCATATCCCGCTCCGTCTCCACATTTTTCATAATGAGCAGATGTCCGATGCCATGCCCTTTTCCGTCCTTTAAGCAGTTAAAGACACAGTGATATCTGCGCGCGCCCACACTGCCCGGATTCTCCCACACAAACGTCTGATCCGTCTCAATGCTCTGCAAATCGTGAAACGCGCCAAGCTGCAAAAAATCCGTCATGCTGATCCGGTTCACCTGATCGTCCAGCGCCGGAAACAGCGCCCTCATATCCCGGTTCGTATCCGCCACATATCCCTCATAATCAAAGAGAATGACCGGCATCCCCATATATTCCAAAACCATTTTACGGGTCGTATTCAGCATTCCTTTCGAAGAATAGTCGAAAGTATTCCTGTAAACCAACGGACATACAAACCCGTAAACCAGCACCGCCACATCCATGGGCACCTTGAAAAGTTCCAACATATAAAAAATGGTAAGCAATCCGATTACACAAAGGGCAAGAAGTGTGTTGACATATCTGGCGCGATATATTTTCGGCACGTTTACAATCTTGCGAATCAATATGAAAAAGATCACAGCCACAAGCAGATATACAAAAGCCAGATGTATATAAAATCCCGGCTTTGGTTCAAACATAAATTTTATGGCATAAATACTGTCCGCATGGTGCTGATAGCGCAAAATCACTTCATGAAAAACATTGAGAATCAAAACCGCCGCATCGATAAACGTCAAAAAATAGACCGAGAAAATCAGCACACGTTTAAATCTTGGCTTCTCGATTTTTGACTGGGTAAACTCTGTCATATAGTAGACCATAGATAAAACGAGAAAATCCAGACACACAAAATAGGCGCTGGTCGTCAGCGAAGCAATAAAATAAGTGCGGGCCCATATCCTGGCCATGTAGGTGAGATTCACCGCGCAGGCCGCCATAAACATATTGCCCGTAACAAATGCCAAATGTGTTTTTCTTTTATAAGTAATGACGGCGTAAGCAAACGCACAAACTGCCGCCAGGCCACACAATATATAACTCCAAATCATAAAATTTCCTCTTTAAGTCATAATTAATCTTATTTTACCATATTTTGCATTGCTTTTTCCTTGTAAATTACGACAAAATTAACAAAGCCATTTTGGCTACTTTAACCTTATCTTGACTTATCCAAATGATAAATTGCAAAATACAAATCCTTCCTTTACAATAGAGAAAGATGAGTTTGTTACTTTCGGAAGGAGGCATTTTTTCATGTACCATGCCAAAAAGATCGGTGTATTTATCTCCCATATATTCGGCGCCTACCAGCAGGGCGTCTGTCAGGGAATCATCGACCGCGCCGTGGAATACGGATATACTGCAGAAATCTTTACCTCCCTTGACGGGGAAAATCTCGGCTCCTACGCGCGCGGCGAGGAGAGTATTCTGCATATCCCGAACTATGACAGCTTTGACGGCGTCATTTTTGCCTCCGACACTTATATCTCGCAGGAGCTTCGCCGGAAAATTCTGGAACAGTTACAGACGCTCTCCTGCCCGATTGTGGAAATCGCCGTAAAGGACGCCCATTTTCCCGTGATTTCGCTGGAAAACAACTCTATGACAGGCGATCTGACTTCCCATTTTCTGACCGTACACCGCGCTTCCCGCATCTGTTTTCTGGGCTGTTCCACGGAATCCTATATCTCGGACGTGAGGGAGTCCTATTACCGGGACGCCTTGAAGAAGCACGGGAAAACGCCCGCCGAAAACGATATTTACCACTGTAAGTATGAGAGCGGTGAGGTAAATCGGGCGCTGGACTTCTTCTGCCGTACCGGGACGCCGGATGCCGTGGTCTGCTACAATGACAGGCTCGCCCTCATGTTCCTCGCCTCCGCCCTCGCGGCAGGATACCGCGTGCCCGAGGACATCGCCATAACAGGGTGCGACGATACGCCGGACGGACAAAGCGCCTCCCCCATGCTCACGACCGTCTCTTTTCCTGTATATGAGCTGGGCGCCCGATCTGTGGAAAACCTTCTTTCGCTGATCCGTGGCGGCAGTCCCGACGCTGCCGGTCCGTCCGCCGAGCTGCTGATTCGAAACTCCTGCGGCTGCAGTCATGTCGGGAACGCCAACGCCGTCTTTTTTTCGCAGACGCTTTCAGACCGCATCGCCTCTCTGGAAAATTCCATCCTCGGCTCCATGAACATGTCGTCCTCCCTGCAGCATGTGACGGATCTCGACACGGGTATGGAACTGCTCACGGAATTTTTGCCGCAGCTGGAGCACTGCCGGGAATTTTATCTGTGTCTGTACGCCGACTGGGACTCCGTCTCCAGCCACATTCTCGCCCTCACAAACAGGGAGGAAACCGCTTCGGACACCGATACCATCCTATTAAAATTTGCGTATAAAAACGGAAAACGGCTGCCGGAGTGCAGCTTCCTGAAAAAGAACCTGCTGCCGGATTATCTTTACGCCGATTCCGACTGCGCGTATATTTATATTCCGCTGTATTTTGAAGACAAAAAGTTCGGCTATATCGCCCTCGCCTACGAAGGCAACCGGATCGACTACCAGTTCCGCCTTGTGCAGTGGCAGATGAACATCAACCAGATGCTGCAGAGCGTCTGCGAGGCAAAGCGCACCGGCATGCTGGTGGATCGTCTGGAAGATATCTATATGAAGGATGCGCTGACCGGTCTTTACAACAGGCACGGCTATGACCGCCTGGAGGAGACGCTCTTTAACCGCGCCCGCTCGGAAGGTCTTTCCCTCACAGCCTTTCTGATCGACATGGACGGGCTGAAAGGCATCAACGACAACTACGGCCATGGCGAAGGCGACTTTGCCATCCGGGTTTTGGGACAGGCGATCGAAAGCACCGCCGGCGAGGGGGATATCTGTGCCCGTTTTTCGGGCGATGAGTTTTATATGCTCGCAGCCGGTCTCTCCGAAAAGGATGCGAAAAAACGCGTGCAGTCCATTGCCGCCTATCTCGATAACTACAACAAGTTAAGCGGCAAAACATACGATATTTCCTGCAGCTGCGGTTACGCCTCCGCGCACCCCGCTGCCGGTTTTGGGGCGGAGCATGTCCGGGACCTGTTTTCCCTTGCCGACAAACAGATGTACAAAGAGAAGGAAAAGCATCACGCCGCACGCCGCTAAATTTACGTCAGTTACTTTTACCCCCCCCCCTTGAAAAATGGTCGTTTTGCACATTTTTCCGGTATTCGCTCGGGGATACCCCGCAGGAGGCCTTGAATATTTTCATAAAATGTTTTTCGTTGTCGTACCCGATTTTTGCGCTGATCTCGATAATCCGCAGATCCGTCTCCGCAAGCAGCCGCTTCGCCTCCTCCATGCGGATTCCCTTCAGGTAATTGACGAAGTTGCTGCCCGTATACTCTTTAAAGAGATAGGAAAACATGGAATAATTCATGGAGATATGGTTGGAGACCACCGCCATGTTCAGATCCTTGTCGAAATTTTCCTGAATATAGGCAATCGCCTGCTTGATCTTCTGCTGGTTTTTGCTGCTGTCAAACCGGCTGTTGATCTGCTCGTGCAGCCCCAGAAGCCACTCCATAAATTCCGCCTGCCATGTCTCCAATGACGAATAGGCATAATACGCTCTCAGCCGCTTCACACTGTCCTGCTCTTCCGCCAGCACATTCCGGTATGTCTTCTGCGCTTCCTTAAAAAAGTCGTCCATACCACTCACAAAATCGGAGGGGGTGATCCACTCGTTCCTGACCGCGTGAAACAGTCCGTTCCACGCTTTCACCAGCTCCTCTTTCTTATCCGTACCGACAAGCTGCACTCTCTTAAGTCTCATTTCCGCGCCGGCAAACCGTTTCCCCTGTTCAACAAACTCTTCCGGCACATGCTTTTCCGGCTCATCCGCGTACACCGGCATCCGTCCCACACAGAAGGCGCGGCGTCTCGCATCCACCGCCTCCCTGTATGCCGTCCGCATCTCCCGGATGCCGCTGTGCAGAAGACTGACGCCCGCATACGCCTGCGACAGCTCGTTTCTCAACAGAAGCTGCGTATTTTTCTCCGGCACAAGATACACGTCGTCTCCCTCAATATTGTGAAGATAAATATAAGGCTGCTCCTGTCCCGTCTCGACGTCCCTGGGATTCACCACACACACCTGATACGCATGCAGGTCGAACTCGCTCTCATACTCGGTCTGCATGGTATGGAGTTCCTCCTCGGTGATCCGCTCGTTTAGCATCAGATATTTTAGCTGCTGGTACCCGAGACGTTTGTTGGTACGGCTGCTCTCCCGGTTTTCGGATATCTCCTGCTCCAGCTTTCTGAGGATATCCCACAGCTTCTCCCGCTCCACCGGCTTTAAGAGATATTCCCGCGCGCCCATGCGCAGCATCTCCACCGCGTAAGAAAAATCAGCATACCCGCTGACCGCAACGATCAGAGGCTTCTCGTCCAGTTCCTGTATCCGCTGCACCAGCTCTACGCCGGTCATTTTTGGCATACGGATATCCGTGAACATCACGTCCACCTTCTGGCTGCGCAGGATATCAAGCGCCATCTCCCCGTTGCCGCACTCCATAATCACCTCCACGGGAACGCCGCTTCGCTGGATCATTGCCCGTATGCCCTGCCGTATCATCTTTTCATCTTCCACAATCAGCACCGTTTTCATGGTTACCTCCATGTCGGAGCATCTTTTCGCGACGGCACGCGAGCAAAATCTCAAATTTTGCTCTGCGATTCCGAGTTTGTGGCTCCGACACAAACTCGCGCCCGAACTTGTTCGGGAGTTGAAACAATAAGGTCATCAGACTTATTTTTCAATCTTCACCCCCTATTCTCCGCGGTACACCGGTATGCGCACCGTAACCTTCGTGTAACACCCAAGCTTCGAGTCAACCGTGATCCCGTACGCCGCCCCGAAACTCATCCGTATTCTATCCTGCACGTTCTTTAAGCCGATGCCGTTCCCGGAACCCCCGTCGGGTTCGATCTCCCCGGCGATCCGTTTCCTGAGTTTTTGAAGCGACTCTTCCCTCATGCCTTTGCCGGCGTCGCTGATCTCGATCACACAATCCCCGTCCCGTATCATTCCCTTGATATAAATGTTGGTGTCCTCCGCCAGCTCCTCTATGCCGTGATAAATGGCGTTTTCCACAATCGGCTGCAGAGACATTTTCGGTATCTCCTGCTTCAGAACTTCCTCCGGCAGATTGAGGGAAAGATAAATCTCATAGTCAAAGCGCAGATTGATGAGAACCAGATAATTTTTAATATAGGCGATCTCCTCCTCCACCCGCACGTTGCCAGCCACCCAGCGAATGCTGTAACGGAGCAGATTGCCAAGAGATGTGATGGCATCGGAAATCACATACTCCTCTTCGATCTCCGCCATCATCTTAATGGACTCCAGCACGTTGTAGATGAAATGCGCGTTGATCTGGTTCTGCAGCGCGCGGATCTGGGCATTCTTTGCCAGCATTTCCCTGTCTATATTTTCCTTCATAAGCCGTTCAATCCGATCCAACATCTTGTTGATCTGAGTTCCCAGCTCGCCCATCTCGTCATTTCCGCAGCCCGCGATCCTGACCTGCAGATCACCCTTCTGTATCAGGCGGATGGATTTCAAAATTTCGTAAAACTGACGCAGCAGCCTCTTTACGATAAAGTTGATCAGAAAAGCCAGCCCGATAAGTATCACCAGCATAACCGCCACAAAGATATTCCTCATCCGATACACGTAGCGCACATTTTCCGAAATATTTTTCACGGACAAAAGCGTTCCCTGCAGCTCCCGGACATACAGGCCGGAAACGATCAGATGCTCGCCGTCCTGTTTGAGATATCTCGTGTATATGCCGTCTTTTTCAAGATCCTGCTCCATTTTAAGCAGCACCAATTCTTCCGGCCCGCCCGCCTCATTCCCGCCAAAGTACAGCTCCCCCTCGTCAGAGACAAAGCAGCTCCACTCATCTTCCATATCTTCATACAGCGGCGGAAACATATTCTCCATAGTAACCGCCGTCTCCATCACCCCGATCAGCCCGTTGTCATAATCTTCTATGTTTGTCACCAGCGCCGCAAGCTGCGTCGTCCCGTTATTGCCAAACAGTTCGTCCTCATACTGATAATGCCAGCCCGATACGTCCGCCTCCCCTGCCCACGCCATTTTCTGCATACGGGAGCGGCCGTAAAGGATCGGCATCATCTCCTGCACCTCATCGTTTACAGCGTATATGCGCACGCCGTACAACAATGTATTGTTGCTGACAAGACGCTCCAGCGCCGTGATATTGGAATGGTAAAAGGCAAGCAGCTCTTCCGTATCCATCTTTTCCCGCCTGATCGACTTTTGCAGCATCTGTAAAAGCGCCTCGTCATTTAAAAAAAACTGTGTCGTCATATTGACCGAGTCAATGTTTTTGCGGATATGGTCCCCGTTGCGCTCCATCGTGTACTCCATATAATTTCTGTTCTCGGTAATCACGCCGCGCTCCATATTGTAAAAGAGCACGCCCGCAAGGACAGAGATCGGCAGAGCCACAAAAAAGCAGATGACCAGCGTAAATTTGCCATTCAGTTTCAGACCGTCGAATACTTTTTTCCAACTTTTAGTCACGTTATCTCTATCACTCCACTATCCCCATCTTTTCCTTCGCCTGCTTCATCAGCGCTGTCTTTGCCGCCTGCACTTCCCTGAACCCACACGCCTCTCTCTCTTCCAGAAAAAAAGCTAATATCTCGTCAAATTCTTCCTCCGATTCCGCCAGCAGAAGCCTTGGAAGGGTTTTGCTCCACAGCAGTTCGATTTTGTTGTCCGCATAGGCTTCTCTGGAACCTTTCGGAAGGAAGGCGTCGTACTGCCCGTTGTAAATCACATAGGGATACGACCACTCCATGATCTGCCTGACAGGTTCCCCCGGCTCCTGTTTCCACTTTAACTGCATCCTGTTATCCTGCAGCATCCAGTACGTATTGTCCGCGCCGTACCTCTGGTTATATGCCG
This sequence comes from uncultured Lachnospiraceae bacterium, assembly GCA_910584725.1. Taxonomy (GTDB): domain Bacteria; phylum Bacillota; class Clostridia; order Lachnospirales; family Lachnospiraceae; genus UBA3282. The sequence goes on along the minus strand of CAJUBE010000009.1, from coordinate 87,264 downwards.
CCCTGTCCGTATTCAGCAGCTCATTTACCTCCTCCTTTACCACCGGTTTCCCGTCCACATAGTCGAAGGTCTCCCCCTCCACCCCGAGCGAGAGGCGAAGCTGCCCCTGTTCGCTCAGCATATAATCCATAAAGGCGATCGCCCGCTCCGGGTTTTTGCAGTTTTTTGATATCAGGGTAACCGTCCAGCCGTTGATGCCGCTTGTGGGAAGCGTCGGGTCGTCTCCCGCCGCATTCTTCGGGCCGTCCACCTCCAGATAAATTCGCTCCGGATGGTTTACATAAAGTTCCTTCTGCTGCGCCACCATATCCGTATACTGGTAGAGCATACAGAAATACCTGCCCTTTGCCATCTTTTCCTCGGTCTGCATCCTCTGATCAATGAAAATGTCGTCCGCAAGAAATCCCTCCTCACCGAGCCTGCGGAACATTTTCAGCCATGTCAGATAATCCTCATTTGTGTAACGGTCGTAGAGCTCCCCGTTTTCCTCAAAAGGCACCGCCAGAAAATTCATCAGATACTGGTCGAAGGAGACGTTCCCCTGATCGTTAAACACGTGCGCGCCCACCGGGATGAGCGGCTCCCCGTCCACCGTCGGGAACATGTCCTGCGCTTTCTTGACCGCCGCCGAAAACCCTTCCGGCGTCGTCATGTCCGGGCTGCCGATCGCCTCATAGATATCCTTGCGCACGAGAAACGTCTGGTTGGAGCTGATGTTGTCGTATGTCTCGATGTCCTTTGCCGTGAAAAAGGAGTTGGGATAGCTGTATATATTGCCGTCCTCCTTCGTGTACCAGTTGACCACATCGGCGTCGCTCACCTGATAAAAGCAGGCGTCGTATTCGTCCGCCAGCTCGTTTAAGGCATAGACCATGCCGCTGTCTATCATCTCGTCAATCTGCGGCTCCCACCAGCCAAGCGTGATGAAATCCGGCAGGGAATCCGCCGCAATCAGGGCGTTTAACTTCTCCTTTTCATTGCCGCCCGGCGTAATGAAATGTATGTTTACGCCCGTCTCCTCCGTAATCCTGTCGGACACCACATTGCCGCCCCATTCGGAATTGAACCACGAATAGTTGATATACCAGTCAAATGTAACAGGCTCACCCGAATACCGCTCCCATGCGGGCGCATCCGTCCCGTCCGCCGACGCCTGTCCCGCTCCCTGCTGCCCGCCGTCCTTCGACGCGCACCCCGCACAGAGCAGACCTGTTCCCATCAGCATCATTCCCACCAGATAGATCCCCGCCGCGGCGCGCCGCATGACCGTTTTCCTCTCCCGCATCTTCTTACCCCGATCCTCTATAGTCAAAATCCAATGTATTTTTATCCTGCCTATAGTATACGGCTTTTTTCGTCCCTTTTCAACGCCAAAAGAGCACTACCTCCAGTTCTGAGGTACTGCTCCTTATCAACGCATAATTATCACTTTGCCTATACCGAGTTGTGCATGTCGTATAATCCATAAGCAGACTCTCAAAAAACGCCGGTACTTAGCAAGGTTTTTTCGAGCTTAGTACCGCTGCGTTTTTTGCGAAGCGAAAGCGGGTCTGCGTTGGAATATACGACACGCGCAACGACTGCATAGCCATCTAATGCAATCCTTCTACTCTTTTACACTTCCTGCCGTAATACTGCTGATAATGTACTTCGAGCAGAAGCAGAACACAATCAGGATCGGTACCACGGAGATCGCCACGCCGAGGTAGATCGCCCCTTGGTTCTTCTGCAGGTCCGTCGCCGCGTTCAGCGTGCTGATCATCACCGGCAGCGTCATCTTATCCGGCGTGTTTAACAGGATCAACGGCACCAGATAGTTGTTCCAGTTGCCGATGAAGGCACCGATCGACATGGTCGCGATACCGGGCGCCATGATCGGCAGTACAATCCTGTGGAAAATATGTAACTCTCCCGCACCGTCGATTCTCGCCGCCTCCAGAAGCGCCTTTGACAGCGTGGACTGCACATACTGTCTCAAGAAAAACACCGTGCCCGGCGACGCGATTGCCGGAATGATGAGCGGCAGATAGGAGTCCACCATATGCAGCTTCTGACAGAGATTGTAAAAACCGATCAGACTCAGCTGCGCCGGAATCATCATAAACACCACAAGTATTTTAAACAGCCACGCGTTTCCTTTGAAGCGGTATACCGCCATGGCATACGCCGTGATCGACGAGAAGTACGCCGTCAGTATGGTCGCCGGAATCGCCACCAGCAGACTGTTTTTAAAACCCTTAAACAGATTCACATAGGCAAACAGCGCCTCCCAGTTCTCCCCCAGATGGCTGCTGGGTATCAGCGTAAAGGAGTGGGTGATCTCCACGCCGCTTCTCGTGGCGTTCACGATCATTAACAGAAACGGAAGGAAGCAGATCGCTGCAAGCAGGATCAGACACAGATAAATGATTCCTTTTTTAATCTTGGCAGTCGTAGTCATATTAATCTTCCTCCCTTCCCAAAGTCTTAAACTGGATGATGGACACGATCAGGATGATAAAGAACAATGTGTAGGCGATCGCCGAAGCATATCCTACCTGATGCGTCTCAAAACCGAACTTGTAAAGATACATAACCGCCGTCTGCAGACAGCCCGAAGGCTCTCCCGCCGTGTTCGGCGCCACGCCGTTCATCAGGAAAGGCAGATCGAAAAGCTGCAGTCCGCCGATCAGAGATGTCACGAATACATACAACATAATAGGCCTAAGCAGCGGGATCGTAATTTTGGCAAACACCTTCCATCTGCCCGCGCCGTCAATTGCCGCCGCCTCGAAATAGTCCGTCGGGATGCCCTGCACACCCGCCATCAGCATGATAAAGGAATTGCCGAACCACATCCATGCGCCGATCACCGAGATCACGTAGGGCGCGGTGGACGTGGAGCCCAGCCAGTTGATCTGCTCCTTCGCGACCCCCAGCGTCAGCAGAAGCTGGTTAAAGCTGCCGTACTTCCAGTCGAGCAGCGTCTTAAACAGAAAAGCCACGGAAGTCGCCGCGATCAGGTTCGGCAGATAGTACACCGCCCGGAATATCCCAAGCCCGCGTATCTTGTATTTGATGTCGCTGAAAATCACTGTCAGCAGAAATGCCAGACCGAGCTGTAATATAATATTCACGCCCCAGATCTTAACCGTGTTTCCAAGCGCTTTCCAGAAAAACTTATCCTTAAATACTCTTATGTAATTGGCAAGCCCCGCCCATTTCGCGTCCCCGAAACCTTTATAGCTGGTGAAACTCAGATACAGTGTACGGAACACCGGGTATACGCTGAACGTCAGAAAGACGATCACAAAGGGCAGCACAAACAGATATGCCATGCGATTCAAATTTTTCTTTTTAGGTTTCCCCACATTTGTCTTTGCCATAGTTCCCTCCGCGTCAGAGCAGTTTACTGCGATGACACGCGTCAGAAATTTCAGATTTCTGACTGCGATCAAAGCATATTTGAGGCTCTGACTCAAATTGCTGATTGAAAAATAAGGTCATCAGACTTATTTTTCAATCTTCCCTCCGTCCCACAAGGTAAAGGGGGCCGCGCATTGCTGCCCCCTCCTCCCCTCAATCATTATCTGTTTACCGTGATCTCCGGATATGTAGCCTCGACCTGGTCATAGAAATTGTTCCATGCCTCTTCCTTGTTCATTTCGCCGGTCTTGATCGCCGTGGTTGCTCTGCCCCACTCGTCATTGATGAACTTGTCGTATCTGGTCACCTTGGAATAGTCGATTCCCTTCGCCTGCTCCAGCCAGAACTTGTAAAGCTGCTCACCGCCGTAAACTTCGTTCTTGTCTTCCGCATGCGCCTCCAGTACCGGAATCAGGGATACGGTATCGCCCTCGGACTTCTCAATCCACCAGTTTGCGGTGTCCTCGTTCAGTGTACAGAATTTCAGGAAATCCCACGCCTGTTCTTTTCTCTCGGACTGGGAGGAAATACCGATGAAGGTACCGCCGCCGAAGCCGTAAGCCGGGCCGGAGCACACGCCCCACTTGCCGGAAGTGCCCTGCACGTTATCTCTCATGGTCAGCACGCCCCAGGAAGGAAGTCCGTAAGCAAACACCTCCGTCTTGTCCAGATCCTTGGTCGCCTCCGCAAAAGTTTCCGCATTCCACACGTCCACGGAGTCATCCGCATAGTTCTGGATATCCGCGGTCAGGATCGGCACCTCGCCCGCCATCGCCTGATACCAAGGGGTTGACCACTGGTTCGCGTAAGCCGTCAGGTCGTCCTGATATAAGTAAATGCAGAGATCCTGATAATCTTTTCTGCCCTGATCCACATTCAGCACGCCGTCGATAACCCACGCGGAGTCGCCGGAGAAGTAGTTGATCTCCGCATCGGAAGCGAAAATACGGTAGCCCGCATCCTTCAATGTGTGCGCCGTCTCCAGAATGGTCGGATAGTCCGCGAACAACTGCCCGATCTCGTCCGGATCATCCGTGCCGAACACCGTCTGGGCAATATCCCTTCTGTAATAAATGCCCGCCGGGGTAATCTGATAGGAGATCGCTCTCTGGATGCCGTCCGCATCCTGTCCCACATCCCACACATAATCCACGATCTGGTCTGCGTAATCCTGCGCATTGTAGGGCGCCTGATTCAGATCCTCAAAGTAGCCTGCCTCATAGAAATCCTCCAACATCTGGGGCTCGCCCACGATGATATCCGGCTCCTTCTGCCCGCCGTTAAGCGCCGTCTGCACCTTGGTCACATAGTTTGCCGGCTCGATCACCACCGTCTCCACCTCAGTGCCGGTCTTTTCCTTATAATACTCCGCGAACTGCTCCAGATCCTTTGCCAGTGTCCAGACTACCAGCTTGTCACCGCTTGATGCAGGCGTCTCATCCGCCGCACCTGCGTCACCTGCATCGCCTGCGTCCGCACTCGCCGTGCCGGAATCCGCAGCCGCACCGCTGTCGGAAGAAGCGCCGTCGCTGCCGCCGCACGCCGTCATGCTAAGCACCATTGCTCCTGCGAGCATAAGGGAAATCAGTTTTTTCAGTTTCATAACATATCCTCCTTTTTTGTTTTCCTTACTTTTTTTCATCTTTGTTCATATTGCCTTGTTGTCAGCTGATACTTAGATTATAGAGTCCGCCTCATTTGGTATAAATGTCCCAAATTTTACAAAGGTATCTTTTTTTTAGTAGCAGATTGTATGAATGGAATGCGGCGTCAACACGGTTTCCATTCCATACCCCGCTTCCCTGACCGTCACCGGCACCTCTTTGTCCGACTTGTTTAACAGAACAAGCACACGCTCCCCGCCCGGGTTTAAGAAAGCCGCCGCCTCCACCGCGTCGCTGTAGCGCGTCATGCCGACTCTGACTGCCCCCGACTCGACGTAGCGGCTGAAATGCCCAATATAATAGTAGGAAAGGCGTTTTTCAAAGGTGTCCTTCCCGGGATCGCACATAATCGGCGCGGCGCAGAAATTTCCCACATGGTTGGGTCCTCCCTCCGCGTCCAAAAACAGGTTCCAGTCAAAGGATGCGCTGACGCCCGCATTCAGATTGCCCATGATATCGTGGGCGTACATTTCCGCCTTCTCCACCTCGCCCGAGTCCGCAAAGCGGGAATACTCCACACACCCTTCCGTGAAAAACACTTCCTTGTCCGGGTACTGCTTCCGTATCAGTTCTGCCGCCTCAAAATGATCGCCCGTGTACCAGTGCACCGCCGCACCGCTTACATATTTCTTTGTCCGTTCATCCGCCACGACTTCCTTAAAGCGCTGGTACGCCTCCTCCTTGTTGTGATCCCACACATAAATGCCCGTATCGGCAAATCCCGCCTGCTCTAACGCCGGTCCCAGATAGTCCCGCACAAAGAGGGCTTCCTCCTCGGACGTATAAATGCAGGAATCCCACGTCTGCACCGCCATCGGCTCATTCTGCGTCGTCAGAAATCTGACCGGTATCCCCGCCTTTTTGTAAGCCTCCAGAAATTTCACAAAATACGCCGCCCACGCCTGATAATATTCTTCCTTTAACTTTCCGCCGTGATTCATCTCCCCATTGGTCTTCATAAATGCCGGGGGAGACCATGGCGCCGCCATAAACGCCATCTCCTTCCCGCACGCCTCCTGCGCGTCCTCGATCAAGGGCAGAATCTCCTTCTCGTCATGGGCGATCGAGAAGGTGGAAAGTTCCCCGTCCCCCTCCTCCACATAGGCGTAATTCCCCAGTGCGAAATCGCAGCTTCCTATATGAAGCCGTCCCAGATTGTACCGAAGACCGCTCTCACCGAAGTACGCCTGTATCATTTCACGCTTCCGCGCATCGCTCATGCCCGCGTAGTTGTGTGCCGCGCTCTCCGTAAACGCGCCGCCAAAGCCCCGCATCGTCTGATACGTCACGTCCGGGTACACATTGACCACGTGCATACAGTCCTTCATTTCTCCTGCGTCGCACACCGTCTCCTCCCAGAATTTTCCGGCATGGTAATCCGTCACATATTCTCTTATTTTTTTCATGTCTTTCTCCTGTCCTTTCTATCCGATGCGGATCTCGATGCGCTCCACCTTCCTTGCCCGCACATCCTCCGCCAGCTTTCCGCTGACACACCCGGCGTCCACATCCGCCTCGTTACTGTTTTTATAGAGGAAATGTATCCCCTTGACCGTATACTGTCCCGGTATGTAATCCTTCTTCTCTTCCAGCCGGTACGCCACCTCCGTCTCCCCCAGAAGGGTCGTCTCGATCACGCCGTCCTCCGGGATCAGATAAGCGGGAACAGCCGGTTCCGGCATAAAGACAAGCTCGCCGTTTTTCACCGCAAACACATGCCGTCCGAACATCATCAGCTTCCACATGCTGATAAACTCGATGGTGGAGCCGGAAAGCCTCGCCACAAACCCTTTGCCGTGAATCTTCTCGTCGGGGTTCCTGCTGCTGGCGATAAAGGAAGAGTTCTCGTAAATGCTCCTCCCGTAAACCGCCGGGTCGAGGAACGGCACCGCCGCCTTGTGGAAGTCCTCAAAAAATTCCCCGTACATGCCGCTGCGCAGAAGCTCCAGCAAATACTTATATTCCATGTGCAGCCAGATGGACTCGTTCTCCAGCCATCCCGGCGTGAAAGCGCACGCCCTGCCAAGCTCGTAGCTTGCCTCCTCCAGCGAATCGTTCACCTTATACATGGACAGCTTTTTATCGTAAAGACCGCTGTTTTTTACGTTCTCATACAGAGCCTTCTTCTTTTCCTGCGGCAGTTCCAGCTTCAGATAGCGGACCGGTCCTTCCAGAAACGCCGGAACGGGCTTTACCTTGAACCCGAGCGGCACGATCCCGTCCGCCTTCTTTTCATAGTCTGTGACCTCGTAGGAGAAATACGTCGGGCAGATCCCCTCCCCGAAAGCACATGCCTTCTCGATGCCGCGCTCCACGAACACTTCCCACTCCTTCAAGGCTTCCGCCAGCGCCTCTCCCGCGTAGGTTTTCTTTTTGCCGGAAATGCCGCTATACGTCTTATCCCAGTAGAGTTCCTTCACATCGTTGATTCGGTTCCAGAAGGAAAGGATTTCCCCGTCCCGCGCAAGGCTTCCCTTTTCCAGCCGCACCACCAGCCGCAGCTCGTCTATAAAATCACCGAGTTCCTCCGTAACCGCCACTTCCTGCGGGTATCTCTCCAGCGCGGAAATCGTATAGCGGAGCATTCTCGCAAGCTCGTAAGTCTCCGCCATGGAGGAACCGAACAGCCCCGGCAGACCGTTTAACGCGTCATACCATCCGGGTTTTCCGCCCTCCATCTCAACACCCATGCCGTAAGCGTCCAGCGCCGCGAACTTTGTGGCGCACAGAAGGAGCAGCTTTTCCATCAGGGTGACATACACGATCTCTCCCCTGCCTTTCTGGGCGCGCACCAGCTTTTCCGCGCCGCTTCTTTTGCTCTCCTCGTCAAGCGCGTGATACTGGCGCAGCCCCTTCTCCGTCTCCGCGTAACGCCTGCCCCGGCGGTTTATGCGGATCTGCGACAGGAAATAGGTATATTCCTCCTCGAAAAGCATCTCCCGCTCTTTGTCCGGATAAACCTCCAGATAGTCCTCGATCAGATCCAGATTATAGGTCCAGTGGTCGCTCCAGTAACCCTCCCCGAAGTTTCCGTTCACCGTGCTGTCCGCAAAATCGATCACCTGATAAAAGAGGGATTCCTTCCACTCGCCGAGGGTATCGTCAAGCTTCGCCCAGAGCGCGCCCGGCGTAAACGGTTTCTCCACAAAAGCGGTCAGTTCTCCCGCCGCCCCCGCTTCCAGCTCTTGAAAGAGCGTTTCTGCCTTTTCCCGGTCCAGACGGTAGGTCAGCTTCTCCACCCCGAGGGGATTGTAACCGTCCAGCTGGATCAGGCTGTAAAATTCTTTCACATTTTCCCTGCCCACACAGGGCGCAAAAAAGGCGTCACAGCGGCGGTTCTGATTCACATCCCGGAAGTTTCCGTTTCCCTGTGAAAAGAACTCCGGCAGCATGGAGAAATAGTTATAGTCCCTCTCCAGATCCCCGTGTTTTCTGGAATACGCGTAGTACAGCTTGTTGCTGCCAAGCGGAATCGGATAGCCGCCCCGCAGGATATTGTCCATATAAGTGTACTGGCAGTAAATATCGAAACTCTCCGAGGCGGTTTTCGTGGCAATCCCGTTTACAAGCTCCAAGGGCAGCCGCTCCGCCTCCTCCCTCTTCTCCTCAAAATAGGAGCCGTCCCGTTTCTCCGACAGGAACTGTTCCAGATACGCCTTCTTTTCCACGCGCCCGATCACTTCGTATAAGGTGAGCGCTTCCCCCGGCTGCAGCTCTTTCTGCGTCCCGTAAAAACTGCAGGGAAGAAGGTTTGCCGTCGCCTGCTTCTGTGCATACACGCCGCTAATTCCATCCTGCGCAAACCGCACCGCCCGCTCCAGCGAACAGTCGTAGGCAAACACCGCCTCCGTGTCGACGAGCGGTCTAAGCAATGTGCCGTCCTCCAGACAGGCGAAAGAAAAATTGCCGCCCTTGATCTCCCGCACCGCCGCGCTGTCGTCCATACTGGCGCGCACGCGGAAAAACGGCGCGTTCCCATCCAGATCTTCCACCTGCATCCACGCCTTTGCCGTCTGCGTCATATTTTTCATGCTGTCCATCTCGACCCCGTAAGGAATCAACGCGGGCATACCGTCCAGTATCTCCAGCGAAATTTCCCGGTCGTCCTCGTTTGTCACGGTCACCTTCCTGACAAGCGCGCCGATTTTCTCTCCGGGCAGGATAAAATAATCCACCTCGGCAAGCAGCTTCTCCTCCCCGTTCCTTTCCCGCAGGGACAGGCTGTTCATGCCGATCTCCATCTCCTGTTCCCACTTTTCCTGTGAAAAACATTCCGAATAGTTTCCGTCTTTCCGAAGGAAGGTGCGGAACCCGGTCCGTTTCACATTCTGGTATGCCGTGTGCGCCGGATAAAACTCCATGATCGCGCCGTCCTTGTTGTCCACGCCGAAGCTGACAACCCCCTGCCCTCGGTTTACATAATAGCACCAGATCGGTATGCCGTGCAGTCCCGCAATCCCCGGCAAAAAGCTTGCGAAGGTTGATTTTCTGCCATAGTCCTTCATTATATATTTCTTCTGCTCCTGTCTCATCGCTGCCCCTCTTCTCCTTTCCCAAGCAAAATCTCTATCTCATGCACCTCGTCAGACAGCTGCGCGATATCCGCCTGCGACAAGACTGCCCTGACCACTCTGCGCCCATCCGCTGTCTCCACACAGCCCGCCGCACACGTGTCTTTCTCCACAAGCGGGATTTCCCGACCGTCCACCGACGCGGATTCGATACGGTAATCGCCGCACGAAAGCCTGTCGGGATTCTTTACGGTAACGCGGAACCTCTTCCCCGCAAATGGCAGTTCCAGCACAGCCGTTCCGTCCTCGTCAAACTGCTCCCGCATCAGCGCCGGGGCAATCTCCAGGTCGCCCGCCTTTCCCCTGACGCCGAAAACTTCCGTGACAAAGGTGAGCATATACCAGCTTGCCGCCCCTGTCAGATAGTGGTACATCCCCCGCCCTTCGTTGTTGAAATACTCGGGAATGCCCGGATAAATCTTACTCGTCTCAAACCGCAGCGCCGTGTCCGCAAGGGTCTGCAATGCCTTGTACCCCTCCGCCGCAAAGCCCCGCCGGTACAGCGCATTGGCATACATCACCGCCATGTGGGAGAACACCGCGCCGTTCTCTTTCTCCCCGTAGGCAAACCCGAACATTCTCCCCAGATCCGTTTTCAGCTCATGGAAATCGGTATTCAGGCGGTAGCCGCCGATTTTGCCGTCATACAGATACGTGTCCGCGCTTTTTACGATACTGCGAATCTGTTCCGGGGCGGCGGTGCCGCCCATAATGGCAAAGACCTGTCCCGTCAGCATCATGCGCACGCCCTTATCGTGTTCCCCTTCCACCTGTCTGCCCTGATTGTCATAATAGCCGTTAAACCAGCCGTTCCCTTTTTTGTCTTTGACCCATTCGGTCTCTCTGATGTGTTCCGCCATCCGGTCGGCCTTTTCCGTCAGGTTCGCAGCCAGCTCCTCTATGCGCATCGTGACTGTTTTTCCACTGACCGTATGACGGCACGCCTCCGTATACTTCTCAAGGATTCTCCCCTTTTCCTCCGGGCTGTCATATACCGCTCTGTCCGTCTCCAAAAGCCCGCTTATTTCCTGCGCCGCCGTCACTTCACTTTTCCCCGTCTTCTGCTGATAGAGCAGCAGATATTCCGCCAGCTCACGCAGATTTCCGGCGTAAGCGTTCGTGAAGGCCACGCTCTCACCCTGTTCATTCGCCATATCCAGCGCATCGTTCCAGTCCGCGCCGCGCAGCCTGCAGTGATTGTGGACACCCACCTCATAAAAGGCACAGAGATTTTGTATCAGCAGATGCTCCAGCACGGTTCCGCAGTAAATATCCCCATCCGCGGTCTTCTGCAGGCTGCCGTAAGACTCGTCCCAAGCCTCGTCGGCCGCCGTGCCGCGCGCCGCCTGCCTGTCCTTAAAATAGGATACCTTTTCCTCCAAAATTTCCAGATCGCCGGTCTGATCCATATACAGCTTCGTGGTCATAAAGGGCCAGACACCGTGATCCATCCACACTCTTGTAATGTTATTGCGGTCCGCGATAAACTCGCCCTGCTTCGCGCCGATGATCGTGGCGTTGGTCCCGTCCATGCGCACCCCGCCGAAATTGTCGAGAAGCATCTGCCGCACGCCGCCGGGATTCATCAGAAGCAGCGCCAGACAGTCCTGCCATAAGTCGCGCCATCCCCTTCCGCCCTTGCCGTAGTCGTGGTACGGCAGGAAGGAACAGCCGTAAATCCTGCGAAGCGTCGGCTGAAAACTCACCCACCGCATAAAGCCGTCAAAATCCTTATTTCCCGTGTGATACCGTATATTGACCTTCTCCTGCCAGCTCTCCTTCGTTCTGGCAAATGCCGCCGCCACCTGCTCCTTTGTCCGATACGCCGCAACCGTCTCCGCTATGGTTTCCGGCTCCTCCGTAATGCCCATCAGAACGGTAAAGGAAACGCGCGCGCCGGGCGCCAGCACGGTCTCTTCAAATTTCAGACCGCCCATCGCCTCTTTGCCGTCCACGGACGTCCCCGCCGGAACGCCCGGCGCATTCTCCATGACAGCGCGGGGTGCGGTATAAGTGCCGCCTTCCCCCAAAAAGGCTTCCACCGTGGGGAAGAAAGCTTCCGGCGCTCTCCCGTCCCCCGTCATGCCGCACACAAAATAGCTGACCTTGTTAATCCGGTGTCCCCGCTCGTCAAAGGAGAGCGTGGGCGTAACCACCACCCCTTCTTTTTCGACCCGGATGCGGTGCAGCAAAGCGGAGACATGCCTGTGATCCCGAAGATTATCCGCGCTTCTCCCGTAAATCGGCACCGCCGCCACAGGCACAAAAGAAAGTTCCCGATCCCCGCAGTTTTTAATCTCCACCCGCATAAGTTCCACATCATGCCCCACCGACACAAAGGAAGTGACATCCGCCTCCAACTGATACTTTTTTGAAGTGCGCGTGACGCGCTGCCACATCAGTCCCGCCGTCAGAACGCTCTTTTCCTGCCTGTCCGTATATTTAGCCGCTTCCGCCTCCGCAGACGCGCCCGTCGCGGACCAGCTTCCCTTCCCCTCGATATGACACCAGAAATTTCTGGCAGAGCGGTTGTTGTGCAGATTTTCCACACTGACCGGCTCAAGCAGAAACGTGTTCTGGTCCCTCTTGCTGTCGCCGCCAAAAGTAGGCGTCAGCGCGCTCTTCATCCCCTCTTCTCCCGCAATGGGAAAATACTGGTAACTGTAGTTTTCCGGCTGTTCCAGTGTGAAGGTTCCCTGCTCATCCAAAAACCGATATCCTTCCATATGCCCCTTCCTTCCCGCTTCCCTAAAGCAAAGTCTTTCCGACCGTTTCTTTCATCCTAATAAATAGGGCAGACAGAATTAAGGTGTCTTTTATTATTTAGGTATCATTTTTTTAGGAGCCTTTCCATCTATGTGATCCGACATCTGGTATGGTTAAAAAAATGTAAAGTGGTACTTTTAAAAGAGTCATTTCGGTATAAGATAAGACTATCGGTTAAAAAACTGGAATTTTTTGATAGAAAATTCAGAAAGGCAGAAATCCATATGAAAAACGAGAAACTTTTAAAAATTGTATTTACGGGCATCTTTGCCGCATTGTCTTATGTGGTGTTCACTTTTTTGCAGATCAAAATCCCCCTGCCCGGCGGCGATGCCACCTCGATCCATCTGGGGAACGCGGTATGCGTGCTGGGCGCGCTGCTGCTGGGCGGCGTGTACGGCGGGCTTGGCGGCGCCATCGGCATGACCATCGGCGACCTCTTTGACCCGGTCTATGTGGTCTACGCCCCCAAAACGTTTATCCTGAAATTCTGCATCGGTCTGATCACCGGGCTGATCGCCCACAAAATCGCGCACATCAGCACCGAGACCGACACGAAAAAGGTATACAAATGGTCCCTCATCGCCGCTGTGGGCGGGCTTTTATTCAACGTGGTTTTTGACCCGCTGTTCGGCTATTTTTACAAGCTGGCGATTCTGGGCAAGCCCGCCGCGGAAGTGACCCTCGCGTGGAATGTGGCGTCCACCTCCATCAACGCGGTGACTTCTACAATCGTAGCTGTACTTGTATACAACGCCGTGCGTCCGGCACTGAAAAAATCGGGACTGTTCTTTTCCATAAAGTAGCTGTCATGGAACCGGATTTGCGCATCCGATATTATGAGCTTCGTGTGTAAAAGGGCGGAGGGTTTACATAATGTAATCTTCCGCCCTTTTCTCTTATTCTATCGGTTTTCTCATGCTAACCGCCATGATTCCGCTCTGCGGAATCTCAAATCAATGCTACGTCCATTCCGGAGCCGTTCTCCACCTTACTCTCACGGACTTCGCAGCAAGTGCAAAGTCCCGGACTGAACTGTTACATCTCACATCACAATATCGTCATTCTCCGGCATCACCACCGCCGCGATGAAGTAGACGAGCAGTCCCATGCCAAGGCTCGCCACCGAGCAGATCGCCCAAATCAGACGCACCAGCGTGGGGTCGATGTTCAGATACTCCCCGATACCCCCGCAGACGCCACATATCATCCTGTTGCCTCTTGACCTCATCAGTTTTTTCATATCGTTGTTCATCATTATCCTCCTTTTTCAGTGCAATTTCTGCACATTTTCCAGGTTAACATAACTCAATCATGCCCCGTGTCGTTCAAGTTTACATAACTCTTCTCTTCTTCAAGCCCCCTTCTGGATTTACATAACTCTATCTACTCTAACCTCCATGATTCCGCTCTGCGGAATCTCAAATCAATGCGGAGAATGCCGCATTTCAGGCATTCTCCTGCGTGAAACTTAGTGCTTCTTGGCGTCCCGTCCTATGGCGGGACGTCTTTAGAAGCACTTTTCACGCTACTTATCAAAGGTTACAGTCACATTACCCATATTACAGTTTATATCAAAATAGCTGCTTTTTCCAGCATTCCATGATTTATGCGACGCAACACCGCCGTGGCTGTAGCTCCCCACATCGACATTGCCCATGCCGCACTCCACATAGTAGCTGTGGTCATCCTCGGAACCGGTCAGGTTCATGACGATTTCACCCATACCGCACTCGACTTCCAAATCTCCCGCTATCGTGCCCGCGACCTCAGCCGCACCCATGCTCACGTCCAGATCCATCTCGCCGCTGACGGAAAGCTCGCTTATACTCATATGCCCGGCGCCAATCTCAAAGTCTGCGTTCCCGGCTGTGACACGGTCCGCGAGAAGCTCTCCCGCACCCACGGTGACGCTGATCTCCTCTCCCTCAAAGCCGTCCGCCGTAACCATCCCGGCACCCAGATTCGCCTTCATCTCTTTCGCTTTTAAGAAGATGCTGTCCATATAACCCGCGCCCAGATCTATGTCACACTCCTCAAACACGCAGCCCTCCGGCAGCCACAGATAGACCGTATCATTGGGACCGTTTCGCCAGTGCCCGAGATGGTGCTCCACCTCATTTGCGATGCGCAGCCTGCTCCTTCCACCTTCATCGTCTATCTTGTAATATGCCTTGTTGGTATTGCCGTCCATCAGAATCCATGCATTCGCATCCTCGGATTGCCAAATCACCACATTGCAGTCCTCCACATCAATTTCCAGACTGCCGAGAGTCTTTGCCGTGAGGGAAAGCTGTGTCCTTTTCCCTTCCAGCTCCTTCCGTTTCTTCTCCATCTCCTGATCCATATACTTGCGGACATCTTCGACATTCTCTACGTCATCGATATCTTCTATATCCGCGATTTCCTCCAACTCATCCCTGTCATAGTCCGAAGACCGCAGGAAGCCGATCCGCCAGTCGCCGTCGCTATCCATACGCCAGACGAACGGAATGCCGTGCAGACTGCCCATCTCCTCAAGCTGCCGGAACCCGCCAAGCAGACCACACGCGAGAGTGAGTATCGTACCTATAATAAACAGAACCAACGCCGTCATCAGACAGCCTTTTGTGAATTTTTTCATGCTTTCCTCCATTTCTGCGCCGCTTTTATCCCATCTATATTGAGACGGCATTTGAAACGAGTTTGTGACGAGCAGCGCGCAGACACAAATCCCGCAATCAATCCATGCTGAGAATGCCGCTCTTTGGCATTCTCATGTGTGAAGTCTGTAAGCGCTTAGCAAGGTTCTTTCGCGCTTAGCGCTTTCCTTCACACGCCTCCCCTGTGAAACAATCTATGGCACAGATTCACGCATCCCCTGAACAGAGCGGGGAGCGCCGTACCTACCACCAGCACCATCAGCCAGACAAACACCAGACCGACCGCCACCATAATCAGACCGCCGCCGATCATGCTTAAACCGCCAAGCGGCGCGCCGAACATCGCCACAAATCCCGCAATCACCAGCGCGATACCGACCACCGTCAAGACCACGCCCACCACCAGAAAAGCGAGGAAGATGCCAAACAGCCCTGCCAATATGCCGACACCGCCTCCAAACAGTCCGCCCAGCACACCGATCCAGACCGGGGAGAGCAGAACCGCCAGCACGATAATCAGAGCGATCTGTCCGCCCGTCATGGGTTTCTTCTGCGGTGTGCCCTGCGCATTTCCCTGACCGCTTCCTGCCTGCTGTTGATAGCCGTATGCGCTGCCTGCTCCGTTCGCCTGCTGACCGTAGGAACCGTATGCCCCGCTTCCCTGCGCGCCGTTCTGCGGGTTTCCCTGTGTGCCGCCCTGATATGTGCCGCCAGCTCCCTGCGCATCGGACTGCGGTCCGCTAGTTGACATAAGTTGGTTCTTATTTCTCTGCTCATAGCCGTGGAAACCGGACTCCGTAAACTCTCCCCCGTTTCCGCCGTCAAAAAGCCCCGCCTTGATCGCCTTCGCAAGTTCCTCCGGCGAGCCCAGCGCCGCGATCACGCCCGCCTCATTTTCCTCTCCCGCGTCATCGAAATATTCATTATAGTAGGTAAGCGCCTCCTCCCGCTCCGCAGGCGGCACGTCCTGTAAAAGCGCGGTCAGTCTGCTCATAAATTCCGCTCTATTCATTCTTAAGTCCTCCCTCAAAGATACTGTTCAATTTGGCAGAATACCGATACCATTCGCTGATGTAAAGATTGAGCTGCGCCCTTCCCTTCTCCGTAATCCTGTAATACCGCCTGTTCCTTCCCGCACATTCCATGTCGTAAATCTGCAGGCATTCGTCCTTCTGCAGCCTCCGCAGGACTGGATACAGCGTAGACTCGGAAATCTCTATGACCAGCCGCACCTCCTGCGTGATCTTGTAGCCATAGGTTCCTTCCTTCTCATGGGACACAACAGCCAGCACGATGGCGTCCAGCAATGCCGCACCTGTGTTAAAAACCATGTAAATGACTCCTTTCTTCCTTTTTACATATTTCATTGTCATCGCTCTCGGAGTTATCCTCCCTTCAATCACCTCTGTTGTTCTATAATATTATCTATTTATACAATATTATATGTCGTATAATATTGTTTCTACACATACTATATGACATATAATATTGTTTGTCAACAACTATTTTCAAAAAAGGAACCGCGCCTTTAGTCTCGCAACGGTTCCCTTCTTCTGTCTTCTATATTATGAAATAATACCTTTTCTGTTTTTCGGCGCAAAGCCCATTGACCCTATCAGTACTCCTTCCTCCGAAACATCCACACCGTCAGCGGGCAGGACACCGCAAACGCCGCCACGCTGCATGCCACCATAAAAATACCGCTCAGAACAATCTGCCTTGCCGTCATATTCCCCGGATATACCTTGTTGACCAAAGTGGTTAATCCCATAAAAATGCCGATTCCCCCGAGCAGGCTGACGATCATAATCACTGTGCTGCGCTCCTCCCCTCCCAGAAAATACATGGGAAAGAAAATCGCCCCCACAAAGAGGCTAACCGCGATCCCCATCACAAACAGCATAAAAATATCCGTATCTTTATCAAAGGGATAGCCGTGCAGCGCGACAGACAATGCAACTCCCATCCCCGCAAACGCGATTCCCACTGCCAGCCACAGAAGCTGGCTCACAAAAAAGCTCTTCACAATATCCGTTCTCTTAACCGGAGCAGTCAGCTTATATTTTTCCCATTTTGTCGCACTTTCCTTTCTGATACTGGCTGCCGAGCTGAATGGAAAGCCTATCATCACCAACATTAAATAGGAAATAAGAAGCGACGGAACCGCATTGTCCATGGCAACCACAAAAACGCCCAGCAAGACCGCAAGCACCGCAAACCCTTTCGCATCCGCAAGCGTCACATAAAAGTTATTTCTCAAAAGTCCTCTCATACCCTTTCCCCCTTCACTAACAGCAGCATAATCTCATCCACGGAAGTATGATCCGCCACCACGTCTCTATATTTTCTCTGCGCCGCTTTGCCGTCCGCCACCAGCACATCAATCTGCGTATCCCGCTTCCGGTAAGCCAGAATGTCCTCCTTGTCAAGCGCCTGAAACTGGCTTTCCTTACAGCGCAGCACC
This sequence comes from uncultured Lachnospiraceae bacterium, assembly GCA_910584725.1. Taxonomy (GTDB): domain Bacteria; phylum Bacillota; class Clostridia; order Lachnospirales; family Lachnospiraceae; genus UBA3282. The sequence goes on along the minus strand of CAJUBE010000009.1, from coordinate 69,752 downwards.
GCATACTGATAAATCAGCTCATCCTTCGCCGCCGTCAAAATCAGCTTTCCGTTGTGAATAAAAGTAATGTAATCCGCCACCTTTTCCAGATCGCTCGTGATATGGGACGATAAAAGAATGGCATGGTTCTCCTCCTGCACAAATTCCAGAAAGACGTCCAGCATATCATCCCGCATCACCGGGTCAAGCCCGCTGGTCGCCTCATCCAGAATCAAAAGCTCGGGATGGTGCGAGAGCGCGGCGGCGATTGCAAGCTTCATGGTCATCCCCTTGGAGTAGTGCATGACCTTTTGCTTTGACGGCAGCTGAAATTTCTCCAGATAGTTCCGAAACAACGGCTCATCCCAATTCTGATAAAGTCCCGCCATCACCTTCGACAACTGCTTTGCCGTCCAGAAGCCCGGGAAATTATCCCCGTCGTAGACCACGCCGATCTTCTCCCGGATATCGGTATCCCCGTCGCCCATTTCCTTGCCGAACAGCTTAACCGTGCCGCCGTCCTTCGCAGTCGTATTTAAAATACAGTTGATGGTCGTCGTCTTGCCGGCGCCGTTTTCCCCAACAAACCCGAGAATCGACCCGTAAGGCAGGGAAAACGTAATCTCATCCAGCGTAAAGTCCGATTTCGGGTACGACTTGGTAACCTTCTGCAATTCTAATATATTTTCCATATTATTTTCCCTTTCTATCCGTTTTCTCTTTCTTTGACAGAGTCAGTACCTCTTCAGCAAAAGAGCCCACGTCAACTGCCAGCTGTCTGCTTCACAGCCGCCAGACTCATTGCGCGCGAACAAAAACGCCCTCTGCCGCTGTACTATATATGTTCTCCTCACTCCGCGTCTTCATAAAACAAAGCCAATATTTTCGTCAGCCTCTCTAGCGGGATGTTGTTCGTCCTGCCGATCTCAGCCGCCGCCTGCAGATGTTCTTCCGCCATCCGCTGCTGTTCCTCCTGATATAATTCCCTGTTCTGCGCCGCCACAAAGCTGCCCCTGCCCACCGCGGTGTCGATAAAACCGTCCCGCTGCAGATCCTCATAAGCCTTCTGCACCGTAATGACGCTGACGTGGATGGACTTCGCCAGAGCACGCATGGAAGGAATGGATTCTCCCGGCTGCAGTTCTCCGCTCATTATCATTGCCTTAATCTGCGACGTGATCTGCTCATAAATCGGTTTATTGGCATTGTTGCTGATAATGATCTCCACTGTTTTCTCCTTTCTCAAGATTGTACTTAATGTACTTATTGTCTAAGTACATTATAACACTTATTTTATTCCTGTCAACATACAAATCGGAGACAGGGTTGTAAATGACATATCCGTATTTTATAATGAAAATAATTCGGAAATGCTATGGAGGTTTTTATGGTTAGAATGGCACAGAAGTGTAAGCAATGTGGCTGGGAAATTTATTTTGACGGAATTTGTATTTCCTGCCGCCTGATCACCATATTACACCAGCAAACATAATTCATATACTTAAAAGGAGTTCTCTATCACCATGACTACAGAAAATAGAATCTGCTTCCGGCACGGGATGCGGGACGGCAGCCCGATCGCGCTTGGGTACTTCGCGGTGGCATTCACGCTGGGCATCGCCGCCAGAAACGCGGGACTCTCCGCCATACAGGCGCTGATCGCCAGCGCCCTGAACAACGCTTCCGCCGGAGAATACGCCGGATTCGCCCTGATCGCGGCGGGGAGCAGCTATCTGGAAACAGCTATAATGACTTTAGTAGTCAATGCCAGATACCTGCTCATGTCCTGCGCCCTCAGCCAGAAGCTGAAGCCGGACACGCATCTGCGCCATCGAATGCTGATCGCCTACGACGTGACCGACGAAATTTTCGGCATCTGTGTGGCACAGCCGGGATATCTGAATCCATGGTACGCCTATGGCGCCATCGTGGTAGCGATTCCCGGATGGGCTCTCGGTACTTTTTTCGGTGTAATGATGGGAAATGTGCTGCCGACCAGAGTGGTCAGCGCTTTGAGCGTAGGGCTCTATGGTATGTTTCTGGCGATCATCATCCCGCCCGCCAGAAAAAACCGGGTGATCGCAGGGGTGGTGGCTGTCGGATTTGCGGCGAGTTTTCTCGTAAATCGCCTACCTCTGTTTGACGGAGTGTCCACCGGGATAAAGACCATCGCCCTCACAGTTGTGATTGCCCTTCTGTCGGCAGTTTTATTTCCGACTGATACGGTCAACACTACTGAAAATCCATCGTCTGCCAGCAACGATTAGCACTGATTTGAGATTCCGCAAAGCGGAATCATGGCGGTTAGTGTGAAGCCTTAACGTGGTGGTTTAGACATAGTAAAATAAACGCCAGAAAACTGCCGCTTTCAAAGAGGAAACTATTATGTAGGAAAGGGTATCAGGCAACAGAAGGAGGCACTACTGTCATCCCTTCCTTTTCCAGTAATTTAATAGCCTGCTGAATATACTGTTCCTTACGTTTTTTGAGAAGCTGTTCCGGGAGCTCCTCGTAGTGAATGTCAGAAGGCTGGAAAGCCTCTTTCTTCAGGAACATGTGGTAAAGGCAGGTCAGGAGCATGCGTGCTACAGCGATAATGGCACGTTTGTGGCCGCGGCGTTTTTTGATCCGGTCATACTTGGTCCGAAAATAAGGATTCTGTTTGTCCTTAATGGCGGCAAGGGCACACTGGACTAACAGAGGCTTAAGGTAGGCACCAGCCCGAGAAATCCGACAGCTTTTCTTCTTACCGGCGCTCTCATTATTCTGAGGGGTAAGTCCGGCCCAGGAGCAGAGATGCTTGGCGGATTTGAAGACTGACATATCAGGGCCGATCTCGGCAATGATATAACGGGCGGAAGTCTCTGTGATACCGGGTACGTCGGAGGCCAGCTGGATGAGCTCGTCATAGGGATTGGAGAGCTCTACGATGGCATCGTCCAGCCTGCCGATGACGGAAGAGAGGTAGTCGGTATGCTCCCGGCAGAGTTTCATCTTGAGGGCCTGGTCGTTGGAAATTTCGTAACCAATGATGGAGGCGACAACATCATCGGCTTTATCCTTAGCCCGTTTAAGAAGGAGCTTTTTGCAGTATTCGGGGTCGAAATCCTGACCGGATAAGAGGTAGTCGATAATGGAGGAAGCGGATTTGCCGAAAGTGTCGGAGAGAACCGAGCCGAGGGCGATGTTGGAGACGGTGAGGGCGTTCTGGAGTCTCATTTTCTCGCTGGAACGCTCGTTGACAAGTTTGTAACGGTAGCGGAAGAGTTCCCTGAGTTTACGGATATCCCTGTCAGGGATATAACTGGAAGGAACGATGTCGAACTTAAAAAGGTCGGCAATCCACATGGCATCCTTGTCGTCGGTTTTCTGGCCCTTAATAGCCCGGACGTACTTAGGGTTGGCGACAACGACATGGAGGTGGCCTTCCAGGACATTGAAAATGGGAATCCAGTATTTACCAGTGGATTCCATGCAGACCTCGGAGCAGTTATGGCGAAGGAGCCAGTCACGGCAGGCAATGAGGTCAGAGTTGAAGGTGGCGAACCGCTTTTTCCTGTAAGTGGTAACGCCTTTGAAATCAGTAGAGGCGATACAGACGGCGATAAACTTTTTGTGGACGTCCATACCAACACAGTTGTAGTGAACGATACGCAGCATAAAAAAGCCTCCTTTCAAAAGAAGCAGGCATTGACTGGCTGCCCAGCAGAACAAAAACGCAAGGTCTTGTTAAACAAAGATTAGCGTACGTGCTCGGGATCACACTGATTTGTGCTTGAAAAGGCAACCGGCACATGTTAGCGTACGGACTTGAAGCCGAAAGAGATGGAGGGCAGCGATTCTACTTTCCCTCCCGTGCTCTGTAGTGTACCTGCTGATATCATTATAAAAGAAAGAGAGCCAAAAGCAAGGCAATGCAGCCGCTTCATCCGGATTTGTGTTGCCGCGCAGCGGCAAAATGTTGGTTAGCATGATAAAAGAAAAAATGAGGAGGAATCTTAGAAATGGAACATAATATATGGATTTATCTTCTGGTGATGGCAGCAGTCTCCTATCTGATCCGCATGGCGCCCTTGGTGTTGATCCGCAAAGAAATCACCAACAAATATGTGCGTTCGTTTCTCTTCTATGTGCCTTACGCGACACTTGCCGTTATGACATTTCCCGCCATCATGGAAGCCACACAGGTGCCGACGGCGGGACTTTGCGCACTCATAGCAGGTATCATCCTTGCCTGGAAAGGCTGTAGTCTCTTCCAGGTCGCCGTACTCTGCTGCGCCGTCGCATTTCTGGTGGAACTGCTGCCTGTCTTCTAAAAATCGTCGCTGCCCACAAAAGTTTCTAAAAGAGATTTACCTTACCCACCACGCCGTCGTTGATGACATAGTATGCCGTGAAATCCTCGGGTTTTACATAGATCTGCATATTTTCGATGGAGTCCGCCTTATAGCCCTTGGCATAATAATGCGCCTTAACCCGTTCGGTCACATCATCCATATTAGCCTCATAATTGCGGTACTGTAAAATGACTTCCGAATCAATTTCCTTCTTCGTCTCCACCTTCGCCTCTGCATTTACCTGTGTTTCCACCTTTGTATTTTCCATTGCGCAATCCCCTTTCTGTACCGGCCCCTCCGGCCTGTCCCTAAAACAGCTGCCATTTTGTTCTCATAACAGTGTACCACAATCAAAACAATCTTACAATGCACGCAAAACGTTTTCTGCATGATTGTAGCCACGCGCATTTTATGCTATACTTCACCTGATGAATCAGAAAGAAGTTTGGAGAAACCGTCATGAAAAATAAAGAAGAGAAAACCAATGCCATCCGGCTGCTGGAACAGAGGAAGCTGCGGTTTCAAGTCCACGATTACTCACAGTCCGACGCCGTAAACGGCATGGAAGTTGCGGATTATCTAAATGAAAATCCCGACCGGGTTTTTAAGACGCTTGTCACCGTCGGCAAATCCGCCGGTCACTATGTCTTTCTCGTCCCTGTAAGCCGGGAGCTGGATCTGAAAAAGGCTGCAAAAGCAGTGAACGAAAAGAGCATTGAAATGATAAAGGCAAAGGAACTGCTGCCGCTCACAGGCTACATCCACGGCGGCTGTTCACCTGTGGGCATGAAAAAATTCTTTCCCACCGTCATCGACACCGGCGCGGAAAAGTTCGACGAAATCTTTTTCAGCGGCGGCAAAATCGGCCTGCAGATTGAAATGAGTCTCTCGGAACTGCAAAAAATCATAACGTTCCAACTGGCGGACATATCCTCTCCGTAGTCAGGCGCGCAAACCGCCATGATTCCGCCGTGTAGAGAATGCCCTTATCTCCCGATCCACGTGCTTCTCGAAAACAGAATCAATATCGGGAAAATCTCCAGACGTCCCGCCAGCATATCCACAATGAGCAGCGACTTGGACAAAAGGCTGTAATCACCGAAATTGCATGTAGGCCCCACACTCTCAATACCCGGTCCGATATTGTTAAAGCAGGCCAGCACCGCCGAAAAATTCGTCATCGGCGAGAAGCCGTCTATGGAAATCACAATAAAGCTGAACACGATGATAAAGGCGTAGGCCGCCAGATACGCGTTGGTATTGTCAAGCACACGCTCGGTCACCATCTGTCCGTTCACGCGCACCACCTGCACCTTCCGCGGATGCAGGATCTGCCTCACATTGCGACGCAGGCTTTTGATCAGAAGCAGCGCGCGCCCGCACTTAAAACCGCCTCCCGTGCTTCCCGCACAGGCGCCTATCATCATCAATCCCAGAAGAATCGCCTTGGAGAAGCTAGGCCACAGGTCAAAATCCGTGGTGGCAAATCCTGTAGTAGTAATGATGCTGGATACCTGAAAAGCCGCATGGCGAATCGTCTCTTCAAGCGTCCCATATAATCCTCTCACATTCCAGGCAATCAGCAAAATGCTTGCAAGCACCGTCCCCAGATAAAAGCGCAGTTCTTCGTCCTGAAACACATTCTTTATCTGACGGATCGCCAGCATATAATAACAGCTGAAATTCACACCGAACAGCAGCATAAACACGGTACACACATTCTGCAGATAGGGACTGTACCCGGCAATGCTGTCATTTTTGATACCGAAACCGCCTGTTCCCGCCGTCCCGAAAGCCGTGCAGACCGCGTCAAACAGCGGCATTTTCCCGATCAACAGAAAAATCACATTCAATATGGTCAAAAAGACATAGATAAAATACAGAATCTTCGCGGAATCCTTCATCTTGGGCACCAGCTTTTCCACCTTGGGGCCGGGGCTTTCCGCACGCAGCAGATGCATGGTATAGCCGTCGCTTTTCTCCCGCCCCCTGCCGATGGCCAACACAAACACAAGCACGCCCATGCCGCCCAGCCAATGCGTAAAACTGCGCCAGTACAAATTTCCCATAGAGAGCGTCTCCACCTCCGGCAGAATGGAAGCCCCCGTCGTGGTAAAGCCGGAAACCGTCTCGAAGAGCGCGTCCACAAAGCGCGGAATTCCCCCCGAAAAGTAAAAGGGCAGACACCCTAAAAGACTCATCACAATCCAGCTCGCCCCCACGCAGACAAGCCCCTCTCTGGCATAAAAGCCCTTTCTCGCCTTTCTGCAGAGCAGATATAGAAAAAGCGCCGTCACCAAGGTGATGACTATTCCGGTCAAGAAGCCAAAAATCGTCTCCCTCTCCTGATGATATACACTGATCAACAGGGCCGGAAGCATAAACACTGCCTCAACCATAAGAATCCGGCTGATAAATTTTCCCATCATTCGATAATTCATAACTAACCACCCTAGGACATAAAAATATCGTTGAGCTGATAGATCACCTCATCCCTGCCTGTAACGATAATCACAGCGTCGCCCTTTTTATAGAAAGAATCGCCGTTCGGTATCTCAAAACTGTTGTGCCTGTTAATGCCCGCCACACGGATATTTTTCTTGAGCTTCAACTTCTTGAGCGGTTCCTCACAGTGTTTGGTGCTTTCATCCACAATAAACTCAATGGCTTCCGCCTGTCCGTCTGCAATGACATTGACCGCCTGGGCCGCCCCCGTCTGATTGCGAACCGCGCGCACATACCGCACGATATCGTTACAGCACAGCTCCTTCGGACTGATCGTGCTGCCCACGGACAGCTTATCCAGAATCCGATTGTTGGAAAGCCTGCCAAGCTTGGTGATAATCTGAGGCACATCCGCATTGCTGCCGATCAGGGAGATAAAAAGGTTCATTTCGTCCACTCCGGTCAATGTGACAAGCACGTCACATTCCTCCAGTCCCTCCCTCTCCAGCAAAAACTCATTGCTGGCATCGCCGTGCACCACCGTCACATCGGGGAGCTGGTTTGCCAGAGACAGGCACCTGTCGTAGTCCTGCTCAATAATCTCCACCAGGATACCGTCCTGATGCAGAAGCTGCGCCAGATAGTAGCTGAGCCGCCCGCCGCCGCAGAGAAGCGCCCTCTTTGCCTTGTGCGTGATGATCCCTATATTTTTGAGGAACACAGTCAATTCCCTCGTGGACGCCGTCACGAAAATCCGATCACCGGCCTGCAACACAAAATTACCATCGGGGATGATCGCTTTGCTGTCCCGCAAAACGGCGCAGACAAGTATCTTGCACTTGACCACGTTCGCCAGATCAAAGAGCCCCACATTGCAGAGCTTCGAGTCCTCCCCGATCTTTAATTCCACAAGCTCCACCTTGCCCTTGGCAAAGGTATCTCTCTTTAAAAAACCGGGATACTTGATCAGCCGCTCCATCTCGATGGCCGCCTGCATCTCCGGATTGACCACCATGGACAATCCAAACAGATGCCGCATCTGATAAATCTGATCCTTGTATTCCGGATTTCGTATTCTCGCTATCGTATGCAGGTTAGGGTTCATACCGTGCGCGATCGTACAGCAGAGCAGATTCACCTCGTCCGCTCCCGTCATAACGATCAGCAGCTCCGCCTCCTCCACACCGGCTTTGGAGAGTGTTGCCATGGACGCGCAGTTGCCCTGCACCGCCATAATGTCATAGCGCTCCTCGCTCACCTCCAGGACTTCCGCCTTCGCGTCAATCAGCGTGATATCATGTCCCTCCGCAACCAACTGTCTTGTCAGCGTAGACCCGACTTTACCGTCCCCCGCGATTATGATGTTCACTGAAAGCTCCCTCCGTCATCGTAAAATACTCTTATTACAGTATAACACTCTTATCTGAAAAGACAATCTTCGGATTTACAGCAAAAGGCACCCGCCTTTACGGATGCCTCTTTTCTGCTTTATGCGGGAATGCGCAGCACCTGCCCGATCTGCAGATTATCGCCGGTCAGGCCGTTTTGCCTCTTGATGGCGTCCACCGTCGTGCCGAAACGGTTTGCCAGAAGCCAGAGCGTATCGCCTGATTTCACGGTGTAATTAAAGTAATCCGAAGACTGCTCCGACGGAATCCGCAGCACCTGCCCGATCTGCAGATTGTCACTGGTCAGCCCGTTCAGCCGTTTGATGGCATCCACCGACGTACCGAAGCGGTTTGCCAGAAGCCAGAGCGTATCTCCCGATTTCACGGTGTAGGCAAAAGAGCCTCCCGCATCCGGCGCAGGATCCGGGTTCGGTGTGGGCACATTTTGCCCGATTCCCTGATAGGTTCTGTACAGCGCATTCCATGTGGCGGGGCCCACAATGCCGTCCGCCACAAGCCCCATCCTGCTCTGGAAAGCGGCCACCGCCTGTCTCGTCCCCGCGCCGAAAATGCCGTCCTGGTCCACTGCAGGGATATCGGGATAGTATTCGGAGATCACATCCAGCAAATACTGCAGCGTGATCACGTCCTGCCCTCTTGATCCCTGCCGCAATACGGAAGATGGGGGCACGGTGCCGATGCCCAGACTGGCTCCTTCGCTGTTAAGCTCCGCCAGCCTTGTCACCGCCGTATACAGGCTGGAAAGCTTATACCATGTGGATTTCCCCACAATCCCGTCCGCCGCGAGTCCGAAAATATTCTGGAACTTCACAACTGCCGCCCGGGTACTGTCCCCAAAGGTTCCGGACGCGTCGGTGATCACCGGTATGGCCGGGTAATTGCGCCTGATGCGGTTCAGATAGGTCTGGATCGTCTGCACGTCCAGTCCCGTGCTTCCCACCCGAAGGGGCGTCCCCGGATAGGAAGTCAGCATATTCGTAATCACATTCGTCTCCACGATCTCCACATCATCCGGGTAATAGTACCGCAGAATCCGAATCGGTGTGTAACCCTGATTGGAAAGCGTCACCGTCCCCCACTGGGACATCCCCCTGCAGGTCGTCGTCGTGCCATTACAGAAGGATGTAAAATAGGGCGCCTGCTGTCCCTGCCTGCGAACATACTCGTTGAAGATCTCGTCAACAATCCTGCTTATGGAATCGTAGATGGGTCTTCCATAGATAAATGCCTGATCGTAGGCGGTGCTGTTCGTAATATCAAACGGGTACCCCTTCGCCCTGTACCATTCCGTGTAAACTCTGTTCAGCGCAAACGTGATGATGGCGTAAATGTTTGCCCGGAGCGCACTCTCCGGCCAAGTCGGATAAATCTCGCTGCTGGCCACATTCTTCACATAATCGGGAAAGGACACCTGCACGTTGGAAGCCGCGGCGTCCGGCGTCCCCAGATGCACCGTGATCGGATTCGGTATGGCAACCAGCCGCAGCACCTGCCCGGACTCTCCTCCCTGGAAAAAACCTTCCGGCTCCCGCTCGCCTTCCATAGTTACCGCGGGCGCCCCCACCGTGACTTCCGTCTGCATCCCGTTCCTTTCACGTCCCTGCAGCGGAACAAGGACAAGCGGAAGGTGTGCCGATTCTCCGTCGAAAATCGGAATGTCAGCGACATACACCGATTCAAATCCCTCCGCCTGTGCAAGTACATTATAAGCGACATAGGGCGTCCCCGTAAAATTCTCGTTCTGGGAATAGCTCTTGTCCATGGTTTCCAACGACACTCTTCTCGTCTCGCCGCTCTCGTCAGTTGTCAGCTCATAAATCCGATTCTGCTCATCGTCCAGAACCGTCACCTGTACGCCGCTAAGAGGCAGCGCATCGTGAGCCGTTCTCGCCTGCATGGTCAGATATCCAATCGCCATAATCCAGCTCTCCTTCACAGCATATTTTTTCTGCTATATGCTATAAAGTATGCGCCGTTTCCATTGCCGTACCATTCCCGATGCAAAACACCGGCAATGTTAAAAACAGGTCTCACAATGCCCCTTATTCAACCGTCCTTTTCCACCCGCTCTATCGCGCACTCATGCGCCTTCTTTTCCTTATCATAATTAATACCCACAAGCAGTATCTTCCCGCGGTAACCATCCAACGCCTGCGTATACTGTCTGTCCTTGATCTGTTGTATCGCGCTCTCTGCATTTTTATCATATTTTAATTCTACCACAAGCGCCGGTTTGTCCGTATGCGGCAGCGGCAGGAACACCACATCCGCAAAGCCCCGCCCCGCCGGCAGCTCCCGTATCATTCGGTAATCCTTCCTCGCGCTGTAATAGGCAAGCCCGATGGCACAGCCCAAAGAATTTTCATCGTTGTAAGTCAGAATCGACGACACTTCCATGTGCGCCCGGTCAAGCCCGCTGGCAACACTTACTTCATCACCGCGCAGGGTGTCCTCCAGCAGCCTTTCCGACGCCTTCAAAATGCGCATGATTTCCGGCCAGCCGCCCACGCTCATGGCATTTTCAAACTCACGGGTAATCTCCCTGTTGGGGATAAAGGCTTCCTCCTTCTCGCTGTCATAACCGAGGTAGCCAAGATGAATTAACAGTGTCAGCACATCGTCCTTATTTTCAAAATTTCGCATATCATTTCGGAAGCTGTACGTATTCACCTTTACCCGTCCCCCGCCGAGCATATGCACGATATCCGCCCGCAGCCCGTCAAAGTCCATGTCCATATATATCTTTAACGCCTCATAGGTTTCTGTCTTCGTCCAGTAATTTGAAAGGACGCGGTTCTGCATCGCCTCCACCACAGACCGCGGATTATAAATATGGCGGACTTTTCGGAACCGGTAACCGTCATACCAGCTTCCCGTTTCGGAAAAGTCCATATCGTACCTTCCGCATAGCTCCTTTACCTCCTCCTCCGTGAATCCCGTATATTCCTCCAGATCAAACTGCTCCGTCATGGAATACTCTTTGAACATATTCAGCGCGGAATGGATGCCGTATTTCTTAACCGGCAGGATACCCGTCATATACGCAAGCGCGACAAATTCCTGATCTTTTAGGAGATTACGCAAAAAATTCAGATACTGCTTCTGCAGCTCCTCCGATTCCTGTCTCTCCCGCATCACGCAGTCCCACTCGTCCACCAGAAAAATGAACTGCCTGCCTGTACGCGCATAAATCTTTCGCAGAGCTGCGGCAAGCCCTCTGACCTGATCAGTCAATATTTCTCCATACTCTTCCCGCAGCTCCTCCAGCACCTCTTGTTCCAGATATTCCGTTATTTTTCCGGCTTCCGCTTCAATCAGAAACTGCTGCATATTCAGATAAATCACATCATACTGATTCAAATGCTCCTTGAAATCCGCAGCCTTTTCTATCGCAAACCCATGAAACAAATCCGCCGAGTCGCAGCCCCGGCTGTAATAAGCCGCAAGCATTTTAAGCGCCACCGACTTCCCGAACCGTCTCGGTCTGCTGACACAAAGATACTTCTGCAATGTATTTACATAGTTATTTGTCACCGCGATCAGTCCCGTCTTATCCACATAAATCTCAGAACGAACCGCCTGCCAAAACCCTTTATTCCCCGGATTCAGATAAATTCCCATAAGCCATACCCCACCTTCAAAAAACCGTTTATATGTCTATTATACCCTCGTTTTCTCTTCCCCACAACCCAAAAACGCCGGCTTTTCCCCGACTTTTCATTGCGAAAAGTCAGAAAGCCGACGCTTCTGTCATCTTCTTATTCTCCTAAGTAATTGCGAAACGCTTCTTTACTCTTGATACGTTATGCATATTGTATCATCCATAAGCAGACTCGAAATGCTCCAAGATTCGCGTTCTCCGTTCTACTCCGGTTCGCGCATAAGCAGACTCGAAATGCTGTTCAGTTCTTCCGAGTCCGCGCCAGCGGATCTCGTAATCGAGCTACGCTCGATTTGTTAGCGGATCCCGATCTCTGTATCCGACTCCGTCGTGTGGCTGTGCTCCTTGATGTAAGCCACGATCTCGTCCAGTTTCGTGAACGCCAGCCCCACATAACTGTCCGCGCAGCCGTAGTAGAGCGCAATCTTGCCGCTCTCGGAATCGTGTATGGTGGCGCAGGGGAAGCACACGTTGGGAACAAAGCCTCTCTCCTCGTACCACTCTTCCGGGGTCAGCAGGAAGTTCTCACAGCGGTACAGCACCTTGGACGGGTTATCAATGTCAAGGATCGCGCCGCCGATGGAGTACACCAGACCGTTGCAGGTGCCGGTCACGCCGTGGTAGAACAGAAGCCAGCCTTCGCTTGTCTCGATGGGCGCCGCGCCGCCGCCGATCTTTACGGACTCCCACCATTCGCTGCTTCTGCCCATCACATGCCTGTGCTTGCCCCAATAAACCATATCCGGGCTCTCGCTCAAGAAGATATCGCCAAAGGGCGTATGTCCGGAATCAGAGGGACGGCTTAAAAGCACATAGTTTCCGTTGATCTTTCTCGGGAACAGCACCGCGTTTCTGTTAAAGGGAATGAACGGGTTCTCGATTCTGGTAAAGGTCTTGAAATCCGTGGTCTTCGCCATACCGATGGACGCCCCGTAAAAGTCCTGACACCAGATGATATAGTAGGTGTCCTCCACCTTCACCAGACGGGGATCGTAAGCGTATACCGGCATAAAGTCATTGCCCTGCTCATCCTTAAACGGAATCTTCTCCTTCTCAAACTCCCAGTGGATTGCATCCTTACTGTGCCCCAGATAAATATACGGGATACCGTTTGTCTGTTCCCCGCGGAACACACCGATAAACGCGTCGCCGTAAGGCATTACCGCACTGTTGAAAATCCTGGCAACCCCTTCCACCGGGTTTCTGCCGATAATCGGATTCTCACTGTATCTCCAGATCGGTGCGCCGGTAAGTCCTTCCGGCTTCTCCTGCCAAGGCACATTCTTCACAACAGGGCTGATCATTTTTACTTCACTCATCTTCTCTTCCTCCTTCATCGAAGCATACTTGCTGAGATTAAAAAATCAGCACATCAGTGTGATTTTTTAATCGCCTCCTTTACGGTTAAGATAAAAACTCCAAATTTTTCTTAATAAAATCACATCTCTGCGCCACGCACTCCACGGAGCGGTAAGGGTCTCTCGGCGTGTTGAACACGTAGTCCGTCAGCTTGTCGATGGTCGTCGTCGCCACATGCATTCTCGTGTCGCTTGCCGCGTAGTAAATATATACCTCGCCGTTGTCCTTGGCGATCGCGCCGTTTGTGAACACTACGTTTGACACGTCGCCCACGCGTTCCCAGTTTCTCGGGCCGATCAGCATCCCGGAAGGCTCCGCAATCACCTTGGAAGGGTCTTTCAAATCCGTGGCAAACGCGTAGATCACATAGCGCAGTCCCGCCGCCGTATTGCGCACGCCGTGGGCAATGTGAATCCAGCCCTTATCCGTTTTAATCGGCGGTGCGCCCGCACCGTTCTTCGCCTCGGTGATGGTGTGGTATCTGCGGATGGAAGTCATCTTCTCCTCGTCCACCACCGCATGGGTGATATCGTCGCACAGGCCGAAGCCGATGCCGCCGCCCGACCCGGTCTCGATGAAATCATCCATGGGTCTGGTGTAAAAAGCGTATTTGCCGTCCACAAACTCCGGGTGCAGCACCACGTTTCTCTGCTGGGGAGAACGCTTCGTCACCAAATTGGGCAGTCTCTCCCAGTTTTTCAGATCCTTCGTCCGCACGATGCCCGCCGCCGCCACAGCCGCGGACAGGTCGTTTACCGTCGTGTCCTTGCTCTCGGAGCAGAACACCCCGTAAATATAGCCGTCCTCATGCTTCGTCAGTCGCATGTCATAGACATTGGTCTCCTCCGGGCAGGTGTCCGGCAGCAAAATCGGATAATCCCAGAACTTGAAGCCGTCGATCCCGTTGTCGCTCTCCGCCACCCCGAAGAAAGATTTCCTGTCATTCCCCTCGATTCTCGCCACCAGATAGTACTTGCCGTCCAGCTCGATGGCGCCCGAGTTCATCACCGCATTGACCCCCAGCCGCTCCATAAAATAAGGGTTCGTCTCCGGGTTTAAATCAAACCGCCAAGTCAGCGGGATATGCTCCCTCGTCAAAACCGGGTACTGATACCGGTCGTAAATCCCGTTATAATCATCCGACTTTACATTTTTCCGCTCAATCAGCTTATTATACTTTTCCAGTTCTACATAATAACGTTCGTGCAGCATTTCAGCCTTCTCCTCCTTTTTATCCTCGACTCTTTCAGTCAACGCCCCTTCTGATGACCTCCAGACACATCCTCCCGTTATGGTACGGGCACTTCCAAGGCTCCACAATCGGTTTCCCGCTCACGGACTCCCCGTCCTTGTTCACATCCCAGAACCACTCGGAGCCGGGGCGCTTGTCGATCACATGCGCCTTGATAAACGCCCACTCCGCTCTCGCCGCCTCCAGATACTCCGTGTGCTCCGGCGCAAGCTGATAGCCATTTAGGAAGCCCACCAGCGCCTCCGCCTGCACCCACCAGATGCGGTTCTCGTCCACCACACCCTTCTCGCACTCGTTGGCGAGGGATTTCCCGTCGAATGCCGTCCGATATACCTGACCAGTCAGGTCAAGTATGATCGGCAGCATCTTTTCCGTGTAGGCATCATCCCCTAATACATCCGTTCCTCTTCTGATCAGCCACGCCGTCTCAATGTCGTGCCCGTAGGAGTGCAGATCAAGAATCGTGTGCATCTCCCGGTCAAAAAATACCTCCTGCCTGTGCAGCTCCGGATTATAAATCTTCTCCGCGATGGTGTCGAGAATCCATTTCAGCCGCTCCTTCACCGCCCCGTCCCCGCTGACCCGGTAAAGCTCCGTGTAAGCCTCGAACACATGAAGCAGGGTGTTCATCGTCTTATCCGCAATGACACCGTTCTCGGAGAGCTTGTCGTTCTCGATCTCGTGAAATTCCCTGTCAAACGCTTCCTTATAGCCAATTTCATCCATGCACCGCTCCTCGATGATGTGGAACAGCTCCATCGCTGTCTTTAACGCGCCCTCATCCTTCGACGCGTCGTAATAAGAAGAAAGCGCGTAAATGGAAAACGCCTGATTGTATGTATGCTTCGTCGTGTCCTCCGGCGTGCCGTCGTAGCGCACCGACCAGTACACACCGCCCTTCTCGTGATCCACACAGTACTTCTGCATAAATTCGTAGCCGTGCCGCGCCTCCGCAAGCAGCGACTCGTCCTTTAACGTCATGTAGGCGTTCGCGAAAAACCAGGTGATCCGGCTGTTTAAGATACAACCCTTCACCGCCTTCTCGTCCCGTTTCAGATCATAGTCCATGTAGCCCACATAGCCGCCGTTTTCATCATCCCGAAGCCCCTTCCAGAAAGGAATGATGCAGTCTGTCAAATGGCTCCTGATCTCCTCCACCATCATTATTCTTTACTCCCTCCTTATCTCTCTCCCTTTTACACATACCCGCATATACATTTCGCCCGCTTCCAGCTTAATATTTAGCTTAAAAACGAGCGAAATAACTTAACTGTTAATTAAATTATAAGGTAAATCTTGATAATGTCAATCCACTTTTGCCTTTTTCCCGAAAACTAGCATCTTGACTTAAATAAAACTTATTTTTTGTACATAATTACCATTTTACCATAATCGACGGAGAATGCCGTATTTCCCCTTCCTCATATCCGCTCGGAGAATGCCGTATTTCAGGCATTCTCCTACGCGAAACTCAGTACCTCCAAGTCAGCTTGGCTGTGACTCAAATCTGCGCGGAGAATGCCCGTACTTTGGGCATTCTCTTATGCGAAACTTAGTACTTCTTGGCGTCTCGTCCTATGGCGAGACGTCTTTAGAAGTACTTTTCGCATTTTTCACGCTAGCCTTTGACCGACCCGGCAGTCATACCGCTGTAAATCTGCTTCTGGAACAGGATAAACACGATCAGAGCCGGCAGAAGCGATATGATAACGCCCGCGCAGATCAGATTGTACTTGCTTCCCAGCGGACCCACAAAGGTATAAAGGCTGGTAGCCACCGTAGGCAGAAGCTTTTTGTTCTGCAGGTACAGGTTCGCGCAGTAATACTCGTTGTAAGTGCCCACGCCTTTTAAGATACACGACGTCACGATAGCCGGTTTTAACAGGGGCAGAAGGATCTTAAGATAAATCGTAAAGTAAGACGCCCCGTCAATGATCGCTGACTCGTCTAACGACACGCTGATGTTCTCAAAGAACTGGATGTAAATATAGATGGCAATTACATCCGTGCCGCACATCATTATGATGTATCCCGGCAGGGAATTGATGAAGTTCAGCGCATCCATGATCCCGTACACCGCAACCTGCATGGCAACACCGGGCAGGAGCGTGGCAAACAGGAACAAGTTCCGGATCATCCCGTTGCCGGGGAACTTAAAACGGTTCAGCACGTAAGCGAGAGAAGTTCCCACCAGCACCGACACGGTCAGCACGCACACAAGAATGATAAGGGAGTTGACAAACGCTCTCCCCATGTTTGCCCTGTCAAATGACTGCAGAAAGTTGTCAAAATTCAACCAGCTTACAGGCAGTGTCATTACATTCGTATTCTGATACTCCTCTTCGGTCTTAAACGCCGTGATTACACAGGACACCACGGGCAGCACCGCCACAAAGGCGAAGAACACCAAAGATAAATACTTTAAAACAATCGCTAAATAATGTCCGATTTTCTGTAATACCGTCATCTATCTGCCCGCCTTTCTAGCCGCGTATCTCGCAAGCTGTTTTTCACGCTTCTTCGCCGCGCCGAAATCCTCATCCTCCGCGCTTCTGAACACGTATTTAAAGAAGAGCTTCTGTAAAATTGTCGCTGCAAAAATAATCAGTAGGAGCACCACCGCCATTGCCGATGCCAACCCGACTTTCTGCTGGGTGTGGGCGATCTCATTCATAACCACGAAGTAAGTGCCCGTCCCGTTCGCGCCGCTTGTGATAACATAAGGCGGCTCGAAAGCGCTCAGAGAACCCGTGATGGACAGGATCACATTCAGCGTTACGATCGTCTTGATACTCGGCAGGATAATGTAGCGGAACTGCTCAAACCGGTTCGCACCGTCCAGCATCGCCGCCTCGTACAGCTCAGAGTCCACCGACATGATTGCGCCGATAAACAGCACCATGTTCTGTCCAAAATACCGCCACACGGACGTGCCCACAAGGGATATATTATTAATACTCTGGTCTTTCAACCAATAAGGAAGATTGTCTAATTGAAATCCACACCACTGAAGCACGGTGTCAAACACGAAGCCCCTGGTGTAGAAAAACTTGAAAATAAAACCGATGGCAATACCGTTGATCAGATAAGGGAAAAACATAAAGCCCTTAAAAATATTGCCGCCCTTTACCTTGAAGCTTAAGACCGTTGCCAGATACAACGCCAGTGCAAGCTGCACCACGGAACCTCCCATGTAATAGAGACTCAGCTTAAGCGCCCCGAAGCAGTCTTTCCTGCTGAACACGCTGGCGTAATTCTTCCAGCCCACAAAGGTTCTCTTTCCCACATATTTCATCTTATAAAAACTGAATCCAACCATCTCCCCAAACGGAAGATATGTAAATGTAAATAACAGAAGCAGCGGTATAATCATAAACGCAACAATGATAATAGCCTGCTGCCCTTTTCTGCTCCTTGCCCACTGCATGAATCCTTTTTTGGATCCCGCTGTATTTGCCTGTGCCGCCATATGCTACCCTCCTGATAGTTAGGGGCTGCCACTTCCATTTTTCCTTGTGTCAGCCCCGATTAACCATACAAACCTTATAACATCTTACCTAAACTTTTCTTCAAAAATATCCCGTTCTTAATACAGAACTTCAACCCCACATTCTTCCTGCGCTGCATTCCATGCCGCCGTCCAGTCAGCCATGATATCCTCGTAGGTCTCTGCGCCTGTAGCCGCAGCCTCCACGATTCTCTGTACCTTCGCGTCACCGCCCTGGTTGAAGGAAAGCTCGGACTCGGAATTCAGCTCGTTCATGATATCTTCCTCGCCGGGCAGGGAAGTTACATTGTTTACTACGTTTACGCCGTCAAATACGAAGGAAGTGGGAGCTGTCTTGGAGATCGGGTAGCCGCCCTCTAAGTCACACCAGCCGGACTCCTCAACCATCCACTTTACAAATACCATAGCAGCCGCCTTGTTGTCGTCGGAAGCGTTCGCGTTAATGCCGTAGCAGTAGTCGGGACCTGCCGTCGCGTACTGCTGGCCGTTTACGGTGATCGGGAAAGGCATGTAACCGATATCATCCGGATTGTCGCCTGCCGCCTTCATCTGTGCAACCGCCCAGGAGCCGAGCACCATAGCGCCGATCTCGCCGTTGTTAATCATGGGCTTACAACCCTCCCAGTCAGTTGTGGTATAGTCGTCCTCAATCAGACCCTGTGCCGTCGCATCATAGAGAATCTTGTAAAGTGCGTAAGGGCCTGTGCCATCGCCGTGATCCTTGAAAGGCTCCGCCTCGTGGATAAATTTCTGATTTAACCATGTCTCGTCGCCGTTTGTGATCGCACCGAGGTAGCCGTCCCATGCGCCGCCCATCGTCCAGCCAGCCGCATAGTTTGTGTAAAGCGGAATCGCGTCAGTGTTGTCCTTGATTGCCTGCAAAGCGGCGATAAACTCGTCGGGAGTCTTGGGCAGCTCTGTCACGCCTGCATCCGCGAACACCTTCTTATTGTAAAGAACGCCCTGCGCGTTACCCATATAACCGATGCCGTAGCAGTTGCCCGCCGCATCCTTCCACTGATCCGCAAAGTTGACATACTCGCTCATCTCGTCTACCGTGCCGTAAGGAACAAAATATGTAGGAAGCTCAGCCGCGTCGATTGCGGGGATGAACATTACATCGCCCCAGTCGCCTGCCGAAAGACGAAGCAGGGAATCCTCTGCGTAATCCGTGATGCCCTCGGTCTCCACCGTGATGCCGGGATATACTTCGTTGAACTTAGAGATCAGATCGGGAATCGTGCCATCCTCCTCACGGTCGGTCTTATGATGGATGAACTTGATCGTGGTTGTCAGATCCTTGTAATCCTCACCCAGATTGATGGATGCGTAGGTGAGGCCGGATGCTGCCGCGGGAGCCTCTGCCTCCGCACCGTCGTCCGCCGCGTCATCTGCTGCCGGAGCCTCTGTCTCATCTGCACCCGTATCGTCCGCCGCTGCCGGAGCTTCCGCCGCACCGCCGTCATCGGAACCGCCGCAGGCTGCCAGAGATAAAGTCATTGCAGCTGCCAAAGTAAGCGCTAACACTTTTTTAAGTTTCATAATAATATCCTCCTTCTTTTATCTGACTCTCTCAGAGCCGTTAGTTAATTATTTAACTTTAAATTAAGTATACACGAGTTAAATTTTTAATCATCAATCATTGTTGCGGTTTATATATCATTATTGCTTGTTTTGTGCTTTTCTTCTATTTGTACAATTTTATACGTTCATTTTTAGTTATATTTACAATAGATATTTTATATTTAATCAGTATAAACTTAATTTATAGCAACTAATATTAATCTCTTTTACCTAATTAAATCATTTTTAAAAAGGCACCACATTAACAATTCAATTTCACACGGACAGATTCATGGATATCAATTGACGTGAATCACACTTATGAATAGGAAAGGACTCATCCATGACATTTCGAGAACAGTATGAACGCACACTCACCGTCAGGACGGATGCTCCGTCAGAAAACGTACCCGCCGCCTCCTACTTTGCGGGCGTCTTTTATGAACAACAGAAAGACTGTGCCGAAAAGATTCCCGCGGTTCTTTGCGGCGGCAGCGTGAAGATCAGTGAGGCGCTCACGCTCTCCTGCACGCCTTTAAACTGCCGTATGCTTCTCTATACACAGGAAGGCGGCGGAGAACTTCTGCTGGACGGAGAACGTCATCCGCTGCATCCGGGAACCCTGCTCTATCTGGATCGCAGGGAACTTTCCTTCTCTCTGCATTCCGATCAGCAGCCCTGGCGCTTTATCACATTTTCGTTTGGGGGGGGGCTTTTTCCCGTGTATGAGAGTCTGATTTCCTTCGACGGATTCCTGCTTGCGCAGCTCGACCAACATTCTTCCGTGCTTCGGAATCTAAAGCTGCTTCTCTCCGGCGAAACCGGCGCCTCTCTGCCCGACAAGCTGCGGGACGCCGGCCTTATAACCGCTATTCTGACAGAGCTTTTCGCCGAGGCGCTCGACTCGCATGTTCCGGAGATCGGACAGAAAAAGTGCGCCCCCTATCTGCGGGAACTGAAGCATTATATCGATCATCATCTGGAACGGCCGCTGAAACTGGAGGATATGGAACGGTACTGTCATATGAGCAAATACCGAATCTGCCATGAATTTTCCGCCGTCTTCGGGATGCCGCCCATCAGATACTTAAATAAAAAAAGGATGGAAGTCGCTGAAAACCTGCTTCTCTCCACAGAAAAAAAGGTTCATGAAATCGCGCTGGATATCGGCTGCGAAAACACAAACCACTTTATACACCTGTTTAAAAAGGAATACGGCACCACACCCCAGGCATACAGAGAGGCGCATCACATTTGACGCGCCTCCGTTACACTTTCCTTATAGACAATCCTGCCATCCACAATGATGACACCCTTCCTGTAAGGCTCCCCTGAAATCTTGCGGATCAGATTCTTCACGGTCTGCTTCGCCATCTCCGGCATATTCACCTCATAGGTCGTAATCCTTACATCGCACAGCCCCGGCGGCTGATAGTTATCGTACCCCACCACGGAAATATCCTGCGGCACCCGCAGTCCCCGCTGCTCCAGCTCACTGACCAGATTGGCCGCCGCCACGTCGTTGTTGCAGACAAAAGCGGTAGGCATGTCCTCCGGCAGTTTCCACGAGAATCCCACGTCCGAGCGTCCCGTCTCCTGATTCCTGTCATCCAACACCCAGTCTCTCCTCAATTCCAGACCGTGCTCACTCAAGGACTTCAAATATCCAAAAAAACGATCCGTGATGGAATCCGTATAGTGCACATTTCCCACAAAGGCTATTTTCTCATGTCCCATGTCAAACAGGTAGTTGGTCATCCGATACATGCCCAGGTAGCTGTTGGAAATCACCGAATCATAGGCGCCGTTTCGGTCGACAAAATCCAGAAGAATAAACGGCTGTTCCACCTGCCCTATCAGCTTATCCATGTAAGCCTTATTCAGCCTGCCTATGATAATCAGCCCCTCCGTCTTTCTCTCCTTGAGAAGCCTCGGCATAACAAGCCTGTCCTCTTCCTCCGCCCGCAGCACCTCCAGCATCGTGAAACATCCTTTCTGTACTGCCGCCGTAGCCACTTCCTGATACAGATTCCAGTAAAAAGACTCGTACTTCGCAAGAAACCGATCCGACACGACCACGCCGAAGGTATAGCTTACGTCGTTCCCGGAACGCTCTTTATATCTGGCGGAGGCCGACTGATAGCCCATCTCCTCCGCCTTTTTCTTAATTTTGATGCGAAGCTCCTCGCTGACGCCCTTCTGATCCGACAACGCCTTGGATACTGTCACCGTGCTGACCCCCATCATCTTCGCAATATCCGCCATCTTAACCGCTTTTGCCATATCTCCCACCACCGTCTAACTCAAATTTTAAGTAATTAACCTAAATTATAAAGTAAAAAAAGTTGTTGTCAACCTTATTCGAAGAAAAACGGCACATTGTCAAAAATAGACGGTTTTCTTTGTGTAATTTTACATTATATTATTTTGCCTTAAACTGTGCCATATAGAGCTGATAGTACAGCCCCTTCTTTTCCATCAGTTCCTCCGCATTGCCCTCCTCTAAAATCTTCCCGTCATCCACCACAAAAATCCGGTCTGCCTTTCGAATCGTGGACAGTCTGTGGGCGATGACAAAGGACGTTCTGCCGGCCAGCAGATGCTCTATGCCTTCCTGCACCAGCAGCTCCGTCTTTGTGTCTATGCTGGAGGTCGCCTCATCGAGAATCAGTATCTTCGGATCGGAAACCATCGTCCTCGCAAACGCAAGAAGCTGTTTCTGCCCAACGGAAAGCCCGCCGCCGCGCTCTGAAAGCTCCGTATCATATCCCTTCTCTAGCTTCATAATAAATTCATGGGCATTGACCGCTTTGGCCGCCGTCTCGATCTCCTCATCCGTGGCGTC
Source organism: uncultured Lachnospiraceae bacterium (assembly GCA_910584725.1). Taxonomy (GTDB): domain Bacteria; phylum Bacillota; class Clostridia; order Lachnospirales; family Lachnospiraceae; genus UBA3282. The sequence goes on along the minus strand of CAJUBE010000009.1, from coordinate 47,394 downwards.
CAGTCTGCCGTAGCGGATATTTTCCCGAATCGTACCCGAAAATAGGAAATTGTCCTGCGTCATAACGCCCATCTGTCTGCGCAGGCTCTCAAGCGTCACCTTCCGCACATCCTGCCCGTCTATTCTGACCGCGCCCTCCGTCACCTCGTAGAAGCGGCTGATCAGATTGACTATGGTGGTCTTTCCCGCTCCCGTCGGGCCCACCAGCGCGATAGTCTCACCCGGTTTTATCGTGAAACTCACATCATCCAACACTTTCACCTTATCGTCATAGGAAAAACTCACATGGTCAAAAACCACTTCACCTGCAATCTCGGGCATTTCCACCGCCACATCGACATCCGCAATGCCCGGTTCCGTGTCCAGAATCTCAAAGATCCGCTCCGCCCCCGCAATGTTGGTCACCAGCTGATTGTAGAAATTGCTGATATTGTGTATGGGCTGCCAGAACATATTCAGGTAAGTGCCGAAGGCGATAAACGTACCCACCGACACTCTGTCCACGCCCAGAACCACAATTCCCGTAAAATAGAGGAAAATGCAGCCCAGCCCCCATGACAGGTCGATCACGGAACCGAAGGAGTCGCTCATACGCACCGCGTCGAAAAAAGCATTTCTGTGCTCCGCAAGAAGTTCGTCGAAGGTATCCTCCGTCTCCTTTTCGGCATGGAAACTCTGAATAATGCGGATGCCCGCCATATCCTCATGAATAAAGGCGTTCAAATTCGCCGATTTCTTCCGAAAAATTTGCCAGCGCGGATGTGCCTTGTATTCGATAAAAAAAGTCGCCACCGCCATAAACGGCAGGGTGAGTAAAGACGCGAGAGCAAGCGCCGGATTCTTGCAGACCATAATTACAATCACCGCAATCACCTTGAGTCCGTCCGGCACCAGCGTGGTCACACAGTTGGAAAGCACATCCTTTAAGGAATTGATATCTCCTATAATGCGGGAGAGAATCTTCCCCGTCGGCCTGCTGTCAAAAAAAGCAAAATCCAGTTTCTGAATGTGGGTGTACAGCTCCTGTCTGATTGTCAGCAGAATCCGATTGCACACCTTCGCCATAATATACATCCTAAGCTTTACAGTCACCACCAGCGACAGATTGATTGCCAACGCTATCACAAGCAGCCGGTAAAGCCCCTTAAAATTATTTTGACCAATATAGTCATCTATGGCGGACTCTATAATCAGCGGGTTTGCTAAGCGCACCGCCACGCCATACCCCATAACCACAAGCACCAGAATAATCTGCCATTTATAGACAAACAAATAACCAAGCAGCCGCTTTAAGGTCTGCACTTTGCTCCGCGTCGTGCTCTGTTCGTCATCCTTATACGAGTTAAAGGACATTTTTCTCACCTCCCGCCTTTTGCTTCTCTCGTTCCGGACCCTCCACCGACGCCCTCTTTCCTGCGTCGTCTCTGTCCGCTGTCTGTATTCCTTGTTCCATCCCGTCCGCAGTCCGTCCGTCGCCGACTCTATCCGTGGCTAATGCGCACGCTTTGTCACAGTTCTCTATCGTGTGAGCGCCATCCCCGGACATCTCCCCGTACTGGGATAAATATGTTTCATAATACAATCCCCGCTTTGCAAGCAGCTCCTCATGGGTGCCCCGCTCTGCTATGGCGCCGCCCTCCAGCACGAGAATCTCATTCGCGTGGCGCACCGCGCTGATTCGGTGTCCGATAATGATCTTCGTCGTATTTTCAAGCTTCGCAAGCGTCTGCTGGATCATCTGCTCCGTCTCCGTATCCAGCGCGGATGTAGAGTCATCCAGCACCAGAATCGGATATTTCTTGGAGAGAGCGCGCGCTATGCTGATGCGCTGCTTCTGCCCGCCGGACAATCCCACGCCCCTCTCGCCGATCACCGTGTCGTACTGCTTCTCCATCCGCTCGATGAAACCGCTCGCCTGTGCATCCGTGGACGCTTTCTGCACGGTCCTGAAATCCAGATACCGTTTTTTCCCAAGCTTGATATTGTCGTTTATGGTATCCGAAAACAAAAAGACGTCCTGCATCACAAAGCTTATGCTTGTGCGGAGCTGTTCCAGCGAAAGCGAGCGGATATCCACATCATCCAGATAGATCACGCCGCCCGTGGCATCGTACATACGCTGTAAAAGCTGAATGATAGACGTCTTGCCCGCCCCCGTGGTTCCCATAATGCCGAGCGTCTTGCCCGCCTCCACGGTAAAAGTGATATCGTGCAGAATCTCATGCTGATCCGCCTTATGGAAGGAAACGTGGTCAAAACAAACCTTTCCCCTCACCTTTTCCATTGTGACCGAATCGGTCATTTCTGTTACCGCAGGCGTTTCCTCATATATTTTCTTTATCTTTTTGTTGGACGCCACCGCGGAGGAAAAACTGTTGGTAAGCCAGCCCAGCATTTCCATGGGCCAGACGATATTCATGGAATACTCCACAAATGCCGTGATCTGCCCGAGCGTCATCTCTCCGTCAATCACAAACCGTCCGCCGACCAATAAAGTCAATAAAGGAAGAATCGTAGTAATCACCGTAAAAACTGGATAGTATCGCACAAGCACCCCCGACTGCGCCATGTTCAGCTCATAGTACCGCTTGTTGTGGGAGAGAAACTTGTCAATTTCGAAGGATTCCCTTGCAAACGCCTTGACCGTGCGCACGCCTCCCAGATTTTCCTCCGCCACCGTATTGAGAACCGCGTTCTCCTCGCTGATCGATTCGTAGACCGCGCCCAGCTTCCGCTCCATAATCACCGCCACAACACCGCACAGAAGCATTGCCGCCCCGGAAATAAGCGCCAGTTTCCAGTTGATCGTAAACATGCACACGAGAATGATGCCGGTATGATAAAAAACTTCAATCAACAGCATCCCCACATAGCCCACCGCGTCCCATATATGGTCGATATCCTCCTTGACGCGCGCCATCAGTTCCCCCGTGTTCGTCCGGTCAAAAAAATCCGCGCTCAAAGACTGGATATGCCGGAACAGATCCCGCCGCATATCCCCGGAAATTCTTGCGCCGTTCTTGTCAAAAGTGTACTCCTTTACATACTGGAAAATGCACCTGCCAAGCCCTACACTGAAAAAGCCCAGCAGCAGGAATTTCAGTTCCCCGATATTCCCGCCAACAATCACATCGTCCACCACATGCGCCGTCAGTCTCGGCGCCACCATATCCAGCGTGACCGCGATCAGAAGGGACAGCACCGCTCCCAAATAGGAGAACCGGTAGTCCCATATGTAGCTTGATATTTTTTTCATGTCTGATACCCCCTGTACCTCCGCAACATAGAAAAAGGGCTGCGGTAATAAAATTACCACAGCCCTTATAGCCCGACATAACTATTCACCGACCAGCAAGGTCAACAATCCCTGCCCCAGCCGATTTTTCTATATGCGGAGGTAATTTCATGTAACGAAACTCTATGCAGTTGTGTATTGCTATCGACTGCGAAATTGATACCGTGTATAAACATAAGATTACCTCCTTTCTGAAATTTGCTTTCGTTTACAGTTACATTTTTATGATGCTTTTGCCATCTTAGTACATATGACAGGCGTTGTCAAGAAAAACTTTATTTTTCGTGCGAGCACGATTTGCCCGACAGACTCGGTTCGGCAGCACACAGTTCAGCCCACGCCCATGCGCAAAATCGCGTCTTCGACGCTCTCCGCCGTTTCACGGCTACTTTTGCTTATGTACGGGCGTTCCCTCAGAGCAGCATCTATCTGTCAAATTCGTGCAAGCACGATTTGCCCGACAGATGCTGCTCTGGCTGAACTGTTAATGTTCCATCTTCCAGAAATACGCGCTGTAGGCGGGAAGCAGGCTTCCGCCGCCAAAATCGTGTTCTTCCCCTGTGATCAGATCCACGGCCATGCCGCATCCGGCATCGAAATGGGCGGTATAGTCCTCCCCGTCGGCGTTGATCGCCACAAGCACCCTCTCATCCTCGCACTTGCGCTCAAAAATGCACTGTTTGTTGGTCAGCACCACTGAGCGGAAATCGCCGTAGTTGAGCGCTTTAGAACCTTTCTTTGCCTCAGCGAGTTTACTGATCCACTCAGAAAGCTCATTCCACACAGGCGCCTCAAAGCAGGCGCGCAGCGCGGGATCGCCCTCGCTCTTATTTGCCTTCGCCCCCCACTCGCTGCCGTAGTACACACAGGGAATGCCCGGCATACCAAAGCACAGCGCGTAGATGAGCGGCAGGTGTTTTTCGTTTGTCAGATTGCTGGCGATCCGGCTCACATCATGGTTATCTACAAAGGAGAGCAGATGCTTGCCGCGGTAGAGACACCAGTTTTCCGGTCCGAACTGCCTGAGCAGGGAATGGTTGATCTCAAACATATTCATACTGTTAAAGCTGGAGAACAGCCCCTTGTAACACTCATAGTTCGTGGAGGAGTGCAGCATCTGATCGTTCACCATCTGGTTGTAATCGCCGTGAAGCATCTCTCCCAGCAGATAGAACTCCGGTTTCAGACCGTCCGTAAACGCCCGGAGTCTTCTCACGAAATCGTGATCCAGACAGTACGCCACATCCAGACGAAGTCCGTCGATGTCAAATTCCTCCACCCAGCCTTTCACGCTGTCCAGAATGTGGTTGATCACATCCCCGTGGCGCAGGTTCAGCTTCACCAGATCGTAATTGCCTTCCCACCCCTCGTACCAGAGACCGTCGTTGTAGTTGGAGTTTCCCCCAAGATTGATGTTGAACCAGCTTAAGTAGGGAGAGTTTTCCCTGTTCTTCAACACGTCCTGAAAAGCCCAAAAACCCCTGCCCACATGGTTGAACACCCCGTCCAGCACCACCTTGATGCCGTTCTTGTGCAGGTTTTCACAGACTTCTTTGAAATCCTCGTTGGTTCCCAGCCGACAGTCAATGGTGTGGTAGTCCCGCGTATTGTACCCGTGGGTGTCCGACTCAAACACCGGGGAAAAGTAAATGGCGTTGATCCCCAGCTTCTTCATATGGGGAATCCAGTCGTTCACCTTGAGGATCCGGTGCGCAAGCTGCCCGTCGTTCTCAAAGGGCGCGCCGCAGAACCCCAACGGATATATCTGATAAAACACACTTTCAAATGCCCACATAATTTTTTCCTCCATTCCGAAACCCCTCTTATGCACAGACAGCCGCCACGGCGTTCTGCCTTCGGTTTCCCTCTTACACCTTGCACAGTTTTGTCCAGCCATGCTTCAGTATCAACATCTTGTATTTTGCCACGGTTTAGTATACCACTATTTGCCATTCTGCGTCAAACAAGTTCTGCTCTTTCTCTTCCGCCATCGGTTGACCCAATAGGTTTACTCTTTCCAAACCAAAAACCGTTCACCGACTTTTCCACAATTTTTACGCCCTATTTTTTAAAAAGTTATCCAAAAACAGCTGAGAAATCCCCAATTTCCACAAAGTTATCCACATTGACAGCGTCGTCATTTCTTGTCGAACCATGTACTGTTTCTTCGCAATCTGTCTGTCATTTTCGGTTTTTTCTAATATATTTTTGTCGAACAGGCTTATTTCCTGCCGATATTATTGACCTCTTTTGTAATATCCTGTCTGACAGCAGTCAATCACATTTTGTCTCTTGACGTGAGAAGTCAATCCACACAGCTTGTCTCTTCCACAGACTTTTTGTCTAATTCTTTGTTGACTCATTTGGACACCGCAAAAAGCCGCGCTTTAGAGCCACTCATCCCAAAATCTTTCCACTTTTCGACCTATTTGGTCAACTGTAACGACGACCCTTTCCTGCCATTCCCGCGGAAATAACCGCTGATAGGCCGGGGACAAAAACCGCTCGTCCAAAAGCGCGACAATCCCGAAGTCATCCACCGTGCGGATCACCCGACCGGCCGCCTGCAGCACCTTGTTCATGCCCGGATAGCGGTAGGCATAATCGAAGCCGTTCTCCCCCCAGCCGTCAAAATACTTTTTCAAAAGCTCCCGCTCATTGCACACCTGGGGCAGCCCCGTCCCCACGATAATCGCGCCGATCAGGCTGTCGTTCTTCAAGTCAATTCCCTCGCTGAAAATACCGCCCATCACACAAAAACCGAGAAGACTCCTCTCCTCCTCCATTTCGATATCCATTTGAATCAGACTCCGCAGGTCGCAGTCCTCGTTCCCGCGGAAGCGGTTTAAAAAGGCTTCCCGGGATTCCTCATTCATATGGCTCTCCTGCAAAATACATTCCACAGTCTCCTCCTCATTAAAATACTTCTGGTAAATTTCAAAAACCCGCTGTAAAAAAGAGTGGGAAGGGAAAAAGACCATATAGTTGCCCTGCCTTTTCTCTATGATATTGTGAATGTAGGACGCGATCCGATAATACTCCGCGTCTCCCCGGCGGGCATAACGGCTGGTCACATCGCTCCCTATGTACAGTCCCAGCTTGTCCGGTCGAAAGACCGACTTGGCGTAAACCTCATAGTCCCCTTCTTCCGCCCCCAGCAGCGTCTTGTAATACAGGATCGGCAGAAGCGTCGCTGAAAACAGAATGGTGCTGCGGCCCCGTCTCATACAGTTTCGCAGATTGCCCGCAGGATTCACACAGAACAGCTTCACAATAAAGCTGCCGTCCTCCCGCAGTTCCGAGTAGGTCACATAATTTTCATCCACCATCTCATACATTTCCAAAAAATGGGAGACCTCAAAATAAAATGACAGGATGTCCGCCCGCACAGGACTGTCGTCATGATCCTCCAGATAATCTTCGATGGCTGCGCCGAGACGCATCAGCGCGCGGACAAGCGCATCCGTCTCCTCCACCACCTGACAGCCCTCACACTCCCTTTTCAGGGCAAGCATTTCCTTATTGCATTTATCCAGATTTTTGGCAATCCGCTCGTCGTATGCCTTCACCGTCTTTTTTAGTTCCAGAAAGGACTCCTTGCAAAGAAGGGCACTGTACATCTCCCTGCCCCGCTCCACCAGATTGTGGGCCTCGTCCACGAGAAAAATATACTCGCCCCTGACCCCCTCAGCAAAAAAGCGGCGCAGATACACGTGGGGATCAAAGAGATAATTGTAATCACAGATCACCGCGTCGGCAAACAGACTCATATCCAGACACATCTCAAAAGGACATACCTGATACTTGCGCGCACACGCCTCTATCCGTTCCCGCGTGAAGTTGTCCGCATGAGTCAACAGCTCGAACATCGCCTCATTTACTCTGTCATAGTGCCCCTTCGCATAGGGACAGGCCGCCGGGTTGCACTCGGGTTGATTTGGCCGGGCAGAAACACCTTTTTCACCGTTCACCACGCCGTCTGCGTGCTGTGTCTGCAGCGCATTTCCATCTGCCGGTCCGCGCATAAAACAGATTTTGTCCTTGGCGGTCAATATGACGCTTTTCAGTTTCAGTCCCCGCTCCCGCAGCAGATTGATCGTGTCGTCCGCCACGGTGCGGGTGATGGTCTTGGCAGTCAGATAAAAGATACGCTCGCACAGCCCCTCCCCCATAGCCTTCAACGCCGGAAATACCGTGGAGATCGTCTTGCCCGCGCCCGTGGGCGCCTCGATAAAGAGTTTGCGCTTGTGGTAAATCGTTTGATATACATAAGTCGCCAGCTCCTTCTGTCCCTCCCGATAGGGAAAAGGAAATTCCATCTCCTTGATAGATGCCTGCCTGCATTTCTGCCACGCAAACTGATAGTCAGCCCATTTTCGGTACTGCTCCATCAACTCTTCAAACCATATCCGCAGTTCCTCATACAGATACTCCTCGTGAAAATAACGGATTTCCTCCGTCTCCATATGACAGTAAGTCATGCGCACCCGGATATCCGACAGTTTTTTCTGCGTGGCGTAAATATAGGCATAACACTTCGCCTGCGCCAAATGCACAGGGACGGGCCCTTTCATTTTCTTCAGATCATGGTAGGTTCCCTTGATCTCGTCTATCGTGACCGTCAGCCTCTGTACTGACTGCTCCTGTCCCGGCATCAAGGCCGGGGGCGTCTCCACACCGCCAGCCGCCTTCTCCTCCATCCCGGATTGTTCTTCCTTTTGCGGCAGTTTCCCCGCAGATTCCGGCATCGGATGCCCGGCGTACTCCGTAATGATGCCGTCGGCACGGCCCTCCACCACAATCTCGTACTCTCCCGCGTCATAGACATGGGAGAGAGACACCTCTGCCTGGTAAGAAGGTCCCATCCGCCGCTGGATCATGCGGTGAATCCGTCCTCCCTCCTGCATGGCATTTTCAGGTGACGCCGCTTTTCGATTGTCGATATCACCGGAGCGCAAAATAAATTCCACCAGGCCCCGCACGGAAATGCGCACTTCCATATCTTTACTCCTTAGCAGCGCGTATAAGCAGACTCGAAATACTTCGTATTTCTCGTTCGCGTTGCTCGCCGTAAGCGCATACACACAGCTCATCATGCAAACATGTGATCTGCGTGTATACACTTCCGACTCTGCTTATACGCGCAGAAACTCCCTACATAAGATAATCTTACGTTATCTTACATAGGGAGTCAATGTGTTCCATGTGTTCCATACAGCCGGAATCTATACCGCTACCGCCCATTTTCTGAGAGTTCTCTCAAAATCAGGTTCGTAGCCATTGTACGCAACGGTTAAAATCTGATTGAAATTCAGACCCAACACACCGATGATGGATTTTGCATCTACGATAAAGCTATTGTAGAAGATATCCACGTCGCAGTCACATCTGGTAGCCGCGGACACGAAGTCCTTTACCTCATCCGGTCTCAATTTGATTTTGTGTTGCATAACGATCACCTTCCTTTTCACTTATGTATGCGAAAGGCACACATAGATAAAACGTTTTCAAGCTCCTCATTTGAGTAGATTATACTCCATTATTTTCATTTGTAAAGAGTTATTTTTGTTCCCATTATTGTACAATTTTGGCATTTTTCGGGTGTTTTTCAAAACTTTACATAATTACTTTGAATGTCAAATCGTTTTTTGTGAAATCTGCCTATTATCTCTTCTTCCTCCATTTTCAGAAGACTGCATTTTATCATTTTTGCTGAAATTCCACCATATAATCTTGGTAACGATACGCACACATCTGTCTCTGCAGTTTCCTGTTTTCCCGGGTTTTAATACCGATTGTTTTATGGAATGCACGAAACAACTCCTGATACGCCTCCTCCCTCTTCGACCGGGCAGGCTCCTGCAGGACAAAGGATTCCCCCGCCGTCACCAGATACCACTCCTCCCCCGCGGGATGCACACCGAAAAGATTTCTGTTTTCATCATACACCATAAAGTTTTCGATGGGCAGTCTGTCCGCAAAGTGCGGCATGATAAATGGTATCACATTATTTTTCGGCCCGATCCGAGAAAAAAGAACCCCTTCTTTCACAATTTCCGCACCCGCCAGCTCCTGAAACCGCAGGAACTCTATCTCGTAGTGCGCTTCATTGGCGGTAAACCGCGCCAACTCAAAACACCGCACAACATAAGGGTTCCTGAGATTTTCCATCACCCGGCTTCCGCTGCCCGCCGTGATCGCATCCACCACGGTCTTATATACCGCCTCCCCCTTATCGGGATAGCAGGATGCCGCCGCCCGGCAGATGGAATGGTACACATGCTCACCCAGACGCTTCCTGAGCGTACCCGCCACCTTTTCAGTCTTGACAGGATCGGGGGAAATATGCATGTAATTTGCAAAGAGCCTGAGATTTTCCTCCTCGCCCACCTGAATATGCACATGCTCATGTCCCTCCCTCAAAGCATAGGCATCGTATATCCCGGTGAAAATCCCCTCCAGAGAATCTTCGCAGATCAAATACTTTTCTTCCATAATATATACTCCTACATGCCGGCAATCTTCAAACAATCATCAAACCCCGCCATGTCGAACAGGGACATCTGGCGGTAAGTTGTCCCGTCCGTCATAAACGGCAGCTTCTCCCCTCTGCCCATCTGATTCTGGTAGGTGAGATTTCGCACGATATACTGCTCCTCCAGCTTCGTCGGGTACATCATCCTGCCGCTGCAGGTAATAAAGTAGAGTGCGCGCTTCAATACCACGCCGATCTTCTTCAAATCCTCGAAGGTGAGATTTCCGAATCGTCTAGCCGCCACAATCCGCCTGGCGCTCTTGACTCCCACCCCGGGGATGCGCAGCAGCATATGGTAATCCGCCCGGTTGATCTCCACGGGAAAGTATTCCAGATGCCGAACCGCCCAGTCCGCCTTCGGGTCGATGGCCGTGTTAAAGTTCGGTCTGTCCTCAGTCAGCAGCTCGCCCACTTTAAAATCGTAAAACCGGAGCAGCCAGTCCGCCTGGTACAGCCTGTGTTCGCGCAAAAGCGGAGGCCCTCCCGCCAGCGCCGGAAGCTCCTTATCCTCATTTACATTTACGAACGCCGAGTAATATACCCGCTTTAAAGAAAACTTTTCATAGAGACTTTCCGCCACCGACATGATCTGGTAATCGCTCTCCGGCAGCGCACCGATCACCATCTGGGTGGACTGCCCCGCCTCGCAGAAATGGGGCGCGTGCTTATATAAGGTAAGTTCGTTTTTATTCTCGGAAATGCCGTTCTGTATCTGGCGCATGGGTTTCAAAATATTTTTGCGATGCTTATTGGGCGCGACCGCCCGCAGTCCTTCCGCCGTCGCCATCTCCAAATTCACGCTCATGCGGTCTGCCAGATAACCTGCCCGCTGAATCAAAAGCGGATCCGCCCCGGGAATCGCCTTGATATGAATATAGCCCTGAAAACGGTGCAGCGTGCGCAGCCTGTGCACGGTCTCACAGATCAGCTCCATCGTGTAGTTCGGGCTGTACAAAATACCCGAGCTCAAAAACAAACCTTCTATATAGTTGCGTCTGTAAAACTCCATAGTCAGCTCGCAGACCTCGTCCGGTGTAAACGAAGCGCGGGGCACGTCGTTGGAACAGCGGTTTATGCAGTATCTGCAGTCGTAGATGCACTCGTTGGTAAACAGGATTTTCAGCAGGGAGATACACCGGCCGTCCGCCGCAAAGCTGTGGCAGAGCCCCGCCGCCACGGTATTGCCGATGCCCTGCCCGTCGTTTTTCCGTGAGGAGCCGCTGGAGCTGCACGACACGTCATATTTCGCCGCGTCACCGAGTATTTTCAATTTTTCCATGACCGACATCTGCGGCGCAATTCTCAACTCCATCCCGCTCACACTCCTCTGCACTGTCCGCGCTTTCCCCAAAAAACCTGCGGCCCTCTTTCCGTACTTCCATAAGGCCATTTCAGAACGCATGTTCTCTCCGTATTCGTATCTTAACACATTGCCTCCCCCATTGCAAGCATTTTAGAACGTTTGTTCCGTTTTATTTAAAAAGCGTTGCGCAATGGGACATGTTACAGTATAATCTACATATTATATGTAAAGAGAAGAGGATAGAAACATGGAAACAACTAAGAAAAGAGGAAACTTTACGGGCAGAATCGGATTCGTTCTGGCGGCGGCAGGCAGCGCGGTGGGACTCGGCAACATTTGGCGGTTCCCCTACCTTGCGGCAAAGGACGGCGGCGGACTTTTTATTTTCTGCTACATCATCCTGGCGCTGACCTTCGGCTTTACGCTGCTCACGACGGAGATCGCGATCGGCAGAAAGACCGGGCAGAGTCCGCTTACCGCCTATGGGGTGATTCACCCGAAATGGAAGGGACTCGGCATTCTGGCAAGTCTTGTACCGATTATCATTTTACCTTACTACCTCGCCATCGGCGGCTGGGTATTAAAGTATCTCACTGTCTTTATCACGGGAAAAACGGCGGATGCCGCCGCAGACGGCTATTTTACCGGGTTTATCTCACAGCAGATCAGCCCTGTGGTCTTCATGGTCATTTTTACGGTGCTTTCCGCGGTTATTATCTTCGGCGGTGTAGACAAGGGCATTGAACGGGCAAGCAAATTTATTATGCCTCTGCTTCTTGTCCTGATTATCGGTATTTCCTTTTACGCGCTGACGCTTAAGCACACGGACGCTGCCGGGCTTGAGAGAACCGGCCTGGATGGGCTGAAAATATATCTGCTCCCCAATTTTGAGGGCGTAACCCTGCAGGAACTTTTCCTTGTAATTATGGATGCGCTGGGTCAGCTGTTTTACTCCATCAGCGTCGCCATGGGCATCATGGTGGCATACGGCTCCTACGTGAAAAAGGATGTGGATCTGATGCCCTCCATCAACCAGATCGAGATTTTTGATACCGTGGTAGCCCTGCTGGCGGGTCTGATGATCGTCCCTGCCGTCTATGTTTTCATGGGAACCGATGGCATGTCCGCCGGGCCGGGACTCATGTTTATCTCCCTGCCGAAGATTTTTGCAGAAATGGGATGGGTGGGGACAGTCGTGGGCATCCTGTTCTTTGTGATGGTCGCCTTTGCGGCGGTGACTTCCGCCGTGTCCATCATGGAAGCTATTGTCGCCAGCCTGGTGGACAAGTTCCATCTGTCCAGAAAAAAGAGCGCGGCGATTGTTACCGCTTACGGTCTGATCGTCGGGATGATTGTCTGCTTTGGCTATAATTTCTTATACTTTGAGTTAAAGCTGCCCAACGGCTCTGTGGGCCAGCTCCTGGATTTGATGGACTATGTCAGCAACAACTGCCTGATGCCGCTTGTGGCGCTTCTGACCTGTATTCTGATTGGCTGGGTTGTAAAGCCCAAGGTCATCATTGACGAAGTAACCCTGGGCGGACATAAGTTTGGCCGGAAACGCCTGTATATCGCTATGATTACGGTGATTGCGCCGGTGCTGTTGTTTATGCTGTTACTGCAGTCGTTCGGCATTTCCTTCTGACCGCCATAACCTTTTCTATGAAACAAAAGAATCCCGGAGCCAATCATCTGACTACTCGGCACGATGATCTCCGGGATTTTTTAATTTATTTTGCCAAAAGTCTCTTTTTGCATGCACGGATTCTTGCCGCGTATTTGCTTGTCATAATGACGCCGACAATCATCATCCCGAGCGTCACGCCCTGGCAAAAGCCGCCGAGGAAATTGTCAGCCTGATCCGTAAACAATAATATTAAGTAAACAACCGCCGCAATCAGCCCGCCGATAAACAAAATATGCATACGCCTCGTAAGCTTCTGTTTCTCGTCGTTACTGTAATCCGCTACTTTTAATACCGTCTCTTCCAATTCTTTGTCCATTCTTTCACCTTTCCTTTTTCCGTCAAGCAGTTCCCGCAGTTCCACTTCATAATAATCAGACATTTCTATCAGAAGGTCCAGATCCGGCATATTGCTGCCTGTCTCCCATCTGGATACCGTTCGTCTGGATACCCGCAGCTTTTCCGCAAGCTGTTCCTGCGTAAGCCCCTTTTCTTTTCGCAATTCCTTAAAAAACATCCCGATTTTTATCTGATCCATCTTCCTGTGTCCTCCTTTCCGGAAAGAGAATACCGCTTTCGGTCCTGCACGAACAGGACAGCAAACGGGCATTTCACTCAATACGCGCCATGAGACAAGGGTTGTCCCTGTCCATTTTACCCTGCTTCCAGCCATAGTACAATGCCGGAAATGCCACTGGAAGCACACCGGTATTTCTGCTATACTGTTTGTATCAAATAGAAAACCGAGGGAATTCAGAGAGTCTTTCCGAATATTGTTGCAAAAAATACGTGAAAGCTCATGCTTAAAAGGAGGAAATCTGAAATGAGAAAAACTGCAAAACTGCGGAAAATAACCCTTTCCGCCATCATGGCGCTTTCCCTGACACTGACAGGCTGCGGAAAAGCAAAGGTTGAGACCACCGACACCGTCCAGTGGTTCAACAACACCTATGCGGTTCTGACTGTGCTGAACGAGCGCGACTACCGGGTGTACAGCGGAAGCCGTCCGAATCCCGTTGACAAAGCGCTTGCCAAGACAGTTCTGGAAAATTCATGGAGCGTCACAGACCGGGCATCCGCCGACGAGTCATTCCAATGGCTTCTGGATGAAGGACACCGGGTTTCGATGGCGGAAGAATTAAGTTATCTTGCGGAGATGGGGCTTGCGGATGTACCCGAAGACCAACGGCTGGAAGCGATTCTTACCAATTTTGATCTGGAGGAACAGCAGGCAGAGCAATATGTCAACTGGTTCGCCCTGTACGAACAATACGGCGAAAATACCGCGGCCGCCTGGGATTACAGCCGCGCCATGTGGCTTTTGAGCTACTACTATCTGGCGGACTACTACACCGAGGAGGAAGCCCTTGACCAGTCGCTTGCGCTCGCACAGACCATTCAGACAACCTTTGATTCGTGGGACAGCTTCATGGAAAGCTATTTTGCAGGTTATGAATACTGGTCGGAGGAAAGCAGCGACGAACGCCGCAAGATTTATACAACGTTGAAACTATCCACCAACAGTCCTTTTTCGCTTGACTGGAATACGCCGCTTGAAAAGACGTGGTAAAAATTTTCCTTGCTTTCCCGCCCTAAAAGCGGTTAAATAGTAAGTAAAAGCGGGCGTATGACCCGCGAAAAAAGTGAGGTATTTCATGGACAACTTAATCATTCCACAGGATTACAGGTCTGCGCTGAATCTGCACGACACCCAGATCGGCATCAAGACCGTCAAGGATTTTTTTCAGGTGCAGCTTGCCGAAAGACTGCATCTGCTGCGGGTGTCCGCTCCCCTTTTCGTGGAGCCGGCATCCGGCTTGAACGATAACTTAAACGGCGTGGAGCGGCCCGTCACCTTCGGTATCAAGGAGCAGAACGACGCCCCCGCCGAGATCGTGCACTCTCTGGCGAAATGGAAGCGCATGGCTCTGGGCAAATACGGCTTTTCCCACGGGGAAGGGCTTTACACCGACATGAGCGCCATCCGCAGGGACGAGGCGACGGACAATATCCACTCCATCTACGTGGATCAGTGGGACTGGGAAAAGGTCATCTCCCGCGAGGAGCGCTGTCTCGATTATCTGAAGGAAACGGTGAAATTGGTCTATAAGGCGCTTCGCAAGACCGAAAAATACATGGCGATTCAGTACGATTACATAGACGAGATTCTGCCTCACGACATCTTTTTCATCACCACACAGGCGTTAGAAGACCTCTACCCGGGCACCACACCGAAGGAGCGGGAATACCTGATTACCAGAGAAAAGGGCGCGGTCTGCCTCATGCAGATCGGCGATCTGTTAGCTTCCGGCGAAAAGCACGACGGCCGCGCGCCGGACTACGACGACTGGGCGCTCAACGCGGACATTCTGGTCTATTATCCCGTGCTTGACATCGCGCTGGAATTGTCCTCAATGGGCATCCGCGTGGACAAGGACGCGCTGCTCTCCCAGCTTGACAAGGCGGGCTGCCCCGAGCGGGCCGAACTGCCCTTCCAGAAAGGGATCATCGAAGAAACGCTGCCCTTCACCATCGGCGGGGGTATCGGACAGTCGAGAATCTGCATGTTCTTCCTGCGCAAAGCCCACATCGGAGAGGTGCAGTGCTCCCTCTGGCCGGAGGATGTGACGAAAGAGGCGCTGGCTGGCGGGATACAATTACTCTAGTTTCCCCTGTTACACTTTTCAATAGAATGAGAAAAGCACTTGTGGTTTCGCATTTCCACAAGTGCTTTGTCTGTCATCCGCAGGACAATACGTTTTGTACCCTGCCCTTCTACTGCTTCGCGGGAATCACCGCGCCGTTGAAGTTTTCCTCAATAAACTTCTTCGTCTCATCGGACTGCAGCACGCTCACCAGCTTCTTGATCGCCTCGTTGTCCTTATTCGCCTCCGTCACGGTAATGATATTGGCATACTCAGAATCCTCGCCCTCTCTCATCAGGTAAGCGGTCGTATCAATATTTGCTTCTAACGCCCTGTTTACATTTACAAAATACGCGTCAAAATCCGCGGCGGAAGGAATGATATTCGCCTGATCCATCTCCACAATCTCAATCGGAATCATATATTCCTCAATCTGGTCAACGGACGCGTCGATCGCCGTCATATCCGGATTCAGCTTCAAAAACCCTTCCTTCTCCAACACCTTAAGCGCCCTGTACTCGTTGGAAGAATCGTTGGGAATTGCAATCACCGCATTCTCGGGAAGCTCGTCCTTGGACGCATACTTGTCAGAAAAACATGCATAAGGTTCCACATGGACGCCGCCCATGCTGTACAGCGTCGCGCCCATCTCTTCCTCAATGCTCTCCATTGCAGGCACATGCATGAAATAAGCAAAGTCAATATCGCCGTCTATCAACATATCGTTCCATGTCGCATCCCATGTGGTAGATACGATATCCAGCTCGATGCCTTCCTGCGCGAGCTGATCCGCAGCCGCGTTCAGAATCTCACTGTGGGGCGTCAGGTCGCATACGCATTTGAGCACCACCTTGTCGGAAGCCTGTGTCGTATCTTCCGCGCTTTCCTCCTCAACGGGAACTGCCTCCGGCTCGCTGACCTCGACTTCCTCCACCGTTTCCGCTGCAGGCTCCTGCGCAGGCTGCTCGTTCGGTGCTGCTGACTCCTGACCTCCGCCACAGCCTGTAAGCATCGCGGCCGCCACCAATAAAACTGCCAGTTTCTTTTTCATAATCTCCTCCATTCCGAAGCGTCAAGCTGAGGTGCCGCGAACCGAATCTCAAATTCGGTTCTGCGATCATGGAAATTTGTGACGCTTCTACACAAATTTCCGATTGAAAAATAAGGTCTTCAGACTTATTTTTCAATCTTTTCCTCCATTCCGTCAAAGCGGTATACCGCCGTGACAATCCTATATTCATTTAAGATGCCGCAGCATCGTAAATGCTATATAAACCTCTCTGCGTCTTTTCGATAAAAACCATCCGATTTTTAAAACCGTCTCCCATCATGCGGTCAAATCAGATGCCGCTTCTTCAAAATCATTTTGGAGATCGTATCCCCCACAAGCTGTACCGCCTGCACGATCACGATCAGCACGATGATGGTCGCAAACAGAAGATCATGGCGATACCGCGTATATCCGTAAGTAACCGCAACATAGCCGATTCCGCCTGCGCCAAAGCTGCCCGCCAGAGCCGTCATGGAAATCACGATCACAACCGCGTTGGTGAAAGCACGAATCAGGGACGGCAGGGTTTCCGGCACCATGATCGTAAACAGGATTCTCATATTCCCGCTTCCCATCGCCTTCGCCGCTTCAATTTTTCCCTTGTCAATCTCCAAAAGACTGCTCTCCACAAGCCTTGCAAAGAGCGGCACACAGCTTGCGATCAGCGAGATAATGCAGGCGTTGGAGCCGTAGGACTTGCCGACAAGCGCCCTCGCCACGGGCAGCATCACGATGATGATAATCACCTGCGGCAGAGAACGGAAACAGTTGATGACCGCACCGAGCACACTGTGCACCGCCCTGCAGGGCACCAGCCCCTCCTTGCTCGTCATCACCAATACCAATCCAAGCAGAATACCAAAAATCAGAACGAAGACGGATGACACCGCAACCATATACATCGTCTCGCCGATGGCAGGCAGCACTTTGTCCCAAACCTCCGCGCTGAAGGAATGCTTAAACACTTCCCAAAAGGAATATTTGTACAGGCTCATTGTACGTCCTCCCGCTGCTCTTCACTTCTGAACCGGTTATAGACACCGATAAAGTTTCTTGCCGTCTCGCATTGCGGATCCCGGAAAATATCCTTCACCAGCCCCTGCTCCAAAATCCGCCCGTCCTCCATAACCGCCATCCTGTGACACGCATACTTGATTACCTCCAGCTCGTGCGTAATCAAGATGATCGTGAGTCCCAGCTTCTCATTGATTTCTTTCAAAAGATCCAGCACGGACAATGTCGTCTGCGGATCCAGCGCGCTGGTAGCCTCGTCGGACAAAAGCACATCCGGACGGTTCGCCAAAGCCCTTGCAATGCCGACTCTCTGTTTCTGACCGCCCGACAGTTCTCCCGGATACGCCCGTTTCTTTTCCGTAAGTCCTACGAGCGCAAGCATCTCGTCCACCCGCTCGTTCGCTTCTTTTCCGTTTACGCCCGTCAGCTTAAGCGGGTAGGCAATGTTCTGTGCCACGGTCATGGAATCAAACAGATTAAACTGCTGAAAAATCATCCCGATCTTTCTTCGCTGCTCGTTTAATGCCGCCTTCCCGAGCGAGGTAATCTCTCTGTCTCCGATCCTGACCGTACCGCTGTCCGGCTCCTCCAGACGGTTCATACATCTGACAAGCGTGGACTTACCGGCTCCGCTGAACCCGACGATACCGTAAATCTCACCCTTCTCCACCGAAAGATCAATGCCCTTCAAAACCTCAATGCGCTGTTTTTTGGTGTGAAAAGTTTTATGCAGCTTGGATACTTCGATAAATTTTTCGTCCATTCTGTTTTCCGTTCTCTTTTGGCTCTCCGCGCCGTTTTGATTTATGTTTGTAGTCTACTTAAGTACTATGGATTATGCCAGATTCATACTAACGCACATGCCTGTGTATGTCAAGTCTCGCGTCGTATGAGTCAAAGAACACCTTAACAGAAATCATACAATACGCTTGTCTCCACATCCCGGTACTCGTGCTTCTCATAATACCCGATCAGCGTCCCGTCCTCATCCCGCAGAGCGACCATATAGACATCCTTATTCTCCTTCTCGTTGCGGAAGGTATAGATGATGTTGTGCTCCGGGCTCTGCGCAAACCACACCGCCACCTTTTTAATCTGTTCCGCAGACTGCGCGTTATGGCAGTCTAGCAGGCTCCGCCCCACAAGGGCGGCGCCGCCCCGTTTCGCATAGCGCGCCGCCGCCGTGGGATTCATGTAAATAATCTCGTGTTCCAGATTGCAGATCACCACCGCGCACCTGTCCTGGTCAACAATGCTCTTGAAATACGGTGATAAATTTTTGCTGTCCATAAAACCTCCTCTTTTCAAGTTTCTTTTGTAAAACTGTCAGTTTTCCCGGCTAAACCTATTGTTTACATACAGTTCACAACGTTTGGCGAAGCTCTATAAGTTTACATAACTTTTCTCGCCCATCATCCGCTCCCCGCGCAGCTTCCGCACGACCGCCACACCGCTTTCCACCCGGGAAACCTCCTCCATGCCGTGAACCACAAGCGTCGGCTCCTTCTCCGGGCAGTCCGTCTCGAAGGAAATCGTATCGCTCCGCCGCGCGGCTTTCGCTCTCATCACGACTTGACCGGACAAGTCAGTAATCTCACATGCCGCTTCCGCGCCGTCCGCAAGCGTATACAGATGTAATTCCAGTCCATCCGTATAATCATAATCGGGCAGTTTTTCATTGCCGCCCACGGCGAGCAGCGTGTTTTCCCGCACAAAGAGCGGCAGGGAGAAATAATCGTAAGTTTCCCGATACCATCGCCCGCCTTCTCGCTCTTCCCCGCTCAGAAGATGCGTCCACTTTCCTTCCGGCAGATAGTACTCGACCTCACCGTCCTCCCGGAAAATCGGCGCCACCAGCAGGGAATCGCCCAGCATATACTGCATGTCCAAATCCTTCGCACCGGGCTCCTGCGGAAATTCCAACACCATCGGGCGCATCATGGGAATGCCCGTCTCGTGGGAGTACGCCGCCTGTCTGTACAGATAGGGCATCAGGCGACATTTCAGCTTGACAAAATACCGCACCACATCGCACGCCTCCTCGTCAAACAGCCACGGCACCCGGTAGCTCTGGGAGCCGTGCAGTCTGCTGTGGGAGGAGAGGATGCCAAACTGCACCCACCTCTTATAAATATCCGGTGAAGCCGTCTTCTCGAACCCGGAGATATCATGACTCCAGAACGAAAAGCCGCTCATGGCAAAGCTCAAACCGCCCCGCAGCGTCTCCGCCATGGAAGGATAAGACGCGGAGCAGTCACCGCCCCAATGCACCGGAAACTGCTGACAGCCCGCGGTGGCGCTTCTGGCAAAGAGCACCGCCTCGCCCTCTCCTTTTACTTCCTTTAGCATCTCGAAAACCGCTTTATTATACAGATATGAATAATAATTGTGCATACTCACGGGGTCGGACCCGTCGTGATATGTCACATCGATGGGAATCCGCTCGCCAAAATCGGTCTTAAAACAGTCCACGCCCATGTCGAGCAGGGTTTTTAGCTTCCCCACATACCATTCCTTCGCCTCAGGATTGGTGAAATCCACAATCGCAATACCCGGATTCCAGAAATCGATCTGCTTCACGCCCCTGCCGTCCGCGCGCATCAGAAAATAACCTTTCTCCACACCTTCCCTGAAAAACGGCGTTCCCTGCGCGATGTAAGGGTTCAGCCAGACGCAGATTTTCAAGCCCTTTTCCTTCTTGTACCGTGCAAGCATATTTTTCACATCGGAAAACGTCTCATCGTCCCACTCGAAATCACACCAATGAAGCGCCTTCATCCAATAGCTGTCAAAGTGGAACACCCGCAGGGGAATGTCCCGCTCCGCCATCCCGTCGATAAAGGAGCTTGTCGTCTCCTCGTCGTATTTGGTCGTGAAGGAGGTGGTCAGCCACAGACCGAAACTCCACGCGGGCGGCAGCGCCGGTTTTCCCGTCATGTCCGTATACCGGACCAGCACCTCCTTCGGCGTCGGTCCGTAAATAAAGTGATAGCGCAGCTCCTCGCCCGGCACGGAAAAGCCCACATACTCCACCTTCTCGCTTGCCACCTCAAAAGAAACCGGCGTAGTATGGTCCACAAAGACGCCGTAGCCCTCGTTTGTCATATAAAAGGGCACGCTCTTATAATCGACCTGCGAAGAAGTGCCGCCGTCCTCGTTCCACATCTCCACCACCTGCCCGTTTTTCACGAAAGCCGTAAACTGCTCGCCAAGCCCATAAACCCGCTCGCCCGCTTTCAGGGAAAGCTCGGTAACCATGTAAGGCTCGTGACGCTCGGAGAGATAATTCTTCTGCGGGAACATCGTGCTCGGCTGCTTCCCCCAGCGGATGTAACCGAGGTTCCGGAAGCCGCACTCCGTAATGACCTTTCCCTCCGCCTCGAAGCGGTAGGTTCCCTCCTGCCTATTGACTCTTACGGTCACCATTCCACTCGTCATAACCGCCTCATCGTCCGTAATCTCCACGTCGAACGGCACATTTTGACCATTTAAGTCAAATCTCGCCTCCCTATCCTCGTATGCCTCATAATGTCTTGCCTTCACCAGAATGTTATTTTCGGCATAAGCAATGAAGTCAATCGTGATCGTAGTAATGTTCTGGGCGTCGCCCCTGCCGAGAATCTTTCTCTCGGGCGCGACGATACGCATTCCTCTCTCCGTCTTTTCCGCGTAAAAACCCTGCGACGCGTAGGACGCCACCATATTTTCGCTGCGCAGCCAATATCCTTCCGTGAATTTCATAGCTTTCCCTCCTTGTTATCTGACCTCATCTGCCTTTGTTGTTTCCTTTTCCAGCACAAGACCCGTCTTCTGTGTAAACCGCTCTGCCCACTCCGGCGTACAGAAAAATACGATGGCACCCTGCCCGTTATCTCCTGTCGCATAAAAATATCTCTGCGATCCCTCCTGCTCCAGAAGTGGATTGAATATGCCTAACACCTCACTGTCAATCCAGTCGTTGTACATTTCCATATCATATAAATATATCTGCTCCTTCCAGCATAGGCTGACCGTAACCGTCCCGCGCCCTTTCTCCCAGTCCGCATCCGACATATCTTCCTGAATATCCGTCACATCATCCAGGCAGCTTCCCTCCGACAGCGCAAGCATACCGTTCAGAACATCAATATAATCCGCGGAAATGTCAAACCCTTCAAAATCAAACCAGAATACCTCATCGGCATATCCTGTCACATTCCACTCTTCGTCATATGTGGGCGCGCCCATATCCGTCAAAAGCCAGGTATACGGGCTTTCCTCCACCAAGTCATACATCCCGTATTCCACCATGGAGTTTCTGATGGACGCAGCCGTTTCCTCCGGCACATGCAGCCCGAGCGACTTAAGCACTTCCACCTGCTCCTCCAGGGAAACGCGCTCATAAACCTCCCCCAAAACAGCTCCCGGTCCGTCCTTTTTCGTCAGAGCCGCCCTTACCATAGCAATCCCAAAAAGCACCAGCAGGCACACTACGAAAAGCGCCGCTAACAGCCATAACGGCACATAGCGCGCTTTTTTCGGCGCCGCCTTCTGTATCCCGTGATCCGCGCACATTTGATGGAAGAACCGCACCTGATCCCAGCTTTGAAAACTCTCTTTAGCTATCATTACAAAATGCTTTTTATCTTTATGAAAGAGATAAAACGCCTCTTCGGTCTCCACCAGCCACGCGAGCGACGTCCACAAATACACATTTTTAATGTCCGCGGGCATGGTCAGGCCGACCCCTTCTTCCGTCAGGGAAATCTGCCAGAGCCCGCAGGCGCGCGCCGCCGCCTCCGGCGACAGCAACTGTCTTCTGATTCGTTTCTCAGGATCCGTGTAATAGAGCTTCAAAATCAGCAGGATGGTCAGGGCGAAGCTGTAACCGACAATCAGCCAGTCAAATTTCTTCGCCACAAGACAGGAAACACTGACCAGAGCGGCCAGCATCACACAGCCCAGAACCAGCATCCCATATAGCCGTGCCGTTTTTCCCAGACTGCCGCCGTTTACAATATCCGCCGCCCCCTTCTGCAGCCGCACCCATCTCTCCCCGTCAAGCTGAAATTGAAAACGAAGGTATTCCCGCGGCGACCCCGTTTCTATGTTTTGACCAATTCGGTTAGCAGAGTCTGCCCCTGTATTCTCCTGTCCTGCCGGGTCAGCCTCCCCCACTCCCGCACTGTATTGACTTGTTTGGTCATAATAATTTCCCTGCGCCGCCGGATTCCGCAGCATGGCAAGAAACATGTCCACCTCCGACATGTCCCGGAAAGAGCGCAGCGGTATCATAAACCATGCCGGACGCCCGGCTCTCTGCAGATATCCCATCATAAGAAGACGCTTTGTCCTGCGGACCAGCTTTATATCCCGGCACGAAATCTCGCCGTAATCCCTTCTCCGCGCCCTAAGTTTACCGTCCTCAATCCAGACGCTTCCGGGCTGTCCTCTCAGAAGCTTCGACGTTGCCGCATAGTTGTAAATGCCCACTGCCGCCACCATCACGATCACCAGCAGAACCGTCAGTGCAGCCGTCTCCGGAATCAGCAGAAGCTCCGCCGCCAGAATGACCAAAAGCCGGATTCCCGTCTTTTTGCTGTATTTCAACTGTTCCAGAAAGGCGTGCAGACAAAATTCCCGTATCTCCGCCTCGTCCATCACATATTCGTATCTTCTGCTGTTCATCTCCACCTCACCTGTATCCGCTTTACACACCGCCCCTATTTAAATCAAATCTTCTCCTGCAATAGAAAATCCATTAAATGCACGATCTTCACGCCGTCCATATTTCCCCCGGCGAGCTCATCCATCGTCACCACATACTTGGGATAATGGTCCTTTATCGACAGGAGATTCGCCATCTCACGGTCGGACTTCTCTGGCAGACTGCGGCACACCTGCACATAGATGCGCTCATCCCGCCGCACCGCCACAAAATCAATTTCCTTCGTCTCGTTTTTGCCGATATAAACCTCATATCCTTTCCGCCTCAGTTCAAAATAGACGACATTTTCCAGCATGGCAGCCACGGACTCCGGCTGAAATCCCATCATGCAATATTTGAGGGACGCATCCGCCAGATAAAATTTTTCCTGCGTCTTCAAAACCGACTTGCCCTTTAAATCATACCGCGGACAGCGATAAATCACAAATGCTTTTTCCAGCCACTCCAGATCATTGTAAATCGATTCCACGGAAAGCGCGCGTCCCTCACTTTTCAAAATCTTCACGATTGCGTTAGCGGAAAATGTCTTTCCCACATTTTCAATCACAAATTTCACAACGCGGTTAAACAAGTCCACATTTTTGATATCGTGGCGTCTCGTGATATCATTGGAAATGACCGAATGGTAAATGCCCTCCACAATCTGATATGCCGCCATCTCGTCAAAATCCCAAAGCGCCACAATCGGAAATCCGCCAAGCCGCAGATATTCCGGTAAAAGCTCCCTCGGTGTGCGTCCTGTAGACTCTTTGAAGGACAGATATTCCGCAAAGGACAGCGTATAAACCGGAATGGTGATGTATCTGCCGCTGAGATATGTGGATATTTCCCCCGCCGTCAGTTTGGAGTTGGAACCCGTCACATAAATGTCTGTATTCCCCTTTTCCAAAAGGCTGTTGACCGCTTTTTCCCAGCCGTCAATCTCCTGCACCTCATCCAGCAAAAGATAATACCGCCCCGTATCGCTCATTTTTTCCAAAATGCCCCGATACATCTCTTTGTCGGTCATGCCATCCTCAAAATCTTCTGACGTATAACTCATTTTGACAATATGATCCGCAGGCACGCCGTCCTGCTCCAATTCAGCCCGCAGCATCTCCAAAAGCGTGGATTTCCCGCAGCGGCGGATACCCGCTAATACTTTAATGAGCGGCACATCACGATATTTTTTAAAAATTTCCATATAATGCGGTCTGGAGATCATATTTTTTACCCCTTAACTGTTAGGAATCATCCTTTTCTGCCTTTATAAACAGTATACCCTGAATCCCGCAACATTTTCAATAGTTTTTATCATATACCATCAAAAACTTATTTATTTTTGTAAGTTTTTTATTAAAACAAACAAAAACTTATTATTTTTATCAAATTTTTCTTGATTTTTCGCAAAAAGTAACCCTGCAGTCATAACTTTTCCGCAGGGTACCCTTTCCTTCCTGTTTTTTCCGGCTGCTGCCGCGCCGCCAAGACTACTCCGCCGCCTCCGGCTGGGGAACCGCTTCGGGCGAAGGAGCTGCCTCCGGCACGGCCGGCGTTCCTTCCTGCTGTCCTGCCTCCGGCGCAGGCTGCGTTCCCTCCTGCGGCAGCCCCGGCTCCATTTCCAAGGGTATCTCCGGCAGCGGTTCCGGCTCCGTCCCCGGCAGATGATAGCAGATGACGGGGGTGTTCTTCTCCACATAGCCGTAAATCTCCTGCGCAACCGCGTAGGGCAGATTGACACAGCCGTGGGATCCGTTCGTCATGTAGATATTCCTGCCAAACTCGCTTCTCCACGTGGCGTCGTGCATTCCCACATTATTGTTAAAGGGCATCCAGAAGTTGACCGGCGTGCTGTAAGTCTCGCCGTTTAGCGTGGCGTTCCGCTCCTTGTACGTGATCCCGTAAATCCCCGGCGGCGTGGCGTTTCCTCTGCTCGGATTGCCCGATACAAAGTCCGATTCCAGAACACATTCCCCGTTCTGGTATAAAAACAGGTGCTGCGCCGTCAGATTAATCTCCACATAGGAATCCCCGTAGTCGGGCGACTCGTAGGAAGCCGCCGTCTGTCTGTAGACGGGCGTCCGCTCTCCGCCCTCGCCCTTTTCCAGCAGGCCGATCAGTTCTTCGGTTTCCTGCCCCACATCCATCCACCAGCCGTAATCTCCCAAGTCAATTGTCACTTCCTGTCCATAACTGGTCATAAACTTTCTCTTATGAAAAACGGTGTCGTGCTTTTTCCGCAGGGAATTGACATACTCTTTCACCAGTTCCGGGTCAAGCTCTGCCCGGTTTCCCTTCCGCACAATCCAGCCCGCCACGGTGTCCGCGTCCAGAACTTCCCTTTCTTCCCCAAATGTATAAGTAACGGTCGTATTCACATAATTTTGCAGCTTCTCATAGGTTTTCTTAAGCCCTGCATCCTCTGCAGTGACCTTCGGCTCCTCATAGCATCCCGCCGTATCCAAATCCAGCTTTGTCTCCAATCCGGCAACTGCCGCCTTTACCGCTTCTATCGTCCTTTCCCGGTTCAGACGGTTTCCCTTTTCCTCCGCCACCAGCGCAAAACCGCTCCCCGGCACATAGTCCGCTATGTAAGCGTCCGTCGGCTCTTTCACAAAATCCTTCTGAAATCCCCGGAGCGCATCTATGTATTCCAGAAGCGCTGTCTCCTCATAAAAAAGAGGCGCGTCCGTGCGGTAATCCGCATCGTGCTTTAAAAACCAGAGATATGGATTCTGTCCCTGCAAAACAGCCTGCAGCGGCTCCGTGGAAACATAGGAAATCCCGATCCCGCTTCCCGGTATCTCCTCCTCCAGTGTCGTGCCGTCAGCCTGCCGCTCTATGACACAGAGCGAATACTTCCCGATCTGCTCCTCCAGGTCGGAGATCGACATGCCGGACACATCCACCTCGTCAATGATCGTGCCGTTTAAAAAACAGCTCTGGTAACGGTTCAATCCCGCCAGATAAACAATCAACAGTACGAGAAGCGTTGCACCGACAAGTGCGGACGCGATGAGAATCCCCTTCTTTTTCCACGTGAGCTCTCTCTTTGATTCTGTTGTTTCCTGATGCTTGAACGGTAGTTTCATTGGCTCTGTTTTCCTTACTTAAATAATATACTGCTTATGCGCATAAGCAGACTCGAAATGCTTCGCATTTCTCGTTCGCGTTGCTCGTCATAAAGAGCTGCCTACATGCTTTCATCCAAGCATGAGCATGTTGTCATCTCTTTCTGACTCTGCTTATGCGCGCAAAAAAAGAATGCTATACTTACGTTAGTATAACATTCCTTTCACAAGATTTCACTCCCCAATTTATGACGTCTTTCTCAGGCGGTTGTATCCTCTGACCATAAGTTCCGTCACACCCATTGACAACAGTGCAAGCAGCCAGCACTGGTAACTCTGAAAGCTCTCATATCCGTTCATTCCGAAAGCAAATAAATATACCGGCACATGCAGCGCGTAATACTTGGATATATGTCTGTTATAGTACAAAAGCTGCCGCGCCGCAGGATTTTTAGGCTCCCCCTGTCCGCCGTCCGTTTTCCCCCTTCTTTCAAGAAAGAAAATAAGTATGGCAAAAAAGAATATATGCGCCACGCTCGCCGCCACATGCCAGAGATCCGGCTGCGTATACGCAAGGCTGAGCACCGTATACATTGCCGGCAGATCTGCTCCATATTTTCCGAATATCAACGCCCACCAGACCAGAATAATCAAAACGGAAGGAACCGCAAGCCGCCTGTAAAATGCCTCCTTGTCGGCGACATGCCGCAGCATTTTCCCAAAAGCGACCCCGAACAGCGCATAGGACAGAAAATAGAGCGGTGTAAAAGATACAAAATCCGCCTCCCCCACCAGCAGTCTGACCACATATCCGAGCACCGGCACATTCACGGGCGTTCCGTAGAGGAAGGGAGCCGCTATGCCGACCGCCACGCCGAGTATCACGTACCCCACAGGTCTCATTTTCAGTTTCTTGAGAAGCGCCAGCACCAGATAGATGATTCCTGTGATAAAAAAGATATTGGTGTACTGTAAAAATATCCCCGCCGAAAAGCGGAAGTTCTGCATCCCGGCGTCCGACAGTCTGCCCCGGACAAACGGGTACGGCAGAAGCAATGCCGCCACATAGGCGAGGTTGTTCAGATACTGATACACCACCATGCGGATCCCGCTCCTGCCCAGTTGGGACGGCGCCGCATTTTTGCTGTAAACCGTTCCCATTCCCATGACAAAAATAAAAATAGCCGCGCCGGACATGGTGGCAAACATATAAATGCCCCGTGCCACGGCATCCTCCGGGGACATGGTTGCCTGAAACGCATGAATCAGAAAAATAAACAGCATAAAAAAGCCTTTCAGGTAGTCGAACTCTCCCTGCCTTCCAATATTCACCTCGTCTTTTGAAAAAATCGTGTTCTTCATCTTCTCTCTCCCGAACCACCGTCCCTGTTTTCTATCCCTGCCGATTCTCCCGGAAACACACGGCGGCAAAATATTCCCCCAGCCGGTACTCCCTGAATACAAATGCCCCGGGATCAAGGAAATGCGCCACCACGCTCTTCCCGTCAAGGGCAATGTCTCCCTCCGGCGATATCGCAATCTCAAAGGCGTTCAAAGGAAGCAGAAGCCCTGTCCCCAGCGCCTTTAAGAAGCTCTCCTTCAGCGTCCACATCCGTGTGAACGCCTCATCCTGCTCCGCCTTTCCCTGCTGCCCGGCGATAAAGGCATACTCCCCCGGGGTAAAGAAGCGTTTGACCAAAGCCAGATCGGACGCCTGCCGCCTTTCAATGTCGCATCCCGTCTCCACGCCCGCAAACACCGCAAGAACCTTGCTTCCTGAATGGGACAGATTAAAATGGATATGCGGATACTGTGCCAGATAAGGCTTTCCCTTCTCCGTGTAGGACAATACCGCCTCCCGCTCGCAGAGTCCCCATTCCGACAACCCTTTATCCATTAAAATGCCCGCGCCAAGAGAGAGACGTTTGTCCTCCATGCGAAGAAGCGAATCCACTTTTCTCTGCCGCTCGCCGGACATGGTTTCATAGTATTTATAAAAAGTACCCTCGTCCGCCAGTTCTCCCACATCCATACAATACAGGACATCCCCGTCCGCCCTGAAAAGCTCCTCAGCTCTCATCCTTCCCGTATCCTTTCTTCTTTTGACTTCATTTTCAGTTCCATGATCGTGTTGTTCATATTCAGAACCCGCATATACTGAAAGTCCGACATGATTTTCCGAATGAGCGCAATCCCGCCCAGTGCAATCTTCCCGTCCTCCTCCTCTTCCGACTGGTATTCCAGCGGATTAAAGGGCACGCCGTCATCCCGGACGCGGAGAAGATAGCTGCCGTCCTGAATGGTAAAACTGATGTCGATAAAACTTCTGTCATTTCCCCGATAACCGTAACGGATCACATTGGCGCAGATTTCTTCCAGAGCCAGCCCGATCATCTTCGCATCCTTTTCCCCGATGCCGTTTTTTTCACAGAAGTCAAACAGGGCATCCCGCAGCTTTATCAC
Organism: uncultured Lachnospiraceae bacterium; assembly: GCA_910584725.1. Classification (GTDB taxonomy): domain Bacteria; phylum Bacillota; class Clostridia; order Lachnospirales; family Lachnospiraceae; genus UBA3282. The sequence continues at coordinate 18,647 of CAJUBE010000009.1, read as the reverse complement.
ATCTTCCAGATGATTTTCTATGGAAAAATCCAGACAGGTCTCCTCCGCTATGTCCGGAAGCATATATCTGCCGCCACCGGGAAATCTGCCGACGCGCTGTCCTCCCATGCGGTAAAGAACACTGACCAGTATGGTCAGAGCCTCGCTCACCACCGCTGCCGCGCACACGCCGGGAAGCCCCATCCAAAAGATACCGACAAGCGTGAGAGGCACCACCACCCCGAATCCCTGCAGCACCGTGATCACTGTGGAAAGTCCCGGCTGCAGGATCGTCTGGTAATAGGACATGAGAAATTTATTGTACACATAAAAGGGGAACCCGCAGGCGAAAATGCGCAGCGCAAGCTTACACATGACAAGCAGCTCCCCGTCCCGGATGCCGAACAGACCGGCAATCCACTGTGGAAACAAAAGAAAGACAGTCAAAAGCGCCGCTATGGTGAGATAGCTGTAGGTCAGCACTTTTTTACACAGTGCGCGGATCCCGTAGTAGTCCCTCTCCCCATAGAGAATCCCTGCAATACTGGGAATCAGTCCGATCACGCCGCCCACACACAGTTCCGCGATCAGCACCGCGTTTGCGCACACAGAATAGATTGCCATAGGCTCGTTTCCCAGATACCTCACGATCGCGGAATTGATGATCACGGACGCAAGTGCCGACATCAGCGTGAACGCCGCGCTGGGAATCCCCGCCACCGCCGCCATCTTCACATAGGCTGCCATTTGATGCTCCGAACCGCCCGGCGTCCCTGTGTGATGCGAAAACTTTAACATTCTGTGATCGGAGCGGAAATAAGAAATCACCGTCACCATGCCCGCCAGATAACCGATCACAGTGGACAGGGCGCTCCCCGCCATCCCCATTTGGAAAACCTTGATAAATACGATGTCCAACACCAGATTCACCGCATTCGCTATGATAAACAGCGCGCTCCCAAGCTGCGGGTGATTGTCCGCATTCATAAAATAGCAGAAAATAATGGCGATGGTCAGAACCGGTATTCCGCCGAAATTGACCGCCATATAAGGTTCCACCAGCGCCGCCATCTGTTCATTTCCGGCAAGCGCGAGGGCAAGCGTTCCCGGCAGAAAGGGGGTGAGCAGCGCAAAGAGGAGGGATACGGCGGCTCCCGCCGCCAGAGAAGCGCTAAACACGCCGCCCGCTTCCGGCAGACTTCGCTTTCCCAAAAGTACAGCCGCTTCCGCCGCGCCTCCCATAGCCAGCATCAGCGCCGGCATCTGCAGGGTGAGCAGCACAGGCATGGAAAGCTCGATCGCCGCCATCGCCTCCGATCCCAAAAGATTTCCAACGATCATGCCATCCACCACATTGCCAAGCTGCATTGCCACAGTCATCAGCACCCCCGGCAGAATATACTGGCGGATCTTTTTTTGAATCAAATACGCGTTTCGCTCCATATCCTTCCTCATTCTCCTCTTTATATCTTTCCGTCGAAAAATCCAAGCGTCTCAAGCGCTTTTAACGCATTCCGCAGATAATCCTTATCCGGCATAGGCCACTTAAAGCCCAGCCTGTAAAGAATCTTGGTGGTAAAACTGTTGTCCGCGTCTATATAGGAGCCTGCCGTTTCCTGTTCTCCCGGCAGATACGCGATCAGCCCGGATATCAACTCGTTTTTATCCTCATCCTCCAAAGCTTTCCGCAGACTGGCCTCAAACACCTCATCGCTCACCGTCTCTATGGCAATTCCGATGCGGTTCATCTGTTCCACCACATCCGCCATCTGGATCACGTAGCTGCTGTAGGCATGGAACACCGTAAAGTCGCCGCCGACCCCCGAAAGTTTTACAATCGCCTGCGCCGTGGAGTCGATGGGCGAAAACTCCGCCGGCATGTCGAGCTGGGAAACCGGAAACTTGCCGAGCGCCACATACCCCCTCAGGGTGCGCATAAACCCGTTGGTCACGGAATTGATCTGAAACTCCCCGTCACTGTCGCGGCTCATCAGATTGCCCACTCTCATCACCCGTCCTTTCATGCCGTCTGCGACAGCGCGAAGCACCGCTTTTTCCGCACGGAATTTGGTGTCGATATATCGGTTGGTGATGCGCTGTCCGAAATCCAGCTCATTTTCATGTATCTTCTTTTCCGCAGGGAACTGCTGCCCCACATTCTCTCCCGCCACGCTCACGGTGGAAATCTGAATCAGTTCTCTTCCCGTTTCACGACAAAGATCAATCAGATGAAGCACCCCCTGATAATTCACCCGCTCCAATATGTCGTCCGCCGAAAAATGCTTGACGCACGCCGCGCAGTTAATCACCCTGTCAAACGTATAGTGCCGCAGCGACTTCACCTTCTCCTCATCTGTGATATCCCCCTCGATGATAACGATCCGGTTCCCGAAAAGCTCCTCGTAAGGATTGCTGAAATAATATACCAGCATGGCTTTCAGCCTCTTTTCTATGGAGGGCGCACTGCCTCTGCGAAGCAGGCAGTATACGATGCCATTCGTGTTCTCAATTATGGTTTTTAAAATATGGGCGCCGAGGAAACCCGTGGCTCCCGTCAAAAGCACATTTCCTATCTTCTGCGGCGCTATTTCATCCACATGCTCCGGCGTGTTCCTTGCAAGAATCCGTGAGAGTGCATCCTGCTCCGGGTTCTGCCCGGACATCTGTTTTCCGCTGTCCTGCCCGGCTGTTTCCTTCGGTGCGCTCTGTCCCTCGCGTCCCATGAGATACTGTTCCAGCGCCAAGGGCGTCTTATATTCAAACAGATCCGCGTAGGACACCCCGATCCCGGCGCTCATGCACTTCATCGCCACCTTGGATGCCGAGAGGGAGGTGCCGCCGTTCTCAAAGAAATCATCCTCGATACCGACTTTTTCCACCCCCAGCGCCATGGCGAAAATTTCGCACAGTCTGCGCTGCAGTTCGGTGCGCGGCTCGATATAATTTTTGGCATCCTGCGTGTATTCCGGCTCCGGCAGCGCCCGTCTGTCCACCTTGCCGTTGTTGGTGAGGGGAAACTCCGGCAGCTGCATCAGCACCCGCGGCACCATATAGGGTGTCAGGTATTTCTGCATAAAGCAGGTCAGCTTCTGCGGATCCACCTGCTGCTTCGCCACGAAGTAACCGCACAGGAACTGGTCGGCGTCCTTGCCCTTCACGAGCACAACGCTGGATTTCACGGAAGGGTACTGATTCATCACATTCTCGATCTCGTCCAGCTCCACCCGCAGTCCCCGGAGTTTTACCTGATTGTCCATGCGCCCCATAAATTCGATCTTGCCGTGATGATTCCACTTCGCGAGGTCGCCGCTGCGATACGCCTTTCTCCCCTCAAAAGTGATGAATTTATCCGCCGTCAGGTCCGGCCTGCCCACATAGCCCCTGCCCACGCCGTTTCCGATGATGAGCAGTTCTCCCGGCACGCCTGCGGGAAGCGGATTCCGATACTTGTCAAGGATCATCATTCTGATATTTGCCATAGGTCTTCCTATGGTGATCTTCTCCCCGGTTACCTGCTCAAACGCGCACCCGATGGTGGTCTCCGTGGGACCATACCCGTTAAATACGGTGGCTCCCGTTCCCAGAGCCGTGATCTTTTCATAGAGGGCTTCGGGAAACGCCTCCGCGCCCACATTAAACACCTTGATCCGCGACAGCGCGTCCCTCATCTCCGGCATGTCGATGATATTGATCAGGAAGGAGGGCGTACAAGTCATCATATCCACCCCGTTTTCCAGTATCAGTTCGGAGAGCGCAAGGGGATTGTGGATTTCCTCCTCATTTGCCATACACACCGTAATGCCGTGATATAGCGGGATACACTCCTCCAGTATGGACACGTCAAAGGTGATGGCGGCAAAAGCAAGGGATACCGTGGCATTCTTTATATAGGACTGCGCCTCCACGTTGTAAGGGTTGTCGTCCACATAGTTCACCAGATTCCGGTGTTCAATCATCACGCCCTTTGGCTTTCCTGTGGAGCCGGAAGTATAAATACAGTAGCACAGGTTTTCCGGCCGGATGTCGATCTGCGGATTCTCGATATTTCCGTCCTCCGCCAGAAGGTCCTCCAGACGGAGCGCCTTCGCCGCGCTTTTTTGCAGGAGATGACTACGCTGGTCAATCAGTTCTCCGGGCATGATCACAAACGCCGCCCCGGAATCCTCCAGTATATAGGCGATCCGCTCGTCGGGATATTCCGGGTCGATGGGGACGAAAGCCCCGCCAGCCTTCATCACGCCCTGTCTGACGGCATACACATCCACCGTCCGGGGCATCATCACGCCCACCATCCCGTCCATGTGCAGTCCCAAGTCGAGCAGACGGTTGGCGATCCTGTTTGCATTCTCGTTTAACTCCCGGAAGGTCCGGCTCTCCCCGCACGCGATTACTGCCGTCCTGTCGGGACAGAGCGCCGCCTGCCGCTCAAAGAGAATATTTGCCGTCACCTGTTCCACCGGGCAGTCCGTCCCGTTGTATCCCTCCAGTTTGCGGCGCGCCTCACCGCTCAGCATGGACACTTCCTTCAAAAGCTTCTTTTTACTAAACTCCTCCACCACAACGGCAAAACTGTCCACCAGCCCCGCCACGGTGCTCTCCTCATACAGATCGCTTCTGTATTCGATCTGGTAACAGATCTTACTTCCGTCTACCGCCACGTCCACCGACAGCGGCGCCTTCGCCGTGTCGAGGCGCAGTTCCTCCATAACTGCCTTTTCCCCGGCGATCTCGTCAAACTGGAAATCATCCCCCTGAAAGGCGAAGAGAATATCCGCCCTGATCCCGTATGCCCTGCTGATCTCGGCGAAAGAGTAAATATCCGCGTTCATACTGTTTAAAAGCTGCTCGCCGATTGCACTCAGATAGCGGTCGATCTCCTGCTCCCCGTCAATATCGCAGTATACAGGCAGCGTTTTCACCAGCATACTGATGACGGAGGAAAGTCTGGAATCGTTTCTTCCATTATAAATTGTGGTGAACACCGCCTCATCCTTGTACACATACCGCCCCGTCACGAAACCGAAAGCGGCGGTAAACAGCGTGTTCATGGTAATCTTCTTCTCCTCGCAGAAGGCGCGGACAGCGTCCATGTCCACCGGCATATCCCTTCTGTACAGTCCCACCGTCTGCTGATTGGCATCCGCCTCCCGCCTGTCACGCGCGGGAAGGAAATCTGTGTCACAGCCGGAGAAGACTGAATCATAGTATTCTTTGGCGCGTCTGTACTCCTCGCCCTGCAGCGCCTTCTGTTCCACGAGGGCTGCCTCAAAGCCGGAAAAGGCTTCCGCGGTCAGCGCCTCCCCGCCGTAAGCCGCGTTCATATCCCGGATAAAAATACCACAGGATGTGCCGTCGCTGATGATATGGTGAAATTCCAAAAACAGATACTTGCCTTCCGCAGTCTCATACAACTCGATTCGGAACAACCGCTCCTCCAGAAGCTGATACGGGCGCACCAGTTCCTCCCTGCACAGCTCCTTCTTGATCTCCACCGCAAAAGGCGCGTCATCGTTCCTCCTCTGCCGGATATCACCCTTCTCATCCATAAACAAAGTGGTCTTTATGTAGGGATGGGCGGCAACCGTCTCCTCCACCGCTCTTTTCAGCCGGGGCAGCTCCACCTTTTCATCCAGCCGGAACAGGAACGGAATGTTGTAGATCGTGCTGCCCGGATTGGCGGCGCACTCCACAAAGATGCCGTTCTGCGTCTGGGCCAGCGGATAATCTTCCTGCACGGCAAAAGTCTCCCGCTCTCCCCTCTCCTGAAGCAGCTTCTCTAGCTTCTCCACCGTGTTGTATTCCTTCAAGTCCTTATTCCGCACCACCGCGCCGTCAAAAGCCGCAGAGAGCAGCGCGTTTAACCGCACCGCGCCGATGGACGTAAGCCCCGCCCGGAAAATGTCCGTGGAAGCGCCAAATTCCCTGTGTCCGATAACTTCCGCCACGCAGTCGAAAATTTTCTGCTGTGTCTCCCCCACAGGCTCCGTCAGTTCCTCCTTCTTCCGCTCGGGCTTCGGCAAAGCCTTTTTGTCCACCTTCTGATTCTGGTTTAAGGGAATCTGATCGATCTGCATGGTGACGGCGGGAACCATGTAGGGCGGCTTGCTCTCCATGATAAACGCGTTCATCGCCTCCACGTCCACCGTCCCTTCCGATACCACATAGGCGGCGATATACTTTCCGCCGCCGGGCTCGTCAAAAGCAGCTACCGTGGCGTCTGTGATTCCCGGGAACTTCCGTATGATCTCCTCCACCTCGGTCAGCTCGATGCGGAATCCCCGGATCTTCACCTGCCCGTCCCGTCGTCCGATAAACTGAATATTCCCATCCGGCAAAAAGCGCACAATATCGCCTGTGTGATATGCCCTGCGATACCCCGCGGTTTCGGAGAACGGATTTTCCGAGTAGGACTCCGCCGTCTTTTCCGGGCGGTTCAGATACCCTCTGGACACCTGATATCCGGCTATCCACAGCTCGCCCGGCACGCCTGTCGGCACCCGTCTCCCACAGCCGTCCACCACATACAGCTTCATATTGCAGAGCGGTTTCCCGATTGGCACATCCTCCTCATAACGGCTCATGGGATAGGACGTGGTAAAGATCGTACACTCCGTAGGACCGTAAACATTGTAATATTTCGTAGTACCCGCAGGCGCAAAAGGAGTCAGCGCCTCCCCGCCCATGGAAAGATGCCGCAGCGATTTACACTGCATACTTGTGGCAAAGGCACGCCCGATCTGGGTGGTCATAAAGGAGTGGGTCACGCCCTCCCTCATAAAATACTGTTTCAATTCGTTCAGATCCAGGCGGATGGACTGATCGATGATACATGTCGCCGCGCCGGTCACAAGCGCCGGATAGATATCCATCATATGCGCGTCAAAGCCATAGCTGGCATATGCCGCCACCCTGCTCTCAGGCTGTAAGTCATAGTACATCTGGTACCACTTGCAAAACGCCGCCAGATTCCCGTGTTCCAGCATACATCCTTTGGGCACGCCGGTGGATCCGGAGGTATAGAGCAAAATAAACAGATCCTCCGGCCGGGGCAGCGCGGGAAGCGCGTCCCTATCCGCTTCCGGAAGCGCCGGAATATCTTTTGTCAGAAGGACTTCTCCCTGATACCCCTCCATCATATGCAAAAGCCCCTCGTCGGCAATGAGCAGCTTCGCGTCCGCGTCCTCGATCATAAAGGCAAGCCGCTCCTTGGGATAGGTAGGGTCAAGAGGCTGGTATGCGGCTCCCGCCTTCAGGATGCCGAGAGAGGCAAGCGCCATATATTCACACCGCGGAATGAGCACGGAAACCGTCTGTTCCCTGCCGATGCCCAGCCCCGCGATATAAGCCGCCAGACGGTCGGTGATCTCATCCACCTGCCCGTAAGTGTACGTTCTGTCAAGATAAACAACGGCGGCGGCGTCCGGCGCGCGCATAGCCTGTTCCCGGAACAGATCCACCACGGTTTTCGTCCTGTCAAAAGGCACTTCCTCCCCGTGAAAACTCTCTAAAAGCTGGACATCCGACTCCGAGACGAGGGAAATCTGATGCAGGCTCTGACAGGAGAGCATCCCCTGCAGCACCTGCACAAACATCCTTGCAAGTCCTTTCGCCGTCTTTTCCGAGTATAAATCCTGACGGTAGTCTAAGGAAATCTCATAACCGCCCTGTCCTTTCATCACCATCGCGGAGATGTCCGCCTGCACCTGCCCGGTGGAAAGGGGCTGCGCCGCATACCATTTCCCGGCAAGCGACAGACCTTTCAGCATTTCTCCCTGATAGACAAACAGAATGTCCGAAGCAATCCCGTAATCCCCCGCCAGCTCCGCAAAGGAGATCACGTCGTGCTCCATGGTCTCATAAAAGTTCTTCTGAAATTCCTGTAAAAACGCATCCACAGACGCGCCCTCTTCCCACGACTGGCACAGGGGAAGCGTGCGCACAAACATACCTACGGACTGTGCCAGCTCCGTACAGTGCCTGCCGTTGTTCACCGTGCAGAACATACTTCTGTTTCCCCCGGTGTACTTTCCGAGGGCATAGGAAAAAGCGCCCAGAAAAAGCGTATTTTCTGAGATTCCCCTCTGTCTCGCAAACTGTTCCACCGCCATGACCGAAAGCGCTTCCCCGAGCGCCATCCGCACGCTGCCGCTGTCGGCGCCGAGCGATTTCATCCTGTAATCTGTCAGCAGCGGTTCGCCCGTCTCCCCGTCCGCCAGTTTCGACCGGAAGTATTCCCTTGCCGCCCCATACGCCGGCGTATCCTTCACCGTCTCCTCGAAGACGGACACATCCATCAGGGATACCTCCTCCGGCTTCGGCTCCTCACCCCTGTAAATGAGGGATATCTCTTCCAGAAATACGTTTACCGAAGTGCCGTCAAAAATCAAATGGTGCACATCAAAGAAAAAATACATGTGCATTTTCCCGTTTCCGTCCGCCACGCGGTACAGCGCCATGCGGTATAAAGGCTCCTCCCCCATGACAAAAGGACGGACAAAGGCTTTCTCTGCTCCCTTCATGTCGCTGGCGGTACACTCCTGCACATACGTGTCCAGATATGCCGGGCACAGCTCCATGAAGGGTGTCCCCTCTTCCAACACAATCCTGACACTGAAGGCGGCATGCATGGAAATCGCTTCCTTTACCGAATCCCGGAATCTGACCTCGTCGATGTCATCCGGCAGCTCACAGCACATGGGAATGTTGTACATCGTGCATTCCGGCTCGTTGACGCACTCCAGATAGACGCCCATCTGGGAATCCGTGAGAGGCCACTGTGTCCGCTCCTTCGCCTGCTTTCGTATCTGCTCCCATGCCACGGTACCCTCTGCCCTTTTCTCCTGCAAAAGAAGCGCAATCTGCTCCGGCGTCCTGCCCTTTAACACCATACCCGGCGTGAGGGGCAAATCCGCAAGATGCTCCGCCAGCTTCAGCACATTGATGGAATCCCCGCCCAGTTGGAAAAAGTCGTCCCCGATTCCCGTTTTTCCACAGTGCAGGATCGCCTCAAATGCCTCGCACATGCGGCTCTGCACCTCGTTTTCCGGCTCCCTGTACGCCCGCTTGTACGCAGAGATACCCGGCGGCAGAAGCGCCGTCCTGTCCAGCTTTCCGTTTACGTTCTTCGGCAGCTCCTCCAGTCTCTTTAAGAAACGGGGAATCATGTAATCCGGCAGCGCCTCTTTCAAGCTGTCACGGATATCCTCCGGCAGCACTTCCTCCTCCGCCACATAATATCCGCACAGATAATTCTGCCCGTTTTCGTCCTCAAAAGCTTTGACCACGGCGTTTTTCACGCCCGGCGCCGCCGCCATGCGCAGCTCGATCTCTCCCGTCTCCACACGCTGTCCGTTGATCTTTACCATCCAGTCTCTTCGGTTTACATAAATATAATTTCCGTCCGGCAGTTTCCGTCCGATATCCCCCGTGTGGAGCAGAACCTTTCCGTCCTCCCTGCGCTCGAATGTACGCGCGCTCTGCTCTTCCATGTTCAGATAACACTCGCCCAGAACGCCGAGAACACAGATTTCCCCTTCCTCCCCGTCGGGCACTTCTTTTCCCTGCTGGTCAAGCAGAAACATCTCTATACCCGGCACAGGTTTGCCGATGGGCGTATTTTCCATCGGTTCCTCTACCTTATAGGTCGTTACCAGAAGCGCCGACTCGCTGCAGCCGTAACTGTTGTACAGTGTATAACCGTCGCTGCCTATCATGGATACCCGCTCGCTCCCGGTAATTACCTTTTTCAGCGCTTTCCCACGATTCTTAAAATGGCGCAGCATCTGGGGACTGATGAAGCCGCAGGTGATATCCTTCTCGGCATAGTAGGTCTCCATCAGCCGCACATCCCTGCGGACTTCCTCGGAGAGCATATGTGTACAGCCGCCGTTTTTTAAAACAGCATTATACTCCATCAGCGATGCCACAAAAGACAGGGGCGCCGATGCCGCCATCCGCTCCTCTTCCCAGAAGTCAAACGCTGCAGCGACCCTCTCCACACCCCCATAAAAGCCCGCGTGGCTGTGGACAATGCCCTTGGGACGCCCGGTGGAACCAGACGTATAGATGATCAGCGCCCTGTCCCGGTCCGCCGCCGTATACACCCCCGCAGGCTCATACTGCCCGATATTCTCCATCCATGCGGCGTCGATCGTGCACACCGCGCTACAGTCGTTCCGGATATAGTTAATTCTCTCCGCCGGGTACTCCGGCAGCAGAGGCACATAAGCCGCCCCCGCCATCATAATCCCGATTTCTGCCGCCACATATTCCATGCGTCTGTCCATGCAGATTAAAACCGCCTGCCCGGACATATCCCCCGTCTCCAAAAGCTTTGCCGCAACCTGTCCGCTTATCCTTGCAAGCTCCCGATAAGTTGTGCTCCTTGTACCGCCCCGATCCACAATCGCCACTTTGTCCGGCTGCGCATCCACCACCTTTTTAAACCCGCTCAAAAAATTCATACCTGTCTCCTCCATTATGATGTGAGAATAGAAATATAAAAGATAGAGACAGTTTATCAGAAAAAAGTCCTACTTTTTTTCATTGCGGTATACATTGTGTCCTTTTAGGTACACTTTGCGCCTTTAGTTTACATAACACATGATGCAGGCATATAAAACTGCCACCGCTTTTTACCCGGTGGCAGAAAATATTTTTTTATTTATGATAGCTATTTGCAGCAATATCTACTGCACATACAGGTTCGTATACCCCATCAGACTCTCGTCCACCTCCCTGGCGCACTCCCTGCCCTGCCGGATGGCCTTCACCACAAGGGACTGTCCCGTGTGCATGTCGCCCGCCGTGAACACCCTGTCCACGCTGGTTGCAAATCTGCCCGCCGCCGTCTGCACGTTCGTCCTGCCGTCCAGCTCCACCTTAAACGCGTCCGTCACATACTTCTGGCTGCCAAGGAATCCTGCCGCAATCAGCACGATCTCCGCATCCAGCGTCTTTTCGGATCCCTCAATCTCCTTCATGTTCATGCGGCCCGTCTTCTCGTCCTTCTCCCAGGTCAGCGAGACGATCTTCACCGCTTTCAGATTGCCGTTTTTATCTTTCACAAACTCCTTCACCGTGGACTCGTAGATACGGGGATCATGACCGTAAATCTCGATGGCCTCCTGCTGGCCGTAGTCGGTCTTACACACCTTGGGCCACTCCGGCCACGGGTTGTTTTCCGCCCTCGTATCGGGCGCCTTGGGCATCATTTCGATCTGGGTCACGGATTTCGCCCCATGGCGGATTGCCGTGCCCACGCAGTCGTTGCCGGTATCGCCGCCGCCGATAATCACCACGTTCTTATCCTTTGTGTCCACATACTTTTTATCCGCAAAATCCGAGTCAAGCAGACTCTTTGTGTTGGCTGTCAGGAAATCCACCGCAAAGTAGATGCCCTTGGCGTCCCTGCCCGGTGCGCTGATATCGCGGGGATTGGAGGAGCCGCAGCAGAGCACCACCCGGTCAAATTCTTTCAGCAGTTTCTCCGCCTTCACATCCTTGCCGATATTGCTGTTTGTCACGAAGGTAACGCCCTCCTCCTCCATGACTTTGAGCTTGCGCTCGATGATGTGTTTCTCCAGCTTCATGTTGGGAATGCCATACATCAAAAGCCCGCCAATGCGGTCGGAACGCTCAAACACGGTCACCAGATGGCCTCTTCTGTTGAGCTGATCCGCCACCGCCAGCCCGGAGGGACCGCTGCCCACCACCGCCACCTTCTTGCCGGTGCGCACCTTGGGCGGCTTCGCCGCCGCATAGCCTTTCTCGTAGGCGTTTTCAATGATGGCGTACTCGTTCTCCTTCGTGGAAACCGGGTCGCCGTTCAAGCCGCAGGTGCACGCCGCCTCGCACAATGCCGGGCACACCCTCGACGTAAACTCCGGGAAGTTGTTGGTCTTGTGCAGACGCAGGTAAGCCTGCTCCCAGTTTCCCGTATAAACCAGATCGTTCCACTCCGGCACGAGATTGTGCAGCGGGCAGCCGGAAGTCATACCGCACAGCGTCATGCCCGACTGGCAGAACGGCACGCCGCAGTCCATACAGCGGGCGCCCTGCTCCTGCTGCTCCTCCATCGTCAGATGCTCGTGAAACTCGTTAAAATTCTTTATGCGCTGTCTGGGGCTCACATCTTTGGACACCCTGCGCTCATATTCCATAAATCCTGTCGGTTTTCCCATGTTATCCTCCTTGCCTGAGCTTTTTTGTGCGAAGGCACGCGCCGAGAATTTCAAAGTTTTCCGAAGGAATACTTTTATTCTCGGCTGCGATTCCGAGTTTGTGACTTCGGCACAAACTCGCGCCCGAACTTGTTCGGGAGTTGAAACAATCAGCACATCAGTGTGATTTTTCAATCTGTCCTCCCATTCTCAAACCGTTTCTTTGTCCTTCTTATAAAAAGCCTCAATCTGCGCCTGCTCCGCGCTTAAGCCCTTCTCCTCCATCTGCACGATCAGCTTTAACATAATCTCGTAGTCGTGCGGAATGATTTTCTTGAACTTCGGCAGATACGCCCCGAAATTGTCCAGAATCTCCTTTCCCTTGACGGAATTGGTGTAAGCCACATGCTCCTTAATCATCTCTTTCAGCTCCAGCACATCATATTTGGAGGTAATCTCATAAGAGGAAACCATTTCCTTGTTGGTCTTTGTATACAGGTCGTTGTTCTCATCCAGCACGTAGGCGATGCCGCCGCTCATGCCCGCCGCAAAGTTCTTGCCCACGGAGCCGATGACCACCACGCGTCCGCCTGTCATGTACTCACAGCCGTGGTCGCCCACGCCTTCCACCACCGCAATCGCACCGGAGTTTCGCACGCAGAACCGCTCGCCCGCCACACCGTTGATGAAAGCTTTCCCGGAAGTCGCGCCGTAGAGAGACACGTTGCCGATAATGATATTTTCATCCTGCCTGAAAGTCGAGCCCTTCGGCGGATAGACCACCAGCTTGCCGCCGGATAAGCCTTTGCCGAAGTAGTCGTTGGAATCGCCCACCAGCTCCAGCGTCAGCCCCTTCGGGATAAACGCGCCGAAGCTCTGCCCGCCGGAACCCTTACATAAGATGTGGTAGGAATCCTCCTCCAGCGTATCACCGAACCTTCGCGTAATCTCCGAACCGAAAATGGTACCGAAAGTGCGGTCCGTGTTGGAAACGTCCACCTCCAGGCTGCGCTTCTGCCCGCTCTCCAGCGCCTTGGAAAGCTGCTTTAAGAGCACCTTCTCATCCAGCGTCTTTTCCAGATGGAAGTCGTACACCTGTTTCGGGTCAAAGATAAACTTCTCCTTGCTCCCCTCGTAAGGATTGCTCAAAATCAAATCCAAATCTACTTTGCGCTGACGATCCGTCAGATTCTCCTTGACCTTCAAAAGCTCCGTCCTGCCCACCAGTTCATCTACCTTGCGCACACCGAGCTTCGCCATATACTCTCGAAGTTCCTGCGCGATAAAGCGCATAAAGTTCTCCACATACTCGGGTTTTCCCGTAAAGCGTTTGCGCAGCTCCGGGTTCTGGGTCGCCACGCCCACCGGACAGGTGTCCAGATTGCAGACACGCATCATGAGACACCCCATCGTCACAAGGGGCGCTGTCGCAAAGCCGAACTCCTCCGCGCCGAGAATCGCCGCAATCGCCACGTCCCGCCCGCTCATCAGTTTGCCGTCCGTCTCGATGCGGACTTTATTTCTCAGCCCATTCTGGATTAACGTCTGGTGCGTCTCCGCAAGCCCCAGCTCCCAAGGCAGTCCCGCGTTGTGAATAGAGTTACGGGGCGCGGCGCCCGTGCCGCCGTCGTAGCCGGAAACCAATATCACCTGCGCGCCCGCCTTCGCCACGCCTGCCGCCACCGTGCCCACGCCCGCCTCGGAGACGAGCTTCACCGAAATCCGCGCCTTGGTGTTGGCGTTCTTCAAATCATAGATTAACTGCGCCAAATCCTCAATGGAATAAATGTCATGATGCGGCGGCGGGGAAATCAGCCCCACGCCGGGCGTGGAATGTCTCGTCTTGGCAATCCACGGATAAACCTTACCGCCTGGCAGATGCCCGCCCTCGCCGGGTTTCGCCCCCTGCGCCATCTTAATCTGAATCTCCTGCGCGCTGTTTAAATATTCGCTGGTGACGCCGAACCGTCCGCTCGCCACCTGTTTGATCGCCGAGCAGCGGTTTAAGCCGTCGGCTCCTACCGTCAGTCTTTCCTTATCTTCTCCGCCCTCGCCGGAGTTGGATTTGCCGTGCAGACGGTTCATGGCGATTGCCATCGTCTCGTGCGCTTCCTTGGAAATGGAGCCGTAGGACATAGCGCCCGTCTTAAACCTTGTGACAATCGTGTCAACACTCTCCACTTCCTCAATCGGCACGGGTTTCTTCGCGTAATTGAAGTCCATCAGCCCGCGCAGATTCTTGATGCTCTCCTCATTATTGACCGCTTTGGTATATTGCTTAAACAATTCATAATCGCCGCGTCTTGTTGACTCCTGCAGTAAATGAATCGTCTCCGGGTTATACAGATGTTCATCCGCACCGCTGCGCATCTGGTGATGCCCCGTGCTGTCCAACGTCAGGTCATTGGATAGACCGAGCGGGTCAAACGCCATGGAGTGCAGGATGTCCACCTCTTCCTCGATATCCTTCAGGGTAATGCCGCCCACCCGGCACACCGTGTTGGTGAAATACTTGTTGATCACCTCTTTGTCGATGCCGATCGCCTCGAAAATCTTCGAACCCTGATAGGACTGAATCGTGGAAATGCCCATCTTGGAAGCAATCTTTACAATGCCGTGCAGAATCGCGCTGTTGTAATCGTCCACCGCCGCATAGTAATCCTTATCCAGCATATGATTGTCGATCAGCTCCCTGATACTCTCCTGCGCCAGATAGGGGTTGATCGCCGAGGCGCCGAAGCCGAGCAGCGTCGCGAAATGGTGCACCTCCCTCGGCTCCGCAGATTCTAAGATAATATCCACGCTGGTTCTCTTCTTGGTGCTCACCAGATGCTGCTGCAAAGCGGACACCGCTAACAGGGAAGGGATCGCCACCCGGTTCTCGTCCACGCCGCGGTCGGAGAGGATAATAATGTTCGCACCCTCACGGTAAGCTCTGTCCACCTCCACGAACAGCCTGTCGATTGCCTTTTCCAATCTCGTATTCTTATAGTAGGTAATCGGAATCACTTCTACTTTGAAGCCTTCCGCCTTCATGGTCTTGATTTTCAAAAGATCCGTGCTTGTCAAAATCGGGTTATGTACCCGCAGCATATTGCAGTTTTCCGGCATCTCCTCCAAGAGATTCCCGTCCCGCCCCAGATAGACCGTGGTGGAAGTCACCACTTCCTCGCGGATCGCGTCGATGGGCGGGTTCGTCACCTGTGCGAAAAGCTGTTTGAAATAGTGGAACAGCGGGTGGTGCGCTCTCGAAAGCACCGGAATCGGCGTATCCACCCCCATCGCCGCAATCGCTTCCGCGCCGTTTTTCGCCATCGGCAGAATGCTTGTTTTCAAATCCTCATATGTATAGCCGAACGCCTTCTGCATCCGCTGTCTTTCCTCATCGGTAAACTCCGGCACGCGCTGGTTCGGGATTTTCAACTCCTTTAATGTCACCAGCTTGCTGTCCAGCCATTCGCCGTAAGGCTGTGCGGACGCATATTTCTCTTTCAGCTCGTCGTCGTCAATGACTCTTCCCTGTACCGTATCCACCAGCAGCATCTTGCCGGGGTGGAGCCTCTCCTTCATCACGATCTTCGACGGGTCGATATCCAGCACGCCCACCTCCGAGGAGAGAATCAGCGTGTCGTCATCCGTAATCATGTAGCGGGAAGGGCGTAGACCGTTTCGGTCAAGCACAGCTCCCATGATATCCCCGTCGCAGAAAAGAATCGAAGCCGGGCCGTCCCACGGCTCCATCATCGTTGCATAATATTGGTAGAAATCCTTTTTCTTCTGGGACATGGTCTTGTTGTTTTCCCAAGGCTCCGGGATCGTGATCATCACCGCAAGCGGCAACGGCATCCCGCTCATCACCAGAAACTCCAGCGTGTTGTCGAGCATGGCGGAATCGGAGCCGGAGGCGTTGATGGCCGGCAGAATCTTGTGCATCTGTCCCTGCAAGTGCTCGGACTCCATGTTCTCCTCGCGGGCCTGCATCTTGTCCGCATTGCCGCGTATGGTATTGATTTCCCCGTTGTGGACAATAAAGCGATTCGGGTGCGCCCGCTCCCAACTCGGGTTCGTGTTCGTGGAGAATCGGGAGTGCACCACGGCGATCGCCGACTCGTAATCCTTATCCTGCAAGTCCGCAAAGAATGTGCGAAGCTGTCCCACCAGAAACATGCCCTTGTACACGATCGTCCGGCTGGACAGACTGACCACATAAGTCACATCCGTAGACTGCTCGAAGGTACGCCGCAGTATGTAGAGTTTTCTGTCAAAATCAAGACCCTTCTCCACATTGGCCGGCTTCTTGATAAAAGCCTGCATGATGCAGGGCATACACTCCACCGCCTTGTGCCCCAGCACAGAAGGCACCGTAGGCACATCACGCCAGCCTAAAAATTCCAATCCTTCCTTCCTCGCAATGATCTCAAACATCTTTTTTGCCTGATTGCGCTGTAATTCATCCTGCGGGAAGAAGAACGTGCCCACGCCGTACTCCCGCTCGCCGCCGATGGCAAAACCCAGATCCTTCGTCACTTTCAGCATGAATTTATGCGGCATCTGCGTGAGAATCCCCACGCCGTCTCCCGTCTCGCCCTCCGCATCCTTACCGGCTCTGTGCTCCAGATTCTCCACAATCTTAAGCGCATTCTCCACGATGGCGCGGCTCTTCTTGCCCTTGATGTTCACGCAGGCGCCGATACCGCAGTTGTCATGTTCAAATTCCGCCCGGTAGAGGGGGGATTTCGGGATGGTTGTCTTTACATCAAACATAAGTTACCTCCTTGTCAGAGCCTCAATCTTCTCTCTTGACTTTTGATGGATGTTATATTCCATGAATAAGCAGAGACTCGAAATGCTTCGCATTTCTCGTTCGCGGTCTCCGTTCCACTTCGGTCCGCGCAGGACAGACGTCCCCTGGACGTCTTGCGCCTCGTCATAAGTCGTCATAGACAGTCTTACATGCAAGCATGTATCCTGTCTCTGCCGACTTCTGACTCTGCTTATTCGCGCAAAAGAAAGAACGCAAAAAAGACATCTAGCGCTCCTTTGCGTTCTACATGTATACAATAATACACCTGTGTTTGGGATTTGTAAATAAAGACTTTTTGTTGAATTGTCAGATTATTTGAAATTTTACTCTTTTACGCATAATTGTCAGACAGCTTGTTCGCAGATTTTTCTGTAAATATATTTACAATTTCGTCATGCTTATGTTATAGTGATAAAAAGCATATTTTCTAACGAAAACATTTCACAAAGTTCTATGGCAGTTCATTCCCAAGTTTGACTGCCACTCTAAGTTTCAGAAAATCCATGCTTTGATTCCAACTAACCAATTACAAAGCAGGCGGATCTGAAACGGTTCTCCTGTACCGACGGTTTTTTCTTTCACGCAAAGAAAAAGAAGGAGCCGCCACCACCAAGGAGGACATGCAAATGCACAAAACAAAAGCGAACACAGCAAAAAAGCGCCGAAAAAGAACAGGCGAGACAGCACCGGGTAACACAGCGACATCCGAGAAGCAGACAAATGGAACACTCCTGTGCGAAGCAGGTGTACAGCGCAACTACAAGGACACCGTATTCCGTATGATTTTCCGGGAGAAGGAAAATCTGCTCAGCCTTTACAACGCATTAAACGGCACGGCTTACGAAGAGACGGACTCTCTGGAAATCACCACACTGGAAAATGCAGTCTACATGAATTATAAGAACGACATTTCCTTTGTGTTTGATTTTGAACTGCTCCTCTACGAGCACCAGTCCACCTGCAATCCGAATATGCCGCTGCGGGATTTAATCTATGTGACCCGGGTATTGCAGAACCGGGTCAAAGACGAAAACTTGTACAGTAAGTCCCTCATCAAGATTCCGACGCCCCGGTTTGTCGTATTTTACAACGGAACAGACTTCCAGCCAGAACAGCAGGTGCTGTATCTGTCGGACGCTTTTGAAAAGAAACAGGATGAACCGGCATTAGAGCTGTCGGTGATTGTCTATAACATCAATCTGGGATATAACCGTGAACTGCTGGACGCGTGCCGTCTGTTAAAAGAGTACGCCCATTATGTGGCGCAGGTGAGGGCATACGCGGAAAAACTGCCTTTATCGGAGGCAGTCGAAAAGGCGGTTGACGATTGTATCAAGAACAATATCCTTGCCGAGTTTCTGGCAAAGAACCGGGCGGAGGCGATCGCAGTGAGTATTTTTGAATATGATGAAGAAAAACATATGAAGAGCGAACGGAAGGAGTGGCTGAACAAAGGAATGGAGAAAGGCAGTAACACGCTCGCTGTACTACTCCAATCCTTGATGGACGCCGGAAAACAGGAGGAAGTAAATCGCGTTCTCAATGACAACGATTATCGCAGGAAGCTGCTTGAGGAATCCTTTGCGGAAGAAAGCAGCCTTGTCTGAAGATTCACTTCAGACTTTCTGGCAAAAAACCGGGTGGTGGGAATCAGAACCACCGGCTTAGCCGGTGGTTTGTTCTGGCCCTATAAGGGCCTGTTA
>CAJUBE010000008.1 GCA_910584725.1 uncultured Lachnospiraceae bacterium | reverse complement strand
AGGGGACAGACTGTAAATCTGCTGCAAATTGCTTCGGTGGTTCGAATCCACCTCCGTCCACTGACGTAAATTCTTATAGAATTAACGTCGAGTAAATTTTCTTCGAAAATTTACTCCTAGAGAATCGCAAGCGATTCTCTGCAATGATAATTTTATAACGCGGGGTGGAGCAGTCTGGAAGCTCGTCGGGCTCATAACCCGAAGGTCATAGGTTCAAATCCTGTCCCCGCTACTCAATGCCCAGATAGCTCAGTTGGTAGAGCAGAGGACTGAAAATCCTCGTGTCACTGGTTCGATTCCGGTTCTGGGCATTAACTTATGGAAAGCCTTGTAATTGCTGCATTTGTAGCGGTTACAAGGTTTTTGCTTTTACAGGATTTTTGTGCCACTGGAAAACGGGGGACTTTTGTGAAGAGCGGAGGAAGCGTTGCATATAACGGTGCTTCCTCTCTATTTTTGCCTTGATTTATCGGATTCCGGAATAGAAATTTCCATGGGAGTATGATACGATGATTAGGCAGGTGATATTTTGCGTTTTATTCAAAACGAAGAAAAATGGGCGGTGGAAGGAAATGAGTAAGATTAAAAGAGGCGTTTTGGCAGCGTTCGATCATGTTACGGCGTGTATGCTGCCGATTATACCGATTCTTTTGGCGGGCGGTATTTTGAAAATTATTGTGATGCTCTTGACGGCGGTACATATTTTATCCGGGACGACGGAGGTGATTATGTCGGCGCTGGCGACGACGCCCTTCTATTTCCTGCCGGTATTTGTCGCCTATTCCGCGGCGAAACATTTTGACACGGATCCGCTGCTGGCGCTTGCCAGCGTGTGCGTTATGCTGCTTCCGGATTTTGCGTCCCTGATGGAGAGCGGGGAGCGTGTGACCTTTGCGGGTATACCGGTGGTGGCGGCGACCTATGCCTACAATGTGATTCCGATTATTTTGCTGATTTACTGTATGTCCTATGTGGTAAGGTGGCTGAAAAAGCTGATTAAGGAGAGTCTGCAGCCGTATTTTTTGGCAGTATGCGCGATTCTGATCACGTCACTTTTCGGCATTATGGTGATCGAGCCGATTGTCAGTCTGTTAAGCGGTCTGCTGGCGGACGGGCTTGAAATAATGCAGATGCGGGCGCCTATGATAGCGTGGGCTTTGTTTGCGGCGATGACGACGCTGCTTGTTTCCACAGGAATGCATTGGATTTTCATAACGCTGGCGATCACCCAGATCGGGGTGACGGGCGTTGATTATGGAATTATGGTGGCGTTTCTGATTTCCAATATTTCACTTGCCGGATGTGACCTAGCGGTGTTTGTCAAGTCGAAAACGGCAGATAAGAAGGCGATGTCGATAAGCGCGATGATTACGGAATTTGCTTCCGGGATTGCAGAGCCGTCTATTTTCGGCGTGTGTTTTAAGGAGAAAACACCGTTAATCGGCAATATTTTCGGCTGTATGATCGCGGGAGCGGTGCAGGGGCTTTTGACAGTGCATTGTTATACCTTTGCGTTTCCGTGTATTCCGACGATTCTGATGTTTTACAGCGTGGATGACCCGGTCAATTTATGGAAAGCGGCTGCGGTAGCGATCGTGTCCTTTGCAGCCAGTTTTATGATTACTGCGCTTGTGTACCGTGAAACGGAGAAGGATTCGGCGGATTAATTTCCGGTTACATATTGCAGCAGTGCTTTTTGACTGTTGAACGAGCGGTTTTGCGGAGGATGTGTTATACTTAGAGGGAGGAATTTGTCACTTTGAAAGAGAAAATACGGATATGTCCCGGCTGCGGCGCAGGGGCATCAGGCGCCGAAACGGCTTTCTGCCCTTACTGCGGCAGAGAATTGATTGATTTAAGCAGGGAGAAAACGGATAAAAAGATCAGGGCGGTAAAGCGTGCGCAGTCCGAGACGGCATCTGTCCCGAAAAAGCTGGGACTTGTTGTTGTGGCTACGCTGCTGGTGCTGTTTTTGCTGCTTGCGCTGGTTGTCTTTCTCGATATACCTGAGAGAATGAGGGAGTCAAAGCTGCAGCGGGGGATGAACCGGTTGTCCCGTGATATGCAAAAAGCCTATGAGAAAGAAGATTGGGATCAACTGGAACAGTATCTGATTGATGAGTGCGAGGTATATTTGGATTCGCCCGACTATTTCCTATACCGTTCGGCATGGTTTTTGCATACCTATCCGCCCCTTTTTGATGAGGCGTATCAGACGCATGACGCGGAGGAAATGCTTTTTATATATGAAATCATGGCAGAGGACTATGATATGCGTGCAGACGATATTTTTTTCTCCGTCTACGGGACGGATGAGAAGATCGAAGAAGCGCTTGCCGGGGAAGTGGAGCGGGAAACGGAAATAATGATAGAGGAAGGATTAGAGGATGAAATGTACAAACTGCGGCGCTGATTTTGCCAGCGACCAATTGAGGTGTCCTTACTGTGGTACAGTGAATGAACATGCCCTGAAGCTGGCGAAGGAGCTTCAGACTTATGACGCGGCATATGAGCAAAAGAGGGATGAGCTGTTGGAGAGCGGAACCAATCAGGTGCTTAAGCATCTGACCTTTGGTCTGGGGATGGTCTTTCTGGTGATCGCAATCGTTTCGCTTGGCTGTGTAGCTTTCTTTCGGTACCGCTTCTCCGGAACATCATCCTATGAGGTGACGGGTGCGCGTCTGGCACAGAATAAGGAGGCGATTGCCCGTTATCTGGACGAGGGACAGTATATACGCGCGTACCTTCTCGCATCCTGCACGGATCCGACGGGCGAGCATTTTGAGAATTACCCGGAGTACGCGGCGGAGCTTTGTGATATCTACAACTATTCCCTTATTTTGACAGGCGTGCTGCAGTCTATGGATTCCATGGACGAGGGGGACAATTACGCATCGCTTCGGGATACGGATGTAATCAGCTTTCAAATTTTTTACAGCTCGGCGGCGAACAGTGCGGTCACAGAAGAGCTGACGCGGGAGGTTGACGGTTTCCTGAAGAATTATTACAGGCTGACGGAAGAGGAAATTGAGACATTAAAGGCATTGGAAGCAGGGAAACAGTTTACGCTGGAGGGAAGCGCGGACATTGAAGGCATTACCAAACGGAGAATGGAGGCGTATTTTGAAAAATAGGAACAATACAAAGTATTATATGTTGATCGTTCTGTTTACGATTCTGTTTTTTGCGAGTATGGCGTTTTGTTTTGCGCAGTTTCGGGAGTTGTCCCGCAGCTACAGGACAAGGTCGCTGTCCTACCGTCTGGAGACCATAGAATTGGATGAAAATATGTTTGGACCGGCTCATATTTTTTCTTCCCTCTATTTTGATAAGGACTACGAGGAAGAATTTGACGGGTACTGGGCCTTTTCCGATGCTTGGCTCGCTTATATGCGGGGAAGGACTGCCGGGGAGAAGGCACCTTATATTGACGAAATCAACGCTTATTTAGAGACGGCGCCGGGAGGATTGCGGGAAAAAACGGCGGAGAAGTATTTGGAAGAGCTGGAAAATAATAAACAATCTGTATATTAACTGTTCTTCGAAAGGGAAGAGCAGTTACGAAATGTGAAATACAGCCGATATAAAAAGTAGTTGACGGCACAACAAAAAGGAGTGCGGCGATGAAAAAGTTGTTGTTTTTTACAGGTGATATCGAGACGCAGGGATATTTTTCCCTGCAGATTGCAGAAGCCATGCGCGCGCTTGGGCACGAGACGTTTATTTACGATCTGAGCAGACCATGGGAGAGCACGGAGAAGTTTTTTCGATTTTTTGAAGAGGGGAATACGGCGCTCATTAATTTTAATTTTCACGGAATGAGCGGGGAACAATATTTTCTTGATGAGAATGATACGATGATGTGGGAGGCGCTGCGGATTCCGAGCTATAATATTGTGGTGGATCACCCCATGTATTATCATCATTTTCTGGAGAAGGTTCCCGCAAATTATCATCATATCAGTATTGACAGGAACCACGAGACTTATATGCGCAGGTTTTTTCCGGAGATTCATAACGGGCCGTTTCTGCCGCTGGCGGGAACGAAACTGTATCCGAGAAAAACGAATGTGCCGATTGTCAATAGGAAGTATGATGTGACGATGGTGGGAAACTATTGTAAGCCATCTACTTTTGATAAATATATTACAAGGATTGACGATGAGTACACAGCCTTTTATCATAGAATGATAGAGGATCTTTTGACGCACCCAGATCAGACGGTGGAGGAGGTGGCGGAGGCGCATCTTCGCGCGGAGCTGTCTGAAGTGCCGGAGGAGGAGTTGAAAAAGGCCATGGCGGCACTCACCTTTATCGATCTGTATGTGCGCTATACGTTTAGGGGACGGGCGGTACAGGAGCTGGTGGATGCGGGGATAAGGGTGCATGTTTTCGGTGACGGTTGGGAGCTTCTGGAGTGTAAACATCCCGAGAATCTGATGATTATGAATAACCTGAACTCCGAAGGCTGCCTGAAAAAGCTGTGCCAGACAAAGCTGTCCCTGAATGTGATGCCTTGGTTTAAGAATGGCGCTCACGACAGAATTTTTAATTCCATGTTGAACGGCGCGGTATGCCTGACGGACAGCAG
The DNA here is from genome assembly GCA_910584725.1 of uncultured Lachnospiraceae bacterium. Lineage (GTDB taxonomy): Bacteria > Bacillota > Clostridia > Lachnospirales > Lachnospiraceae > UBA3282. The sequence goes on along the minus strand of CAJUBE010000008.1, from coordinate 126,909 downwards.
TATCTATCTGGACGAAATTTTACATGATGGGAAAGACTGTGTTTTGTATTCGCTGGCGGAGATGGAAAGACTGCCGGAAGTGGCGAAGGAATTGCTGGCAGATCCGGATCGTATGCAGGCGGTAGCAGACGGAGGCTGTGAGTTGGCGCAGGCGGGACATACCTGGGCACACCGGGCGACGACACTGCATAATCTGGTGGAAGAGGAATAGAAAAGCAACTGGTAAACATTACCCGCAGGAAATGGAGGAAAAGAACGAATGGAACTGTTTAAGAACCATCAAAAAAGACGCAGGGAGCGTCTTCAGAGGCTTTACGAACGCCATAAGAGAATCCATGAGCTGCTTCGGGAGCACGGTGGGGATATCCTGCAATCTGAAAATTTCAGAAAAACGAGGGAGCATATCCAGCACGGCACGATGACGGTGCACAATCATTGTGTGGATGTGGCGCGTTACAGTCTTCTTTTAAACAAGAAGCTGGGGATTGGCTGTAATAAACATGACCTGATCCGGGGAGCGCTGCTGCACGATTATTTTCTTTACGATTGGCATGACAAGGCGTATCTGTCCCAGAGAAAGCGTCTGCATGGTTTTCATCATCCGATGACAGCGCTTTGCAACGCGGAAAAGGAGTATGATTTGAATGACATTCAACGGGAAATTATAAAGAAGCATATGTGGCCGTTATCGGTGGTGCCGCCCACCTGTAGAGAGGCCTGGGTTGTGACGGCTGCGGATAAATACTGTTCTCTTTTGGAGACTGTAGGTGTCCACCGCGGGCACGGGGCTAAGGCGTCATGACGGCGGGGAAAAGCCTGTATCGGGCATTATCAGACTATGCGGCGAGCGATTTTTATCCCTATCATATGCCGGGGCATAAGCGGAACCCGGCAGGCGGCGAGATGGCGGATTATCATAAAATCGACATAACGGAGATAGATGGCTTTGACAATCTGTACCAGGCGGAGGGGCTTCTGAAGGAGGCACAGCTTCGGGCGAACCGTCTTTACGGGGCGGACGAAACATTTTTCCTGGTAAACGGCGGTTCCAGTGGAGCGTTGGCTGCCATTATGGCGGCAACCGTGCCGATGGACGAGATTTTAATCGCCCGAAACTGTCACAGGTCGGTATACCATGCTGCAATTCTGCATGGACTGATTGTGCGGTATTATTATCCGAGAATGATTTCGGAATACGATATTTTCGATGGGGTATCTGCAGAGGAGATTGGCAGTCTCCTGGACACATATCCTGAGGTGAAGGCGGTTGTCATTACTTCCCCGACGTATGAGGGCGTTCTCTCCGATATTTCCGGAATTGCTGCTGTAGTACATGAGCGGGGGAAGATATTGATTGTGGATGAGGCGCACGGGTCACACTTCGGCTTATCGTCGCATCTGCCCAAGGGAGCCATAGCGGGAGGAGCGGATCTGGTAATTCACAGTCTGCATAAAACACTGCCCGCCATGACGCAGACGGCGCTTCTGCATGTGAACGGCGACAGAGTAGACAGGGAGAAACTGCGGGGATACCTTTCCATGCTGCAAAGCAGCAGTCCCTCCTATGTCCTTATGGCGAGCATGGACGCCTGTATGAAGTTTCTGGAAGAACAGGGACAGGAGCGCTTTGCCGCTATGAGAGGGCATTATGAAAGCTTTTGTGAAAGAACCGCAGGTCTCGAACATATTCGCATTGGAAAAGCAGCAAAGGTGTCGCAAAAGAGGCATGAGCTGAGAGGCTGGGATCCCGGGAAAATGGTGATATCCGTTAAGGGAACGAACATGACGGGCATAGAGCTTAACAGTATTCTGCGGGAAACCTATCATCTGGAGATGGAGATGACAGCGGAAACTTATGTGCTGGCGATTATGACGCTGATGGACGAGGCGGCAGGCTGGCAGAGATTGGCTGATGCGCTCTGCGAAATAGATGGTAGGATAGAGGAGAACGCGGATGATGGGAGCGCTGCGTCAAAAAGAGCGTCGCATTTGCATAAACCGATTAAAAGCTGTATGACGCTTGCCCGAGCATTTCACAGCGAATGGGAGACAATTCCGTTAAACAAGGCTGTGGGCCGGCTGGCGGCCGGGTTTATCAACCTTTATCCACCCGGAAGCCCGATTGTGGCGCCGGGAGAACTGTTTGATGAAGCGGTGATAAAGCGGATTGAGGAATGCCGCAGAGCGGGGCTTAACATACAGGGCGTGTCTGAGAAAGGCGAGATTGTTGTAGTGGCGCTGTAGCGGTTGAAATTCTTATTATATTAAGGTAAGATAATGGCATGGGGAAAATAGTATGCCTGATGGGGAAGAGCTCATCAGGGAAAGACACCATATATAAGAAGCTGCTGGCGCAAAAAAAAGTTCCTTTGCGGACGATTGTACCCTATACGACCCGTCCGATCCGGGCGGGGGAACAGGACGGCGTGGAGTACCATTTCACGGATGAGGACGGCTTTCAGAAATTTTTGAAGCAGGGCAGCGTGATAGAGGCGAGAGCCTACGATACTTGTTACGGCGTCTGGCGGTATTTTACCGTGGCGGATGCGGAGATTGATCTTGCGGTGCACTCTTATGTGTTGATTGGTACGTTGGAGGCTTACGATCAACTCCGCGGGTTTTATGGCGCCGATAAGGTGCTGCCGGTTATGATTGAGCTGGATGACGGCGTGCGCCTGCAGCGCGCGCTGGATCGGGAGAAGGCGCAGGATCATCCGAAGTACGAGGAACTGTGCAGGCGGTATTTAGCGGATGCGCAGGATTTTTCCGAGGAAAAGCTGGCTCTTTCCAAAATAGACAGAACTTTTTATAACGATCAGTTGGAAAGCTGTCTGAAGGAGATTATGGATTATCTGCAGGAACGGCTGATGTCGTAGCGGGGAAGGCGAAGGCCGAACTGTTATAGGGAGGTGACGGGAGTGGACATTAAAGTAAATCAGGTACAGCAGGCGCCGCAGATCGAGCAGCCGCAGCAGGCGCAGGAGACGGACGGTACATTTAAGTTCACTCTGGTCAGCAGGATTGAGGAGCAGGATCTGCAAAATGCCCTGACCGGTATGATGGAGGAGATTACCAGACAGGGAGATAAGCTTGCCAAGCATAGGGATATTAAGGACATGAAGCGGTATCGGGCGTTGGTAAAGGATTTCCTGAATGAAGTTGTCAACCGTTCCCACGCTTTTTCGAGAGAAAATTTTCTGGACAGAAGAGGGCGGCACAGGGTTTACGGAATTATTCGCCTGATTGATCAGAATCTGGATGCCTTGGCACAGGAGCTGGTGAAGGATGAGCAGGACAATCTGGCGATTCTGGAGAAAATCGGAGAGATACGGGGATTGCTGCTGGATATCTTTACCTAGTACTTCGAAAAATAAGTTCCTAGCTATATGACGCAGAATGAATTTTCATATGCAAGGCGGAGGAATGAGGCGTAGCGGTGGCTACGTCGATTGACGACAACGCAGCAGATGGAAATTCAGGCAAGTCATATGGCTGGTTAATTATTATTCGATGTACTAGCTTGCAAATGCGGCTGGGAACTTACGGGGGGATAAATACATGGCAAAGTTTTCGGATATTGTCGGGCAGGAAGAGCTGAAACAGCATATACGGAACGCGCTTGAGACGGACAAGGTTTCTCATGCCTATATTATCAATGGCGAGCGCAATGCGGGCAAAGAGTTTATCGCCCGTCTTTTTGCAATGGCATTACAGTGCGAAAAGGGCGGCCCGGAGCCCTGCGGGGAGTGTCATTCCTGCAAGCAGGCGATCAGCCGCAACCAGCCGGATATTATCTATGTCAGCCATGAAAAGCCGAATACGATCGGAGTGGAAGATATCAGGGAACAGATCAATAATGATATCGGAATCAAGCCTTACAGCAGCCCGCGCAAGGTTTATATCATGAATGAGGGCGAGAAGATGACACCCCAGGCGCAGAATGCGCTCTTAAAGACGCTGGAAGAACCGCCGGCTTATGCTGTGATTTTGATTCTCACTTCCAATGTGGAAGAGCTTCTGCCCACGATCATCAGCCGTTGCGTGGTATTAAATATGAAGCCGGTGTCGGATGCGCTTGTGAAAAAATATTTGATGGAAGAGCTGGCGGTGCCGGATTATAAGGCGAATATCTGCGTTGCTTTCGCCAGGGGAAATGTGGGGAAAGCGAAGCATCTGGCGGGCAGCGAGGAGTTTGAGAAGGTCAAGGAAGAAGCCATTTCGCTTGTGAAATATATCAACGATATGGAGATTAACGAGATTGTCAAGGCGATCAAAAAGATTACCGAGTACAATCTGGATATCAATGATTATCTGGATATTTTGACGGTCTGGTACAGGGACGTGCTTTTGTATAAGGCGACGAAGGACATGAACAATATGATTTTCCGCAATGAAATCCAGCAGATCAGGAAAGTGGCGGACAGAAGCACCTACGAGGGGATTGAGACAATTGTGAATGCGCTCCAGCAGGCGAAGAGGAGGCTGGAGGCCAACGTCAACTTTGACTTGACGATGGAGCTTTTGTTACTTACGATTAAGGAAAACTGAATAGGGTATTTCGGGAAGTGATACCGCGCCAGTGTCGGGAAAACGAAGCGGCGGGTAATGTGGAGGTTGATAGATTATGATTAAGGTAATTGGCGTGCGGTTTCGTACCGCCGGTAAAGTATATTTTTTTGATCCGGGAAAATTCGAGATCAAACAGGGGGATCATGTGATCGTGGAAACGGCCAGGGGCATCGAGTACGGCACGGTCATCGGAGCGCCCCGTGAGGTGGAGGAAGATAAGGTAGTACAGCCCCTGAAATCGGTTTTAAGGATAGCGAATCAGAAGGACGATGAACAGGAGGCGGCGAACAGGCAGAAGGAGAAGGATGCCTTCAAAATTTGTCTGGAAAAAATAAGAAAACACGGCCTGCAGATGAAGCTGATCGACGCAGAGTACACGTTTGATAACAATAAAGTGCTTTTCTACTTCACGGCGGACGGCCGTATTGATTTCAGGGAGCTGGTAAAGGATCTGGCTTCCGTGTTTAAGACAAGAATTGAGCTTCGCCAGATCGGGGTGCGGGATGAGACAAAAATTTTGGGTGGCATCGGTATTTGCGGACGGCCTCTCTGCTGTCACACCCATTTGTCGGAGTTTGCGCCGGTGTCTATTAAGATGGCGAAAGAGCAGAACCTGTCCTTAAACCCTACGAAGATTTCGGGTGTCTGCGGCAGACTGATGTGCTGTCTGAAAAATGAGGAGGAGACCTACGAGGAGCTGAACAGGAAGCTTCCGAATGTAGGGGATTATGTGACGACCGACGACGGGCTTAAGGGCGAGGTGCACAGCGTCAATGTACTGCGGCAGCTTGTGAAGGTCGTAGTGGATGTTGGCGACGAGAAGGAGATTCAGGAATACCGCGCGGATCAGCTTCGCTTTAAGAGAAGGCATGGAAAGAACCGCAAGGCGGACACCAATGAGGCGGAATTAAAAGAGCTGGAGAAGCTGGAGAAGCAGGACGGCGGCAAGGCCGGTATAGAAGAAAAATAAATGCGGGAAATATTGTTGAAAGAGAATGAAAGAATAGACGATCTGCAAAGGAACGGGTACTGTATCATACAGGACCCGGATCGTTTTTGCTTCGGGATGGATGCGGTGCTGCTGTCCGGTTTTGCCGTTGTGAAGGATGGTGCACGGGTGCTGGATCTGGGAACAGGCACGGGGATCATTCCCATTCTGCTGGAGGCAAAGACCGGCGCGGCGCATCTGACCGGGCTGGAGATTCAGAAAGACAGCGCGGAGATGGCAGAGCGGAGCGTGGCATTAAACGGGCTGGAAGAAAAAATAGATATTGTTAGGGGGGATATTAAGGAGGCAGATCGGCTGTTTGACGCTGCTTCCTTTGACGTTATTACCTGCAATCCGCCCTATATGATCGGACAGCATGGTCTGCAAAACCCGGAAGACGCGAAAGCAATCGCGAGACATGAGATTCTCTGTACGTTGGAGGATGTGGTTTCGCAGGCGGCAAGGCTTCTGGTGCCGGGCGGTAGATTTTTTCTCGTGCACAGACCTTTCCGGCTGGCGGAAATCATTGTGACGCTGACGAAATATAAGCTGGAGCCGAAGAGAATGCGGCTGGTATATCCGTTTGTGGATAAGGAGCCGAATATGGTTCTTCTGGAAGCGGTACGGGGCGGCAGACCGCGGATGACGGTGGAGAAGCCGCTGGTTGTGTATGAGGAGCCGGGTGTGTATACGCCGGAGATTTATGAGGTGTATGGATACTAGAGTGAAAAGAACTTCTAAAACTCAGCAGCAGAGGCTGCATCGCAAAGTCAGCAAAGCTGACTTAGAAGTTCTATGTTTCACGCAGGAGAATGCCTGAAATGCGGCATTCTCCGTGTTGATTTGAGATTCCGCAGAGCGGAATCATGGCGGTTAGCGTGAGAAGTACTTCTAAAGCTCAGCAGCAATGGCTGCATCGCAAAGTCAGCAAAGCTGACTTAGAAGTTCTATGTTTCACGCAGGAGAATGCCTGAAAAACGGCATTCTCTGTACGGACTGGGAGGAACAGGCTATGTCGGGAATGTTATACCTGTGCGCGACGCCGATTGGAAATTTGGGGGATATGACGCCGCGGGTGGTGGAGACGCTGGGGAGCGTAGATCTGATTGCGGCAGAGGACACGCGCAACAGCATTAAGCTTCTGAACCATTTCGGGATCAGGACTTCTATGACAAGCTATCACGAATATAATAAAGTAGAAAAAGCAGACTATCTTGTGGGGCAGATGCAGCAGGGAAAAAACGTGGCGCTGATTTCAGACGCGGGAACGCCTGCGATCTCTGACCCGGGCGAGGTGCTGGTGCAGAAGTGTCAGGAGGCGGGCATTACCGTCACTTCCCTGCCCGGCCCGGCGGCGTGCATCACGGCGCTTACGCTCTCGGGGCTTTCTTCCAGACGATTCTGTTTCGAGGGGTTTCTGCCGCCGGACAAAAAGGAGAAAGCACAGATTCTTGCGGAGCTTAAGGAGGAATCCCGCACGATTATACTTTATGAGGCACCCCATCATCTGGTGCGGACGCTCGGGGAACTTTATGAGGCGCTTGGGGATCGCAGGATTACGCTTTGTAGGGAGCTGACGAAAAAGTTTGAGACGGTGCTGCCGACCACGATCGGGGAGGCGCTTTCCCTCTACGGGCGGGAGGAACCGCGCGGGGAGTATGTGCTTGTGGTGGAGGGAAAAAGTCTGCGGCAGAAGGAAGAGGAGCGGCAGGCGTCATGGCAGAGCATGACGATCGGGGAGCATATGGCGCTTTACACGGGGGGAGGGATGGACGAAAAGACTGCCATGAAACAGGTCGCAAAAGACCGCGGCGTGCCAAAGAGGGAAATTTACGCGGCAATTCACGGAACGGGAATGCGATGACCCACGCATTCTGTGGGAATATGAGAAATTTATCAATATTTATTGTCAAAGTGATTGACAAAAGTCCCAGAATCCGTAAAATTATGATTGACAAATGTCAGACCAGATAATATACTTTGAATGTCAAACTATTTTAATGACGAAAAGGAGAACAGGAAAATGTTAGAGAGAGTTATTGAGATTATTCAGGAACAGTTAAACTTGGACGGTGTGGAAATTAACGAGGATTCTTCTTTCAAGGACGATCTTGGCGCGGATTCTCTGGATTTATTCGAGCTGGTTATGGCTTTCGAGGAGGAGTACGGTGTGGAGATTCCTTCCGAGGACTTGGAGCAGATCACGACAGTGGGCGCTGTAGTTGAGTATATGAAGAGCAAGGGCGTAGAGGCGTAAGCCGTAGTTTTGATTTGCGGCAGTCTTAAAAAATGTGAGGAGAGTGCGGGGCATTCTCTGAACCGTCGCCGGTGGGCGGCGGCTTGAGGTTGAGGTTTATAGAATGAAGACAAAAATTACGGAACTTCTGGGGATTGCATATCCGATCTTTCAGGGCGGAATGGCATGGGTCGCGGAATACCATCTGGCGGCGGCTGTATCGGAAGCGGGCGCGCTCGGCATTATCGGCGCGGGCGGCGCACCGGCGTCTTTTGTGAGGGAACAGATTCAGAAGACGAAAGAACTGACGAAGAAGCCTTTCGGCGTGAATGTGATGCTGATGAACCCGGAGGCGGACGAGATCGCGAAGGTGATCGTGGAGGAAGGCGTCAAGGTGGTGACCACCGGCGCGGGGAATCCCGGCAAGTATATGGCGATGTGGAAAGAGGCAGGAATCAAGGTGATTCCCGTGGTGGCAAGCGTCGCTCTGGCGAAAATGATGGAGCGCGCGGGCGCGGACGCCGTGATCGCTGAGGGCACAGAGTCCGGCGGACATATCGGCGAGGCGACCACGATGACCCTTGTGCCGCAGGTGGTGGATGCAGTCAGCGTTCCTGTGATCGCGGCGGGCGGCATCGCGGACGGCAGAGGTTTTGCGGCGGCTATGATGCTGGGCGCGGAGGCGGTCCAGATGGGTACACGGTTCCTGACGGCGACGGAGTGTACCGTACATGAGAACTACAAGAAAAAGGTGATTGCGGCGAAGGACATTGACTCCGAGGTCACCGGCAGGGCGAACGGACATCCTGTCCGTCAGATCCGCAATAAGCTGACAAGAGAATATCTGCAGATGGAAAAGAACGGCGCGTCTTTGGAAGAGATGGAGAAACTGACGCTCGGTTCCCTGCGCAAAGCGGTAGTGGAAGGCGATGTGGTGACCGGCACCTTGATGGCAGGGCAGATTGCGGGCATGGTAAACAGAGAGCAGTCCTGTGCGGAGATACTCGAAGAGATTATGGATCAGGCGGAAATTTTGTTGAAATTAAAATAAGGGGCACTACGCAAGATTCTATTGAAGGATAGAAAAAGCAGAGAGACGCTGAAAAAGCAAGCTGTGCGGCTTGCTTTTTTCTCAAATAAATACTTTGAAATTCAAAATATGTAACAACTCAGAACCAAGCAAATTGCCCTGAAAATATACGATGAATGCTTGCATTCAAGAGCGTATTTTTAGGGTAATTTATTTGGCGAGAGCCAAACACCTCGAAAACACTACGTGTTTTCGAGGGTGGTTCTGAACAGAACGTGAAGGAAAGGAAGGTATGCAATTATGGGAAAGACTGTTTTTATGTTCCCGGGACAAGGAGCACAGTATGTGGGAATGGGTAAGGATTTTTATGAGCAGATTCCGGTCTGTAAGGAGATGTTTGAGCTGGCTGGAAAGGCAAGCGGTCTGGATGTGGCGGCGCTCTGCTTTGAGGAGAACGAGCAGATCAATATTACGGAGTATACGCAGATCGCCATGCTGGCAACCGAAGTGGCAATACTGAAGGCTGTGGAGGAGAAGGGTGTGAAGCCCGACATCACAGGCGGTTTGAGTCTCGGCGAATACGGCGCGCTTGTGGCAAGCGGTGTGATGAGCCCGGAGGATGTGTTTAAAATCGTGCGCAAGCGCGGCATCTATATGCAGGAGGCAGTACCACAGGGCGGCGCGATGATCGCGGTGCTGGGATTAGATACGTCAGTGATCGAGCAGATTTGCGAGGAGACGCCCGGAATGGTGACGATTGCCAATTATAACTGCCCGGGACAGATTGTGATTACCGGTGAGGAAGGCGCGGCGCAGGCGGCGATGGAAAAACTGACGGCGGCAGGCGCAAAGCGGTGCGTGCCGTTAAAGGTCAGCGGCCCCTTCCATTCTCCTCTGTTAACAGGGGCGGGCGAAAAGCTGGCGAAAGAACTGGAGACGGTGGAGATTCACGATATTGCCGTTCCTTATATCGCCAATGTGACGGCGGACTATGTGAAGAACAAGGCGGATGTGAAGTCTTTGCTGGAGAAGCAGGTGTCATCCTCCGTGAAGTGGCAGCAGACGGTGGAGCGGATGATCGCGGACGGTGCGGACCTGTTTATCGAGATCGGACCGGGCAAGACACTGTCCGGGTTTATGAGGAAGATTAACCGGGATGTGAAGGTGATCAATATAGAGAAGGTGGAGGATTTGGAGAAACTTTTGTAATAAGCGGACGCGCAAGCGAAAGCAGTTCCTGCGTCGCCGCGCTTTCGCTCCGCAAAATGCGTAGCAGGCGCTAAACTCGTGAGGGACCTCGTTAAGCGCTGACACATTTTGAGGGGCTCCTACGGAAGCTGCTTTCACTTGAGCTGGTTATGAAAAACAAAGAAGTTTTGCAAATTTGGAATGAAAGAAGAAATAGGAGGACAGATATGTTAAGTGGGAAAGTGGCGCTTGTGACGGGTGCGGGGCGCGGGATCGGGAGAGAGATCGCGCTTACGCTTGCGGAGTACGGCGCGGATGTGATCGTGAATTACAACGGGTCAAAGGAAAAGGCGGAGGAAGTCACGGCGCAGATTGAGGCGATGGGGAGAAGAGCGAAAGCGGTACAGTGCAGTGTGGCAGATTTTGACGCTTGCGGACAGATGATCACGGATATGCTTGTCGAGTTCGGTCACATTGACATTCTGGTGAACAACGCCGGGATTACGAAGGACAATCTGGTGATGAAGATGACGGAGGCGGATTTTGACGCGGTCATTGACACCAACCTGAAGGGGACGTTTAATACCATCAAGCATATGTACCGCTCCTTTTTGAAGCAGAAGGCGGGCAGAATTATTAACCTGTCCTCTGTCAGCGGGGTGCTTGGCAATGCGGGACAGGCTAACTACGCAGCTTCCAAGGCGGGTGTGATCGGTCTCACCAAATCCATGGCGAGGGAGCTTGCAAGCAGAAACATTACGGTGAATGCGGTGGCGCCCGGGTTTATTGATACGGACATGACGCAGGCGATGACGGACACGGCGAAGGAGGCGACTCTCGCACAGATTCCGTTAAAGCGTGTGGGCACGCCGAAGGATATCGCGGAGACGGTGGCGTTTCTGGCGAGCGATAAGGCGGCGTATATTACGGGACAGGTGATCTCGGTTGACGGAGGAATGGCTATCTGACTTTTGGAAACGGGACGCTCAATCGAAAGCATATTCTCCGTCGCCGCGCTTTCGCTCCGCAAAATGCGTAGCAGGCGCTAAACTCGAAAGGACCTCGTTAAGCGCTGACGCATTTTGAGGGGCTCCTTGAGAATATGCTTTCACTTGAGCTGTGTATTGCACAAAATAAAAAGATATGCAGATAGCGGGGAAGTAATAGAAAAAGCGGTACGGAAAGGAGCTGGAATAAAAAAATGAGCAGAAGAGTAGTGGTAACAGGCATGGGTGCGATTACGCCCATTGGATTGAGTGTGGACGAGTTTTGGGCAGGCGTGAAGGAGGGAAAGATCGGGTTCGCGCCGATCACAAAGTTTGACACGACGGATTTTAAGTGTAAGCTGGCGGCGGAAGTGAAGGGATTCGATGGCAAAAATTACATGGATTTCAAGGCGGCTAAGAGAATGGAGCCTTTCTCCCAGTACGCGGTGGCGGCGACGAAGGAAGCGCTGGAGGATGCGGGCATCGACATGGAGAAGGAAGATCCGTACCGCGTAGGCGTGGCGGTGGGCTCCGGCACGGGTTCCCTGCAGGCGATGGAGCGTTCCCACACGAGACTGGTGGAGAAAGGACCGGGCAGAATAGAGCCGCTGTTTGTGCCGCTTACGATCTCCAACATGGCGGCGGGAAATGTGTCGATCCAGTTCGGTTTAAAGGGAAAGAGCATCAATGTGGTGACGGCATGTGCCACAGGCACCAATTCCATCGGTGAGGCGTTCCGCACGATTCAGTACGGCGACGCGGAGGTGATGGTGGCGGGCGGTACGGAGGGTAGCGTGTGTCCTATCGGTATCGGTGGTTTCTCCGCTTTGACGGCGCTTTCCACCAGCGAGGACCCGACGAGATGCTCCATTCCCTTCGACAAGGAAAGAAGCGGCTTTGTCATGGGTGAAGGCGCGGGCGTCGTGGTGCTGGAAGAGCTGGAGCACGCGAAGGCAAGAGGCGCGAAGATTTATGCGGAAGTAGCGGGATATGGCTGTACTTCCGACGCGTATCATATCACTTCCCCCGCTGAGGACGGCGCGGGCGCGGCGAAAGCGATGGAGTATGCGGTGAAGGACGCGGGTATGAATCTGGACGACATTACCTATATCAATGCGCACGGAACGGCAACGCACCATAACGATCTCTTTGAGACGCGTGCCATCAAGCTGCTGTTCGGCGACCATGCGAAGGACATGAAGATCAATTCCACCAAGTCCATGGTGGGCCACCTTCTGGGCGCGGCGGGCGCGATTGAGTTTGTCACCTGTGTGAAGGAGCTGCAGGAAGGTTATATCCACAGAACTGTCGGTTATCAGGTGCCGGATGAGGAGTGTGATCTGAACTACTGCAAAGAGGCTTACGAGGAAGACTTCGAGTATGCGCTGTCCAATTCCCTCGGATTCGGCGGGCACAACGCAAGTCTGCTGGTGAAGAAATACCACGATTGACGGTGTATCTAAATTGGAAGATACAATATGCGCAATGGTAGCAATGCTGAGATTGTGCTTTACAATTATCTAAATAATTGGCGAGGAGAGGAGAGCAGATATGTCTTTAATGGGTACAAAGGAAATCATGGAGATCATTCCCCACAGGCAGCCCTTTATGCTGATCGACACGATAGAGGAGATGGAGGAGGGAAAACGGGTAGTCGCTAAGAAATGCGTATCTTACAACGAGCCTTTCTTCGCGGGGCATTTCCCTAAGGAGCCGGTGATGCCGGGCGTGCTGATCGTGGAGGCGCTGGCACAGACCGGCGCGGTGGCGATTTTAAGTCAGCCGGAATTTAAGGGTAAGACCGCTTATTTTGCAGCGATCAACAATGCGAAGTTTAAGGGAAAGGTGGTTCCCGGCGACGTGCTGACACTGGAGACGGAGATTATTAAAATAAAGGGTCCCATCGGCGTAGGCGCCGGAAAGGCTTATGTGGACGGGAAGCTGGTGACGCAGGCAGAACTGACTTTTGCAATTGGTGAGGCGTAGGACCTATAACCGGTTCATTCCGCGGAAGGATTGGAAGGATTTGGCAGCGTAATATTTGAGGGGCATAACAGCTGCTGATATCAGGCGCGTATCGGAAGGACAAGGAAAAATAGATGGGAAATGTGAAACCGTTAAAGATAGGAGACTTAGTGGCCCGGGTGCCGGTGATTCAGGGCGGTATGGGCGTGGGCATCAGCCTTTCCTCTCTTGCCGGAAATGTGGCGAAGGAGGGCGGAATCGGCGTGATTTCCACGGCGCAGATCGGCTACCGGGAGCCGGATTTTGACACAGACCCGATTGGGGCGAATCTGCGGGCGATCGGCACGGAGATTGCCAAAGCGAGAGAGATCGCGAAAGGCGGGGCGCTGGGCGTCAATATCATGGTGGCGACCAGAAAGTATGAGGAATATGTCAAGGCGGCTGTGGCGGCGGGCATAGACTTAATTATATCCGGGGCGGGACTGCCCATGGACCTGCCAAAGATCGTCGGGACGGCGAAAACGAAGCTTGCGCCTATCGTGTCCAGCGTGAAATCCGTGCAGGTGATTATGAAATACTGGTGGAAAAAGTATAGCAGGCTGCCCGATGCTGTCGTGATCGAAGGACCCCTGGCGGGCGGACATCTGGGCTTTCACAAAGAACAGCTTGTGGATGTGGAAGGGCTGCATTACGACGATGAGGTGAAAGCAATTATCGCACAAGTCAATGAGACTGCGGCGGCGCATGGCACGGAGATCCCGGTGGTGATGGCGGGCGGCGTGTATACCCGTGAGGATATGGAACATTATCTGGAAATGGGGGCTTCCGGCGTACAGATGGCGACGCGTTTTGTGACCACCTACGAGTGCGATGCGGATCCGGCTTACAAGCAGAGCTATATTGACGCGAAAAAGGAAGATATCGTCATTGTGCAGAGTCCTGTCGGTATGCCGGGACGGGCGATCTTGAATCCCTTTATGAAGCGGGCGAAGGAGGGGAAGATTCCACATGAGAAATGTCACCTCTGCATCAGCACCTGCAAGGGGGCGGACACGCCTTACTGTATCACGGACGCGCTTGTAAATGCCGTGAAGGGAAAGGTGGACGAAGCGCTGCTTTTCTGCGGCGCCAACGCATACCGCGCCACCCATCTGGAACACGTGAGAGATATATTGGAGGAGTTTGCGTGATGGCAATGAGCAGTGCCAGACGATAAGATGAGCAAATGGCTGCTTGCAGACAATTTGGTCAGATTAGCGGATGATAGGGCGAAGCCCGCGAGCGAGGGAAACCGAAGGTTTCACGAGCGGCGCTGCGGAGAAGGCAGAAAGAGGATTAACATGAAAACAAGAATCATAGGAACGGGGAGCTGTCTGCCAGAGACAGTGGTGACAAACGATGATCTGTCCAAGCTGATGGATACTTCCGACGAGTGGATCAGCAGCAGGACAGGAATCAGGGAGAGGCATCTGGTAAAGGAAGAGACAACGGCAAGCATGTCTGTAGAGGCGGCAAAGCGCGCCATGGAAAACGCGGGCGTGACTGCGGAAGATCTTGACTTGATTATTCTGGGCACGGTATCGCCGGATTTCGTGACGCCGGCATGTGCCTGTGAAGTGCAGGCGGCGATCGGCGCGCACAGGGCGGTTGCCTTTGACATCAATGCGGCGTGCTCCGGCTTTATGTTTGCGCTGAATATAGCCAACGCGTATATACAGGCGGGGATTTACAAAACGGCTCTGATTCTGGGGGCGGAGACGCTCTCCAAGATCGTGGACTGGGAGGACAGGAGCACCTGCGTACTCTTCGGCGACGGCGCGGGCGCGGCGGTGGTATGTGCAGACGAGAACTGCGGTATGCTTGCTTTTGATCAGGGATCCGACGGGACGAAGGGAGAAGTGCTTGCATGTCCGGGGCGTGCCAACAACAACCCGCTGGTTAAGACGTACCAGAAGATGCCCTATGTTCACATGGACGGGCAGGAAGTTTATAAATTCGCCGTGACCACGGTGCCAGCCTCCTTACAAAAGACCATTGAGGCGGCGGGACTTGCGCCGGATGACATTGATTACTTCGCCTTGCATCAGGCGAACATCCGCATTATACAGTCGGTGTCGAAACGGCTCCGCATCACCGAGGATAAGTTCCCGGTCAGTCTGGATCACTGTGGAAATATATCCGCGGCGAGCGTGCCGATTCTGCTCGACGAAATGAACCGCAAAGGGCTGTTAAAGCCCGGCATGAAAGTTGCATTAAGCGGCTTTGGCGGCGGTCTGACATGGGCGTCAGCCGTCATAGAGTGGTAATAGAGTGAAAAGAACTTCTAAAACTCAGCAGCAGAGGCTGCTTCGTTAAGAAGTTCTATGTTTCACTCAGGAGAATGCCTGAAATACGGCATTCTCCGCATTGATTTGAGTCACAGCTAAGCTGTGACATGGCGGTTAATTCGCTTTCAGTGTCATGGCAAGGGAGGAAATCTTTTCCAACACCTCCTTGCAGGAGTTCATATTCTTTACGGAAGTCTCGGAAGTGCGGAGGCCTTCGGTGGAGGATGCGGCAACTTCTTCGCTCGTGGCGGAGAGATGTGTTATATTTTCGGAAATGGTATCTGTGGAGGTGAGTATCACATTGACGCTCTCCTCCGTATTTTTTACTTTTTCTGCCAGCTCGGTCATTTCCCGATGGATATTTTCAAAACGACCGCGCATATTTTCGATCATGTCATTCTGTGTCCGCACGGAAGCGGCGGAAGCTTCAATACTCGCATTTGCTGATCTGGCGTCGCTGTTCAGTTCGCCTATGATGGTGGTAATATTGTTGGACGCCTCTTTGGTCTGTGCGGAAAGCTCCCTGATCTCGTCAGCTACCACGGCAAAGCCCTTTCCCGCCTCGCCGGCTCTGGCGGCTTCGATGGAAGCGTTCAGGGCGAGCAGGTTTGTCTTTCCGGCAATGTTTAAGATGGTGCCGATAAATTCCTGCACATTGTCGATCTGGGCGGTCAGACGGGAAATCATCTGTACCGTCGTGTCACTGGCGGAGGCAACGTTTTCAGCCTGTTCTTTTAACTTCTGTATTTCCGCGGAACCCTCGGAGATGGTCTGCATGGTTCTGTCGGAAGCGTCCATCATCGCACGGATTTCACCGTCTGCGGTATCGGAGGCGGTATGGATCTCCACACACATGGCAGCCTGTGCCTGAATGGATTCTGCAGTATTTTCCGTGCTGTCCGCAATGTTTTCCATAGCGAAATTGCAGGTGTCCACACACTGTTTCAGCTCGTCCACCATTTTCATGGCGTCAGCAAAGTGGGAAGATATTTTGTCGGCTACCTGCACCATGGTCTGGTTTGTGATTTCCTGCGCCTTTGCAGCGTCCGTGATGGAAGCCATATTTTCTTCGTTGAACCGGATCAGAAGGCGGGTCACCGTGATGGATGCGAGAGCCATCAGCAGCAGGGAGAAGATTTCCAGAATTGAGTGGGTCATATAGTCTCCCTCAGAAGTATAGTTGATGCAAATCCGCAGCACATTGGCGAGGATGGCAACGGCGTTGCCGCAAAAAGCAAGTTTTACGTTTAAGAAAGCCAGTGAGGAAACGATTAAAGCAAATACATAAGCATAGATGCCGGCGTTTCTGTTCAAAAGAACGATTACTACGTAGGCAAGGGCGCAGGAACCCATGAGTGCGACTGAGCATGCCTTGGTTTCCCTGTTTTTGATGAGTGCAAAAATACTGACTAAGACCGCGGAAAGGGAAATCCCAATCTGTATCCACACTTTCCATGTGCTGTTTCCTGTGATAATCGACAGTAAAAAAGTAATCAGATAATAGCCGAGTATTATCATAACAACAGGAAAAATTTTGGAATTGGCAGCTCTGTATTGTGCTTTTGTCATAATGGGACCTCCTCATATGGAAAATTAACAGAAATAAACGCAGATCAAAAGACCTGCGCTTATTAGAATACTTTTTGTATTAATATACAATAAATCAGTGAAAGATGAGAAAAAATTGTATATTATTGCCAAGAGTTATTCTTCGTTTCGGATGCGGTCGATCAGGCTCTCTTTTTTCACTTTTTTATTGATAAACAGTGTAATCGCAGTCTGACCAATCAAAAGAACCAACGCGAGCCCGACGGTTTCCCAGAGGGGATAGTGGTAGTGGCTGATGCTCATAAGGTGCTCGTCCTTTGCCCAGAGGAACAACAGATATCCGGCAGCGTTGCCGAGAGTCAGGCTGATCAGGAGCGTGCCCGCTGTGAAGACAAGCCCTTCCCCGGAGAGCATACGCACTAGCTGTCTGTCTGAGAGACCGAGAGCCTGCAGAATGCCCAGCTCCTTCTTCCGCGTGACGATGCTGGTGATCATCGTGTTGATCAGATTGATAAAACCGATCACGGCGATCAGGATCAGAAGCAGATAGAGCGGATTCTTCATCAGATCGATGGAAGAGTGTCCGATCGCCAGCTCTACATCCATGCAATAGAGTGTAAAGTGTCCGTTTTCAGCTGCCAGTTCCATCAAAGTCTCTTTCACGCTGTCATAGTGCGCGTCGTCCACATGCAGATAGACGGATGTGGTGGGATCGCAGATTAGTCCCAGACTGTTCCATGTATCCTCCGTCATAACCAGAAGAGCGAAATCAGCATCCGGCTGGGTCAGGGCGGCGAGCGTCACCGTCAGGGGAATTTCCCGGCTGCCGTCGTGGAGGGTGATCGGGAAGGTATCGCCTATGGAAAGACCGTATTGTTGAAAAGAGTAAACAGCGGTGCAGACAATCTCATTGTTCGCCGTCATACGGTCGTAGTCGATGCTGCCCTGTTCCAAATAGGCGCTTAATTCCGCCACATCGTCTCTGGTAAAGTAGGAGAGCGGCAGGTGGTTCTCGTAGTCCTCGTACATGGGCGACTCCATATCGGTGGAGGAGATGATTTTGCCGGGTGCACGTTCCACGGATTCCACGCCCTCTATGGAGGATAGTCTGGAAAGAAAAGCCTCGCTGAAATATTCCTGCTGTACCAGATTTTCCAGATTGTTTTCGGGATATTCCTTATCATTATAGAGGGCATAGTCCAGAGCGATGCGAAAATCGCCTCTGGGGATGCTTCTTCTCGCCAGATCCTCCGCGCTGACGCTGCATAGCACGGCGGATACACATATAAAGAGCACACAGCTTAAGCCCATGGTGAGGATGGTGACGGCGGTACGCTTCCTGTTGCGTGTCAGGTTGGCAAGGGTCAGCGTGGACACCTTTACCTCGGCGTGTCCCTTGCGACTCTTGCGGTCGCTTGTGTTTTCCTGATAGCGGATGGCTTCCACCGGGGAAACTTTTTTCGCCATGCGGATGGGCTTTCGCAATGAAACAGCTACAGTGATCAGCGAAGCCACAGCCGCTATGAGCAGCACGGGCAGGGAAAACATGTGAAGCTGTCCGATGACCGCTTCTGCCGCGTCGCGGGAGTAGGAGCTGATGGCGGAACCGCTGCTGTATGCCCACAAAGCCAGCGGAAACAGCAGGTAGGGCAGCAGGAAGCCGAGTAACAGCCCCACAGGAACCGCAAAGGCGGACACGATGGCGCCCTGCCAGTAAAACAATCTGGCGATCTGGCGTCCCGACGCGCCCAGCGCTTTTAACTTACCGATCTCCTGCACATCGGTGATCACGCCCACATAGTAGATGCTGTAGATCACCAGAGAGGAAAAGAAGATCACAATCAGACCGATGACAGCCATGATCGCCATGGCTTCCGTACCCGGGTCGGTCGCGGTGAAAAGATATTCCTTGTTGATATTGACCCGTCCCTCGTCCAGCCCGATATCCGCGGCGACAGCGTTGATCTGGTCTGTCATTTCATCAAAGGTCAGCTCCTCTTCCCCGTGGACGCGCAGGGTGGCGTCCGGCTCGGATTCGTAAAGCCCGTCCGCTTTGTAGCTGTCTAAAAGGGCTTTGGAGATGCGGCCGGTCCACATCAGGCGGCTGTCGTCGATCTGATCGGAGATTTCCACGTCCGGCTCCAAGCCGCTGATGGTAAATTCTCTGGTCAGAATTTTCCCTTTGCCGTCTACCCGGAAAGAGAGCGTTACTTTGCCGCCGATGACAGGCTCTGCGCCGACGCGGCGGAAGAAGGCGGGGGAGGAACAGATTTCGTTCTCCGCTTCAGGATAATGCCCGGAGGCAAGCGCCACAGAGTGCAAGGAGCCGTCGTCTGCGGACTGTTCATTCTTCAGGGTCTCCTGATAGGTAAGGGCGCCGTTCATCTTTCCGTTTTCGATATATGCAAAGACTTCCGTGGTGGTTAGCGCTTCCACCTGAATATGATTTGACAGGACATTTACCTGTTCGGGCGTTAAGCCGCCAAAGCGGGCATGATAGTCCGCCAGCGCGTACATCTGCCGGTTCATATCCAGTGCGCCGGTGCCGACCGTGCCGATTGCCATGAGCAGCATGGTGGTGAGCATGATGGCGATGCCGGTGAGCAGCGTGCGGCTTTTATTGTAGCGCAGCTTACTCAGTGCAAGGCTCCTTACCGTATTAGTTCTCTTCATCGGAATCCACCTCGCTTTCCCCGGAGGAGAGGATGCGTCCGTCCGCCAGAATGATCGTGCGCTCCGCCATCTGTGCCACTTCTTCATTGTGGGTGATGACCACGAGGGTCTGCCCGTATTTTGCGGCGGATGCCTTTAAGAGAGCCATCGTCTCATCGCCGGTACGGGTGTCCAGATTGCCGGTGGGTTCGTCGGCGAGTATGATGGAAGGCTTTGCCGCAATGGCTCTGGCGATGGCGCATCTCTGCTGCTGACCGCCGGACAGGGTGTTGGGGAGATGTTTTACTCTGTCCGAAAGCCCAAGCGTCTTTATAATATCGTTTATAAACGATTCGTCTATGGGTTTGCCGTCCAGTCCGAGGGGAAGGACGATGTTCTCCCACACGTTGAGGGAGGGGATGAGATTGTAAGCTTGAAAAATGAAGCCGATTTTGCGGCGTCGGATCTTGGAGAGTTTTTCTTCCTTGAAGGAAGCGATGTTTTCCCCGTCGATAAAGACCTTGCCGGAGGTGGGATTGTCCAGCCCGCCCAGCATGTGAAGCAGCGTGGACTTGCCGCTGCCCGATTTGCCGACGATGGAGACAAACTCGCCCTGCCGGATTTCCAGATTGACGTGATCAACGGCTTTGACCTGATTGTCGCCTGTGCCGTAATATTTGCATAAGTCCTCAGTTTTTAACATAATGTCCGTGTGGTTTTTCATATGATTTGATTCCTGCCTTTCTTTTCTTCTGTCCTATGGCGGGACGTCTTTAGAATTACTTCTCACTTTAGTTTACGGCAGTAATCTTACGGGAGACTTACAAAATGCAAAAAATTGAAAGCTTATGAAATCGGACTGCCGGTTTCCATTTACATATATTTCGGCAGGGGGAGATGCACGGTGAAAATACTTCCTTTTTCCGCTGCCGGTTTCACGCTTATGGTGCCGCCCTGCGCTTCCAGAATGCGTCTGGTCAGATAAAGCCCCACGCCGGAGCCCTCGGTCTGCTTGACGACCGGGTGGCTGCCCCGGTAGAAACGCTGGAAGATCCGGCTGGCATCCTCCGGGGAGACGCCGATGCCCTCGTCCTCAATTTCCAGACTGATATAGCTGTAAAACTGGTGGAGGCGCAGGGTTACCGTGCTGTCTGCCGGGGAATATTTGACTGCGTTGTCCAGAAGGTTTGCTACCGCCTCGGCAGTCCAGCGCCTGTCCAAAAACAGTGGGACACAGGAATCGGTTCCTCCGTTGGGCGCAAGCAGCTCTACGGTGATATTTTTAGGCAGCGTTTTTTCATATATCATATTCACAGCGTCGGCGAGCAGGTCGGACAAAAGGACGTGCTCCTGTTTCAGCGTGACCATGTGGGTTTCCAGACGGGAGATATTGACTAATTCAGTCATCAAATTTTCCAGATGCGATAATTGTCCGGCGCATCTTTCTAAGAAATCGGAGCGCTCCGTTTCGGAATCTGCCTCTATACACATGGCAAAACAGCTTTTCAAGGCGCTGACAGGTGTTTTCAACTGATGGGAGATATCGGTGACAAGCGTTTTTGTGTGGTCACGCTCTTCCTCCAGCGCCTGTGTTTTTGCCTTCAGCTTATGTCCCAGTTTGAGGAGGGTGTCGGTGAAGGATTCGCTAAAAACAGGCTTCCGGCTTTTCTGCTCCACAAGGGGCGAATAGTTGTCCGCAAGATAATATTCCAGTATTTCATGCAGACACCGTTCCTGTTGTCTCCGGCTTTTATAAAAGAAAAAGAAACAGAGCGCGATAAGGAGGAGATCAATGAGGAGGACGACAGCCAGAAGGGAAAAGAAGGACAGGAGAGCGGAATGGTAGTAAGGGACGTCGGTCATCAGCATGTTTTCCCGGTATCCGTATTTGGTAAGGATGGAAAATCCCTTGTCCAGATAGCCGTAATCTGTGTCCTGCATGGCGGCGATCAATGTCTGTTCCGCCTCGGGGTATTCGGAGAGAATCGCGCCCGCGATATTCCCGTATTGCTTCTGTTCCAATGTATATTGCGCGTTCAGAAGGGAAAATCCCCAGAAGCCGTATATGCAGACAAAAAGCACGGACAGACACGAAATAAGCGTGCAGGTTTTCCATGCAAACCCGGATGTTTTCAAAGTGGTTGTCATCGTTTTTCACATTTCCTTTCCCAGATATAGCCCAGCCCCCGGATATTTTTCAAGATGGCGGGGGCGGAAGGATTGTCCTCCATTTTTTCCCGCAGTCTTCTGATATTGACGGAGAGGGTATTCTCATCGACAAAATTGCCCTCGATGTCCCAGATGGCTTCCAAGAGCTGCCCGCGTGACAGAACTTTCATAGGATTTTCCATAAAGAAAGCGAGCAGGGAGTATTCCCGGGCGGTGAGAACCAAATTTGCATTGTTCTTTGCAGCCCGCTTTTCTTCCGGGTAGAGTGTGATATTTCCGGATACAATGGTTTTCGCCTGCTCGGCAGGAAACCGTTTTAAGAGTGCGCCGACCTTGGAGACCAGCGCGGCTAATGAGAAAGGTTTGGTGATATAATCGTCCGCGCCCTGTCGATAACCGGCCATCATATCTTCCTCCGTGTCAAGGGCGGTCAGAAACAGGAAGAGTACGTCGCTCTCCTGCCTTATACGGGCACAGAAGTCAAGACCGTTTCCGTCGGGCAGGGTAATGTCGCAAATAATCAGAGAGGGAGAAAACTGCCGAAAAAGCAGAAAAGCCTCTTTTACCGTGAAGGCGCTGCGGACGGTGTAGCCCTCCTTTTTCAACTTCAGACTGACAGAGTGGTTGAGGCTGTCGTCGTCCTCTAAAAGTAAAATTTCCCGGGTCATATGTGCACGCTCCATTGCAAAGATTGAACTGATTTATGAACATATCATATAATAACTGCGGTGTAAAAACAATATGTTAAGGAGGCGTTGTGAAAGCTCCGTAAAATATGATAAAATAGCTACACTTATATTGCTTCTAATGGGGGAAAGGGAGAAAAGCAGAGGATATCGACATGCGCATTTTAATAGCTGAGGATGAAACGGAACTGGCGAAGGGACTTCAATTTTTATTGGAGAGAAATAAGTTTACCGTGGATGTGGTTCACGATGGCGCGGAGGCTCTGACCTATTTTCAGGGCCGCGATTACGATGTCGTGGTGCTGGATATTATGATGCCGAAGGTAAACGGGCTGGATGTTTTGAGACAGATTCGGGAGGCGGGCTCCGGGGTTCCCGTGCTGATGCTGACGGCAAGGGCGGAGATTGAGGATCGGGTGGCAGGCTTGGAGGCAGGGGCTGACGATTATCTGCCGAAGCCCTTTGCGAGCCCGGAGTTTATCGCCAGGGTGAAGGCCCTTTCCAGGCGGAACGCGGGATATGCGGAACAGCGGTTGGCGTTCGGAAATGTGCAGCTTGACTGTAACCGCTATGAGCTGATATGCGAGAGCAGGGTGGTGCGTCTGAACAATAAGGAGTTTCAACTAATGGAGCTTTTTTTGCGAAATCCCCGTTTTGTGTTTTCCTCGGCGCATTTGATGGATAAGATCTGGGGTCAGGATTCGGAGTCGGATATAAGCGTAGTCTGGACTTATGTGGGATTCCTTCGAAAAAAATTGAAGGAGCTTAACGCGGATATTGAGATTCGGACGGCCCGCGGCGCAGGATATTTTCTTGACTCCCGCGAGACATAATCTGATGGGCGCTGCCCGATCTGCGTCCGTGGAGCAGACGGTTGGCGTTCGATTTTGAGGAGAACAAATGCTGAAAAAGATACAGAGACGGTTTATTCTGGCGGCGATGGCAGCGTTTGGAACGGTCATGCTGCTCATTATTGCCGGAATTAATCTGGCGAACTATTACAGGACAACCTCTATGCAGGATCGTCTGGCAGGAGAGCTTCTTTCGCAGGAACAGACGGTTTTGGCAAAGCGGCAGGCGCCACCGCCGCCTTTCAGGAATAAGGCGGGCAGAGATCCCGAGGCGGCGTTTATGACCCGCTTTTTTACGGTGCACTGTGAAGCGGACGGCACAGTCAGGGAAGTTTTAAGGGATTATATTTCTTCTGTGGATGAGGAGGCGGCAAAAGCATACACGCAGGACGTTCTCCTGAAGGGCAGGGAAAAGGGGTATTATAAGGACTATCGGTATCTGGTAAGCCGGAGTGAAAAGGGAATTTCGGTTCTCTTTCTGAATACAGCGATTCAGATGCAGTCTATGCGCACCCTGCTTTTTGTGTCACTGGCGACCGGGGTGGGAAGCCTGCTTCTGGTGCTTTTGCTGGTCATACTTTTTTCAAGGCGGGCGATCAGACCTTACGTGAAAAATATAGAACGGCAGAAGCAGTTTATCACGGACGCGGGACATGAACTGAAAACGCCGATTACCTCCATTGCGACCAGCGCGGATATCGCGGCGATGGAGCATGAGGGCGACGAGTGGATTGAAAACATCCGAAAGCAGGCGGCGCGGCTCACAAAACTGGTGGGGGATATGGTTGCATTGTCAAGGCTGGATGAGGAGATGCCCTTTCCCGAGAAGGGCAGGTTTTCCGTGAGCGAGGCTGCGTGGGAGACAGCGGAGCCTTTTGCGGTTCTGGCGAAAGCAAAGGGGAAAAATTTCAGTCAGAGCATAGAGGATAATATATCGCTTTTGGGAGACAGGAGTGCCATCCAGCGGATGATCTCTATTTTGCTGGATAACGCGGTCGGATATTCCGACGACGGCGGCGAGATTGAGATGCGGATTTACCGCAGGAGGGGGAAGGTCTGCATCGAAGTGTCCAATACATGCGATCTGCCGGAGGTTTCCGATCTGGACAGGCTGTTTGACCGGTTTTACCGTTTAGATGAATCCCGATCCGCTGAGACAGGCGGCACGGGAATCGGTCTGTCCATGGTGCAGGCGATCGCGGAAACGCACGGAGGGAGAGCGACGGTGGAAAGCGCGGACGGGAAAGAGATTTGCTTTAGGGTAGTGCTGTAAAATGTAGAGCTGCAGAAGATGTCATTTATTTTTGCTCTGTCGGATGTTCAGTTTAGCACTTTCAAATTAAGGTCACCATTCAATTGATATCATTGAACAGTGGCCTTAATTTTTCTAAACATAACTGATTTTTAGTAAACAATTGCATTTTTTGCGCTCTCGCGCCATGCGACACATTCTTTTTGATGACAAATTTCAAACCCATTAACTACTCCATGCTCACACATTCTATACATGATTGCTTCAGATTCCGAACACATGCTTTCCTTTACAGGTGCGCCATCTGCATAACAATTATGATTTAGGTCTGTATATCCGCATGAATTATAAGGGTCTCTATCATCAATTCCGTTATTGTCTAAGTCTAAAAGCCCATCACAATAATCTGTTCTCGGAATCACATATTTATCTTCAACATGTGCAGAATGATAGGGAGTCTCTGTAAAAGATTTCATAATCTGAAATCCATCCTCATATGTGTAAATAATAGCTTTAGAATTCACATAATTATAATGCTTATAAGAAGAAACAACTTTTCCGTGACCTTCGCCTTCTGTTGTCGCTCCATTATCGGTTGGTGCATAGGTCAGTCGTCCCTCTTTTTTCCCATAATCAATATAGTGTTGATATAAGGCAGATTCATCAGTTCCATATACAGCAACCACATCCGGATTATTCTTTGCGTAGTAGTCTGCATCAAACACAGTGCCGTCAGACATTGTTTTAGGCGCGGCAAATACTGCTAAACTATTGCTAAAAATTGTTACTATCCCCAATATTGTAATCACCATTTTTTTCATTTCTTTTCCTCCGATAATATATCAATAACCTATAGTATATCCAGTAGTATCACCCGTATCATATGGGTCATCCCCTTTATACTCGTCATCCCCAAGGATAATATTCTCACTTGTCGAATTGACCCAAGCTCCCGAATTTGATTCCAAAGAGGTATTTTCTGTTCCCGAAGTTGAATTTCCTGTTCCTTCGTTTTCTGTACTCTCAGTTTCCATATTTGACGTTCCTGCATCCAATAATATGTTTTCAAGTGGTTCGGTGTTTACAATCTCTACCTCTTGTTTGTCAAAGGATTCCTTTGAGATGAGATAATCCTGTAATTCGATATAATCATATACTACAATCGACGACGATGTTTCGTCCGTTTCGTAATTAATGTTTTTGATATAATTTCCATAATCATCATATTCCATAGAACTTATGGACTCGATTGCACCATCAGAATAACTCGTTCGTTTGACTAATCTGTCATTCGCATCATACTCATATTCAACTAAAGAATTTGAGTCCGGATTATAATAATTGTTTGACTCTTTTACCACATTGCCGTGATTATCATACTCGTACTCATTCAGCATAAATACAGTGCCGTCTGCGTCAGCTCTAGCTGTTTTAATGAAGTTATTATCAGAATCATATTCTCTGTTTTCTACCATACGTACAGAACCATCTGCTTTGTATTCCGTCATGGTTATCTGATTTCCTGCGTCGTCATAAGCATATTCGTATATGCCTGTGACTGTAGTTCCATCCTCGCCATATGAAGTCCATTTTGTCTGCCTGTTTTTATCATCGTATTCATATTTATATACGCCTTTGATCGTTGTCGAGCTGCCATCAAACTCAAAGGTTGAGACATATCTTTCTTCTACTTCATTCCCGTTATCATCAAACTCATACTCACATGAGTCTGTTATATTCCCATCAGAATCATATGTGATACTTCCAAGATAATTGTTATTACTGTCATACTTTGATTCATCCGACTCGGTAACCTTTCCATCTGCATCGTATGTGGTCGATTTGATACAATTACCATTTGTATCATTTTCATACTCAACATAGGACTCGATCGAACCATCCGCCGCATAAGATATGTTTTTCGTCATATTGCCGGATTCATCATAAATATACTTCGTTACATCTTTTACAGAGCCGTCAGCATGATACTCTGTTCTTAGTAAATTTAAATATTTTTCCTCTTGTACCGGTTCTTCTTCTGCCTCTGTTTCCCCGGTTATTTCAGTTTCTTCAACCTCGTTCTCAGGCGTTTCTTCCTCCGGAACCGATTCTTTATCCTCTGCTACAGGCACCGGTTCTTCTACTGCTGTATCACCGCATCCCGACAGAGCTGCACTCATTACGGTCGCTGCCATAAGCAGCGTTATTATTTTCTTTTTCATCTGTAAAAAACTCCTCTCTGCTTGTTTTTCCCACTCCTGCATGACATCAATGTTCATCCGCCAAATAACATTTCTGCCCGTCCTGTGTCTCCACAGCAAACACTTCTCCATATCCCCTTACAGACTGCGCCGGGATCTTCCACTCGCTGAGGTTCATATCTTCATCGATAAAATGCGCATTCCCGTCCACGATGACCATTGCCTTCCCGTCGTAAAACTGTGCCGCGTCGTCAAACATCTGCATCTCGTTCCCGCCCTGGTCGATATACCCCCATTGATCGTCTTTCTGATACAGCCAATAGTCGGTATCGGCGATTCCGATATAGTCACCCTCCGCTAACACCGCCTCGTCCGTCAGAAATTCCCGCGTCCCGCCGTACTCATCCTTTCCCGTCTCCTGCTTCGCTGTATCGATCAAATAGGACTTTGATTCGTCGCCGGAATATACGGTAACCGCCATTTTTGTCTGATTGCTGTAGCAGTAGTTCCCATTGTGATAAAATCTCATAATACTCCATGATAAACCTTCGTACGGATATCCTGCCCGCTCGGCAACAGAACCCATCTCCAGACGGTACTGCTGTGTCCCCTGGGCGTCGTACACATCATATTTCCCGTTGGTATCCTCGAATAATTGGATTCCCGTGTCCACATAATATCCCTTATAGCAGGCTCCAATTGGATAGAATAAATTGGTGTCTATACCGCTGGTTCCATTGACCACAACAGTAGAAGACTCATCCCGTTCCTGCGAACGTTCGGGATGGCGGAGGATATCCCGTTCCATAAAAATATCATCCACCGTTCCGTCCTCAGAAATGCGGTATTCCGTGTACTCGTTTCCACTGCTTGAAAAGGCGTACCCCTCATTGAAGCCGACTGCTCCCGCCTGTTCGTCCATATCTCCCCCATCAGACGTAAACACCTCTGTACCGTCCAGATTCACATAGCCGAAATGGTACATCATATCCTCGCCGGTCTGCGTCCACAGTACAATGCCGTCGCTGACCGCCTTGATCGGTTTATCCGTCTGAAAAAGCTCATTTCCCTCTTTGTCAAAGACTCTGAAATCCCCTTCTTTTCCGAAAAAGGTCTGTCCGTCGTCATTGGGCGCAGCACAGGCATAATCGTATTCGATCGGTACAATGACCTGATCGTCATAGGTGACAAGTCCCCATTTACCTCCGGTAGAAACCACAATGATTCCGTCTCTGCCCAATCCCATCCGGTCGTACTTCCCGGAGATCGCAAGTTCCCTATCCCCTGTCGTTTCTTCTGCTGCTTCAGACTCCGCCTCAACAGCCTCATCGTCGGCCTCCTCCTGCATCTGCTCATCGCTTTTTGCCTGTGCTTCCTGCGGTTGTATCGGTTCCTGCTGCGGTTGCTGCACCGGTTCCGGTTCTTGCTTTGACGATTGGAATACGACCGCGCCAATCACGGCGGCAGCGCCAAGGACTACGGCCAATCCAATCAAAATCCTGCCTTTTATGCCGGCCTTCGCCAGACCGCCGTGTTTCGATGCGCCACCCTGATTCCCTTCTTTCACGCGGTTTTCCCGCACGGTATCTCTCAATTCTTCCGACATGGGAACGGCTTCGCACGCCTCTGCCTCCTCTGCAAGAAACAGCAGCATAAACGGCGCCAGCGTATAGAGTTTTGTATCCTTCTCTTTCTCCAATGCCAAGATCTCCTGTTTGATCTTCGCCTTAGCACGATTTAAGTGGGATTTCACCGTATTGACCGGAATGCCCAGCTCTTCGGCAATCTCCTCCTGTCTGCGTTCCTGATAATAATACGCGATAACACACAACCGCTGCATATCGCTCAAGCCGTCGATGATCTCCCGGATCAGGCGTCTCTTTTCCCTATCCTGCAGAACGGACTCGGGTATAAAAGCCTCATCGTCCGCAACAGAAGCGATCAGTTCCAGTCCATCCTCTCCTTCATTCGTAAGGACCCACTTATCCGCCTTCTTAAAATAAGCACAGCAGCGGTGTCTGGCAATCGACGCCGCCCAGCTTAAGAAATCCTCCGGGCTGCGTAGCTGCAAGATATTTCTCGTGATATCCAGATACGTTTCCTGCAGCAAATCTTTGGCTGCATCTTCGTCCCTGACCAGATGTTCTATACAGACATAAAGATATCTGTGCGACATCTCATAGACTTTATCAAATGCCTCCCTATTTCCGCTCTGATATTCCCGTACTGCCGTTTCCAGTTCCGTCGGTGTCTTCATCGATCATTTCCTCCTCATAGCTGTTTGGCGTCGCAAAATCTTTCTGTTTATTGTACTACCTTTTTATTTCTCCTGCTACGGTATCTGATCTCCATTATTCAGCGCTTGTTACAAGCCATTCACCCGACTTCTGTATATCAATTTTTACCTGAAATACATTTTCTATATTCAAAATATCCAAATGCGTGTCTGCACTAAAATCTGTATGTCTGCTTTCCCATTCATTCCAAATAGAATGAAATTCAGCCTCACTGATTTCTCGTGTTGAACCATTTTCAGTTAGTGTATAAACAAACGCACCATCATTCACTGATGCAATACCCGTTTCTCCACTCATAAACCGCCTTAATATTTCCAGTTTGCAGACTTTCTCCTGTGGCACTTCTCCTATCGTTATAATGCCCATTCCGTCATGCCTGACAATATCCGCTTTCCTGATCTCTACGGGTACAGACCGGCCGTCACTCATAACTGACGCATAGGCATTGAGATAATCGACCATTTCTTCCAAAGTGCACGGAGTCATATCGTAGAGACAGGTATAAGGCTGTGTATGGTTGTGATTTTCAACATAATCACCTAAAAATGGCGTACTATATTGAATATATTCCTCCGGTGTATATACGGCAGTTTCCACATCGTTTTCCATAATATGCGTATTGCCGTCTTCTAAAACCTCTTCCGAATAGGTATAGATTGGTTCCATTGCTCCATTGCGAAACGAATATCGGGTAATATAATGGGACATTGACAAAGGGGATTCCTCTGCTAAATTGATCCGCCCCTGTTCCTCTTCATATAAATAATACAGAGTGTTACTGTCAATTGACTTTTCAAAAGTCAATTCTGCTCTGTCATCCTTCCATCCATATATTTCAAAATAATCTTCCCAATAGTTTTCCTTATTGTTGTACAAATAAAGATAAGGGATGCCGTCGCCGGCAAAATCAGCCAGTATTACACCTGACGCATCTATTAACATACTTTCCCAACTGACCGGATTCGTTGCATAAAACGGTTCACACCATGCAAGAATATCATAATCTTCACTATATTCCTCCCGAAAGCTGAAATCCCCGGCCAGACCATCCGCTATAAGCTGTGCATATGCCGTTGCCTGTTCTGCCGTCATTTTACAGTTTGCGGTATCGCCATAGTAAGGCATTTCACCTAATGCAGCTTGTACCTTTTCGTCTTGTGTCATCTCAGGGGCAGGTTCTTCTTCCTCCGTTACCTCTTTTTTTTCTGTTGTTACCTTTGCTTTGTCTGTTATTACCTCTGTTACTTCCTCTTCCCTTGTTGTATCAGAAATTTCAGCTTGTGAGGCTGTTTTATCCCCACAAGCCGATAAACCGAATACAAATGCCAAGGCTGTCATAAGTGCTATCGCTTTCCCTTTCATTTGTTCTCCCATCTCAACATTTGAAGTTTGGGCATCGTACTACATACAGATTATTGCTTGTCAACCCGGCATATTTATCTTATAATATCTTTGTGTGTATCGCAGACACAGTCTGTATTGTGTGGCACTTGCCTGCCACCCTCTGCCCGATACCGTTGGCGCGGTATCGGGCGATGCACCGCCTTTTGTTCCTGCCGGATCTTTCTGCCGCCGTTCCCCAACTGCTGATACTTATTTCTCTCTTTTCATCAGTTTTCGATCTCCTGTTATAAAAGAGAGCGTCTGTATCAAAAAAGTTGCAGTCTATATAAATTTTTTTTAAACGCAATCGCCCTCCCCCGTGCTTTTCTTATTTGGCTCGGGCTTCTCAATCAGCCTAAATGTGTCGGCCCCGCATAATTGCACAAGCTTTTCGACCTGCGCTGTCCCTTGCGCCTGATTATATCGGTTGCTTACATAGTATAGAGAATTTCCAACACAATGTTCTTTCTTTGCTATAAAATAATTTAATTTATTTGTCGGCAGTATACCATTGTCCACATCATCCTTTCTGGCAACGAAAGAGATATCTTCTCTGTCAGCCGCCGCTTCCACCACATCCGGATAGTCTGCCGCAAGCAGATCAAATACATGATTCATATACTCTGCAAGCTTCTTTGCCCTATACTCCTTTCCCTGATAGGTATACTTATATGTAGTGGCTTCGTTCGTAATAATCGTTCCTGTCGAAATGGGTTTCCTGTCCGTATCCGTATTGTTGCGGCTTTTCCTTTCCGTTTTTTCATAAAAGGCCTGCATCAGTCGGGATGCTTCTGTATTTGGCTTCTCATACGCAATTACATAATCTTCCATATTTAACTCGAAATCCTGTATCCTTGCTCTCAATGTTGTCAGCCAGCCATACTGTCCCAGATGACGGAACATATAACAATCTGCAATGCCGGGTACTCCTTCAATTAACTTATACTTCTTCTGCTCCTCCTCCGATCTTGACTCATACTCGCTTTTCCCAATAAAGGGCGGAAATTTCACCCCGGCATGTTTTTCAACCGCCATATCAAGATACTGTGGATTCTGCTTCAGGCAGTTCATTACAAACTGCCATGTCAACGCAAACATCGACTGACACCATGATGTCTCCAAAGCTTTGTTACCACCTGGTGATAAAATCTTCAACTTGGCAAAACTGTCCTTTTTCAAAGTGCTGATATCAAAGATTTTTATCATCTCCCGAATGGTTATCGGCTGAGGGTCTGACAGGTCTGTCGGTTCAGGCGGTTCTGTCGCTTCTGTTACTTCTGATGAACCGAACACCGTAGCTCCGCACTGGTTTTTAATGGTATTCACAATATCCTCTAAGGTAACTCCGGCCCCATACAAATTATCATTTGCACCTATAGATGCAATAACCTCTCTGCACATCGCCGCACATAATTGCTTCGTTAATTTCTTTTCCTTTTTATAGGGTCTCTTTGTGTTTTTTAATATGCCTGGGGATTCAGACGCTGTTTCAAATAATTCTTCAAACAGTTCTTTTTCAGCAGCTGCATGTGGATTAACTTTTCCATCATCATAATAACCAACGCCTAATCCCGTATCCGATGTGTCGCAAATATTGCTTATCTGTCCAATATATACCGGTATCACAGGTTTTTTGACAACTTCGTAGCCTATATTTCCGTCCTGACACCCCGCCTGACTGTAGAGAAGCTCCATCAATGTTGCGTAGCTTTGCGTATACAAATCGTCAATAAATGCCAGAACGCCAAGACAGTTTTTTGCTTCCATGTTTTCAGGAAATTGTTCCGTCCACAAAGGATTATGACCATTAAAATCACCGTCAAAATAAACATTAAGTCCATAAACCTTTACCAATTTATACACGATATCCCCAAGAACTCTTTCCCAATCGTCGCTTTTATAGCTTATAAAGACATAATCCTCCTCTGAATCCGCATTGCGGATATGTTTTGTTATATACTTTACCCGCTCATCGTCTCTCCTTCTTTGACTCTCCTCTGCTGACAGTCCCATTTCCTGTAATCTCCTTTCATTTCTCTATGCGCATGCTAAGATTTATCCTTGTTCCATAATCACGTATACATCTGCTTCACCACATCCAGATTCTTTTCTTTTTCCTCTTGTGTAAGCTCATCATACCGAACAAGGCACTTATGTATTTTTAATTTTTCATCCCTATTTTTTCCAGCCTTCGGCGTCCCATAGCTCCAGTAATTCAGGGAATAAAATCTCGACCACCTGATATGTTCCAATTTTGCCAGCATTTCATCACTGGCGCCCGGCTTTAACTGCTTCATAACATCCAAATAATCTGACGCGGAAATATTAGACCATTTCAAAAAGCCGGATAAATTTTCCCAGTTTTCCGTACCCGCATGTTTTTCTTGATACTTCTGATGTAATTCCTTCGCATTCTCAAGCATCTTTTCCCGGCGGATATTTTCATTGCTAAAAATCTGTTCAGTTTTCCCAAACGGATGAAGAGATTCCATATGCAGCAACTCAGAGATTGGATTTTTATTGGGCGCATAGTAATAAATGTCTTTAGACCGTGTACATACACAAATCGTCTGTAACGTGTCAAGAGAAACCTCGTCCGCCACAATTACCACATCAGCCGATTCCAGCGTTTCATCTGCTGTTCTATCCTCTTTTGAAACATAGCAAATGCGGTCAGCATTCCATAGTTCCATATCTTTATGCTTTCTCTCATAGGAATGGCAGTCCGTTATGAAGGTGTAATCCACCTGTTGATCCACATGGAACAGATTTATCAATAATCCTGCGGATAAAATGCTCTGTCCCAATACAGAATCCCCATATATTACAATAGTTATCTTGTTTTTCCCAAACGTCCATATTTTAATTTCTTTCCAGAGCAAGCGGGCAATTGTACCGTTGATATCAAAAAATACCGCCTTGGAATCTCT
Organism: uncultured Lachnospiraceae bacterium; assembly: GCA_910584725.1. Taxonomy (GTDB): domain Bacteria; phylum Bacillota; class Clostridia; order Lachnospirales; family Lachnospiraceae; genus UBA3282. The sequence continues at coordinate 93,651 of CAJUBE010000008.1, read as the reverse complement.
GAAAAAGCCAAGTTCTATTTCCCTTATTCCAATATATACTTTTTTATTTTGAAGCTGCTTTTTGTTTGCTTCATAAAATTCAATATTCTCACGGTCCGTCTTAAAAAGTAATATCTGCGATTTTGCCTTTGGAATGATCTTTTTCCTGCATATATCACCGGTTTGCCGGCATAATCCTCAATGGAGAAATCCGCCTCGGCGTACACTGCAATGCTGTCTTTTGCCCGGCTCTTTACAAACCACGTCAACTTTTCCCACGCGCTTCGCAGCAGATACGCAAAGGCTGTTATCGTGGTTGCCGGCGCTGTCCAGCGTGCCGCTTCAATTAAACCATTATATCCTTCAGCGGAGGGCGACGAAAAATATAGGGTAAAAGCCCCGTACAATGCATCTGCGAATGGGACACCCGCCATATAGTACCCCAAAGAACCAAGGATAAACGGAATCGCACCTAATAAGGGGATAAACTTCTTTACGTTTTTCATTCTGTTTCTCCTACAAACTGATAGATGCTTACGCCATCTTCCTGCCTAAGCATTTCAAGCATCAAATTAAGGGGTTCACCATCTTTTAACTTCTCCTCAACAGGCAGTTGTTCAAAGTGTTCTTTCCCGCATTCCTCCTGATTTTCTCCGAGGCGCTCAAAACCGTTAATCACCAGCTCATGAAGCCGTAAAATCTCTCTCCCGATCTCGTTATATACTGACCGATCCGCATATCTCCACTCCATCTCCGTCTTTTCTTTATTCCAACGAATATGTTCCCATTTCGCCATTTCAATCAATTGTTCTTTTGAAAACTCCCTTAGCAGCTCGTTATTGTTTGGCACATCAGAATAAAAGCATCCGATTTTATCCAAATGGTTCGCAAATTCTTTTGCCTGCAAAACATTTGACATCTTGTATTCCAGCGAAAGCTTATCAAATTCCCGATACAGATCTTCCTTGGAGAGATACTCTCCCGGTTTCAATTCCCCTGTGCTCCTCTTATACTGTTCCACATATCTTCCGTTCAAAACGACGGCAAAATCATATAGATGCATATAGCGGCTTGATGACACGCTGCGTTTAACTGATTTCTTATCCGTTAAGTTTGAATCTATATTCAAATACAACCGTGTCTCATTTTGATCTGCCTGATCTGCCAGATCGACTATTTTTCTGATATCACGTTCCACATCCGTCATAGCATTCTCTTTTACAAATTCAAAATATGGTTTGACGCCTTTTTTATCCTTATTTTGAACCGCCTCATCTATGCGGTATTGCTCTGACCGGTCAAAAAGATATGTTGCAAATATACCACTATCCCTAAACGCAAACTGACAGTCCATCGGGTGCAGCTGGGTTCTGCTGTTGCGTCCGTATGCGTTTCTGTCCCAACACTGCAATTCATCACAGAGCATTAACAAATATGCCAGTGGATAGTTTTCCATCGGAAAAGGAATATTATCTTCATCGTTATAATTGCCATTATGGGCTATGGTTCGCTTGAACAGACTGTTGTGGAGCAGTATTGCGACAACCGCATCCACATCTTCCTCCTTCAACGCTTCCTCCCTGTTTTCCAAGATTTGCCTGAGCAGAATATTTGCCGAAAAATACGCATGATCCATAAAATAGTTAAATGACTTTGGAGATGCAGTCTTTTCCTGAAGCTTCTTTTTTAATTCCTCCGGGTTTTGTAAAATTTCATAGTTTTCCTTATTTGCGGCAAGCTTTTCACAAATCCAATCCGCAAACAAATCATCTGTTGTGTCATATAACTTTCCTGCTGCAGTCTGAATGGCATCTTTTTCATCCTTTGAAAATTTTACCCATGTGTTTACATCCGTATATGCAATGTGGAATCTGCCGTCTTTACGTTTATATCCGTCCCTATTTGCGCTCTCAAAATATGCTTCCACCTGTTCAAATGGAAGTTCAAACGGATAACCTATATCATGAAACAGCGCTGTAAGTCCCCAATATTTCAAAAAGTGGTTTGCAGCCTCCGGCGAATCTTCTTCTGCTGTTCCAAATTTATTTTTATAAGCTTTTGCATAAGCCCGGCGAAATGCTTTGCTCGTATCAAAAACGGCCAGTCCCAAAGCAAACACATAAACCGAATGACTGTAATGATCCCTGTGCTTCATAAGGAGCGCGCTTCCATTGATCTCATATTCAGAAAGCATTTCAATCATTTTTCTCGTCTTCTCATAAGCGCCGAAAAATATTTCCAGATAACAAAAATACACATCAAATGCATCCGTCGCACAACCACTGTCCAAAAATCTTTCCATTGCTTTCTGCATGCACAGTCTGTCTATATCCTTCTCCATATTAAATGGAATCACTCCGGGTTTATTGCTTTTCCCTGTTCTGTCATCCGTATTTTTCGAAAAATCATACTCCAAGCCTTCGCAGCGGTTATAAAAAAAACGAATCACGCAGGACTTGAAATCCGTTCCCTCCGCATATTCCTTTAACTCAGGAATTTTAGGTCCTATGCCGTATCTATGATTCAGTTCTTCTATTGTCCGATATCCCATAATCAATCCCCTTCGTTCCTCTTATTCTGCATCACTGACCCGCCACTTGCCGGAATAATTCAGTGCCTTAATTTTTACATCAAATGTAGTTTCCTGCTGCAGCCATTTCACGATTTCTTTTATAAAATGGCAAAAAAAAGGACTGCAGTATCGCAATGTAACCGCAGTCTCTCGACTCCGATCTCCCACCGAGTGCTCCCGGGGCGCCAGAATACATTCTGACGCCGGGGAAGACTCCGTGAGAAATCAAGAACGGGATGCAAATGCGTTTCCACACCTACACCCCGCTATGTTTATGGGCACAAAGGGACTGTATTACAACAGTCTTTCCCCGTCTTGTGTGGCACTTGCCTGCCTATCCGTCGATCCTGTTGGCGCAGCATCAATCGGTACATCGCTATGTTCTTGAAATCTCGTGTACATTCTATCATACCAGTTCTGCCGACGCAAGCATTTTTGCATAAAACCCACCTAATAGCATTTAGCCGAAATAGGACACTGTCTAAACTGAACAGTAGGTGAAACCAAATTTAATGACATTGGCTGCAGAAGTGATATTTTTGAAGCATGGGAACTGGATTTTGTTTGGCTGGCGGTGTTTGGCGGGGAAAATATGCAATGCGATTGACTCCGCTCATATTGTTCATCAAAAAATCACATCTGTTTTTAAGTACATTTTAGGAAAGACATCTATACTTTACCCATATTTGATGCAAAAAAGAGAATACGCTTTAGCGGGAACTGTGAAAGAAGGAAACAGTTCCCGCAAGGCACGGAAAGGAGAAAACGTGTGAATCAGACAGAAAAATTCCGGCATGAGCTGAAATACCGGATCGGCTATGCGCAGTATATAGAACTGCGAAACCGTCTGCGGACAGTCATGCAAAGCGACGTACATACGGGAGCGGACGGAAAATATCTGATACGGAGCATCTATTTCGACAATTATGCCGATAAAGCGCTGCGGGAAAAGATGAACGGTGTTCCGATGCGGGAGAAGTTCAGAATCAGATATTACAACGATGATTTTTCTTATCTGACATTGGAAAAGAAGATTAAGGATAACAACCTCTGCATGAAAGTTGATGCGCAGATTACGGAAGAAGAGTGCAGGGAACTGCTGGCAGGGAACACGAATGGGATGCGGGGGCATCCTTCGCCGCTGGTGCGGGAGCTTTACGCAAAAATGCGTTACCAGATGCTTCGCCCGAGGGTGCTCGTATCTTATATGCGCGAGCCTTATATTTACCGGGCGGGAAACGTGCGGATTACCTTTGATTCGGATATTCGGACGACGCTGTTCCACCGGGATTTTCTGGAAAGGAAAGTTGCAGATATCGATACGGCGGAGGCGCCGCGGGATATGGTTCTGGAAGTGAAATATGACGCATTCCTTCCGGAAATGATACAGAGGCTTGTCCAGATCAATACGTTGCGGCAGACGGCGTTTTCAAAATATGAGGCGTGCAGACGGTTTGGTTAAGAAAAAGGAGGAAAAGAAAAATGACTTTTAACGATATATTTAAATCGAGCTTTTTGGAGAATGTTACACAGTTTTCGGCACTTGATACGCTGATCGGAATGCTCTTTGCCCTTGTTATCGGGCTGTTTATTTTCGTGGTCTATAAAAAGACATTTACCGGCGTGATGTATTCGTCCGGGTTTGCGCTGACGCTGGTGGGACTTTCCCTTGTGACAACACTGGTGATCATGGCGGTGACGTCCAATGTGGTGCTGTCTCTCGGCATGGTGGGCGCGCTGTCTATCGTGCGTTTCCGGGCGGCGATCAAGGAGCCGGTTGAGATTGTGTATCTGTTCTGGGCGATTGCGGCGGGAATTGTAATCGGTGCGGGGATGATTCCGCTGGCGGTGATCGGTTCCGCAATCATCGGCATAATCCTGCTATTGTTTGCCAGCCGGAAGATACATGAGCATCCCTATATTCTGATTTTGAATTGTAAGGATGAAAAGGCGGAGGATGCGGCGGCACAGATAGCGCGGACGGTGCTGAAACGGTTTCTGGTAAAGTCCAAAACCGTGAATGAGGGCGGCATTGAGCTGACGGCGGAGGTCCGTCTGGCGGATGCGGCAACGTCCTTTGTCAACAGGCTGCATGAGATCGAGGGCGTGGGAAATGTTACCCTTGTAAGCTACAACGGGGAGTATATGTCCTGACGCGCGGAAACGAGGTGACGTATGATTTCTTGTAAACATATAACGAAGATCATCAGCGTGATGATGGCTGCCGCCGTTGCGTTCTGCATCTGGCTGATGGGGCTTTCGCAGGAGGTAGTAGAGACACTGGGCGGTGTCGAAGTGCCGATGGCATACGAGACGGCACTGTTTGATACGGAAAAGCTTATGCGTGTCGATATCCAGATCGAGGAAGAGGAATGGGCGGATATGCTGGAAAACGCCATGGCGGAGGAGTATTATTCCTGTGATGTGCTCGTCAATGACCAGAAAATATGCAATGTAGGAATCCGGCCGAAGGGAAATACCAGTCTGTCGGCGATTGCCATGAATCCCGACACGGACAGATACAGTTTAAAACTGGAATTTGACCATTATGTGGAAGGGCAGACCTGTCTGGGGCTTGATAAATTGATTTTAAACAATAATTACGCGGATGCCACCAGCATGAAGGAGGCTGTGGTTTATGATATGTATCAGTATCTGGGGGCGGACGCATCCCTGTATAATTATGCGGAAGTTTCGGTGAACGGCAAATATATTGGCGTATATCTGGCGTTGGAAGCAGTAGAGGAAAGCTTTCTTTTGCGGAACTACGGAACCGGGGACGGCAAGTTATATAAGCCTGACGGTATGCAGATGGGCGGCGGTTTTAAGGGCGGAAATTTCAGTGGAAAGCCGTCCGGGTTTGACGGGGAGCCGCCCCGGCACGCCGGAAAGGGCGATGCCGCCGGGACGGACTCTGCAGAAACCGGGCAAGAGCGGGAGGCTGGGGAAGTGGAGTTTCCGGGCGGAGAAATGCCGGATTTTGCGGAAAAGGTACTGTTAGGTGACGTAGACTTTGACTCTGCAGAAACCGGGCAAGAGCGGGAGGCTGGGGAAGTGGAGTTTTCGGGCGGAGAAATGCCGGATTTTGCGGGAAAGATGCCGCCGGGTGGCGATCATGCTATGGGCGGTGGGAACGGCGCAAATCTCAATTACACGGATGAGGAACTGTCCAGCTACTCTGACATATGGGACAGTGAGGTGACGGATTCCGGGAAGACCGATCACAGCAGGGTAGTCACAGCGCTCAAAAACATCAGCGAGGGGACCGACCTTGAGAAATATCTGGACGTGGATAACATCTTAAAATATATGGCGGTACATGCGTTTTCCGTAAACCTTGACAGCCTTTCCGGGAATATGGCGCACAACTACTATCTGTATGAATACAATGGTATGCTGAATATTCTTCCGTGGGATTACAACCTTTCTTTTGGCGGTATGAATCAGGGGCGGGAGAGTGGCGCGTCGGAAGTAGTCAATGATGCGGTGGATACGCCTTTTCAGGGGACGACATTTTTTGACGCGCTTCTGGAGAACGAGACATATCTCTCCCGCTATCACGAGTATCTGAGAGAGCTTTCGCAGGAGTATGTTCTGAACGGACGGTTTGAGGAAGTCTACCGGGGAATCCGAAGCAGGATTGACACGCTGGTGGAAACGGACCCTACCGCGCTTTATTCCTATGAGGAGTATGAGGCGGGCGCGGAAATGCTGTATCAGACGGTAATGCTGCGAGCAGAAAGTGTCAAAGGACAGATTGACGGCACGATACCCGCCACGGATGAGGAACAGAGGGCGGACACCACAGAACTGGTGGATGCGTCGGAAATTGACATTTCTGTTATGGGGGTGATGGATATGGGAGGCGGAGAGCGGAAAAGCGCGAGAGCGGCAAAAAGACAGTAAACATATTATGCGGTGAAGTTCATAAACTGGAAGTAAGAAGATAGTATTCCGGCATGTGGTTCATACAGCTGCAGTCTGCTGTCAATGAGACGGTATGCCAAAGAGGTTTTCATGTTAAATTATATCTGGGCATTTATGATTCTGATCGGCGTCGTGTACGGCGCGTTCACAGGGAAAATGGCGGAGGTGACAAACGCGGCGCTTGACTCCGCCGGGGACGCGGTATCCCTCTGCATCACCATGATCGGTGTGATGGCGCTGTGGGTGGGGCTTATGGAGATCGCACAGAAATCGGGTCTGATTGCAAAGCTGACGAGAGGCATACAACCCTTCATCAGCTTTCTTTTTCCGCGCATCCCGAAAGGGCATCCGGCAAGGGAGTATATCGCCACAAACCTGATTGCCAACGTGCTGGGGCTGGGCTGGGCGTGTACGCCGGCGGGGCTTAAGGCAATGGAGGAACTGGCGAAACTGGAGGCGGAGCGGGGGAATCCGGGGTATGCTTTGTCAGGGGAAGGCATATTGGCGGATGGAAAAAAAAAGCAGAACAGGGCAGGAAAGGGAGGCGGTGAGCTGCCCGCAGCGGCAAATGGGAAGAGTGGCAGGGTTGCCAGCAACGAGATGTGTACATTTTTGATACTGAATATATCTTCCTTGCAGCTGATCCCGGTGAATATGATTGCCTACCGCAGTCAGTACGGGAGCGTGAACCCGGCGGGGATTATCGCGCCGGCGATTGTGGCGACGTTTATCAGTACATTGACAGCGGTGGTGTATTGTAAGGTGAAGGACAGGTGGCGGAGAGTTTGAGGACTTTCCGCCTTAGTATTATTTTTGTGAAAGAGTGTTGAGAAGCAAAGTTTTTTGGGATATACTTATAAAAAGCAGATGGATATTGGGATTTGAGAAATATATGAGGTATCAAGAAATGAAAGAAAAGATAGAAAATATTACGTCTGAAGTATATGAAGAATTGATAAAATTATTTGGTGCAAAGATTGAACGTATTATTTTGTACGGTTCATATGCACGTGGGGATTTTAATTTGGAATCAGACGTTGATATCATGATTTTATTGAATTGCGATCAAAAAGAAATAATGCAACGACGAAAAGAAATTAGTAGAATTGCAAGCCGCGTTGGTTTAAAAAATGATATTATGGTTTCGCTTCTTGCACGTAATAGTGATGATTATGAAAACAATATGAAGTACCAGCCTTTTTATCAAAACATTGAAAAGGAAGGCGTGAGTATTTATGGATAAAGCAAGGGCAGATTTAGCTATATATCGTTTAGAGACAGCGAGACAATGTATTATATCGGCAAAAGCATTGATAGAAATATCGGATTACAAGGGTGCGGCAAATCGTTCTTATTATGCTGTTTTTCATTGTATGCGAAGTGTATTAGCATTAAGTTCCATAGACTTTTCAAAACATTCTGCGGTGGGCGCTTATTTTCGCAAAGAATATATAAAAACAGGGATATTCGATGTATCTATGTCAGATATCATATCGGAAGCCTTTGATATTCGTAGCGATAGCGACTATAATGACTATTTTGTAATATCGAAAAAAGAGGTTGAAGAACAGATATCAAATGCACAGTATTTTTACGATAGGGTAGAGGAATATGTAGTGGCGCAAATTAAGGATGGTGGTTGACCTGATATTTTAAATATACAGTAATCGTTAAGAACGGAAATTTTATAATAAGATGTATCCTGCTTTTATTATATTGCTTTTCTTATTTTGGCATTATTCAACAATAAGAGAGAGGAATAACCATTATTACAAGATATTTTCGCAAAGTTCGTGTCAGTAACTTGACACAAGGCGGGCTGAAAGCGATGAAGGAATTGACGAGGCTGGAGGCGGAGAGGGGAAATTCGGCTTATCTGAGTGATGGGAAAGAAGCGGGGGGAAAGCGGGAGCGCATTGCAAGTAATGAGATGTGTATGTTTTTGATTTTGAATATTTCTTCCTTGTAGCTGATACCGGTGAACATGATTGCTTACAGGAGTCAGTACGGGAGCGTGAACCCAGCGGGGATTATCGCGCCGGCGATTGTGGCGACGGCGGTAAGTACGGGGGTAGCGGTGGTGTATTGTAAGATAAAAGATAGGAGACAGAGAGTCTGAGGGCTTTCCGTTTTAGTATTATTTTTATGAAAGACTGTTGAGAGGCAAAGTTTTTTGGGACATACTTATAAAAAAGATGGATATTGGGATTTGCACAATATTTTTATGACAGAGTAGAGGAATATGTCGTGGCAAAAATTATAGATGGCGGAAATATATGTTAATTATAAAACAAAAAAGTTTTTATTTCAAAAGATGACGCAGGGAGGAAGCAGAAAATGGCAAAACGTACAAAAGGAAAATGTAAATATTGTGGAAAAGAATACACATTCAGTTATATGAATAGACATCTGTCGGTTTGTGAAGAACGCCAGAAAAAATGGGCAGAAGAAATCGGCAGTAAGAAATGTGGATATTTTGAACTGTCTATTTATCCAAAATATAACAGAGATTACTGGCTGTATGTGGAGATAAAAGAAACGGCGAGCTTAAAGGATTTGGATCAGTTTTTGCGGGATATATGGGTAGAATGCTGCGGGCATTTGAGTGCGTTTGAAATAGACGGCATCAGTTATGATGCTGCCCCGCAGAATGACTTCTTTTGGGGTAAACCTGCAAAAAGTATGAATTGTAAATTGAAATCTGTCTTAGAAAAAGGAATGACATTTGGTTATGAATATGATTTTGGATCTACTACAGAACTTATGATAACGGTTGTAAATTGTAGGGTCAGAAGTGACAGGAAAGAGAAATTGATTATTTTGTCCAGAAATAATCCGATTGAAATTTTGTGTGATGCATGCGGGAAGAAGCCGGCGGCGTACATATGTGCGGAGTGCTTTTATGAAGGAAACGGGCTGCTGTGTGAAGACTGTGCCGCAACTCATGAGTGCGGAGAGGAAATGCTTTTACCGATTTGCAATTCACCGAGAATGGGAGTTTGCGGTTATTGTGGAAGCGATACATATCCGGATCAGTTTGTTTCGGATATGTAGAAAAATTTCACCTGTGTAGTTCAGGCTGCAGACATATAGACGGAATTTTTCAAATAATCGTCTCATTAACTTGGCACAAGGGGGCTTAAGAGCGATGGAGGAATCAGGAAGAATATCCCGTATTGGGTCTGACAGAAAAGGGCGGTGGGAGATTAATAAATAAAAGAGGGAAAAACAATATGAATACACCACCACATTTCCGTTCTCTCGAAAGCGCCATCCGGCTCCTTTTCGGAGAAGAGACAAAAATTGAAAAGACCAGCCCGATTTCCGGCGGTGATATCAATGAAGCGTACAGCCTGACACTGACAGGCGGCAGGCGTATTTTTATGAAAACCAATGCGAAAGAAAACCTTTCCTTTTTTACCGCGGAGGCTGCCGGGCTGGCTGCGATTGCCGGGACGAAGACGATTGGCACGCCGCGTATTCTTGGCGTGGGAACGGACGAGGACAGGGGCGGATGTGCTTTCCTATTGTTGGAATTCATTTCCGGTAAAACCCGCGGTGTAAATTATTGGGAGGATTTTGCCAGACAGTTAGCGGCAATGCACCGGGCGTCAACAGCCGGAATGGTTCCTGATGGAAAATACGGTTTTGACGGTGACAATTATATTGGCAGACGCAGGCAGGTGAATACCGGGTATGACGGATGGATTGTTTTTTTCGGGATTGCCGTCTGGAGCCGCAGTTTCGGGATGCCGCCCGATATTTTGACAACGGGGATTGGAAGAAGATATGCGGATTTCTCGAGAGGGTGGATGAAATTCTTGTAGAGCCGGCATGTCCGTCACTGCTGCATGGCGATCTGTGGTCGGGAAATGTGATTACGGGGGATGATGGCAGCGCATGGCTGATCGACCCGGCGGTTTATGTGGGACATGCCGAAGCGGACCTTGCCATGACGGAGCTTTTCGGGGGATTTCCGCGGACTTTTTATGACGCTTATCAGGAAGTGTCGCCCCTGCAGCCGGGATATGAACAGCGGCGAGACGTCTATAATCTTTACCATCTCTTAAATCACTTGAATCTATTCGGTAGAATGTATCTTCCGGAAGTGAAGCATATCATAGGGCAGCTGCATAGAATAAAGTAAAACCCTGTGGGAATACACTATGGAAATATATGTGGTACAATCAGGCGACACGGTAGATTCTATTGCACAGAGCTACGGAATATCTGCGTCTTCCATCATTTATAACAATCAACTTGCCTACCCGTATCCGCTGGCGGTCGGGCAGGCGCTTCTTTTATCTTCCGGGGAGAATGAAGAACCCTCCTATCCGGCTTGGGTGAACGGCTATGCGTACCCCTTTATTCAGCGCAGCGTCTTAGACGAGACTCTTCCCTATCTGTCCTCGCTCTCGGTCTTTTCCTATGGCTTCACGACGGAGGGAGATCTGGTTCCGCCGACGGTGGACGATACCTTTATGATCGACACCGCGCTTGCGCAGGGCGTGCGCCCGGTTCTCACCCTGACACCGCTCGGGCCGGACGGAAATTTCAACAATTTTCTCATCACTGCGGTGGTGAACGACGAAGCCGCAAAAGATAACCTGCTGGCCAATCTTTTAACGGTTGTGCAGGAAAAGAACTTTCAGGGCGTGGACATCGACTTCGAGTACATCCGCCCTGAAGATCGGATTCCCTTTGCCAATTTTGTGGCGGATGTGAGAAATTACCTTGCGCCCTACGGCTATCATGTCTCCGTGGCGCTGGCGCCGAAAACCTCCGACACGCAGGCGGGTCTTCTGTACGAGGGAAAGGATTACGGGCTTCTGGGGGAAGCGGCTGACAGTGTGCTGCTTATGACCTACGAGTGGGGATATACTTACGGGCCGCCCATGGCTGTGGCTCCCATCGATCAGGTGAGGCGGGTTGTGGAATATGCCGTCACCCGCATTGACCCGGCCAAAATTGATCTGGGGATACCAAACTATGGGTATGACTGGACGCTGCCCTTTGTACAGGGATCTTCCAGAGCGACCACAGTGAGTAATCTGGGGGCCGTGCAGATCGCGGTGGAGGCCGGTGTCCCCATCGAGTTTGACGAGGTGGCGCAGTCGCCTTATTTTCGATACGAAAAAGACGGGCTACTTCATGAGGTATGGTTTGAGGATGTGAGAAGTTACCGGACCAAATTCGCCCTTCTGCCAGAGTATGGCCTGCGGGGGATGGGCTACTGGCAGATCATGCGGTTTTTCCGCCCGAACTGGCTTTTGCTTGAAGACACGTTTGTGATACAGAGGCCGTGACAGGGAGGTTTTCGTCCTGCGAGGAATGCGGCTAAAACTTCACGTACAGAATAATGCGGAACCGATTGTTTTCACAGTAGAAGTCGATGGTTCCGCCCATTTCGCTGCAGAAATCCTGCACACTCTGAATACCGAGGCCATGTCCTTTGCCGCGCCTGCTTTTGGGCAGCCCGGTTATGGGGTCAAAATGAATTTCCTCCGCGCACTCATTTACCATATCGACCAGCAGAAATTCTTTCGTGCAGTGTATCTTCGCATCAATATACTTTTTGTCGGGGTCCGCCTGCTTTGCGCTGATAAGCGCGTTCTCAAAAAGGTTTGCAAGGGTCAGGGCAAATTCATATTCGTTGATGGGAATATGAGTTGGAACCAGTACGTCCAGATGCAGTGCAATGGAAAAGGCTGCCGCATGCTCCGTTATATTCATGAGAACAATATTGATAATCGAGTTTTCACAGTAACGTTTAATTTTATTGCCATTTACCACTTCCTCAATGTGCCCGGTTATATTTCTGATTTCATCGTATTCCCCCTGATCTAGCAGGGAGTCAATCATCATGGAGTAGTGTCTCATGTCATGCCGCAGCACTTTTAAATTCTGTTCTGACTGCTTTACAAGATAGTTCTGGTTTTCCAGTCCCTTGGCGTAGGATTTGAGCACGGCGTTTTTCCAAAGCTCCGTCACATATTTTGTCTCGCTGTCCAGATAGTGTATCACTACCACATAGGATACCAGCATGGCAATCATTAAAAAAATGCTGACAAGAATATTTTCGGGATGGTCATAAAGAGTATAGGGGAAAAAGGCAATACTGGAAAATGCGCAGTAAAAGAATATGGGAATCAGACAAATTTCCCAACCGTTCTTTTCCATATCTCGTTCGCAGAATCTTAAAATAATGGTTCTGATTTTCCTGTAAAATATCAGTAAAATGATAATGTGCGCCAGAAGGTTTCCGGTCAGCGACACAGTGATATTGTCTGTAAAAATGTAGAGGATAGAAGCAATGATGCTTCCGACCAGAACATAGTTGGAGGCGCTGAGGCCCACAAACAGCGTTTTGGCATTCCGCCTTTCGGAGATCAGCAGTCCGGTAAGCTGCGCAGCTATGATCTGAATGATCGTTATAATAAAGTAAAATAATGCGTTGTCCGGAAGCACAATCATCTTTAATTGGCTCATTATCGTTGTAAAGGCAAAGGAAAGAGCGCAGATAACCAGCGTCTTCTTTTTGGAGTAGCGGGGTATTGTAAACAGATAGACAAATACCAAAAAGAAAATATGGCTCATCGTATAAGATATATTTTTCACACAAAGCACAGCGGTCATGGTGTTCCCCCACCTATATTCCTGGAAACATAGAGCAGATATTCGCGCTTCACATTGGCAGCCTTTGCCCGGCTGACGGGAAGGCGCTTGCCGGACTCCATGATAACGCTGTCGGGAGTCAACTGCTTGACATGATCCAGATTGACAAGAAAAGATTTGTGGATCTGCAGAAAATTTCTCTGTGACACAATCTCTTTTGTCTCTTCCTCAAAGGATTTTCTGATAAACAGGCTTTTCAGGACTTCGCCGTCAAGCATATGCATTTCCAGTTTTCTGCCGGCGTTTTCTACATATTCTATCTTGGAGTAGGGTCTTTGCAGAAGGCCCCCTTTTGTTTTAATCAGACAGAGGGAGTCTACCCGCAGCTTCGTGTAGGAGAGGGAATAATCCAGCGCTTCAAACAGTCTGTTTTCATCAACGGGCTTCAACAGATATCTCACTGCGCGCACGCCGTAAGCATCCAGGGCGTAATCTTCCGAGGAGGTAATATAAATAATTACACTCTCACAGCCGGATGTCCGAATCAGGTTGCCTATGTCGATTCCGGTACGTCGTGGCATCAGCATATCCAAGATATAAATATCTGTCAGCTTTCCGGCAGAAATCTGCTGATACAGTCTGGACGGATCAGAAAATTTTTCCAGTTCAAAGTCCCTGTCCGGGTGCAGCGATTTATATTTTAATAACAGCTTCTCCGTGTGCAGAAGATCCTTAATGCTGTCGTCGCAGATTGTGATTATCATAATGGGATCGGTTCCTTTCCACTTCCGTGCATTTTGTGAAGCATGTCGAAATGCTGTAATGTCAATATCAATTATATCGAGCCGGGGGCTGGTTTATCAACCGATTCTTCGGGGAAATTTTGGCCCGATTGCGAAAAATTAACAGGCAAATGCGAAGAAGTGAAATTGACGAAAAAAAGCGGGGCAGATAGTATATTAAATGCAGATTCATGAAGAATATTGCAGACATGGTAAATCAGGGATAAACGGGAGGAAAAAGGATGAAAAAATGGAAACGGCTATTGATTGTGGGGGCAGTGGTTCTTGGATGCGTGGGATGCGGTGAGCAAAAGCAGGCGGAAACCGGGGCTGTGGATATAAAGCCAGTGGATGTGGTGCAGTCAGAGAACGGAACAGAGGAAGCGGAGCCGGAAACGGCGCCGACGGAGAGCGAGACGGAAGAAAAGAACGATAATTTTGAGGCTCTGGAGGAGCAGGCGGCGGACGGTGAAACAGCGGCGTTTGCAGAGCAGGTGCAGGCGGCGGTGGCGGCGAAGGATATGGAAGCGCTGGCTTTGCTTAGCGCGTTTCCGCTGGCGGTAAACGGCGAGGTTGTGGAGAGTGAAGAGGCGTTCATGGCGCTGGGAGCCGATACCATATTTACGGACGAACGATGCGCGGTGATTGCTGCGGTGGACGTCTCCGCCCTGGAAGAAACCATGACGGGTGTCGTTATGGGAGACGCGACGCCGAACATTATTTTTAAGTCCGTGGACGGGGAGCTTCGCATAACGGGGATCAACTGATATCCATCTGACGGGATGAAACGATGAAGAAAAAGCACAATAGCGTGAGAATATATAAAGGCGAGAAAGGCAGAGGTTTGAAAGGATCTCTGCTTTTCAAATTTTTATATGTGCATTATACTGTAATTAAAGTATGGAAGTCCGCAGAGAAATGACGATACATGTATCAAATTAGGGGAAAATATGCGGCGACAGCAGGAGGTGGAACATGAGAAAAAAATGGATATATTGTCTGGGGGCATATCTACTGCTTGTGCAGATGTTTTTGTTTGATATTCTGCCGTGTTATGCCGCGCAAATCGGGGACGGTGCATCGGTAGATTCGACTGCGGAAACGCCGCTGATTACGTCCGTCAGCATTTCTCCCGGCACGGTGGTTGTTCCAAAAGGAGAGACGTATGCTTTTATCGTGTCGGTATCCGGGGAAGGCGTTTTCAGCGGCGCGGTGGCCTGGAGCGTTTCCGGGCAGACAAGCGGGAATACCTTTATTGACGGCAATGGAGTTTTGAATGTGGCTTCGGATGAGACGGCCTCTTCGCTGATTGTGAAAGTGGTTTCCAAAGAGGACAGCAGCTACAGCGCGTCGGCTCTTGTGACCCTGCCGGTCTCCGATTATCTGATTCAGGTGAAGGCTTCCCCGGAAAACGGCGGCTCGGTATACGGGGGCGGCACGGTAAGAGAAGGCGGTAATGCCGTGATTTCGGCGGTTCCGAACGACGGTTTTACCTTTGAAGGCTGGACGTTAAACGGCAGCCGGGTTTCTCAGGACTCCCGGTATACGGTCAATAATGTGCGCGGCGACGTGACGTATGTGGCGGAGTTTAAGAAGGTAATCTGCCGCATTAATGTAAATGTGAACGATAACAATGGCGGGACGGCGACGGAAAGCCGGGATATAAACTATGGGGAAAGCATAGCGCTTGAGGCCTGGGCGAAAGAGGGGTATCAGTTCGACGGTTGGACGGAGAACGGAAAAACCGTCAGCAAAGACAGCAGAATGCGGTTAGACAATATCAGGGAATCCAGAACGTTTACCGCGGTATTTGTCAAGAAAAATGAGCAGCCGAAAACTTATACGATTACCGCGTCCGCATCTTCTGAGAACGGGACGATTACGCCTGCGGGCAAAAGCACGGTAAAGGAAGGCGAAGGCATCCTCTATACGATGACGCCCAAAAGCGGATATGCCGTCAGTAAGGTATATGTAGACGGGAAATCGGTGGGGTGGATGAATTCTTATAATTTTTCTGATGTAAGAGAAAATCACACCATTTCCGTGGATTTTGCGGAAGTTTCCGCAAAGGACAAAAACAGTGCGGCAGAGACGGAAAAGCCGGATCAGGCAGACAAGAAAGAAGATACGGCAAAGGATAATAGAACGGATCCGGACAAAAAAGAGGAGAAATCAGACCGGGACAACGACGCGGAAGAAACCGGCGATAAAGCGTCGGGGGAAGACGACGGAGGGCAGAAGCAGGAGAGCAGGCCGACCGGTACGCTGAAACACCTTGGCATTTCCGTGGAGGAGGCGGAGCGGCTTGTAAAGGGGAACAATGACGCAGAGCTGATGAGCGGCGCGCTGGAGACCGGGGATCTGCAAGTGACGATCCACAATGATTTTTCGGATCAGGAACAGGAGATTTCTTACTACAATTTTGAAGCGGTGACAGACTATTTCCTGTCCGGAGAAGAAAAGATGAAAATGCTGCAGGGCAATGGGCCGGTGGCCATAGACCTGTATATAGAGAACACCAACGGAAAGGAGACGCCGCAGATACAGCAGGGATTTGCAGAGAATAAGCTGCCGGGCACGAACATCGGACAATACTTTGAGGTGTCTCTTACGGCGGCAAAGGAAGGAGAGACACAGGAGATTTCCGAGCTTCCGACAACGCTGCAGGTGGTGCTCGCGGTGCCTGCGCATTTAAAGGCGGAGGGACGGCGGTTTTATGTGCTGCGGTTACATACAAAGGCGGATGGCAGCAGAGAATTTGCACAGCTTTCGGATGAGGATGACAACCCGGATACGATCACATTTTCTACCGATAAGTTTTCGCCTTACGCGATTGCCTATATTGACCGGGATGCGGGAAAGGGAGCGGCGGCGGACGAAGCGGGTACGGCGGCAAAAAGTCGCGGGATGAGAAATGCGGCAGGGATTGCGATTGTCCTGTTGGCAGTAGTCGTGACTGTGACGGGGGTGTTGTATATTGCAGGGAAAAGGAGACGCTAGCGGCATTTAGACGCTTACGACAAAAGCGAAGTAACCGCGTCCGGTGTTGAATAACAGGCTGTAGTCGAAATTGCCTGCGTAAAATGCCTGCCGGAACTGCTCTGCGGTCATAAAATGACTGTTAACCAGATGATACTGTAATGCCAGATCGCTGCGTATGGCAACCTGTTCCGCTATCTGGATCGCAAGTTCTTTACCGATCGCCATGACAAGCTGATCCATCTTGTTTAGGGGGATATTCAAAATAGAACTTACGGCGCGCAGGACAAGGCTTTCCTCCAGCGCCATAAAAATCTGTACCTCCTCATGGTCTATGGAGAGGTATGTCAAGCGGATAATCATGCTTTTGCCAAAGTTTTCGCCGCTGTAATGTTCGCTGACAATCTGTGTCGGCAGGCGGAAGATTTCGTGTATGGTGCCGGACAGCGCATTTTCCAGCGCATCCATGTCCGCACCGGTATGATCGGTCTTCCACTTGTTTGTAATCATACCGGCGATGGCGCGGTCCTCGATGATAATATGGGCGGTGAGCCATCCGACGCAAATGCCGATAAAGTGATGGATGGATTCCTCGGAATAGTCGGATTCCGTGAGATCTTTTTCGAGCGCCGGCAGTGTTTTGTCACGCATGTCATCGTGGAGGCGTTTGTGTATCTCATAGCCGGAATAAGCGATGGATCGCATATACGCTTCCTCGTCGGCAAAGTGCTGTATGGCGTAATTTTTGAAATATTTGATACCTTCGGCACAGGCCCACTGTCCGTTGGTTTTATCCTTACTTAATGTGATCAGCCGGTGTACGATGGAAAACAGTTTTCGGTGTGCTTTGTCGATGGAATCAACGCCGATGTTAAACCGCTTATCCCATTCCGCTTCTTTTGACATATCTGCTCCTTGCTCCATTGCTTCCCAAGGCTTGTCGGATTCGCAAGTGGGTTTTGTTGTTGCTATACTATATGTCGAAGTGTGGAGAAATGTGTCGTATTTTATTTCGGTGGGCAGCGAGCCGGGCAATTTGCTTAAAACCGGCCGGGGATTGATCCGGCATCTTGGCGGCTGCCGGGAGGGAGGATGTGAATGTATGGAACTGACAGAGATAGGTGCGCTGCAGATTGCAAAGCGGGTAGATGCCATTTTGCATGTGCCGGGAAATTACCGCGGCGGAAATCTGGAAATGACGATCGTGATTGATACGTCCATGGAGAAGACGGACTTTCAGGACGCGGCAGCGGCCGTTGTAAAAGCGCTGAAAAGAGGCAATGAGATTTTTCGGAATGTCCGGCTGAATCTGGTATTCTGGGGGCAGGAGATGACGTCGGAGGTGACGCCTATGGCAATGCTTATGACAGGCGGTGCGTTTCAGGATTACCATGCCTGCCCGCAAAAAAAGAAATATGAAGAATTGTTTGCCTATTTAAAAAAGTTTCACGCGAGAAGCAAAGTGGTGCTTGTATTTACGGACGGAAACAACGAGGCGGCGGATGTACAGGCGGCGCGGGAAGCTCTCACGCCTTTTCTGAAAAGCAGGCTTCTGCTCATATCGGAGCGGGTTGTGAGCGGGACGGCGTTTTTCCTGGAAAATATGTAGTCTGACTGCGAGGCACCACTTTGCAAAATCATCATAAGATAGCCTTAAAACACATAGGAGTTATTCTTATGACCAATTACGATATGACACCGGGAGCCGTTTTCACACAGCTTCTAATGCGTAACCATCCGGGAGCCATCGCGTGGATCAGAGGCGGGGAGCAGAATCCCGATTTGAGCGGCGCCGTTAAATTTTATCACACTACTTACGGCGGCGTGCTGGTGGAGGCGGAAATTTTCGGGCTTCCCAATGTGAATCAGCCCGGTTCCAGCAATTTTTACGCGATGCATATACACGATTCGGGAGACTGCAGCGACCATTTCAGCCATACGGGACTGCACTATAATCCAGGAAATATGCCGCATCCCGATCATGCCGGAGACATGCCGCCTCTTCTCGGCAATCAGGGATATGCCTTCAGCGTATTTTATGATAAGCGGTATACCATTCAGGAGATTATCGGAAGATCTGTCATTATCCATGCAAAGCCCGACGACTTTATTTCCCAGCCCTCCGGAAATTCCGGTGACAAAATAGCCTGCGGGACGATTGAGTGGACGTCTTAAAACAAATATAATCTTTCCTTTATGCCGGAAAATCTGTATAATTGAACTATAGCATTTTTATGAATGAGCGGGACAAGTCGGATTTACAGACAGCGGCAGCAGGGAGGTTAGTATGAAGAATTATTCGGAAGATGCAAGCAGACAGTACCATATACAGGTGGCGCAGGGAGAGGTGGGGCGCTATGTGATTATGCCCGGCGATCCCAAACGCTGTGTGAAGATCGCGCAGTATTTTGACGATCCTGTTTTAATTGCGGACAACAGGGAATATATCACTTACACGGGAACTCTTGACGGGGTGAAGGTCAGTGTGACTTCGACAGGGATCGGCGGGCCTTCGGCGGCTATCGCTATGGAGGAGCTCGTGCGCTGCGGCGCGGACACGTTTCTGCGCATCGGCACCTGCGGCGGCATGCAGACGGAGGTAAAGAGCGGGGATATCGTGATTGCCACCGGAGCCATCCGCATGGAGGGAACGAGCAGAGAGTATGCGCCCATCGAGTTTCCGGCGGTGCCGGACCTTGCGGTGACCAATGCGCTGGTGGAGGCGGCGAAAGCCAAGGGTTATCCGTTCCATGCGGGTGTGGTGCAGGCGAAGGATTCTTTTTACGGACAGCACGAGCCGGAGACGAAGCCGGTCAGCTATGAACTGATGAACAAATGGGAGGCGTGGAAACGGCTGGGCTGTCTCGCCTCCGAGATGGAGTCCGCGGCGCTGTTTACCGTGGCGAGTTATCTGCGGGTGCGGGCGGGCTCCTGTTTTCTTGTGGTGGCAAATCAGGAGCGGGAGAAGCTGGGGCTGGAAAACCCGGTGGTGCACGATACGGATATGGCGATTCGGGTGGCTGTGGAGGCGGTAAGGGAACTGATGCGGAATGAGTAAGTATGACCCGTTATGGAATTGGGTAAAAGAAAATGGAACGGACAGCTTCAAGCTGACTTATGCCGAGATTGAGGAAATTGCAGGTCTGCCAATTGATCATTCCTTTTTGACATATAAAAAGGAACTGTCTGCATATGGCTATAAGGTCGGAAAAATTTCCATGAAAGAGCAGACAGTGGCTTTTGAGAAAGTGTAGGGAAGGAGAAGGGGAGGGAAAGTAGGATATGGCAGACCGCGCAGTTACGCGTGCCTGCCAGCCGCTTCCAGCGCCTCGTCAATGTGGGAGCAGAAGTTCTCCTCACCGATGCGCGCGGTGAAACCCGCCTTGTCCATGACTTTTTTCGGCTGTTCATTTACATGGGAGAGGATGACACGGATGCCTCTCCCTTCGCATTTGTCTAAAAGCTCCGTCAGAGAGTGCATAGCTGTCGCGTCGATGGCGTTCACGCTGCGCATCCGCAGAATCAGACAAGTGGTGTCATCGCGCAGAGATATGCGCAGAATTTTATCCGCCGCAGCGAAAAACATAGGTCCGGAGATCTCATAAACAAGGGTGTGTTCCGGTACCACGCGCAGCGAGAGGGCGTCGGGGTCGTCCTCCTCGTCCATATACTTCCAGCCCTCCACCTCTGTTACTTCACTCATGCGTTTCATAAAGAGAATGGCGGCGAGAAGGATGCCCACCTCGATAGCGAGCACCAGATCAAAGACGACGGTAAGTACAAAACTGAGCACCAATACGATAATGTCGCTCTTGGGGGAGGATTTCACCAGATTCACAAAGGTGCGCCAGCCGCTCATGTTGTAGGCCACCATAAACAGGATGGCGGCAATACAGGGCATGGGGATCAGAGCCGCGTAGGGCATCAGGATCACAAGAATCAGCACAAGAGTAATGGAGTGCACTATCCCGGCAACAGGCGTGCGCCCGCCGTTTTTGATGTTGGCGGCCGTCCTTGCGATCGCGCCTGTGGCGGGAATGCCTCCGAAAAGGGCGGAGCCGATGTTGCCCACGCCCTGTGCGATCAGCTCCATGTTGGAGCGGTGTTTGGAGTTTATCATGCTGTCTGAAACCACGCAGGAGAGCAGAGATTCGATGGCGGCAAGAATTGCGATCGTGAAAGCGTCCGGCAGGATATCGCCCACGTCCTTCATGGTGAAGGAAGGCAGGTGGAAACTCGGCAGCTTATTGCTGATTTCATAAAGGTCACCGATGGTATTCACATGCATACGCAGAAGCTTTACCATCAGGATACCGACAATCACGGCAATCAGGGAGCCGGGGATCGTTTTGTTAATGTAGGGCCATATGATCAGAATGACAAGGCAGACCAGTCCTACGATGAGCGCCTGCACGTTAATGGTCGAGATATTTCTGATAACGGCTTCCATTTTTTCCATCGTTTCGATCGTTACGGTTCCCTCGGGATAAGTCAGCCCCAGAAAGTCTTTGATCTGTCCGATGGCAATGGTGACGGCAATGCCCGCCGTAAAGCCAGTGGTGATGGTGTAGGGAATATATTTGATCAGATTGCCGAGGCGCAGGAAACCCATGGCAACCAGAATGATGCCTGCAAGGATGGTGGCCAGAATCAGACCGTCCATGCCCTTTGTGGCGACAATTCCCGCAACAATGGTGGCGAAGGCTGCCGTAGGCCCTGCGATCTGGACGCGGCTTCCGCCCAGAAAGGAGATCAGGAAGCCCGCGACAATGGCAGTATAGATACCCTGTTCGGGACCGACGCCCGACGCCAGCGCCAGAGCGATGGACAGGGGCAGAGCGATGATGGCGACAATGATGCCGGCAATCACGTCCTTGATGAACTGTTCTTTTGTGTATGTTTTCATGACAGAAAACAATTTCGGTTTTAGCTTTTCCATAGTAAATGAACTCCCGTTTCGTTGTGTATTTTTCGCATGTCCGGCCGCACGTTTCTATCTGTCTGCGCCCGGGCACGCCAACGTTTCCATCATAGTACCATTTATCGCTTTTTTCAAGTAGTTTTTCGTACGGTAAAAAGGGCAGTTCTTATTGCCCGCGGCTGTCGTTTGTGTTAGGATAAAAGCGGGTGAAAACAGGGAACGGACAATGGTTTGGAGGGTGCTGCGTATGAGATACGACGTGATTATTGTCGGTGCGGGACCGGGCGGTATATACACGGCCTACGAGCTGACACAAAAAAAGCCGGATTTAAAGATAGCGGTATTCGAGGCGGGACACGCGCTGGAAAAGAGACACTGTCCCATAGACGGCGACAAGGTGAAATCCTGCGTGAAATGTTCCTGCTGTTCGATTATGAGCGGCTTTGGCGGCGCGGGTGCCTTTTCTGACGGAAAGTATAATATCACCAACGATTTCGGCGGAACGCTTCATGAATATGTGGGCAAGAAAAAGGCCATCGAGCTGATGCGCTATGTGGATGAGATTAATATGAAATATGGCGGCGAGGGGACGAAGCTGTACTCCACGGCGGGCACGCATTTTAAAAAGCTGTGCCTGCAGAACGGCTTGAATCTGCTGGATGCCTCCGTGCGCCATCTGGGGACGGATATCAATTATGTGGTTCTCGAAAATCTGTATGCGGAATTGAAGGACAGAGTGGAGTTTCATTTTGACACGCCGGTTCGGTCGGTGGAGCGGACGGAGGACGGCTATCGTGTGATCTGTGATAAGGATGCACACGAATGTGACAAATGCGTCATATCTGTGGGGCGAAGCGGCAGCAAATGGATGGAGAAGGTTTGTGAGGAGCTTGACATCCATACGAAATCGAACCGTGTGGATATCGGCGTGCGGGTGGAGCTTCCGGCGGTGATTTTTTCCCATCTGACGGACGAACTGTATGAGAGCAAGATCGTTTACCGCACGGAAAAGTTTGAGGATAGTGTGAGAACCTTCTGTATGAATCCCCATGGCATTGTGGTAAATGAAAATACGAACGGGATTGTGACAGTGAACGGCCACAGCTATGAGGGGGTGGAGAAGCAGACGGAAAATACCAACTTTGCGCTTCTTGTGGCGAAGCATTTTTCGGAGCCGTTTAAGGACAGTAACGGCTACGGGGAGAGTATTGCCAGACTTTCCAACATGCTGGGCGGCGGCGTGATCGTACAGCGGTTCGGGGATCTGGTGCGGGGCAGGAGAAGCAATGCCAAGCGGATCGAGGAGGGTATCATAGAGCCCACGCTCGCCGCCACGCCGGGGGACTTAAGCCTCGTACTCCCCAAGCGGATTCTGGACGGCATCATCGAGATGATCTATGCGCTTGACAAGATTGCGCCCGGCACGGCAAACGACGATACGCTGCTTTACGGCGTGGAGGTGAAATTTTACAATATGGAAGTGGAGATTGACGAGCATCTGGAGACGAAACACAGAGGGCTTTATATCATCGGGGACGGCAGCGGTGTGACCCATTCCCTGTCCCACGCGTCTGCCAGCGGCGTGTTTGTGGCGAGGGAGATCGTAAGCTGACAGTTCAGCCAGAGCGCGAAAACGTGTTTTGCCAATGGGCGTAGGTTGAACGCTGCGAATAGGAGAGAAACGCGAATGGGCGTAGGTTGGACATCAAAATAAGAGGGGCTGGAAATGTCCCGGAATGGAGGAGCGATATGATATTAGGTGCATTGGAGGCGGGCGGCACCAAGATGGTGTGCGCGATTGGCAGCGAAAACGGTGAAATTCTGGAGCAGGTTTCCATTCCTACGGAAACGCCGGAGATTACGATACCAAAACTGCTGGATTTCTTTCGCGGGAAGCAGATTGAGGCACTGGGTATTGGCTGCTTTGGTCCCATTGACGTGGACAGGGATTCCGAAACCTACGGTTACATTACGACAACACCGAAGCTGGCGTGGCAGAATTACAATATCGTAGGGGCATTTAAGAAGGAGCTTGGCGTGCCGGTGGGATTTGATACGGATGTCAACGGTTCTGCGCTGGGAGAGTACACCTGGGGCATTGCGAAGGGCTTACATAGTTGTATCTATATTACGATTGGCACCGGTGTGGGCGTGGGCGTGATTGTGGACGGTAATCTTGTGCACGGTATGATGCACCCCGAGGGCGGACATGTACTTTTGAGCAGGCTCCCGGAGGATACCTACAAAGGCTTCTGCCCCTTCCACGAGAACTGTATGGAGGGACTGGCGGCAGGGCCTGCCATCGAGGGAAGATGGGGTAAAAAGGCCATAGAGCTTGCCGACCGGGCAGAGGTCTGGGAGATGGAGGCGCATTATATTGCGCAGGCGCTTGTGAATTATGTGATGCTCGTATCCCCGCAGCGTATTATTCTGGGCGGCGGTGTGATGCACCAGACACAGCTCCTTCCCATGGTGCGCGCGAAGTTTAAAGAGCTGTTAAACGGTTACATCAAGACCAGGGAGATCGAGGATCTGGACAGCTATATCGTGGTGCAGAGCCTGGACGACAAGCAGGGCATTATGGGCGCGCTGAAACTGGGGATGATGGAGCTGGAAAGGCAGAGATAAAAAATATGCAGATGATAAAACAGCATTTCGGCAGTGCAGTCAATAATGCCGAAATGCTGTTTTTGTGTGGCGTGTACTTAGATTACGCTGTTTGATTTTTAAAATAATCCTTCAGATACTCGGTCAGCACCCGCGCGGCCCTTCTGTGTGAGAGCTCTCCCGGATGACCGTTGGAGCCGACGGTTTCCTCCGTGGTGTTGGGGAGCTGTAAGAAGATGACATTGTGATCACCGCTTTCTCTTGTGTAGCGGGTCATGGCGTCATTGATTGCGAAGGATAGTTCGTAGCCCAGCATACCGTAACACCAGACAATATGAGCCTGCGGGTTACATCTACGCAGCATATGCAGGAAGGAGACAACGGCATCCTCAAAGCGGGTTAGGTCTTCTTCCAGGTAAGTGCCATCGGGATTCATGTGCTGCTTAAAAGAGCGGCCTGTGGCGGGATCGTGCCAGGCGGGTTCCCGAAAGGCGGAGGCGTCGTTTGTGCCGAGATTCACGATGACAGCGTCCGTTTTTCTTGTAGAAAAATCGTAGGGTGTAAAAGCATCGAGACTCTCATTTTTTGGACCGCAGCAGATGCCGCAGAGCTGTTCGTAGCGTGAGGGAATATTGCAGTCCGGGTTGTTGTCCCAGGCGGAGAGGACACCCCAGCCGCCCTTGGAAATGATATAGGCATCCGCGTTCAGCGCATCCGCCGTCATTTTGGCGTAATCGCGGCTGTAGCTCATGTACATGGGAATCCAGTCATATTCGTCCTTCGGGCCGTAGGTGCCTTCCCCGGAGGTAATGCTGTCGCCCACAAATTCAAGCGTGTATGTTCTCTTGGGAACGGGATGGAAGTTTCCGTCCGCCTGAAAGCCGCGAACGATAAGGCAGCAGTCCTCGTCCTCAACCATAGCCTGTGTCTCTCTGGTGAGGCGCACATTCTTGACGGGCTCCGGGCTCATGCCGCGAAACAGGCACAGGGATTGGCTTCCCGGCATCAGCATCTGGCGGCTCATCAGTTTGCCGTTGACCTCTACGGTCACCCACATTTCAAGGTTCTGCCAGCTAACCTCCAGATCAGCCCAAAGCTCGGAGCCGGACACATTTAGCTCCACCGCGCTTCCGTTGAAAAAGAGGGGAAGCGGGCAGGCGCCGGGAACCGTGCGGCCGTGTACCTTGTAGTGTGGAACTTCATTTAGTGGGTATTTTCTCAGATTGTCCATAGGTTGTTCTGCCTTTCTTTTTTTGTTTATTTCTGTTCACGGTGAATCGAGGTCATGTTGACCGGCCTTGCGGCTGTCGCGGGGGGCTGCTTTCCTCTATCATGGTATCCATATATCCCCGATCCCAGAGCAGGATGTGCAGCTTTTTAGCGGCTTCTACCGCCGGAGAGGTGAAATATTGGTTTGTCATAACCGCGCCTACCATGCGCTCATAGTAGGCCTGTCCGCCGTAGGTGCGCAGCACGGCCTCCACGCCGACGGGGCTGCTGTAGCGCTTGCGCTGTATGGCGTAGGTGACGCCGTCTTTTTCCGCCAGAATGTCCACGCCGAAGTCGCCGCTGCCGCGGGTTACCTCCACGTCGATAAAACCCTGCGCCCGCAGTAAATCGGCGCAGAAAAACTCAAAGTCATGTCCTTCCAGCTCGTCCATCCGGCTGACGCGGCGCTCCCGCCTGCGGCGGAGAAAAAAGTCGATTGCTATGGTGAGAACTGCCATAAAGGCGATCAGGCCGATCAAAGCGGCCAGAACTGTTGTATTTGACTGTGCCATAAAAAATCTCCGTTCCGGATACAGGCATTCATGATGCTGTGTCGGATGAAATCAAAGTTTGTCGGGAAGCAGCCGGGTTTTGGCTGCTATCATATATGGTAGCAGTATTTTGGCAATTAATCAATGTACAAGCCGCAGGATTTGCATTACAGGGATAAAAGCGCGTCCTTTTGCATAAATTTTATAAAACCGATATATGGAATGATCTATGGCGGCAGTTTTATCTAACATTTCCAATATTATTATTCCTGTCATCCTTTTTTATATTGTGGCTTATGGCATTTCCAACCGATGCAATGTGTACGAGGATTTTATCCGGGGCGCGAAGGACGGTTTTCACACGGTCATACAGATTATGCCTACTTTGATCGGCCTTATGGTGGCGGTGGGTGTTTTGCGGGCATCGGGGTTTCTGGAATTTGTCGGGGGACTGTTCGGCGGCGTGGCGGACAGACTCGGGTTTTCCTCCGAGCTGGTGCCGCTGATGTTTGTGAAGATGTTCTCCTCCTCTGCGGCCACGGGGCTGGTGCTGGATATTTTTAAAAATCATGGGCCGGATTCCCTGATTGGTCTTACCACCTCCATTATGATGAGCTGCACGGAGACGATCTTCTATACTATGAGCGTTTACTTTCTGGCGGCGAAGGTCACAAAGACCCGCTATACGCTCAAGGGCGCGCTGCTGGCTACCCTTGCGGGGATCGCGGCAAGCATTGTGCTGGCGGGGAAGATGGCAGGCTGACATATGAAGTCCATGCGAAACGGCGCTCCATACGGAGCGCCGTTTCGGTGTGTGAGAAGGATAGAAATGTTGGTTCAAATATATGTCAACAGCAGCTTGGTAGGCCGCTGTTATGGTTAGTCGAAGCCGGTCGGCACCAGCTCAGCGCCGGCGACTTCATTTTAAGTGTAGTATAACCACCGCCAAAGAATCTCAATCAGCAATTCAATTCCTGCGGGCCGAATATTTTGATCCGGCTCTGTCTTAACTACAATTAATACTATACAGGCTATTTGTGAATGCGATGTGTCAAAATTCGAAAGAAAAAAGAAAGAAAATATAAACTAAAATTTATAATTAGTACTTTCGGGAGAATGACAGCTTTTATAAAGTTTGACTTTCAAACTATTTTTTGATACACTGTTTGAAGATTCGAGAGACATGTTTGCGCAGGGGAAAAGAGGATGAATATCAGCAATACATTAAATGAGGTGCTGGTTCGGCTCTTCCGGGATATTAACACGCTGGAGGAGCGGGCAATCAGGACGGAAGAATATAAGGACGTGACGGCTAACGATATGCATGTCATGGAGGCGATCGGACCGGACTGCGCCAAAAATATGACCAGTGTGGCAAGAGAGCTGGAGGTCACGACGGGAACGTTGACCATAGCGGTTAATAGTCTGGTAAAAAAGGGCTATGTGGACAGAACCCGGAGCGAGGAGGATCGCCGCGTGGTATTGATTTCTCTGTCAGGGAAGGGGAAGAAGGCATATCTCCACCACCGCAGATTCCACGAGCAAATGATCGACGCAATACTGAGAGAGCTTTCGGAGGAGGAACAGAGAGCGCTCGAAAGCGCCCTCTCCAAGCTGACAAGGTTCTTCCGTGAAGTGAGTTAATTCCCGCGAGCAGCGAGCCAAAGTCGTGCCTGCATGACCTTGGCGACTGCCGCTTAGGTGGAATACCAAGACACAAACAGCGTGGTACTCCACTTACTCTGCCGCCAGCCGCTTCGCCAGCGTCCGATAGTCGGCGGGGCCGTTCTGCAGCAGAAAGGTATGAAAGCGGTATAAAAATGCCGTATCGTCATAGACAGCGGTCATTTGGTTCGGTTCTGACCAGAGGACGGCGGCCTGTCTTTTTAATTCCAAAATTTCCAGATATCCCAGATAATATTTCAAATAGTTACAAGGCTCCTCCGCAATATACTGATAGAGGGCGGCCAGATTTGCGCTGTCGCTGATCCCCAGACAGTAACACAGCTTTTGCACATCCGCAAAGGAGGCGTTGTCATAGTGGATGGCAATATCTAACAGGGAGTAAAGTCCCAGCCGAAACTGTCTGTCGAGGCGGCAGACCTGATAGTAGGCGGCCGCTTCCGGGTGGGATTCTTTTGCCAGCTCGATGGCTCTGGTGTAGGAGTCAAGCTCCACGTACATTGCCCAGCCCTCCACAAAGCCGCCGTAGTATAGGACGTTTCCGAGAGGCAGGATATTTTCCTGCTCTTGATAGCGTTTGCTGTATACGGTCTGATACAGATGGCCGGGGTAGCCCTCGTGGGCCAGTGTGGTAAAGAGGGCCAGATCGTCCTGGGTGTCCCGCGCGTTTAAGCAGATCAGGTTGTTGCAGATGTTGTCAATGGGCGGCATCATATAAAAAGCGGGTGCGCTGTACGCTTCCAGGCTGGCGTCCACATACTTTATCGTGGAGCGGATGGGCACGTTGTCGCGGCCGGCAGGGATGGGTGGATACTCTTCTCCGATTGCCGACTGCAGATCAGCCAGTATTTCTTCCGGCGTCATCTCAGGCAGGAGAGACGGTGTCTCTGAAATCATGTCTTTCAGAGACGGGTTTGCGGCAAGGAGCGCCAGCAGCGATTCATAGTTGAAGCGCAGATCTCTGGCCAGAAGGCGTTTGATTTCCTCTATGTCCCGGTAGGAACCGGTGCGCAGACGGACAAGCGCACGGTAGTAGTCACGCCCGTTTTCCTGTCCGGCCAGACCGCAGGTTGCTTTTCCCGATCCCTTTAATACAGTTAGTCCGTCCGCCAGTTTGTCGTAGGCGGGGATGACCATCGTGGTCAATAAGCGGTTGTGATCGGATTCATAGGAAGCGGCCTCGTCGGCCGTCAGGATGCCTTTGTCCACAAGCTGCTGCAGCCGTTCCTTAAAAGTGGTTTCCAGAAAATGTGTGCCGTTTTTAATGGAGGAGGCGTCCAGCAGTTCCGTGCACTGGTGTATCACCCGGTCGGCGGTCAGATCGGACATGAAAAGCCCGGCCTGCGCTTTCTCCTGTTCATAGACAAGAAGCCCGTCAAAGTAGGCAGGAATCTGGGTGAGGATCGACAGATAATTTTCGATATCGGCCTTGTCATCCAGACGATACTCGGAGAACAGAATAGGCAGCTCCGAGGGAACGCCGGAGGAGGGTGAGAGCGGCTCTGAGAAGTAGGGATAGGCTGCGGTGGACGCCGCTGCCGCGAGGTAACTGTCCAAAAGCTCATAGAGTCGGCGGTTTTCTTCGCTCAAGGCGTCGGAACTGATGGCGCTTAACTCCTTTCTCGCCAGAGACAGCGCGTACACTTCGTCCGCCGCGTCCCCGGCCTGATAGACGGGCAGGGTGAGGGACGATTCATCCACGCCGTAGGCGGCCGGGTTGTCTATGGTATAGTGAAAATGAATGGGATTTGCCTGTACTTCCTCCAGAAAAAAGGATTTGGCAAAAGCACGGAATTTATTGTCCTGATGCGTGCGGCCGTACCAATACAGCGTCAGAACGCTCAAAGCGGTAAACAGAATCAACACAAAAGTCCATTGTCTGGAAGAGAGAGAACGTTTCAAGGGAACACCTGCAGAAAAGGATTTGTATTACTATATGAGAAAGAGGGATAAAAAATGTATGACAGTTCAGCTCACGCCATTCGCAAAACGCTTAGAGTGTGAACTGCAGAGGTTAGAATACGTTGCAATTCACACCCACGCTAACTGCCATGTCACAGCTTTGCTGTGACTCAAATCAATGCGGAGAATGCCGTATTTCAGGCATTCTCCTGCGTGAAACTTAGTGCTTCTTGGCGTCCCGTCCTATGGCGGGACGTCTTTAGAAGCACTTTTCACGCTAGATTACACAGTCATTTACAATAATTTAGTATGAATTGAGTGCATGGCGCGGGTGTGAAAAAGTAATTAGAATACAATACGATCGCGTCCGCCTTCTTTGCCGACGTATAGTTTTTCGTCCGCCTCTTTTAAGAGTGTGGTAATATCGCTGTGGTAGTCGTATTCCACAAGCCCGTAGGTAAGGGAGACGGTAAAGTTTTCGAAGCCGCCGTCAAAGGTGATCTCCCGGATTTTTTGCCGCAGCGTCTCCAGAGCGGTGATAGCCTCGTCCCCGTTCAAGCGGGGAAAAATCAGCAGAAATTCTTCGCCGCCCCATCGGGAAACAAAGGTGTCGGGGGGCAGCCTTTTCTGGAAGGTTTCGGAAATTTTTTTCAGAACCACGTCGCCCACGTCATGCCCGTAAGTATCGTTGACACGCTTGAAATGGTCGATGTCGCACAGGCAGATACTGATCTGCGTTTCCGCGGCCTTGAGGAGATTTTCGAGATATTCCATGGTGCGCCGACGATTGAAAAGCCCGGTCAGCGTATCGGTGTTGGCCTGCTTCACCAGCTTTCGGTTATACTCGATCAGCTTGCCCTCCATCTCCTGCGTGGTGGAGCTGAACAGATAGGCAACCAGCCCCAGAGACAGGAAAATAAAGAAGGTATTTACCATCTGCAGAGTATTGACTAATCCGTCGTCAAGAACGATGGACGGCTCGTGGGAGCGGCAATAGTAAAACAGGAACAAACGCAGCGCAAACAGAAAAGCGGCATAGAGAATCTTGGCCGGTTCGTGTCTGTATTTGCAGAAAAAGACGAAGACCAGAAGCACCACCAGAAAATGCTGGATGCCGATATTCCAGCCGAAACAGTAGACATTCATGCAGGACCAGAACAAAATACACACGTTCAGGATGCAGTACGAAACAAAAGTACTCCATCTGTAGGATAATACAAAAACAGCCAGAAACAGAACGGGAGAAAACAGAGAAAAAGCCAGTGCGCCAGTGTGTCTTGTGATCGACACGAGCACGCAGCATACCAGGGAGTGAAGAAGCATGGAGAGCGTTAATAAACGAACCACGGCAATCAGCTTGGCGGATTCGTTTTGTTTCCCGGTATCCCGGCAGATATTTTCGTATATGGTGGCTAAAACAGAATTTTCTTTCATTTCGGCTTCTTTCGTCAAATTTTAAAAATGGTCATACTTCTCTAAAATACTCTTTTGTAAGAAAGTATACTTATAAATATCATACATCATTGTGGGCTATATTGCAAACGACATTATCAAAAAAACCAATTTATCTTTTGGGGAAAAGTTGGTAAAATGAATAGATAAAGGAGAAGCGCATATGCAGCCTGCTAAAGTGAAGTATTCCATCAAATATAAATTGATCCTTCTCTCCGTCGTAGTATTGGTGCCCTTTCTTGTGCTGGTGCTGTACCTGATCTACGCCCTGCGCAGCTACAGCAGCGCCTACGACGCGATTGTGGGAAACATGACGGTGGCAAACAATTATAACCTGAATTTTAAGGAAGATATGGACGAAAGCTTGTATAAGCTGGTAGTGGGCGCCGTCACCTTTGACACTGTGGGAGATGACGGAAGCCTGGTGGATCCTTACGAGCATCTGGATGAGCTGAGGGGTGAGTTTAACAATCTCATGCGCATTACCACGGATGATGAGAGCCGTGCAAGACTGCAGATTCTCCTGCGCAATATTGATACGCTGGAAGACCGTGTGGACGATATCAGGATGAATCTGGAAGCCGATGCAGGGTATGATATCAATATTGAGATGCTGGACAATAACATATATATTTTGACAGAGCTGATTCAGGATAACATACAGTCTTACATTTATTATCAGACCAAAAGCATGGAGCATCTGACAAGTCAACTGAATGTGAGGGTGCACAGCTTTACCCTGTTCTGTGGGATTCTTCTCGCGATTCTGCTGGTGATGGTGGCCATTCTGATCGTGATGATTGTGACGGATATCATAAGGCCGATACGGGCGCTCTCAAAAGTGACGGAGCAGGTGGCGGAGGGGGATTTTTCGGCCAGGGCGCAGGTGGAAACTCAGGACGAGGTGGCCGTTCTGGCGGACAGTGTGAACCGGATGACGGAGAGTCTGGAAGGGCTTGTGTCGAAGATCAAGGAGGACGAGCGGAAGATGCGCAAGGCGGATCTTCGTCTTCTGCAGGAGCAGATCAACCCCCACTTTCTTTACAATACGCTGGATACGATCGTCTGGCTCATTGAGGGCAACGACTCTGACAAGGCGGTGAATATGGTTATGTCGCTGTCGGAATTTTTCAGACTGGTTTTGAGTAAAGGCAAAGAGTATATTACCATTCAGGAAGAAGAACTTCATATTAAAAGTTATCTGGAAATCCAGCAGGTGCGTTACCGGGATATTCTGGAGTATGAGATTCAGATTGACCCTGAACTGTACCGGTATCAGATTTTGAAGCTGACGCTCCAGCCTCTTGTGGAAAATTCCCTCTATCATGGCATTAAGTATAAGCGTGCCAAGGGCTGCATCACTGTGACGGGACAGATGGAGGGAGAGCGGATTCTACTTCGTGTGAAGGACGACGGCATCGGCATGGAGGAGGAAGATTTGCGCAAGCTGCAGACGGAAATCGAGAAGCCCTGCAAGGAGACAGAAAAGGGCTTCGGGCTTGCCAATGTCAATGAGAGAATCCGCATGAATTTCGGCGCGGAATACGGTATGAAGATTGATTCGGTCAAGGGGAAGGGGACATGCGTGGAAATTGTGATTCCGGCAGTGCCTTACGCGGCGGAAAAGGAGGACTAGCGTGTTTGGAAAAAGATCTTACGGTGTGATTGCGGTTGGCATACTTCTGGTAATGACCCTGTTTCTTTTGCTTTTCGGCAGCAGGCTTTTCACGGATATCGAGGAGGAAGCTCATATCACGCAGGAAAATCGGATTGTGGTGGGTGTGTCGCAGCTCGGCAGTGAATCCGGGTGGCGGACGGCTAACACGGAATCCGTACAGAACGCCTTCACACAGCAGAACGGGTATTTTCTAATTTTCCACAACGCCAGACAGAAACAGGAAAACCAGTTAAAGGCGATTCGCAGTTTTATTTCCCAGCGGGTGGACTACATTATTTTTTCACCTGTGGTGGAGACGGGCTGGGAGACCGTGCTGCAGGAGGCGAAGGAGGCGGGCATTCCCGTAATCCTCATGGACCGCAAAGTGGATGTGGAAGACGAGAGCCTGTACGTGACCTGTGTGGGCAGCGACTTTGAGGAGGAAGGCGAGAAGGCGGGACGCTGGCTCGAAGGGGAGCTGGTGCGGCAAAACAGGTCGAGCCAGTCCGTCAATATTGTAATATTGGCGGGAACGGAGGGGTCTTCCTCCCAGATCGGACGGTCGACGGGATTTGCCACGGTGGCGGACAGACATGCAAACTGGATTATTCTCGAAGAGAAATGCGCGGAATTTACTTCCACGAAGGGCAAGGAAGTGATGAAAACCTTCCTTCGCAGATATCCCGATATCGACGTGGTAGTGTCCCAAAACGATGACATGACTTTCGGTGCCATAGAGGCGATCAAAGAGTCGGGGCGCACAGTGGGCGTGAACGGCGACGTTATGATCATCTCCTTTGACGCGTTAGGCGACGCGCTGGAGATGGTGGCAGACGGCGCGATTAACGTGGACATCGAGTGCAATCCGAATCAGGGAGAATATCTTCTGGAAGTAATAGATATGTTGGAGGCGGCGGAGCCGGTTGAGAAAAGGTATTATGTGGAAGAGGATGTCTTTACGATAGAAAACGTGACGGAGGAAGTCCTGAACGGGCGAACCTATTAGACGGCCGTGTCGGCGGGAACGGAAGGGAGAGGCAAATGCTGAAAGTGTTTCTGGTGGAAGATGAGAGTATCGTCAGGGAGGGGCTTCGCGACAACATCCCCTGGCAGCAGTACGGATATGAGTTTGTGGGGGAAGCCAGCGACGGGGAGATGGCGCTGCCGCTGATTCAGAAAACCAGGCCGGATGTTCTGCTTACGGATATCAAAATGCCCTTTATGGACGGCCTGTCTTTAAGTAAGCTTGTGCATCAGGAATTTCCCGACATGAAGATTATCATTATAAGCGGCTATGATGATTTTGAGTATGCCCGCGGCGCGATTCTTGTCGGGGCGGAGCAGTATCTTTTGAAACCCATCACCAGGGCGGCCATGCAGAAGGTGCTGGCGGAATTGAAGACAAAGATTGAGACGGAGCGGGAACAGAAAACCTATCAGGAAAAATTTCAGAGCGAGGTCAGGGAGTACGAGCAGTTTTCGCGGACGGACTTTTTTGTCAAGGTGTTTGAGGGGCGCATGCCGGTGCAGGATATTTATGAGGAGGCGTCCAAGCTGTCCCTGAAAATAAATGCACCCTGCTACAATATTTTGTTGTTTAATCTGCAGGAAAAACGCATCGGGGAAAACGGAGGTATGGAATCCGAGAATTTCGCCAGAAAACGGGAGGAGCTTCTGCATTATTTTATACGCTATCCGGAAAATTTAGTTTTTCGGTGGAATGTGAATACCTACGGTGTGCTGATCAAGGGCAGCGTTGAGCAGATGCAGGAGCTTGGCGCAAGGTGTCTCGAAAACGTGGACCGCATCTGTCATCCGGCGGGAGAGGTGTTGGATTGGTATGTGGCTTTGGGCGAGCCGGTGGAGAGACTGAGTATGTTGGCTGAGTGCTACAGCAAGGTCAATCACATTTTTGCCTATCGCTATTTGATGCCGCAGATGCATGTTTTTACGAAAGAGACGATGGGGAGGAACATGCCGGAAAAGGAAGAGAGCGGCAGAATCAGAGATATTGACCCGGCGAAGATGGATGTGGAGTTGATTCGGGATTTTTTGCTGCAGGGCGTAAGAGATGAGATCGCGGACTTTGTGGAGAATTATCTGCTGGCGGTGGGGGAGGCGCTGCAGTCGGCCATGTTTCGCAATTACCTGACACTGCATGTCTATTTTACGGCGGTTGCCTATGTGGAATCCCTGGGATGTGATAAAGAGGAGCTTTTGCGGCTTTTGGATGATGAGGGACTGACGCCGGAAGGGCAGTATGACGTGGAGGCGCTGCGGGATTATCTCCGCGGACTGATCGAGAAGGCTATGGAACTTCGCGACAGGGAGTCGGACAACCAGAGCAGGCGGATTTTGAAAAAGGCACTCTCTTATATAGAAGAGAACTATTCTCAGGAGTCCCTTTCCCTAAACTCCGTGGCAGGTGAAGTCAATGTCAGCGCCAACTATTTCAGTGCAATCTTTTCCCAGGCCATGCAGGTGACCTTTGTGGAGTACGTGACGGGCAGACGTATGGATAAGGCGAAAAAGCTTTTGCGCCAAACCCAGATGCATACCGGGGAAATCGCCATGGAAGTTGGCTATAAAGACCCGCACTATTTCAGCTTTGTATTTAAGAAAACGCAGGGGTGCACGCCGAGGGAGTACAGGGCGGGCGGAAAGGTCTGACGGGGAGCCTACGCATGGACGGGTCCGTCGCTCTCCTTTCGCACGAGCTCCCACGGGATTTCCTGCGAGACGACGGGAATACCCTGCAGCATCCGTATCATTGTTTCTGCCACGCAGCTGCCCATCTCGTGCGGTTTGTGGGTCAAGGTGGTAATACGGACTTTGCTCAGTTCGCTTAAGTAAGTATTGTCAAAGCAGACCACGGAAATATCACGGGGCACCAGGATGCCGGCGTAAGACAGCTCTTTAATCAGCCAGTATGCGATTTCGTCGTTATAGCAGATGACGGCGGTACAGCCGGGAAGGTGTTCCTTAATATAGGTGGCGAGAAAGCGGCTGTCCTGTTTTTTCTCCAGCTTCTCGATATCGGAGCTGTGAAACCAGCCGATGTTTCCGTCAGAAAGCTCCACATTCTGGTCGCGGAGACAGCAGAATGCGCCCAGATATCGCTCCGGCCCTTGTTTATCGTCGGCCTTAAAGATACCTGCAATGCGGGTGTGCCCCAGCCCGGTCAGGTGATTGGCGAGAAGATAGCCGCCGTAATAGTTGTCGTCTTTGATGCAGATTTCGTCCGGGAGGGCGTCATATTTGTTATGTAGAAACAGAAGCTTTGTTCCGGCGGCTTTCAATTTTTCAAAAAGGTCGGTGTTGGGTGTAGGGAGCGCGCTCTTCGAGCCTTCCACGATGATTCCGCGGGGAGGCGTTTCAAGCAGGGAGAGCAGAAGATGCCTTTCGCGGGAGGTGTCGTTCTCTGTGGGATGAACCTGTAGATGATAGTCCTTGGCGGCGAGGGTGGCGCGTATATCGGTGAGCAGATGGGGGTAAAGATACTCCTGACTGCTGGCGATCAGGATGGGAATGATATTTCTGTCTGTGTCGGGAGACAGACCCGTGGCATAGGAGCCGCTGCCCCGGCGGCTTTCGATCAGTCCCTGATTTCTGAGAAGAGAGAGGGCGGCCCGCACGGTCTGACGGCTGACCTGATATTGTTCGGCTATGGCTGCCTCGGTGGGAAGGGCGGTGATGCCTTGCCTCAAATTTCGGGAAATCAGATCGGCAAGCTGTTTCGAAAGTGTTTCGTACTTGTTCATAATAAAAAAACCTCCTTTTTTGTTCATGGTTTATTCACAAAATACATCAAAATTATTCATAAAAAGTGTCCCGATCGGAAAAAAACACCGTCCAATACCATGTTCTGATAAGATTGACTATAAATGTGACATGGGTAATATAGGAAAATCCTTCGTTAAAATCTATAAAAAAATAACAGAATCGTAAAAAAATACCCTAATATTTTTAATTTGTACTGTTTTCTTTTATTATATCACAAATTTGTATTGTTGAACCCATCCAAAATGCACAAAAGGATGATTTTGGGTGTTGAACTGTATCGTGCATTTTGCTAAAGTGTTCTCAGGGACGGGGAAACATGAAATCCCGACACCCTAAAAACATAATCTCGCATCACAGGGATGGGAGAGACAATGAAAGGGAGGAAACAAACAATGAAGAAAAAGATGGCAGTTTTACTGACAGGCGCTATGGTAATGGCTACTCTGGCAGGCTGTGGCGGTGGTGATGCAGCTCCGGCAGCGGAGACAGCAGCACCTGCAGCGGCAGAGGAAGAGGCACCTGTGGCAGAGGAAGCTCCTGCAGCAGAGGAGGAAGCTCCCGCAGCAGAGGAAGAGGCTCCCGCAGATGACGCAGCAGCTCCGGCGGCAGACGGTGAGCTGATCACGGTTGGTATCATCAATAACGACCCCAGTGAGTCCGGCTATCGTACCGCGAACGATGCGGATCTGAAGGCTGCATTTACCGAGGAGAACGGTTATTCCGCATCTTTTGCATATGGCAATCCTGCAGTGGGTAATGCGAATGAGGATCAGGTGAAGGCAGCACAGCAGTTCATTCAGGACGGCGTTGACTATCTGCTTCTCTCCGCAGCGGATACCGCAGGCTGGGATACCGTTTTACAGGATGCGCAGGATCAGGGTGTTCAGGTTATCCTGTTTGACCGTACCATCGACGCTGACGAAAGTCTTTACGCAGCATCCATCGTGTCCGACATGGATAAGGAAGGTCAGACTGCAGTAGACTGGCTTGCAAGTCAGAATCTTGAGACCTATAACATCATTCACCTTCAGGGCCAGATGGGTTCCGCAGCACAGCAGGGCCGTACCAAAGCTCTGGATGAGAAGGTAGCGGCAGAGGCTAACTGGAACATGGTTGAGCAGCAGACCGCTTCCTGGAACGCAGAGAACGCACAGCAGATCGTGCAGTCCGTAATCAGCTCCGGTAAAGAGTTCAACGTAATCTACGCAGAGAACGACGATATGGCTAAGGGCGCTGTTGCGGCTCTGGACGCGGCTAACATCTCTCACGGCGTAGGCAAGGACGTTATCGTAATGGGCTTTGACTGCAACAAGTGGGCGCTTGAGGAGCTGCTTGCAGGTAACTGGAACTACGATGGTCAGTGTAATCCTTTCCAGTCCTCTTACATCGATGACGTTATCAAGACCCTCGAGAGCGGCGGCACGCCGGCTGAGAAGGTGATCATCATGGATGAGAAGGGCTTCGATGCATCCACCATCACACAGGAAGATGTTGATAACTACGGAATCTAATCCGACAGTTTACTACTCGACAAAAAATATGTTATAATGTAAAAGACGAGCGCGGCGCAGCGTAAAAAAGCCTGCCCGCGCTCGTTTTCTATAAAATCCTACGGATTTTACAGGATAGAGAGGTTTTATTAAAGAAAACTATATAAATTTGGGAGGTGGATCTGAGAGTGGAAGGAAATGTTGTATTAAAAATGAGAAACATTCATAAAATCTTCCCCGGAGTGCACGCCCTGCAGGGTGTGGATTTTACACTGCGCAAGGGTGAAATCCATGCGCTGATGGGGGAGAATGGCGCCGGAAAATCGACGTTGATCAAGGTTCTTACCGGGGTTTACGGCAAGGAGGACGGAGACATCTTCTTGGACGGAACGGATGGTCCGGTGGCGATTCATTCGCCTCAGGATGCGCAGAATATGGGCATCAGCACCGTGTATCAGGAGATTACGCTCTGCCCGAACCTCACCGTGGCGGAGAATATGTTTATCGCTCGTACCAAAGGTGCGGTGCAGAATTGGAAACAAATGAACACGGATACGGACAGAATCCTGCAGTCGCTGCAGATACCGGCGAAAGCGTCGCAGCAGCTTGGCACCTGCTCTCTGGCGGTGCAGCAGATGATCGCGATCGCCCGCGCCGTTGATATGGAATGTAAGGTTCTAATTTTGGATGAACCTACCTCGTCTCTGGATGAGCAGGAGGTTGAGAAGCTCTTTAAGCTGATGCGGGATCTCCGTGCCAAAGGCGTAGGCATTATCTTTGTCACCCATTTCTTAGAGCAGGTATATGAGGTGTGCGACAGGATCACCGTTATGAGAGACGGTAAGCTGGTCGGTGAATATGAAATCGAGAATCTGCCTCGTGTACAGCTCGTATCTAAGATGCTCGGCAAAGAGGTGGATGACCTTTCCGATATCAAGAGCGAGACGAAGGCATATCAGGCGGAAAAAGGCGCGGCTCCTGTATTGGAGGCAGAAGGCCTTGTCAGCAACGCAGGCATCAAACCTTTCGACTTCCATATCAACAAGGGCGAAGTCAACGGCTTCACCGGGCTTCTCGGTTCCGGACGAAGCGAGTGCGTGCGCGCGATTTTTGGCGCGGACAGGGTAACCGGCGGAAAAGTGAAGATGAACGGCAAGGACGTGAAGATTGCGAAGCCGCTTGACGCTATGAAGAACGGGATTGCTTATCTGCCCGAGGACCGTAAGGTGGACGGCATCGTGGGAGACCTTTCCGTGCGCGACAATATCATTCTGGCGCAGCAGGTGCTGAAAGGCTTCTTCAAGCCCTTTTCCAAGGCGGAAGCAAATAAGGTTGCGGATGAATACATAAAACTGCTGAATATTAAGACGGCTTCTAAGGATACGCCGATCAAGTCTCTTTCCGGCGGTAACCAGCAGAAGGTAATTCTGGCAAGATGGCTTTTCACCCATCCCGAATATCTGATTCTGGATGAGCCTACCCGTGGTATTGACGTGGGTA
Organism: uncultured Lachnospiraceae bacterium; assembly: GCA_910584725.1. Lineage (GTDB taxonomy): Bacteria > Bacillota > Clostridia > Lachnospirales > Lachnospiraceae > UBA3282. The sequence continues at coordinate 54,042 of CAJUBE010000008.1, read as the reverse complement.
CGAAGGTGGATATCCAGAAGCTTGTGTTACAGCTTGCATCCGAGGGTATGAGCGTGACCTTTATCTCCTCGGAGCTTGACGAGATGCTCCGTACCTGTTCCCGTCTGATCGTCATGCGCGACCGCAAGGCGGTAGGCGAGCTGACAGGCGACGATCTGAATCAGGGCACGGTTATGAATACGATTGCGGGAGGTGACAAGTAAATGGCAAACAGTGAAAAAACATCGAGTGCAGGTTCTCTGAAAAACCTTGTTAGAAATCAGTGTTTTATCCCGATTGCGGCGCTTTTGCTGCTGGCGGTCTTTAACCTGATTGTCGATCCTGCTTTCTTTAAGATTACATTTGGCTACAACAGTGCGGGCAATCCGGTGCTGTCCGGCTTTATCATTGACATTATTAACAACGGCTCCGAGCTTGCAATCCTTGCCATTGGAATGACGCTTGTGACGGCGGCTTCCGGCGGACAGGATATCAGCGTGGGCGCGGCAATCGCGATTGCGGGCAGCGTAATCCTGCGGGTGCTGTGCGGCGGAAATGCCCGGCCCGAAACCCTGCAGGCTCCTATCATTGTGGCGTTTCTGGTGGCATGTGTGGTGGCAATGCTCTTCGGCACCTTTAACGGCGTGCTGGTTGCCTACTTTAAGATTCAGCCGATGGTTGCGACACTGATTCTGTATACGGCGGGACGTTCCATCGCGGCGTGGATCAACAACAATGAGCTGCCGGTTATCAGCGATCCTAAATTCGGGTATTTTGGCGGATTTATTCCCGGAATACCGATTCCCACACCGTGCTTTATCGCGGTGGCATGTATGATCGTCATTGGCATTGTGCTGAAGGTGACGAATTTGCGTCTGTATACGCAGGCGGTAGGTATCAACCAGAGCTCTTCGAAGTTAAACGGTCTGAATCCCGAGATGATCAAGGTGCTTACTTACGTGATTTTGGGCTTATGCGTGGCGGTTGCGGGGCTGATCAAAGTAAGCCGCGTTTCCTCCATCAACTACTCCGTTATCGCGAAGGATATCGAGATGGATGCGATCCTTGCAGTCGCTCTTGGCGGCAACGCGCTCTCCGGCGGTAAATTCAATATGGCGTCTTCCATCATCGGTGCGTTTGTCATCCAGTGCCTGACGACGACGCTTTACAAGTTCGGCGTTTCCTCGACGGCGCTTCCCGCATACAAGGCGGTTGTGGTTATTCTGCTGGTGATTGTCAGTGCGCCTACTGTGAGAGAGTACTTTGACACGATGATGAAAAAGCTGAAAATGAGCAAGGAGGTGGCGTAAGATGGCAAAGACAGATAAGAATACCGCGCCTGCGGGCAAGGGTTTAGGTGCAAAGCTGGCGGGCATGACCGACACCAATCTGCTCCTGACGATCACGGTCATTGTATTTTTCCTGATGTATATAGCGGCTGTCGTATTTTTGCGCGGAGGCTTTTTGAAGCCGCAGACCTTTTTCCTGCTTTTAAACTCCAATGCGGCGCTCGTTATCCTTGCCTGCGGTTTGAGTCTTGTGATGATCACGGGCGGAATCGATATTTCCGTGGGCGGCGTGACCGCTTTGGTGAGTATGTGCTGTGCGGTCTATTTGGATTATAAAGGCGGCAACGTCTTCGGCGCGGTTCTGATTGCGCTGGCAATCGGTCTGGCCTTTGGCGCATTTCAGGGATTTATGGTGGCATATCTGGACATCCAGCCCTTTATCGTTACACTGGCGGGTATGTTCTTTGCAAAAGGTATGACCACGGTAGTGAACAGCTCTCCCTTTAATGTGGCAAACGAGGCGTTCGTTGCGCTTAAGACGACGCGTATCAATGTGCCGGGTCTCGGTTCCGTGAATAAAAAAGGAATCTATGTGCCCGCGTATGTGGAGATTGGTGTGTTGGTTGCCATTCTGGTGGTGATCGTGATGTTTGCACTGCTGCGCTGGACCAAGATGGGACGTAATTTTTACGCGGTCGGCGGCAACAAACAGAGCGCGCTGATGCTCGGTATCAACGTAAAGAGGACAAAATTCCTCTCCCACTTAATCTGTGGTCTTTTGGCAGGAATCGGCGGCTTCGTTTATTTCCTGCATGTGGGCTCCGGCTCCCCTTCCAATGCGGCAGGCGCCGAAATGGATGCAATCGCTTCTTCCATTATTGGCGGTACGATGCTGACAGGCGGTGTGGGTAACGTGGTTGGCACCTTCTTTGGCGTACTTTCCTTAAGTACGATTCAGAATATCGTATCCTCCATCGGATTTGACGAAGCATGGTGGACCGGTATCACAAAAGCGGTTATGCTCTGCCTGTTCCTTGTGGTGCAGAGCGTGGTTATGTCCGTGAGAAAGAAGAGGAATGCGGCGTAAAGATGGTGTGCCGTAAAATGAAATAATATTTGATAGAAGAAATAAGAGACCGCCGGACGCTATGTGCTGCCCGGCGGTTTTGTATGTTATGGGTTTGACGGATTTCTGCCGCCTCACATAATATCCATCTGCGAAATCTCCAGATATAAATCTTTAAATATGCCAGCCTTCACCTGTTCGGAGAAGGAGTAAAGCATGGGTTCGCCCCAGTGTTCCGGCGCTGCTGCGCATGTGCCTGTGGCATATGTGTTGGTTCCGCGCGCCGCTTTTTCACGCGCGAAATCATATACCGAGACTGTTTCTTTCTCTGCGTTCACAATCCAGTATTCCCGCACTCCCGCTTCTTGGTACAGCTTTACCTTTCGTACACTGTCCATCTTCACGCTGGAAGGCGACATGATTTCGATGACCCAGTCCGGCGCACCGTGGCAGCCTTTCTGGTCCAGCCTGTCCCGGTCGCAGATGACGGAAATATCCGGTTCCACATAGTTGCGTTCATCTTTTTTGATGTATACGCCGAAGGGGGCGGGGAGAACGCGGCAGGGGCCTTTGTTTTTTCTGATATATAGCTCAATTTCAAATAACAGCTTAACAAGCAAATCCTGATGCGTCAGTGTAGGTGCGTCCATGCGAAACATTTCCCCGTCGATCAGCTCCGCCCGCTCCCCTTCCGGTAATGCCTCAATATCCGCGATTGTGTAGCCTTTTCCGCCCTTAATCATTCGAAAACCTTCCTCCCGAATAAATATTATCAATAAAATGTATATGATTTGGATTCATTGTAAGGGGCGGCATACGAAATGTCAAGAACGAAAAATCGTTTGCACGACAGGGCGGGAGATTTTTTGAATTGATTACATCTGTTATATATTTCCTGAATTAAGGAAGGAAAACATTCTGGCCATATAAATAGCATCTGTAATGATATGCCATTAGTAACAAATTAGTGACAAATTTTTGAGGACCGGAATCGTTTCCATCCCATGATATATCCATGCCCTGCGATTTAATAAAAATTTAATTAGTAACAAATTGGCGACAAAAACGCCATTTGTTTGAAATAACATGTGAAATGAAAACTATTTAAAGAACGGATAATGGCGAGCATATACGCGGGGATGTTGATATTTACTGGGAAGAATGAAATTAAGAAAATATTAAGAAATGATTTCTGACGGATGTGGTACTGACAACCGTACCGCAGACTGCTCTGCCGGTTCAGGCAGAGGAAGCGACCGAAGCATCACTCGATACCGCTTCCGAGGGAACGGAAGAAGTGACTCCGGGCTCTGACGAGACAAAAGAGTCTGAAGAGACGACCGAGACCAAAGAACCGGCTGACGGGGAGGGAGAATCCAATGAGGGAAGCTCAGAGGTGACTACACCCGCGGATGGCGAGAATGAAAATGGAGAAGACGAGGCGGGAGACAATTCGGATGATAGCGTAACACCTGATATTGAAAATCCCGGCGAGGATCAGGACACAGAGAATCCTGATGAGGAGGTAACCGAGCCTGTGGTCGATCCCGTAGAGGAGCCTGCGGAGGAGGAGCCCGTGGAAGAGGGCGCTTCTACGATTGATTCCGAGGACGCAACCGTGATGGCGGCAACGGACTACAGCTTAGAGTTTAAGATTTTTGTGGATGGCACAGAGGTAGAAAACCCTGCGCAGAATGATTATGTCACGATTAAAGGCGGTGTGACAGACGATGGCAAGGTGGACAGCGGAGAGGATGTGTCTTTCGCGGTGACACCTGCAAATACTGAGTTAGAGGTTTCGAAGGATGCGGATGCTGTCAAAGCGGCGATCGGTGAGGATGAAGCAGCGAATCTTACACCGGAAGGCGATCTGTATACGGTTACAGGCAGCAAGGACGTCACTGGTAGCGGCAGCGTGGTAGTTACCATCAAACTTGTCACCAAAACTTATGAGGTAGGAGCGCCTGATGCGAATACTGATGCAAAGGTCACATGGCAGATCAAGACGACCGCATCTGATGCAGCGTATGGTTCTTCTGTAAGCGTGAAAAAGGGCGAGTCTGTAATGCTTCAGGCGACTCTGGAGGCAAATGCTGACAACGTGACTATCACCGTGCCTGGCGCGACAACGGAGAAGCAGACATTGACTGCTACGACTGCGACTGTAACTGCCGAGTTTACCGTAGCGATGACCGAAGAGAGGATTGCAGCTCTGGTAGATGGCAAGCTCACCGCGACTTATGAGGTGACCAAGGCGGACGCTGAGGTTGTTATCACAGGTAAAAAGCCGGGCGCTGCTGAGGGTGCTGACGATGTGGCGGCTGTGTTTGGCACGGACTTCAAGGCACAGTACAGAGTAAAGACTACTGGCGCAGAAGATTTTGCTGCATGGGCGGATGTTCCCAGCACTGGCAAAATCGCGGCTAAGAAGGACGATGTCGTTCAGTTGAAATTTGCACCGGGCGCGAAGTTTTCTGTTAGCGGTGTAAAGTTTGCAGGAAGCCCTGTGACTGCGAAAACTGATGTAGAGGACGAGGATGAGGACGTTTATGAAGTAAACGTAGCGGCTCCTGCGAACCCTGTTGCTACGGAGAACACAGTAGAAGTGACTCTCGCGGCAGCAAACCAGATTACTTTAAAGGCTGCAACAGATGCGCAGATTGCAAGCGTGCAGTGGAGCGCGGATGACGGCTCAAACTGGAATCGTGCGCGTAAGACGGCTGACGGCTGGGTAGCGGACACAAAAGCAGCGGCCGTTACCTTTAAAGTAGCGGCAAAGATTCACAACAAGGTTTCCTATATTAATAATGATACAAAGGGAACGCATGATGCAGCGGCGGAGACATGTGAAAATTGCCTGACGCTGTCTACGAGCGATAATAATAAGACCGTAACAACGACGGCTGTCAATGCGAGCGGCGCGGATGATATCACACTCACCATTGCAACAGAGCCGATTAAGATTGACTATACCCTGACTGCAGACGAAGCTCTGACCGTTACCATCAAAGATGATAAAGGCACGGCAGTAGATGCAAAGGGTACAACTGAGGCGCTGAAAAACACATATACCTTACTGGATGGCGTAGAATATTCCGTAGAGGTAAAACAGGACGAGACGGCGGTAGAGCTGGAGAAATTAGACACAGCAAAAGCGAACGGCGAAACAACGAATATGGAGTACGATTCCGATAAGGGCGCATTCACGTTTGTGGCAAGCGAAGATGCGACTGCTATGACGATCGTGATCGCACTCAAAGCAAAAGCAACGAAACAGGTAAGCATCGCAATGGCAGATGCATCACAGCCTAGTCAGGCATCTGTTCAGGCTGGCGAGTACAAGACGCTGGATACAGATGGCAAGACGGAGAAGACCGTTGATGCAGAAACTACGGCGACTGCACTTACAGGAACCACAGCGAGAGAGTTTGCCGTACTGGAAGGCGAGGAGTTCTCCTTCACATTGTCCGTGGCGGATCCTGCTTATGCGGTAGCGAAGGTTGAGACCAGCACGAGTACCGACCCTGACAATATGAAGTGGACCGAGTTGGAGGGAACGAGCGGAACATATACGCTGGATAAGGTGACGGCAGAAACCAGCGTTCGTATCACCACCGACCTCAACGCGGCAACTGCGCACAGCGTTATCTTTACGCCTGACGCAAATGTAAAAGAAGTTCTGATAAACGGCAGCCCTGTAAAGAGCGGCGAGAAGACCTATGTCAAGGTTGCGACTGGCGCTAACGTGGCCTTCACGGTAACGCCAAACGCGGGCTTCACGGTAGACAAGGTGAAATTCGGCACCGGTGAAACAGACGATGTACCGGTTTCAGCCGGAACATACACATATACCTTCCCTGCAGCCAGGACGGATGCCACAATCACGATTTCCACGAAGGCAGCCGAGCTGACAGCAGATCGTTATGTGAAGTTTGCGATGCCTGATGATGAGAACGTGAAATTGAATGTTACCACCGCAGGCGTCAAGACAGAGAAAGACGGCGACGGCGATGACGTATATGTAATGACTATGAAGAAGACCGAGCCTGCTACAGAGGAGGTTCCCGAGCTTGCTTTCGATCTGGTTGTAAAGAACGGCTATACCATCAAGCCCCAGCTTGCGAGCATCGTGGATGCGGTGAATGAGACGGTGCGCATGACCGCAGATTCCAGAAAGAAAAACGACGACGGCGATTGGGTATATTCTTTCAAAGTGGTTGCTGCGGCATTACAGGCGGCAAATTTAGGTACCAAAGAGGCTCCAAAGGCGATCACTGTAACAGCACCAATTGAGGAGAAAGTTACCCTCAGCTTAAAGGCAGATTCTTCGTCTGTGAAGTACAAAAATCTGTCTCAAAGCGGAAGTGTTTTTACCCCATGGACAGCAGGAAATAGCAAAACCGCCTCCGACAAAGACACCATCGTTCTGCAGGTGGCGGACGGTCAGTCTCTCAGCGTTGGCGGAAAAGATGTGACTGAGGAACTGGACGACTACGGCAATTACAGTTTTGTGGCGGCTCTTGATGCGACAAAAGATAATGACACAAATATCGAAATTGACGTGAAAAACTCTGCAGCGGCTGAGTATGAGCTGAAATATGGCGACGTTGAGGGAACTTATCCCGATACCGTTGGCAAGGATGTGGTTACAGCGAAGCTCGGCGATAAGATTTATGTACAGCTCAATAAGACGACCGCTCCTGCGGGTGCGGAAGCAATCACCGGCGTAGTATTGAGCGAGGGCGCAAAATCTACGGCAGTAGCAAACAAAAATCAGAGTGAAGCCGCAAATAAAGGTAAGGCAGTCATCACCGTAGCGGATGCGGACTTTACCGTTACCTTTAAAGCAATCAAGACAGAGACGACGGCAAACGGCTTCACCAAGAAGACCGTGGTGAATGCGGCGACCATTCATATCAACGCGAAAGATGCAGATGGCATGAACCTGACTGCGAAGGGCATTTCCGAGGGCAAGACCATTAAGATCGACGCTACGAAGCAGATGACCTATCCGCTCACCTTAAAGGAGACCAAGACCAGCAGAAACGTGCTTGATGTGAAGAAGTATATCGCAGACGGCGCGATTGTGGCAGAGGAGACCGGCAACAAGGGATTTGTGACGGTATCCTTGGACGAGGAAACAGGCAGTCTGGTAATTACAGGCGTAAAGGATAAGGACGGCGAAGCGAAAGCGGTTTCTGAAATCACTATCAAGGCAAAAGGCGCGGCGGCGGATGCGAAGCCTCTCCTGACCTTCAAGGTCGAGGTAACGACACCGAAGCTGACTGTAAAGAGCCTGAACAGCCCGAATCAGGGTATGCATGACGTTCTGGTTGACGTGACGGGAGATCCGAAGATCGGTACCGTGGCGGCAGAATTTGATATGTACTATGAGATTGAGGTAAAGCATACGGCAGGCGAATCCGCAGCCAAGAAAGATGGTTTCTACTATCTGAATGCATTGGACGGAAACGGAAACGTTGTTCCGGTATCGCAGCTCATCAAAGTAAATGCCGATACAGACAAGACGAAATTTGAGAACACCTACACCATCAATGCAAGACTTGTAGCGGTGGCAGCGGGTGCGGCTGTACCCACAGGCGATCCTTTGCAGGGCGAGGCGAAGGCAAAGATTGCGGATTCTCTTGTTAAGTACGGTTCCGCAAAGGTAGTCGAGAAGAAGAACATCAAGACCCGCTCTGATTATTACGAGGATAAGCTGAATGTTACCAAGAAGACTACCAAGCTTTATACTGGTCAGAGCAATGTGCTTGTAGCCATTCCGAAGTTCAGCGCAAAGGCAGGACACATTGAGGACATTCATGCCGTAGTTTACAACACGGACGGAAGTCTGGCAAGCGGCGTATCTGCAAGGGCTGATGAAAGCGGCAATACGATGGAAGTACGTGTATCTGCCGGTGATGACGCGGCACCCGGTAAGGGAACGGCGAAGTATAATGTAGTGATCTATGCGACCGCTACCATGAACGCTGACAGTGCGGCCGTAGACCCCGGCGAATACAATATGTACCGCGCATCCGCGAAGGTGCCGATCACGGTACAGAAAGGTATTCACAGCATCACCGTGGCAGGCAATCCCGGTAAGATTGCGATCGTACCTGATAAAAACGGTAAGACGAAAAATGTATCCTTCTCGTTGAAGCCTACCGGTTGGTATGATTATTACTATGGCGTGAAGGCACAGACGCAGAAATTTGATTACAGCAATGAAATCACATATGGAAACAGCAAGAATGCGGGCAAGGTTACCGTGAAGAACGGTAAAGTGACCGTGGACAAAGATTTCTATGTGAGCAATGACCCGGCACAGAATACCTTCACCCTTACGGTTAAGGCAAATGACTGGACCGGCAACGAGACAGTTAGCAGTCCTGTTACCGTTGAGGTGACAAACAAGGCTATGACGATCAGCAGCGTGCGTCTGCTTGATTCCAACGGAAAGCCTTATGGTGCAACGATTGCAACAAATAACATTTATGGAGCAAAGGTAGAGGTTCTGGATGGTAATGGCAAGCCGATTCCTCATTCTCTGCTGACCCTGACGCCGAACAAAGGCAAGATTTGTGTGGAATATAATGAGAATAACGGTCAAACTACTGTTTGGCAGAATGGCTTCCAGAGGAACCTGACTATCACCGCTGTGATGAGAGGTGACAAGAAGGCGAAGAAGTCCAGTATCAAGTACACCCTTGAGTATCCGAAGGTTGACTCGTACACGTTGAGTAGAGTAACCGTGAATAACAACAGCAGTCTGAAACAGATGGACGATACGAACTGGGAGTATGTGGGACGTGGAAATCAGTCGATTTCTTTCTGGGTAAATGCGGTAATTGATGAAGGACTGCGTGGCGGTAACACGACGAATTATAATTACAGTGTGAAGATTGCGGGTGGTAAGAATGTTGCCAGTAAGACTTCGACAGGGAACGGTTACTACAGAATCACACCTACAACGGATAAAGTGACTGTGACCGTGACCGACAAGAACAGCCCGAAGAAGGATTATAAATTCACCTTTACAGACAAGGGCTGGGTGACGGCGGCAGCGCCGAAGGCGACCACAAAGGATAAGCTGTTTATGGCAAAGAATCCGTCAATTGACGACCTGGACGGTGATTATGTTAATCGAGTGGCGCAGAACATGACTTACACCATCAAGAACTGCAAGTATACCGCGGTGAAGTTCACATATCTGGGCGATCACGGTATAGATAATCTTGAAGGTGTGCATGATATCCACGGGGATACGCTGAAACTGACAGGACTTATTCCGAACTATCCGACTACAGAGAAGTATTCTGTGGTATACGGCGATAAGGATGAGAATGGTGCATTCTGGCCGAAGACCAAAGCGACCACCATCAGCATTAAGGTAAATAAGGTCGGCAACATCAAGGCAGTTAACAAGTACACCATCAGCACAAACCTCGGCTATAGCGTGAAGCTTGACGCAAAACCCATCCCGACTTCCGTAACGCTTAATGATGTAGTGGAGTTTAACAGCATTGAGGCGGCGAATGAGAAGGGACAGCCGAATAAATTCTATGACTACTTCGAACTTGTAAACGGGGCTGGAGATGCAGATGGTCCGAAAGATACCATTCAGCTTAAAACAGCTTATCGGACGGAGGCTGGACTGGCAGAGCTCTATGCGCTTAAGAGGGGCGTGGCCGGCTACGTGACCTATACCGTCTATAATCCGAACGGGCACGAAGTGAAGAAGCAGGATAAGATTACCGTAGTAGTCAATGACACCGGCAAGCCGAAGACGACCGCCACAGACATCAATATCGTTGGATTAAGCGGGGCATCAGGATTCACAACCGTGAAGATCGGTAACACATCGGTTGACGTTTTGAAGGTCGTAACGGACAGCACTGACTGGAAGGTTGCAGTACCGACGGCCGCTGAAATAGAAGCGGGAGCAGAAGGCAATGTGAAGTTGACAGCGAACGGAGAGCCCAAGTCCGGAAATGTGAACGTTTATATCCTGCCTGTTGGCTCGAAATATGCGGCAAGCACACCGGATGCGGATGTGATAACAAACGGCATCAAGGCAACCGTAAAGGTAAATGTGAAGGCGGCGGATGACACGAAGTCCTCCAAGATCACTTTCCTCAGCAAGAATGCAAAGACACCTGAGGCGGTTATCGCAGGAACGAAGGTGAACTTAAGCACGACCTTTACCCTGGGCAGAGACTACAAGTACACTTTGACCAACGCGAAGATTGCATCCGTTGCGAAAGTGCCCGAGGCAAGAGAAGCTGAGATTAAGGGCGCACCGAGCAAGACGGCATCCAAAGCCATCCTTGCTACAAATGGTGTGACATTGAATGCGGATAAGACCGCTGTTACGATCGTGATGGACAGAGATGCAGCGGGTCTTGCTACAAACGGAAAAACAACCTATAAGGTTCCCGTATTGGTAACGTTCGATGCGGGCGCAGAGGAGATCGTATACTTCTCGATCAAACCGGCAAAGGTTCCTTCCGTAGACGAAGTGAAGGCGGACGTGGAAGCTGCATTAAAAGGTTTCGCGGTAGCGGAAGCGGCATACAACAACGGCGCGTCTGCGGCAAGCGCAGTACAGGAGGCGGCGCGTAAACTTGGGAATAAGGTGCCTGCACTCTCCGGCGTGGACGTAGTTAAGATTACGGCGGCGGCTAAGCCTGACACCGAAACGGAAAAGTTTGCGGATACCGGAACGGTGGGCAGCGAGGGATTTAAGGCAGGCCACCACACGGTAATTGTTACCTTGGATGATGAGACGAAAAAGGGCACGGAAGGCTATACTGCGGCAACTTGCGAAGTGGTAGTAACCAAGGCTGCGGCCTCCGTATCGCTCGGTGCATCTCTGGAGGAAGCGATTAATGTATACCTGCTTCCAAACCAGACGACAGGCGCTGATCCGACAGGTAAAAAGCCTGTGCCCACGACGATGACGAAGTGGACGCTCCAGACAGAACTGCAGGCGGCTGCGGATAAGGCGGAGCCCGGAAAGTACATCGTGAGAGTTACAGAGTTCGATTTAGATACAGCAGAGGTAACACCGCCTGCAGCGTCGGGAACAAACGCAATAAACGCAGATGAAGGAACCAAGAAGACTATCGTGTCAGGCTTGACTTTCAAGTATACTGTAATGGTTGCAAAGACGGGCAAGTATTTGGCGGCGGACGGCAGCGAAAGTGCAGGAGAAGTGAAGTTTGTAGTTACAATGGATACGACGACCAATCAGGTAGGAAAGCCCGGCGAGCCTACACCGCCGGTAGTGGATCCCGATCCTGTGGAGCCCGAGGCATTCGACGTGACCATAAGCGGTGTGTCAGCCAGCACAGTAACATATGCTGTTGCAGAGGCGAATGACGAGACGGTACCGAACAGCTTTAATGCAGTTGCTGGTAATAAGGTAAGTGTAGAATCAGGCAAGAAACTTTACCTGAAGGTTGAATATAGTGGCGGTACAGTGACTGTAAAGAAAGGTGACAATGAAACACTGTCAGAAGTGAGTGGTAACGCAGGTGTCTATCTGGTTGGAACGATTACAGAGACGACGGCAGTTACCATTACAGAGACGGCATCCACTACGCCTACCGAGCCTGAGAGTTGATAATGGCAGAGACGGCGCATAATAAGCGTTGGCTGATCAACACCAATCAGATGTAAACTAAAGATGTAACACAAGGAGCTGTCGCACGAAGCAACAAGTAGTGCGCGGCTCCTTTTTTGTGCACACCTCCATGCGGAAGGGTATGCCGTATGCGAAAGAATGGGCACTGGTACTCAAACGGGTCTACAAACGTTTTTTCGTTCTTGACATTTCACTTTATGGACTTTACAATAAACACAAAGCATATTACTTCTTGATAACAAATATTCGGTATCTTTACATACCAGAGTCAAACAAACCGATAGATTTTCGGTTCCGATCTGTGATTCAGAATTTCTATGCTTTTAAATCAACCAACACAATTTAAAAGCGGGAGATTCTGAGCGGATACTGTTTGGCATGACGTGAGGATGCCTATATCCTCTTGACGGCAGGAGGTTTCGAATCGGGCATACCAAATGCTGTGACAGGCATAGACAGACTTCTCCTGCGGAACAGGAGGAAAGACTATGGAAGTCAGAACACCAAAAGAAGTATTTACGGAGTTGAGGGAAGTGAAATCCCCGGGAGACAGAACCCCAAAAGAGCGGGCCGCATTTCCGAAACTGAGTGGGGGAAAAGATGCGGAAGAAACAGCAACGCCCGGGACACGGAAACAGGAGGAAGGTTTCAGAATGATTAAGGGCGGAAAAGGCTACACAATCGCAGATATCGAGGCGCTTCCCGAGGGAGAGCGGGCGGAGCTGATTGACGGGGAGCTCTTTCGGATGGATGCACCCGTAAGAGTGCATCAAAAAATCCTGATGAAATTGGCATTTGAAATCGAACTGTATATCAGAAACCATAAAGGTAAATGCGAAGTATACCCCGCGCCCTTTGCGGTGCACATCAAAAAGGACGATCGCAATTACGTGGAGCCGGACATTTCCGTGATCTGTGACAGGGACAAGCTTGACAGAAAGGGCTGTCAGGGCGCGCCGGACTGGGTGATCGAGATTTTGTCTCCCTCCAGCGTAAAGATGGACTGCGAGCGGAAGGTGAAGCTATATCGGGAGACAGGTGTGCGGGAATACTGGATCGTCGATTCCGAGAAGAAAATGGTGGCGGTGTACGGACTCGGCCAGAGCGAAACGCCACAAGGAACATGCGCGGTGTACGGACTCGGCCAGAGCGAAGCGCCACAAGGAACATGCGCGGTGTATGGATTCGGCCAGAGCGAAAAGCCGCAGGGAACAGGCACGCAAACGAACGGCACATGCGCGTTGGCAGAAAAGCCGTGGGATGAACCAGTGTATTATTCTTTTTCCGAGAGAATTAAGGTAGGGATTTTCGAGGATTTGTGGCTGTATTTCTCTGAAATGGATTTGAGGTAAGGGTTGTGAATGCCCATATTGGAGTATTTGGCCGGGAGCAGGAAAGAGGATACTGATAAGGCAAAAAGGCGGCGGAAAGCAAAAAACGCCGTGCTCTATTTGTGTAAATGTGATAAATAAACATGTGAAGGGTCTATCTTTGCGCGGCAAAATGTGGTATACTTAGCATAATTTGAAGCCGGCAGACGGCAGATTAGACTACATCAGGATGGTATGCGCGGGAGGATAAATATATGAAGAAGATTGGTATTAAATTCGCTTCGGCAATCATTGTACTTGCATTGATTTCCATTATATCACTGGGACTTCTGGCAAATAGCATGACGGCAATTTCCCAGGGCAGTCAGGATATTATGAATAATGAGGTAGAGAAGATCAATCTGATTCATGGTATCTACGAGGACTATCTGGAAATGTACATGAACGTGTACGCGCATGTGAACGCTAAGCTGCTGCGGACGATGGATAAGCGCGCAGAGGAGATTCTGGAGAGCCGGGCGCAGATGTGGGAATCCATGGAGGCTTATAAGGCGAAGATTACCTCGGAGGAAGTGCAGGGAGTTTATGATTCGCTGGAGGGTCGGCTTGAAAGCTTTGACACTTACGTGGACGCTATCATAGAACTGAGCAGAGCAGGGGATAAAGAGCGCGCGAATAACCTGATTGCGAATAACCTCGGTATGCTGAACAATACCATTGACAACAGCATGAGTGATCTGCTGGAGTTTTCGGACGCAGAGCTTGCGGAAGGAAAGACGTATCTGCAGGGGAAGGCGGAGAGTTCCTACGTGTTGATTGTTTCTGTTATTGTGCTTTTGATTGTGACGGCAGTTTTGGTAATGTTTATTGCAAATCGGATTATCGTGGTGCCAATTCAAAAGATTGCTCAAGTAATCAACGGCATGATTGAAGATATACATAATAATAACGGGAAACTGGATGCGAGGGTGCCCGTGCAGACGAAGGATGAGATTGCGACATTGGCTAAGGGCGTCAATGAGTTTTTGGATATTCTGCAGGATGTGATCGGCGGAGTTATCTCCTGCAGCGACGAGATTAACAGACAGCAGCTCCATGTCAATGAAGTGGTGGAGGAGACGAACCAGAATGCCAGCGATACTTCGGCTACCATGGAGGAGTTGGCGGCCAGCATGGAAGAGGTGTCTGCGACGGTCGGCTATGTCAGTGAGAATACAAGAGAGGCGGAAGCATCTGTCGGGGAAATGGTCGACCAGGCAGTCAGCGGTACGAAGTTTGCGGAGGAAATTCGAAGCCGCGCGGAGGAGCTTCGCAAGCTGGCACAGGAAAGCCGTGCTACTGCCGACGGTATGATAAAGCAATTTGACGTATCACTGAACGAGTCCATTGAGGACAGCAAACAGATTGAAAAAATCGGAAATTTGACGGCGGATATTTTGAGCATTGCGTCTAAGACGAATCTGCTGGCGCTGAATGCGTCCATAGAAGCGGCAAGAGCGGGCGAGGCCGGCAAAGGCTTTGCGGTAGTGGCGGATGAGATCCGTCAGCTGGCGGACAATTCGAAGCAGACGGCCGGAAATATCCAGCAGATTTCGGAGGGAGTTGTGGCGGCGGTTATGGCTCTTGCGGAAAATGCGGGTAATCTGGTGAAGTTTATTAACGAGCGGGTAATGCCGGACTATGAAATTTTGGAGCGGACAGGAGAACAGTACCTGAATGATTCTATTACGGTAGACCGCATGATGGGCGAGATGCGGGATTCCATGGAAAACATCGGATCAATGATGCGCTCGGTGGCTGAGTCCAATGAAAATATTACGAGTAATGTGAGAGAGAGCGCGCAGGGCGTGGGTGGTGTTGTGGATAACACGGCGGCGCTGGCGGATAATATGAAGGGCATTGTGGAAGCGCTGAATCAGGTTTCCGATGTGGTGAGCCATCTGTCCGAGCAGACGGCATGTTTTGAGGGATAAGTTCGAAAGACAGAGCAGCGCAAACCTGATTTGAGAGGGAGAGTGCGGATGCAAATAAGGAAACAGGGGATGATGTAAAAGTAAGGGCTGTCTGAAAGGGCGGCCCTTTATGGTCTGTATGATCAGCAGAGCCAGATAAGGGGAAAGATTGAAAAATCATGCTGATGCACTGATTTTTCAATCGGCAATTTGAGACAGAGCCTCAAATGTGCCTTGATCGCAGATGAGAAATCGCCTTCGCGAATTTCTCATCGCGTGTCATCGCAGTAAACTGCTCTGACATGGAGGAAAATATGGAGAAAACAACGCCTAAATATATGGAGCTGGTCGAATGGCTCAATGAGCAGATAGAGACGAAAAAACTTGTTCCGGGGCAGAAGATGTATTCGGAAAATACGTTGAAAGAAATGTTCGGCGTGAGTCGCCAGACGGTCAGGCACGCGGTCAGCGTTCTGGAAAATGAGGGGGTTATCCGCAGGATTCAAGGAAGCGGCACATACATTAATGATAACCGTCTGGCGAATCTGACGAGGCGGATGCGGGTTTCTGTGGTGACGACCTACGTGGACGGTTATATTTTCCCGCGGACAATACAGGGGATAGAAAATGTGCTTTTGGAAGCTGGCTATTCAGTGCAGATTGCGTTTACGAGTAATCAGCATGGGCGGGAAAGAGCTGTTTTGGAGGATATTATCAGCAGGGACGAGGTGTCGGGGTTGATTGTGGAGCCGACGAAGAGCGGCATTCCCAATCCCAATCTGCGTCTCTATCAAGAGATACGAAAAAAGCGGATTCCGGTTATCTTTATCAACAGCTTTTACCCGCAGTTAAAGATTCCGCATGTGTCCATTAACGATCATATGGCCGGATGGAAAATGACAAAATATCTGCTTTCCATGGGACATGAAAAAATTGGCGGTATTTTTAAGCTGGACGACGGACAGGGACAAGCGCGTTTTTCAGGGTATATGGACGCGATGATGGATGCTGGGCTGGAGGTGGACGACGGGCAGATCGTCTGGGTAGATACGGAAGAGAAGCAGCATCTGGAGAGAGCGTCGGAAAAAGTGCTGGAGCGTTTCAGAGGCTGCACGGCGGTGTTTTGTTACAATGATGAGGTGGCTTTCGGACTTTTGGATATTTTTAAGAAGAACGGCATCCGGGTTCCGCGGGATATTTCGGTGGCCAGTGTAGACAATTCAGAGCTGGCTATTTTGGGCGATGTTCCTATCGCATCCATGCCGCATCCAATGGAGCGGCTGGGAGGAAAGGCGGCGGAAAATCTGTTACACATGATTAAAGATCCGGGATTTGACGCAAATTATGAGTTTGAAGTCGATGTGATTCCGCGTAATTCAGTGAGAAGAATTAATAAGTATGTTTGCAAAACGCATAGCATCACGAACTTTAAAAATTCTTGTTGAGGGTCGGAGCATACAACTTGCATATTTGTATGTACAAGTAGTAGACTGTAAAATAAGAATTACAGAATGTGCGGCGTGAAATATAAAGGAATACTGTATACAAAATTGTATATGCGTACAACTTGATACCGGCTGCAGGAAACAAGCGGCTGCGAAGCAGACATTTGTTTTACTCGGCGGTATTAACGGGCAGACATCCGGTGAAGGCGGACAAAGTGCGCGTAAGCGCAGGTCTGCGAGTCTCATGGCACGGCGCAAACAGTAAAAAAGAAAGAGAGGGTATTGTATGATCGCAGCAAAGAGCTACAAATTTTGGTTTTGCACGGGGTCTCAGGACTTGTATGGGGATGAGTGTCTGAGAAAAGTGGCGGATCATTCCGCGAAGATTGTGGAGGGGTTAAACGCTTCCGGCAATCTGCCTTTTGAGGTTGTGTTGAAGCCTACGTTACTTGGGCAGGCTTCCATCCGCAAGGCATTTAACGACGCAAACAACGATCCGGAGTGTGCGGGTGTGATTACGTGGATGCATACGTTTTCTCCTGCTAAGATGTGGATTTTGGGCTTGAAAGAGTTTCGGAAACCCCTCTGCCATCTGCATACGCAGTTCAACGAGGAACTTCCCTATGATACCATCGACATGGATTTTATGAATGAGAACCAGTCGGCGCACGGCGACAGAGAGTACGGGCATATCGTGAGCCGCATGGGTATCGAGCGCAAGATTATTGTAGGACACTGGGCGTCCGAGTCTGTACAGAAGCAGCTTGGAAGTTGGATGCGCACGGCGATCGGCGTGATCGAGTCCTCCCATGTACGCGTGTGCCGTTTCGGCGACAACATGAACAACGTAGCAGTTACCGAGGGTGATAAGGTAGAAGCGCAGATCAAGTTTGGCTGGGAGATTGACCACTACTGCGTAAATGATTTGGTGGAGTATGTGGACGCGGTGCCCCAGGGTGATGTGAACGCGCTGGTTGAGGAGTATTACAGCAAGTATAAAATTATTGACGAGGGCAGGGATCTCGACGAGTTCAAGAAGCATGTGGCTGTGCAGGCGCAGCAGGAGATCGGTATCGAGAAATTCCTCGTAGAGAACGACTATCATGCGGTGGTAACGCATTTCGGTATGCTTGGCGGGCTGAAGCAGCTTCCGGGTCTGGCGATCCAGAGACTGATGGAGAAAGGCTACGGCTTCGGCGCGGAAGGCGACTGGAAGGTGGCGGCAATGGTGCGCATTATGAAGTTGATGACGGCAGGCATCAAGGATGCGAAGGGTACTTCCATGATGGAGGACTACACTTACAATCTCGTGCCCGGCAAGGAGGGTATTCTGCAGGCGCATATGTTGGAGGTATGCCCTTCCGTTGCGGATGGCGAGATCGGCATCAAGGTATGTCCGCTTTCCATGGGCAACAGGGAAGACCCTGCGCGTCTGGTATTTACGTCAAAGACCGGTCCTGCGGTTGCATGTTCGCTGGTAGATTTGGGCACGCGTTTCCGCCTGCTCATCAACGCGGTGGACTGCAAGAAGGTGGAGAAACCTATGCCGAAGCTGCCGGTTGGCACGGCGTTCTGGACGCCTCAGCCTAATCTGGAAGTAGGTGCAACAGCTTGGATTTTGGCAGGTGGTGCACACCACACGGCGTTCTCCTACGACCTGACCGTGGAACAGATGGCTGATTGGGCGGATGCAATGGGGATCGAGAGCGTTATCATCGACAAAGATACCAATATCCGTGATTTCAAGAATATGCTGAGATGGAATGAAGCAGCTTATAAATAACGTGCGTGATGGCAATGAGCAGTGCGCAGATTGCAGATGCATAGGAGTGCTAAGCGCCAGTGGCGCTTGTTCAGCACGGATCGAAGCGGAGCGCAGACAGCTCGCGGGCGAGGAAAGCCGAAGGCTTTTTGAGCTTGCACTGCGGATATAATGAAGGAGGATAAGTATGGGAGCAAAAGAATGTATTGCAAGTGGTAAGGCGGTGCTGGGCATTGAGTTCGGCTCCACCAGAATCAAGGCGGTTCTGGTGGATGAGAACAACAAGCCCATCGCATCGGGGGCACACGACTGGGAGAACAGACTGGAGAACGGCATCTGGACTTATACGCTGGATGACATCTGGACGGGTCTGCAGGACTGCTACAAAAAACTGACGGAGGATGTGCAGGCACAGTACGGGGAGAAGCTTGAGAAGCTGGGGGCGATCGGTTTCTCCGCAATGATGCACGGCTATATGGCGTTCAACGAGAAGGATGAACTGATGGTTCCCTTCCGCACATGGAGAAATACCATTACGGAAGAGGCTTCCACGAAGCTGACGGAACTGTTCAACTATCATATTCCGCAGAGATGGACGATTGCGCATCTCTATCAGGTGATTTTAAATGGCGAGGCGCATGTGCCGGATCTGAAGTTTGTCATCACGCTGGCAGGCTATATCCAGTGGAAACTGACGGGTGAGAAAATTGTCGGCGTGGGTGAGGCGTCCGGCATGTTCCCGATTGACATTGCGACGGGGCAGTTTAATGAAAAGATGATCGCGCAGTTTGACGAGGCAGTTGCGGACAAGGGTTTTGCATGGAAACTGAAGGATGTGCTTCCGGCAGTTTACACCGCGGGGCAGCAGGCGGGCGCGCTGACAGAAGAGGGCGCGAAGCTGCTTGATCCCACCGGCACCTTGCAGGCAGGTATTCCTTTCTGTCCTCCCGAGGGTGATGCGGGCACAGGCATGGCGGCGACCAACAGTGTGGCACAGCGTACCGGCAATGTATCTGCGGGAACGAGCGTGTTCGGCATGATCGTTATGGAGAAGGAACTGTCCAAGGTTTATGACGCCATTGATCTGGTGACGACCCCGGATGGCAGCCTTGTGGCGATGGTGCATTGTAACAACTGTACTTCCGACCTGAACGCGTGGGTGAATCTGTTTAAGGAGTATTCGGAAGTGATGGGCATGAAGGTGGATATGAACGAGCTGTACGGCAACCTCTACCGCAAGGCATTGGAGGGAGACGATGACTGCGGCGGTCTGCTTGCGTACAACTACTTCTCCGGCGAGCATGTGACGGGCTTTAACGAGGGACGTCCACTGTTTGTGAGAACGCCCGATGCGAAGTTCAATCTGGCGAACTTTATGAGAGTGCATCTGTTCACCTCCCTCGGTGCGCTGAAGACCGGCTTCGATATCCTGTTTAACGAGGAGAAGGTGGAAGTGGATGAGATCTTAGGGCACGGCGGTCTGTTTAAAACCAAGGGCGTAGGTCAGAGTATCCTTGCGGCGGCAATGAACGCACCCGTGAGCGTTATGGAGACGGCGGGCGAGGGCGGCGCGTGGGGCATTGCGCTTCTCGCTTCCTACATGATCAATAAGGGTGCGGATGAGAGTCTGGCGGCATTCCTCGACAGCAAGGTGTTCGCGGGTCAGAAGGGCGAGAAACTGGAGCCGAAGGCATCCGATGTGGAAGGATTTAACAAGTTTATGAAGTTATATGGCGCGGGACTTGCGATTGAGAGGGCTGCGGTTGAGTCTATGTAATATCAAGTGTGAAAGGATTTTGAGTGCATCCCTTAGTTCCTTCGCAAACTCGCACCCACCTCGCTTTGCGAGCTCGGTGCTCAGACAGTGCTCCGGAACGTCAGGGTATGCAGCTCAAAATCTGTACAGAATAAGAATAATATAGGAGGATGAAACCTGTGTTAGAAGAACTGAAAAAGCGAGTATACGAGGCGAATATGCTTCTCCCGAAATACGGGCTGGTTACGTTCACTTGGGGGAATGTGAGTGAGATTGACAGGGAGAGCGGGATATTTGCGATCAAGCCGAGCGGCGTGGACTATGACAAGCTGACGCCGGACGATATGGTACTTGTGGATCTGGAAGGCAAGAAGGTGGAGGGGAAGTATAATCCTTCTTCCGACACGGCGACCCATGTGGAGCTTTACAAGGCTTACGAGGAGATCGGCGGCGTTGTACATACGCATTCTTCCTACGCCACAAGCTGGGCGCAGGCGGGCAGGAGCATTCCCTGCTACGGAACGACCCATGCGGATTACTTTTACGGGGATATCCCTTGTCTGCGCTGTCTGAATGAGGACGAGATTGCGGATGCTTACGAGAAGAACACGGGGCTTCTGATTGTCAGCGAGTTTAAGAGTATGGATAAAGACCCGGTGGCGGTTCCGGCAGTACTCTGCAAGAACCACGGTCCTTTTGCGTGGGGCAAAGACGCGCACGAGGCGGTGCACAATGCGGTTGTACTTGAGGAAGTGGCGAAGATGGCTTACCGCGCGGAGACGATCAATGCGAGGATCCAGCCCGCACCGCAGGAACTGCAGGATAAGCATTATTTCCGCAAGCATGGCGCCAACGCGTACTACGGACAAAAGTAATTAATTGTGCCCGGGCACGGTGACAAAATGAAAGCTTTGTGATACACTTTAGGCAGATGATTATTATAGTTTTGATGGATGGAGGACAGCGATGAACAAATTAGAGTTACAAAAAACAGCTAATGAAGTTCGCAAGGGTATCGTGACGGCGGTACATGGCGCGAAGGCAGGGCATCCGGGCGGATCTCTGTCTGCGGCAGACATTTTTACTTACTTATATTTTGAGGAGATGAACATTGACCCGAAGGATCCCAAGAAAGCGGACAGAGACCGTTTCGTGCTTTCCAAGGGGCATACGGCTCCCGGACTTTATTCCGCTCTGGCAAACAGAGGGTACTTTCCGGTAGAGGATCTGCCCACGCTGCGCCACCTCGGCTCCTATCTGCAGGGGCATCCCTGTATGCAGGAGACACCCGGCGTAGATATGTCTTCAGGCTCTCTGGGACAGGGCATTTCCGCGGCGGTAGGTATGGCTCTTGCGGCGAAAATGGACGGCAAGGATTACAGAACCTACACGCTGCTCGGTGACGGCGAGATTCAGGAAGGTCAGGTATGGGAGGCTTCCATGTTTGCGGGACACAGAAAGCTTGACAATCTGGTGGTGATCGTGGACAACAACGGACTGCAGATCGACGGTAAAATCGACGACGTGTGCTCCCCTTACCCGATAGATAAGAAATTTGAGGCGTTTAACTTCCATGTAATCAATATCGACGGCAATGACTTTGACCAGATCGACGCGGCATTCAAGGAGGCAAAGGCGACCAAGGGTATGCCTACCGCTATCATCTGTAAGACGGTGAAGGGCAAGGGCGTTTCCTTTATGGAGAACAATGCGGGCTGGCACGGCAAGGCTCCCAATGATGAAGAGTATGCGACGGCG
The DNA here is from genome assembly GCA_910584725.1 of uncultured Lachnospiraceae bacterium. Lineage (GTDB taxonomy): Bacteria > Bacillota > Clostridia > Lachnospirales > Lachnospiraceae > UBA3282. The sequence continues at coordinate 32,055 of CAJUBE010000008.1, read as the reverse complement.
ATGGCTGATCTGGAGAAGATCGGTGAAGAGTTAGGAGGTGCAAACTAATGGCAGATGTAAAGAAAATTGCGACAAGAGAAAGCTATGGTAATGCACTTGCCGAGTGTGGTGCAGAATTTCCCAATCTGGTAGTGCTGGATGCTGACCTTGCAGGCGCGACCAAGACGGGCGTGTTTAAGAAAGCATATCCGGACCGCCACATTGACTGCGGTATCGCGGAGTGTAACATGACAGGTATTGCGGCGGGGCTTGCTACCTGCGGCAAGATTCCCTTTATCAGTTCCTTCGCCATGTTTGCGGCAGGACGTAACTTTGAGCAGGTTCGTAACTCCATCGGTTATCCTCATCTGAATGTAAAGATTGGTGCGACCCATGCCGGTATTACCGTAGGTGAGGACGGCGCAACCCATCAGTGTAACGAGGACGTGGCTCTGATGCGCACCATTCCCGGCATGACCGTTATCGTGCCCTCCGATGATGTGGAGGCGAAGGCGGCGGTGAGAGCGGCGATTGAGATGGAAGGTCCCGTATACCTGCGCTTTGGCCGTGCGGCTGTCCCGGTAATCAACGACAAGCCGGATTACAAATTTGAGATCGGCAAGGGCGTTCTTCTGAGAGAGGGAACGGATGTGACGATCATCGCAAGCGGCATTACGGTTTCCTCCGCTCTGGATGCGGCAGAAATGCTCGAGGCGGACGGCATCAGCGCAGAAGTGATCAATATCCACACCATCAAGCCTCTGGATGAGGAACTGGTGCTTGCTTCCGCAAAGAAGACCGGCAAAGTGGTGACCGCGGAGGAGCACACCGTGATCGGCGGTCTTGGAAGCGCTGTTTGTGACTGCCTGTCCGAGAAACATCCCACACCCGTTCTACGGATCGGTATGCAGGATACCTTTGGCGAGTCCGGTTCCGCGAATGCACTGGTAGAGAAGTACGGTCTGGACGGCAAGGGCATCTACGAGAAAGTAAAGGGATTTGCGCGAAAGTAAGGAACAGAGCGTAGACCGCCCGTGAACGAGGAAAACCGAAGGTTTTTCGAGTGGCACTGCGGAGGAAATAAAAATGTCTGAGAGAAAAAATATTTTGTCTCCCTCCATTCTGGCGGCGGATTTCGCCAGACTGGGGGAGCAGATCAAAGAGGCGGACGAAGCCGGGGCGGAATATATACATATTGATGTGATGGACGGGGTGTTTGTACCATCCATTTCCTTTGGGATGCCGGTGATCCGTTCCATCCGTAAGGTGACAGACAGGGTGTTTGATGTGCATCTGATGATCGTTGATCCGGATCGGTATCTGAAGGAGTTCAAGGCGTGCGGTGCGGACAGCATCACGTTCCATCTGGAAGCTACGGACGACGCGGAGGAGACCATTGATCTGATACGAAATCTCGGTTGCAGGGTCGGCATGTCGATCAAGCCGAAAACCCCTGTGGAGGCGGTCAGAAAATACCTGCCGAAACTGGATATGCTTCTGGTGATGACGGTGGAACCGGGATTCGGCGGTCAGAAATACATCCCAGAATCGACGGAGCGCATCCGCAGAATACGGGAGATGGCTGACGAGATGGGACTTGACCTTGATATTCAGGTGGACGGAGGCATCACGGTGGACAATGCGAAAATCGTGTTGGATGCCGGTGCCAATGTGATTGTGGCGGGTTCCGCTGTTTTCGGAGGCAGCATTACGGAAAACGTAAAGAAATATCTGGTACAATTTTGATCTTTCAATGCGTGGCGCAGTCATTCAGACTGCGCCATTGATTTTGCGGGCTGCCTCCGCTTTTCCCAGAAGGTACAGAAAGACGATGGCGGGTACACGCAGGATCGGGGTAGCCGTTTCGTGCTTTGTAAAACCGAAATCGTTTATCTCTTTTGTGATCAAAAAGGCGTGGGTCACCTTTGCGGTTTTATCTTTGCACAGATCCACGATTGCATCTGTGGCGGGGATGTGGGAATTGCCGCGGTATTTGACTTCGCAGAGTATTTTCTGCCGGGGCAGTTCCACCACCACATCGACTTCCTTCTGGTTGTCTCTGGCATTTCTGAAATAGCCAAGTTGCGCGGGGGTGCCTTGATAGAAGGAAACCATGTGCTTGTAGACAGCGGTTTCCACCACGGCTCCCAGTTCGGTTTCATCCGACAGCACATCGTCAATCATCAGCACCGCATTTCGGATTGCGGCATCGGCGATAAAAATCTTCGGTTTCCCTTTTAACGCTCCCTTGCTGCCTACGTTCATGGGTTTGGACAGATAGATGAGGTTGGACATTTCCAGAGCCTCAATATAGTTGTCGATGGTGGAGACGGATATGTTTTCAAGCTCCTTCGCCGCCGTGGTCGCGCTGAAAATTTCCGTGGTGTTCATACATAAATATAGAAACAACTTTTCTATAAGCAGAGGGTTGCGGATGTTGAACAGGGACAGCACGTCGCGTTTAATGACCTTATCCACCACATCTTCCCGGAGCATCCGCTGCGCATACAGGTCGTCGCCGGATAGTACAAGCTCCGGGAAACCGCCCAGGGTCAGATAGCGGTTGAAATGCGTCCGCAGAGGCAGAAACCTGCCAACCAGATCGCTGAGCCGGGCATGGTTCATATCGGAAAGATCGCAGGGCTGTATGGTTTCCGAAGCCAGTGGGTCTTCCAGGCCGAGTATCATACAATATTCGTAAAAGGACATGGTGGGAATCTTCAGAATGTTCCATCTGCCTGTGCCGCTGTCGGCAGAGCCTTTTTCCAAAACAGGGCTTGCCGAGCCTGTGGCAATCATGCGGATGTCCTTCCTGCTGTCATAAATGACTTTCATCCATAATTCCCAGTCATCCGTATATTGTATTTCGTCAAAAAAAAGATATTTCTCCCCCTCGACCGGATACATGGATTCGTAGACGGACAGTACAGTTTCTACGCTGACAAGTTTAAAGATCGGATTGTCAAAGGAGACATACAGAATATTTCTCGGATTGATGCCTTCATCCAGCAGCCTGTCAATAATCTGGTACTGTATCGTGGTTTTGCCGACACGTCTCATGCCCGAAAGGACGACAAAACGGCGGATACTTGGGTGTCTGAGCATTTGGAAAGCCTCGTAATATGCCAGCCGCCTCAGCGGTTTCGCGTCGTCCTTGACGGCGGAGAGCGATCTCCACCATGGGTTATACTGCCATAGCACTTTTATAATTTTTTCCTCGCCTACAATTGCCATGAGATGCCTCCTTTTATTTTATACAAAGTAGTATTTTGGTGTAATAAAGGAATATACCTAATAAATAATACGACTATTCTATAGTTATATTATAATAACGGTATAGAAATTTAGCAAGTATATTTGTGATATTTACAAAAGATTATAATTGTATAACATATTAATAAATATAAAGTTCAAATAGTATATTATAAAAACAAGCAGACTATTTTAATATTATACAATGAAAACACACGGACTGTTTTTACACTATACCAAGGAAACAGTCCGTGTGCTTTTGCAATATAATATGCATTCTGTCACATGTTTCAGGAAACTATATTCTGAAGCCATATCCCTTTCTTGACCAGCACAAATCCGATCACACATTTAATCCAGTCACCCATCTGCACAAAAGCATATACCGCCGCAACGTGCAACGCTGTGTAGCGGCTCAGCGTAAAGGCGATCACCACGCTGACGCACCAGATGAATACGCTGTCGAAAAGGAAAGTGATGATTGTTTTGCCGCCGGAACGCAAGGTAAAGTAAGAGGCGTGCAGAAAGGCGTTTTGCGGCATAAAGACAGCCGTTAACATGATGAAGTAAGTTGCAAGCGTTCTCGCCTCGTCGTTGGTGTTGTAGAGCAGCGGGAAAAACTGCGCCAGCAAAAGCATAACGGCAGCGATCACTACGCAGCTGAAAACGGAAAAGGCAATCATCTTATTATCCGTATCTCTTGCCTCTTTCATTTTACCAGCGCCGAGAAGCTGTCCCACAATGATCGCCACAGATTCGCCCAGCGCAATAAACACGATGTTAAATACATTGTTGATCGTATTGGAAATATTGAGCGCAGCAATTACGTTCAAACCCCGGATGGAATAGCACTGTGTCAGCATCGCCGTGCCCGCCGCCCAAAGCGTTTCATTCAGAAGAAGCGGCATTCCTTTTGTTATTATTTTTACCATCAGAGAACCGGGAACTTTCAATGTGGTGTAGAGTCCCTGCACAAAAGGATTCTCCTGTGCGTGGCGGTGCGTGTGTATGAGTACGATCGCGCACTCAACAAAACGTGAAATGATGGTGGCAAGAGCCGCGCCGCGCACGCCCAGAGCCGGCATACCGAATTTGCCGTAAATTAACAGGTAATTCAATATGAGGTTTACAAAAACGGCGATTACGCCTGCTTTCATGGGCAGAATCGTCTTCCCGCACTCCCGCAGGGTGCTGGAATAGACCTGAACCAGCATAAAAGGAATCAGGCCGGGAAGCATAATATGAAGGTATTCTCTGCCATAGCATAACGTGGCAGTCACGCTTTCTGCCGTACCTTCTCCCTGCAGATAGAGCAGAATTAACGGGTCACCGACAGCCAGCAGCAGGATCACCGTAAATAAGGTAATCAGCGAAACCATCCATATTTTAAAGCGGACGGTCTGGCGGACACCTTCCTGATTTTTCTGGCCAAAGTATTGCGCAGTAAAAATACCTGCGCCGGATACTCCTCCGAACAGGCAGAGATTATAGACAAAGAGAAGCTGGTTTACAATGGCTACGCCGGACATTTGCTCCGTGCCTATCTGCCCGATCATGATATTGTCCAAAAGACTTACAAAGTTGCTGATGCCGTTTTGAATCATGATGGGAACGGCGATGGCGAGCACCATTTTGTAAAAGTTTTTGTCCCCGATAAATTTGTGTCGCGATTTTTCTAAAAGTCTCATTCCACTATTCTATCGTATAGACATGATTGGTGCAACTTATTTCTTGGTTTTTCGTCTATATTGTTGGTTATATCTGTCGCCAATCCTTTCGCAGTTTTTGTGGTGTTTCTTTTTGAGAATTAACAAAATGTTGATTTGAAAAGAAATTCCGCCTTGCCTTTAAAGGAATGATGAAATATGATGGAATAAGCGAAAATGAACAAACTATAAATGGTTAAGGATGAAGGGAGAAGGCATATATGAAATGTCAAAACTTAACGAACTGTGAAGAGCTGGTTATGAAGACGGTGTGGGATGCTGAAAGGGAGCTGAGTCTGGCGGATGTCACACGGAGAGTAAACGAGACTTATCATAAAGAGTGGAAACCACAGACTGTTTCCACTTTTTTGGCCAGACTTGTCAGGAAGGGTTATTTAGAGAATCACAGGGAGGGTCGGGGATTTTATTATCAGATCCTTGTCCCGCAAAAGGATTATCTGGATGAGATGGCAGAACGGTTTGCAGAATTTTGGAAACAGGAAAATGTGGATGTTTTTTTGGCCGCTTTGGAAAAGAGGTCTGCCTTTGGTTAATCGTGTAGGCAGCAATGCGACGAAATAAGTTTTTATATGGAAGCGCGCCGGTTTTCTATGTTATCGTTCCACCGTTTCATACCACCTGTTACATTGCGGTTTAGCGTCAATTTGGACGCAGTCGGAAAACCGCATGGTAACACCCGCAATTTCCGCATTAGCAACAAATTAGCGACAAATTTTCAAAGAGCGGAACCGTTACCATTCCACTGTCCAAGCGGCTTTTACGATTTAATAAAAATTTAATTAGTAACAAATTAGTGACAAATCAGAGCCGGTGGGCGGTATTGCGATTTCTACAGATCAATATTACGAATCAAAAATCGGCCAAAAATCCAGCAAAGGCTTATAAACACTGAGGAATGTAAAATTAAGAAAATCTTAATAATTATGCGTGTCAAGTTGTGAAGGATGCAGATGATACCGATAATTCGGGCGATTCTGACACCACGAACAACGAGCAGAATGAAAATGAAGGGGACGAGACGGGGGACAATACGGATAATAGCGTAACACCTGATATTGAAAACCCCGACGAGACTCCCGACACAGAGAACCCGGATGAGGAGGTAACCGATCCTACCGAGACAGAGATTCCGGACGAAACAGATGTTCCGGACGAGACCGAGGTACCTGACGAGGAGGAAGTAACCGATAAGGTCAGCGTAAACGACAGCTCTGTCAATGCACTGATTCCCTCTGAGCTGACAATCAAAGCTGTAGAGCCTGATACCTCTGAGGGTGCAGAGGCGGGTGCGACAAAAGACCTTGCTTCCGCTAAGATTACCTACACGAACGGCTGTGTTTCCGGTGATAAGATGCGTAAGGACGCTGATATTACCTTCAAGCTGGATCCTATTGCGGGTAAAAAGTTAGGAGCCATTCAGTTTAAGACAAAAGGTACTGCTGCAGATGCAACGGAGTCAGCGGCGAAAGCAGTAACTCAGGATGGCGACACCTACAAGATCGCGAAGTCCGAGCTGATGCATGAAGTGACGGCGGCGGACGGCACAAAGGCAACGGTAAATGATGTGAGCGTTACCATCATTGTTAATACCACCGATGTGCAGTATACTCTGAAAGCTGATAACAGCAGCGCTACTTATAAGGTATATCTTACTAAGACGACCGAGGATAATAAAGTCGTGGCTGATACCACTAAGGAAATCGCGGCTGGAGGTCTGACGGATAAGGTTAATTTTGCCGACAAGGATAAAGACATTTCTTTCGTGGTTAAGAAAGACAGCGGCAACAACAAACTGAGAAGCGTATCCGTGGCTGCTGGTGAAGGCGAGGGAAAAGCGCTCACATCCACATCCAAAACGGATGAGTCAGATGGCGCTGATCCGATCTACACCTTTAAGCCTGCCGATCTGGAGGGCGTGGCACAGAATGAAGATCAGGATATCACCATTACGGTAGAGGCTAGTGATGCGGCAACCATTACTATTTCTGCACCGGTCAGCGATCCTACGGGTGCGGTAACATTTGGCACGGTTACAGATGCGGATGCACTGTATACGGAGGAAAATGAGACGGCGGCCGGAAATGCTGCCGGTACCGCGACAGAAGGTCAGAAAGTAATCTTCACCGCGACAGCCACTGACAACTACACGGCGCTTACGGCTGACGATGTGACTGCTGCTTTTACGCCGGAAGGCGGAGAAGCGGAGCCCATCGAGGTGAATGCGGTTGCAGAGACAAAGAAAACTGTGGAGGGTACAGAAAAGACAATCCCTGCACACTACATGATTGATCTTGCCGGTGTTACCAGCGCGGGTACTCTGGCAGTTACGGCAAAGACAACGCTGGATACCTCCAAGGATACTGTGAGGACGGCTGATTTTTCATCTGTTTCCGAGAATTCGGTAGAGATTAAGCAAAAGACTACCAATAAGGTTCTGACGGGTAAAACAGAGAACACGGCAGCCGATGATTTGCAGTTTTCGGTAACAGAGAAGCCCGGCTACGAGATTTATCAGGTGGAAGCCGTATATGACAAAGTATATAAGGGTCAGGGCGAAAACGGCGCTGACTTGGCGACAATATCCGGCTATAAAGAGAACTTGTATGTAAAGGAAGAAACCCTGCTTAACGAGAACAACACAGGGTATGTAGTTGCGGTAGGCACTCTGGCTGACCTTTCTGTAAAGTTTACCGATACAGATGACAGTGACGATGGGGGACATAACGGCAAAACATGGACAGCCAAGACCGTAAAAGTCAATGTATACGCTAAAATGACGGCGGTTACGGGCGAGAAGACCGTCACCTTTACTTCTACCTATGACTATGAAGTGACCACAGGCGACACGGTCGTTGCAGGCGATAGCGATGATGAGTATATCGTAAAGCCCGGCACGGACTTCTTTACCTTTACGGTAGACGCCGTGACTGCGCCTCTTGTTACGGCAGTTAATGAAGGCGGCGTAAGCATCGTAGGCGCTCCCGAGAAGACAGAGACCGGTTATACGTATCAAATCGCGGCCGGTGCACTGGGGGATACGCAGACAATCACCATTGCTCGTGACACTTTCGATATCGAAGTTAACTACGATAAGACGAATGTAAGTGCGGAAGTGTATATCGCAGGAAGGCAGGAAGCAGAAACGCCTACGGATAGCAGCGAGGAGGCAAAAGACGTTTACGCTGGCGTGGCTGCAGACACCTCTTACAAATTTATCATTTCTGCACAGAATGATACCACTAAGATTTCCAAGGTATCCTACAAGGTGGGAGATGCCGAGGAACAGACCGTGACAGCCAAAGGCGGCAACTATGTGTTTACCGCAGACGTGACCGGCGATGTGAAAGTAACGGTCGAGACGGCGGATGAGTATGATTTGGTTGTAAAAGAGAACGGAGAAGTTGTAACGCCCGACAAGAGCAAGGTTTACAATGTGGGTCATGCTTCCACGGTTACAGCACAGCTTCTTAACGGCGAAACGGAGATGCCTCTGTTCAACGCGGATGTAAAGGACGGCAATGCCGTTGCTGCTACCATCGCAAAGATCACAGGCAATGTCGTTACCCTGGAGTTTGACTCCACAGAGTATAATAAGGTACTGACTGTAGAATTAACCTTGAATGACAAAGAGAGAACGAAGCAGTCCTTCAAGGTAAAGACCACCGCGGCAGCGGCCGAGGTGAGCCTCGCAGGCGTTAAGAACAGTAAGGTTGAAATTCCTGTAGACACACAGGCGGCATATAAGCTCACCGTTAAGACCAAAAATGCAAGCGCGGATGGTCTTAATGTAAAGGTAGTGCCTGCGGACGACACCAAGAAAGCAGACGCGGCAGCTATCACGGCAGCACAGAATGCTGTCGCTGCAACAATCGAAGACGGCAATCTTGTCATTACGGCTAAGCCTGCCATGACAGGTACAGCGGATGCGGCGAAGGTTATCATCGTAGATGAGAGTGGTCTGACAGATGCGCAGATAGCGGCTCTCACCGTGGACAACGCGCTGAAAGGCGGCGCTGTGACGGTAAGCACCAAGGACGCTACGATTGTAGGCAAGAATCCTACCGTAAAGCTGGTGGCAGCTACCGACAAGACAATCAAGGTACAGCTTGGTGTTCCGAAGGAAGTCGTAAACCCGATTAAGGGTAAGATTTATTACAAGGTGGAGCTTACGGTTCCTCAGAGTCCGGCCTTCCCGGAGGGCGTAACTGATGCCCAGAAGGCGGCAATTACCGCAGCGCTGACCGCAGCGGCTACAGATTGGAATACCAATAACCTGTATCAGTCAAAAGAAGATATTGATGCGAACGGCGGTCTCTTAGAGATTCCGGTCATGAAGTTTACGGAAGCCAATGTTACGGCTGGTTTAGATAAGGGCGCACTGTTGAGCGGCTTCTCTGTAAAGGCGACTTTACTGCAGACCACTACGGCAGAGGGACTTCCCAGCGCAGCGGCAACCACCATCGAAGGCGGCAGCGCAGCGCTTGAGAACCTTGCAACCAAGAACCCTTACTACGAAGTGAAGCTCGGTCTTAAGAAAGGCACCACCAACCTGATTACCGGTCAGGATAAGGATGTAGTCGTGGCGACTCCTAACTTTAACAAGCTGACTTCTTACAGCACCGTTAAGGTAGAGTTCGTAAACACCTCCAGCGGCGAATTGATCGGGGATGGCGCTTCTAATGGATATGCCGATGAATATGCGGGCCTGCATGCAAAATACGATGAGCTGAGCAATACTGTAAGAGTAAATGCTTCAGAGGCTTCATATACATCTAATGCAGGAGATACCTTCAAGAATCTGGGGGTTAAAGTGACCGCTTATGCGGAGGATTCTGCATACGGCGCAGTAGCGACCCAGAAGCTGACGGTAGTAAACGGCATTCAGAAAATCAATCCTACAGCACCGCTCGAGATTTATAAGGCGGACAAAAAGGCGGCAACCTTTACCGTTGCGACAGATTTAAATAACGTCAGCAAAAATAAGAAGTATGCGCCTAAGACGAAGAAGCTGGAATATGAGATCGTAGATGCAGAAACCGAGGATGCAGCGGATCTGAGCTCGGCTCTCAAGGCAAACGTGACCGTGAAAAACGGTAAGGTAACCATCAACAAGAACTATATTGTAGCACCTAAGTCAGCGCAGAACCAATTTAAGGTTAAAGTACATGCGATTGACTATGCAAACAGCGATGTTGTGGAGTACACAGACACGATCACCATCACGGACGAAGGCTTAGCGCTTGGGACGATTGCCGTGTTTGATGTGGCGACCGGTAAGCTTGTGGCTGTCAATGACGGCTCCATTGAAGCTACCAAAAAAGAGAATGAATATCGGGTAGCGATACTTGCGCCCGGCGTGAAGACCACGAAAAAGACTTATGACCTGAGCGAAGGTTCCGCGGATATTATTGATCCTGCACTTGTGACCTTCAAATCCAGCAACGCCAAGAGTGTAGCTGTTGATCCGAAGACCGGCGCATTAACGGTATTAAAAGCTGCTAAAAATGTGAGCATCACGGTAACACCGAAAGATGGCAGCAAGCCGGCGAAAAATACAAACGTATTGAAGCTGAAGAATGTCGGTCAGGTTTCCGCATCGCCGCTGCTTGTGATTTCCAGATACAAGACTTCCGCTTTGGGAAGCGTAGATAAGCTGCATGAAGGCGGCGCGGCAACGATCAACTACAACGGCAACAGCACCAACAATTACTTTAAGCTGGATGTTGTCAAGGCGGTTACCGCAAACAATGCGACCACTTATGAGCCTTTCTATCTTGCAAACTACAGCATCAGCTATAAGGGTGCAAAGGCGATTGGCAAGGCAGTAAATGACGGCTATGGAGACAGCATTACGATTGTGGCAAACGCTGCAGATGCAGTGATTACCCTGAAGGATAAGACAAACAAGAGTGCGGCAGCTGTTGTTTACACGCTGCACAACAATGACTTTGTGGCGGATAAGAACGCGAAGGCGCCTAAGATTAGCACAAAGGAAAAGATGACCCAGAACACTTGGGCAGACTTGGTAGAGTATACGGTGAAGGGCGGCAAGAACGACGACTTTACAGATAAGTATGTGATGCTGTCTATCGACCAGACCAAGAAGAATCCGACGGATATTGATGAGGTATTCTATGATGGGGATAACAGCATCAGCTATCTCGATAAGCCGCTTCCGATTCTGTTGGGCGCAAGCTTTAACCTGTATGTAAATACATGGTGCAATTCCGGAAGCTACAATCTGGTAGCCACAGTTGGTTCTTTGGAGAACGGCGTATTTAAGCCGGAATACAAGGACGCGAAGGTTACGGTTAAGATTACGAAGGCAAAAGCAGCTTCTTTAAGTGCGACGGGCAACTACACACTGGCACTCAAAGCAGGCAGCGGCGCGTATATCAAGTATAAGTCCGGCAACGGATGGGTTGACTTTACAAATGAGGCAGATGAGAATGGCAACTACGCAAAGAATGCAATCATCAACGGTCAGGAGAACCACTTCACCGATTACTTTGAGGTGGGCTATGATTACGATGGCATGTATGTGGCATTGAAGAATACGCTTCAGCTCGCTGATCTTGAAAAGATTGCAGACGATGCAAACAAGAACGACCGTATCGGTTATATCAGCATCAATAACGGTTCCAAGTTTATTGATGTGAAACTGACCATTACGATTAAGGATTACACAAAGGATAAGACAAAGTATAAGGTAACGGCAACTCCCGTACTGGATGGGCCGAAGGCAGTAACGGCTCTCACGATTCTGGAAGGCAAGACACCGGTAGATGTGAGCGCTATGATGGCTGTATCTGCAGCAGGCTTTACCCCGATCTATGACAGGAATGGTAACTGCTACTTAGAAGCAGCAAATCTTCCGGCGGGAAGTCATAAGGTAGATCTGTATATCGTTCCTTGGAATGCTCCTAAGGCTTACAGAGATGCGATTACGGCTGCCAGCGGGGATGCTGCGAAGCGTGAAGCATACGAAAAGTATGGCATCAAGGCCAGCATTACAGTGAAAGCTGCAGACAAGACTACGGCTAAGGGCAAAGTTGTTCTGGTAAATAAGGGCAGCAACAAGTGGACGGTAGCGGATACCGATTACAATGCACCTACAAGCTGGTCGAAGTATACACCTTTCAGCTTTAAGAGCAAACTGAGCGTGGCGGAGACCACCGACATTGCCATCAAGGCAACCGTAAACGGCAAAGATGTAGACTATGTTACCTTTGATCTGGCAGACAAGAAGTATATGTCTTATGAAAATGTTTCACTGCAGGGCGGCGGAACCCAGAAATGTATCGTACTGCCTGCAAGCTATCCGATGGAGATTAAGCTCGACAAGGCGAAACTTGCAGCGGCGATTACGGCGAATGCAGCTCTTGAAGCAAGGGAGCAGAATAAGAATCTCGACTGGGGCAAGACTCTCAATGTAAAGGCAACCTTCAGCTACGGCGCAAACGGCCCGAAGGAAGATGAACTGACCTTCCAGATTAAGCTGCCCGGCAATGCAGGCGCGGCGGATGCGGCAGTTACAGAAGCGCTGAAAGCGGCTGAGAAGAAGCTGCAGTCTGACATCGAGACTTATACGAAACAGCTTGTGGATAGGAACAGCTATTACCTTAATAATAGCGGTTCACAGGATTTAGTAATCCGCAGTATTAACTACGCAGTTGAGTCTTATATCAGAAATGAGGTTAACAAAGCCATTCAGGGTGCGGCTGTTACCGTGGAGATTACAAACAACGGTACAAAGGCTGAAAATGTGGATGGAAACGATGTCACCACATATCAGATTGCGAGTGAGTGGACGGTTATCGTTAAGACTACCGCGACAGGTACAGCCGACTTGTATAATCACAAGTTTGTGATTCCTGAAAGCGTAGCGACTGACGATATTATAGCCGCTATTAATGGTTATGACCTGGGAAGCGCTAATGGCCTTGACACAACCATCAAGGATAGTGAGAACAATGTATTGCTCAAGGTAACGGCAGACACCACCGCGGCAGAATTTGCAGCGGCAGTCAGAGCGAAACTGGGCGCAGCGGCTACAAGGAATCTCTCCATTACGGCAAGCATTGTCGGAGAGACCAAGAAGCCTACCACTGAGGATACCGGATCCATCACCTTCAAGCTGACAGTCAGAGATTTGTCCAAAGCGCCGAACGAGGAGGGATATACGACTTCTACGGATGATATCGAGTATGTTCTGGCAACGTTAGACGACTTGGCAGCATGTAAGGGTAAAGTCACTGACGGACTGACAGCAGCAGTATTGTCAACCATCGTCAAGGATGCATGGAAAGAGACTCACACAACGGATGCAGCTCTTGAGGCGAAAGTGAAGGAGCTGGTTGTGGCGAAGGCGAATAAGCTGATTGATAACAACCCGGCTATTACAGTTAGTGGTATTGCGAAGAGTACAGATGCTACGCCTGCTGATATTTTCGAACTGACAGCACCTACAAGCTCGACTGATACAAATGGTAAGATTTCCTTCACACTGCAGATGACCGAGACCGGAAAGACGGCAGAGGAGCTGGCGGATGCTTCCTATCAGTTAGCGATTGCAGAGACTACATTAACCTCCGGTGAAGAGTTCCAGTCTCCCGCAGAGCTTCTTAACGCGGCACAAGCGATTACTGAAATCGACTATGCGGCAGACCAGGCTGCAGCGATTGCGGCAATCAAGGAAAAGGTTGTAGCGCTGAGCAAGAATCCGGGATATAATACGACCGGTATTGTGGTGGAAGCTACACCGGATAAAACAGAAGGCGAGACCACAACCAAAGGAACGGAGTTTACAGCGCCGACGGATTCGGCGGATGGCACCATCACTAAGGTTATTGTCAAGGTAGGAACTGAGGCTGATCAGGAGGCTACGATAGCCAGCATCACCATTAAAAAACAGGCGACTGCTCCTACAGAGTAAGGACACTGTGACAAATTGATATGCATTATTCTAAGAAATAAGTAAAAACAGGGGCTGCTACGCTAATTGAGTTAGTGTGCAGCTCCTGTTTCATTACAGAAAAGTGAAAAAGTTCGTTCCGGTTGTAATTTTAAGCAAAGTACGGTAAAATAATAGGAAGGCAGAAAAGGAGTCACTGATTGTTTTGGATATACCGTTCGAGATCAGAAGTGCATATCGGGATGAATGGGAAGATGCCATGTCGCTTGCGTGGCGTACTTTTATGAAATTTGAGGCTGACGTCTATACGCCGGAAGGTGTGAAGAACTTCGAGAATTTTATCACGGATTCCACGCTTTACAGAATGTTTGTCATGGGCGCGTATCAGATGTTTGTGGCCCTTGACGGGAAAAGGCTCGTGGGGATGCTCACGCTTCGCGACAGGGTGCACATCTCCCTGTTGTTTGTGGACGAGAGATACCACAGAAGGGGTATCGGGCGGGCGCTGATACAATATATGTCAAATTATCTTTTGACGGAGCTGCAGGAGAGCCGTGTGACGGTTAACTCCTCGCCCTACGGGGTGGAGTTCTATCATAAATTGGGGTTTCGGGATCTGCGGCCACAGGAGAAAAAGGACGGTATTATCTATACGCCGATGGAGTTTGTGCTTTGACGGACTTGATGGAGTCAATGACGGGGGAAGCTTATGGAGTATATTAAGAGCAAAGATATTTATCTGTTGATGAGGGACATTCTGAAGCTGATCAATCCCACTCTGATGGAGCACGGGTCCAGGGTGGCTTATATTGTATATAAGATGCTTCAGGAAGAAAACAGATACGAGGAGTTTGAGCTGGCGGATATCGTTATGGTTGCGACGATGCACGATATCGGCGCCTACAAGACGGAAAAAACCAGAATCAACGATATGCTGCAGTATGAAACGAGAGACAGCATGGCGCATTCCATCTACGGGTATCTCTTTTTTAAGTATTTGTCCCCGGTGCCGGATATGGCGAAGGTGCTGATGTACCACTGCAGGGATTATGAAAAGCTGCAAACGGTTGATTATGCTTACAAAGATGTGGCGGCTTATGTCAATATCGCTGAAAAGATAGACATTTACTCCAATACGATGGGCGCGCAGTTTGATCCCCGCATGTTCCAGAAACAGGCGGGTACGAAACTTTCCGCAGCGGGACTTGACCGCTTTTATCAATGCGATGCGAAGTACAATATTTTGGAAAAATTGAAAGATAATTCTTATAAGGAAGAACTCAATGAGATTGCTGAGTATATGATTTTTTCCAACGAAGATAAAAAGACTTTCATGGATATGCTGATTTACTGTACGGGCTTTGTCAGAGAGAGCGCGGTGCTTGATACGGTTACTACGATCTGTATCTGCGAGGAGATTGCCGCCCGCTTGTTCCTGCCGGATCAGGAGAGGGAAATGATCTATTATGCGGCGCTTCTTCACGATCTCGGGATGCTTGGGATATCGCAGGATATACTACAGGCGCCCCGCAAGCTGAAACCGGAAGAAATCAAGCATGTGCGCACCCATGTGGGCATTACGCAGGAAAAGCTGGAGAATAAGGTGGACGCCGAGGTGGTGGCGATCGCGCTGGCGCATCACGAGAGGGGAGACGGAAACGGCTATCCCCAGCGGCTGACTGATAAAAAGATCAGCCTCCAGCAGAGCGTGCTGCAGGTGGGGGATGTGGTGAGCGCCCTTGTAAATAAGCGCAGCTACAGGGAGGCGGCATCGAAACAGCAGGTGCTCCGGTTCCTGAACGAAGAGGTGGATAAAAAGCGTTTCAAGCGGCAGCCGGTTATGGTGCTGGTGGAATCTTATGATGAGGTCATGGCGCATGTCAGGAAAGAAACGGCCAGAATCCTGAAAATGTATCAGACGCTGAATATGCAGTATCAGCAGGTCAGCACAAAGTATAAAATCTAAATTAGTATGTTTTTTTACATATTTTTATATTTTTTATGGATTTTCACGTTCCGGTGATATATAATTATATATGGCTGAGTAATTTTTTGGAGTGACAAACGTGGGTAAATTTTTTGACATGGACAGTCCTTTCATGCGGATTTTGAACCGTGTGGGGGATTTGATGATTATGAATTTCTTAATGATTCTCTGCTGTATTCCCGTGATAACCGCAGGTGCGGCCTTTACGGCGATGCACTATGTACTGCTTAAGATTGTGCGTGGGGAAGAGGGATATCTGATCAAAGGTTTCTTTAAATCCTTTAAGGAGAATTTTAAACAGGCTACGATCCTATGGCTTTTGATGCTCCTGGTGGTTGTAGTCTATGTGGGAGATTCATTGATCTTCAACTATTCAGGTCTGACGTTCCCGAAAGCGATTGTAATTGCCGTAGTGGCGGTGGGAATTCTGCTTGTGATGGCGGCAGTTTATGTTTTTCCGCTGCAGGCCAGATTTGAAAATTCGGTGAAGAATACGCTTAAGAATGCAATGATACTGGCTTTTGCCAATCTTCCTAAAACGTTGCTGATGGTGGGATGTTATATACTGCCTCTGGTGATTGCATATTTTTCAAATTATGCACTTTTGTTTGTCTTTTTGTTTGGCATTTCGGCGCCGGCTTACGGGGCGGCGTGGTTATATAGTGGTATTTTTAAAAAGTTGGAGCCGGAAACAGAGAAAGTTGCTGATGACATGGACTTTTCTCTGAGAATTGACGAGGAGAATCAGGAAATCGATGGATAATCAAAACAGGTCAAGTGTATTACAGTGGCTTATTCCGACGGGCATCATGATGGTGGTTGTTATCGGTATGCTACTTAGTTTTTCGGCAAAGAGCAATAAAGAGGCAGAAAACTCGGTTTCCAAGACGTTGATTGCCTCGACGGAAGGGTATGGAGAGCGTTTTCTGCACGAACTGCAAAAAGTTGGCAAGGTAGGGGAGACGACTGCCAGATTGCTTAATATGGAAGGAACGCAGGATGCAGACCGCGTGACGGAGCTGCTTGGGATAGCGGCGGAATGTGCCGGAGTGGAAAAGGTTCTCTACTGCGGCGCGGACGGAAATGCGGTGGATCAGACGGGCGCTTCCTTTACAATCGGGCAGGAGCCTTGGTTTGGGGAAGTCGGCATAGGCGAATTTCCCTATGTGTATACGAGTGAAGAGCAGGCCGTTGTCGTGGTGAAGCACATCGGGCAGAATGCGGAGCAGGGCTGGCTGATGCTCTACTATCCGATGGAACGGTTTACGGACATGCTGTTGCAGTCGGGTTATGATTCTACCAGCTTTCTCGCTGTTGTGGATTTAGAAGGAAACATACTGGGCGTGAGCGGCGCGATGACGAATGCCTGCCTGAAAGGCGGGAATATTTTCACGGCGATGGAGGCGGAAAATAAGGAGAATGCCAGGACATTACGCAACCGCCTGAACAACAGTTCCCGAGGGAGCGTGGAAATACAGACGGGAAAACAGGTGCAGCTTTTGACCTCCGTGCCGCTGGGGACAAACAGGTGGAGTCTGGTGCTGGGAGTCAGCGAGGCATATGCGAGCCGGCAGGCGAATTATCTTCGAAAGAATACGAGCGATATGATTCTTGCCTTGATTATTGTGATTGCGGTGTTCTTCTGCGTTGTCATGGTAATTAATATCGTCGGGAAGATACGGAGCAACGAGAAGAAGAAGGAATTGGAGGACAAGGCGGATACGGATCTTCTGACCGGGCTGAATAATAAGCTGGCCACAGAGCGTAAGATTAAAGATTACATGGCAAAGAATCCCGATAAACAGTGCATGATGTTCATGATTGACGTTGATAATTTTAAAAAGATCAACGATACTATGGGACATGCTTTCGGTGATGAGGTGCTGCGTTCCCTTGGCATCCAGATAGGAGCAATTTTCAGGGCCAGTGATATCATAGGACGTGTGGGCGGCGACGAGTTCATGGTATTTCTTAAGGATGTCGCGACTGAGGAAGCTATTTTGAAAGAAGCCAGAAAGATGGAAGTCTTCTTTAAGAACTTTCAGGCTGGCGAGTATGTGAAGTACAAGGCTACGGCAAGTATTGGCGTGGCGGTATTCCCCCAGGAAGGCAGTGACTTTGAGACGCTTTATAAAGCGGCTGATCAGGGAGTATACAAGGCGAAAAAGAGAGGAAAGAACCAGCTTGCGTTTTACAGAGACAGAGGTGGGGCGGAACAGGATGAGCTGTCTGAAACGGCAGAGTAGGTGATAGACAGATAAGTTTGGGGCACAGTCGAAAGGACGGCCCCTTTTTTTTGCGCGAAAATGCGAAATCACTGGAAATTGCGGCAACGAAAACCATTTAGCAAGAATGAGTGATATTATCGTGATTTTTTCTTTGTTATGACGAAATTTGGTGAAATATGGAAGGGAATAAGGGAGGAAAAACAAAAAAGTATAAAAATTGAATAAAAAAGTTTAAAAAAATGGTTGTCATTATGGGAAATATGTGCTAGACTAACATTACGAAAACGTTTAAGTAAACGCTTTCCGTGTTACTATCATTATTTATTTTTTAAAGGAGGAAATGAAAAAGTGAAAAAGAAAGTAGTAAGCATTTTATTGGCAACATCTATGGTAGCTACGTTTGCAGGCTGTGGCAGCGATCCCGCTCCGGCGGCTGAGGCTCCTGCAGCAGAGGAAGCTCCCGCGGCAGAGGAAGAGGCTCCCGCAGCAGAAGAGGAAGCTCCTGCAGCAGAGGAGGAAGCTCCCGCGGCAGATGCCGGTGTAACAACCGGCGATCTCGCTTACAGCGGAAACATCTCCATCATGCACTTCTCTACTTCTGAGGAGTCTGAGGGTAACGGTGGTTCCGACGGCTTCAGAACCTGCCTTGCAAACTGGCAGAACGATCATGGCAACATCACGCTGGATGAGGAAGTTCTGGCAAACGACGATTACAAGACACAGATCGCTACCCGCGCGGCAGCAGACGATCTTCCGGATGTATTCCTGCTTCAAGGTATGAACACCATCAGCTGGGCAGGCCAGGGTCTTGTATACGATCTGACGGACAGCATTAAGAATTCTCCTTATGCAGATCAGTACAACATGGACTATCTGGTACCTTTCACCGCAGACGGTAAGTACTATGCTTATCCCGCTCTGACAGGTGGTACCTGTACCGTAGTGATCTACGACGAGGCTATGTGGAAAGAGGCAGGCTTTGATTCCTTCCCGACCACTTGGGCTGACGTAGAGAAGGCGGCTGAGTATTTCAGCGGTCAGGGTATCGACACCATCGCATTCGGTAACTCCGGACAGTGGCAGATGAACTCCTGTTTCGTATCCTGCCTTGGCTATCAGTACACAGGTACACAGTGGTTCTCCGATATTATTGCAGGCACAGGTAATTTCGAAGCGCCTGAGTTCGTGGCAGCTCTGACAGAGACACAGCGTCTGTTCCACGACACCAACATCTTCAACAAGGACTTCAACGCAGTATCCAACGAGGATGCCCGCGAGTACTACATCTCCGGCGACGCTGCAGCGTTCATCGGCGGTAACTGGGATGCTTCCTACATCCAGGCTACTCTGGAAGGTGACCCGAAGAAGGATACCACAAAGTTCGCAGTTCTTCCTCAGGCAGCAGACGCTACCAAGTATGAGAACTTCCAGAATATCGGTCTTGGTTATGGTATGGCAATCAGCGCGAAAGCAGCTTCCGATCCCGACAAGCTTGCGGCTTGTATCGATCTTTGCCAGTATCTGACAGGCCCTGCGTTCTCTGAATATGTAGGCGCGAACTACGCACTGGCTGGTTTCTGCAGCTCCGATGTAGATCTTTCCGCATTTGACCAGTACACACAGGATTTCTACAACTTCTCCTATGTGGACAACAAGGGCTGCGAGATTTACGACTCTTATGTAGACGGCTCCGTATGGTCCGTACTTAACACCGAGATGCAGGAAATGGTTAACGGTGACAAAGATCCCGCGACCGTTGCGGCAGATACACAGGCTGCTTACAAGGCATACTTGGGTCAGTAACAAATCGAGCAAGCTCGATTGCGAGCGCCGCTGACGCGGGCTCGGCAGACAAATGAATCTTAGTATTCGATTACGAGCGCCGCTCCGCAGGCTCGGCGGACAGATGAATCTTAGTATTCGATTGTGAGCGCTGCTCCGCAGGCTCGGCAGACAGATGAATCTTAGTATTCGATTGCGAGCGCCGCTGACGCGGGCTCGGCACAAATTCAGCGTATTGAGAGCTGAGAAGGTTTTACAACATAAAACATAGGTAATGCCGCCTGGGAGGTTTCTCCCGGGCGGATGCTTACCTGAAAGGGTCTTTGTTTAAGCGTGAGCTTAATTTAGCGAAGCGGCAGAAAACGTCTTCGTTTCGCTTTTGGGGTATGTCTCAGTTACGTTAAAATGAGCATTAAAAGGAAATGGGGGCGAGTTTATGCTGAAATCTATCAAACCGAAAAAATGGGTAGTGGCTGCGTATTTGGTTGTGCCCGTGGCGCTGTATGTGTTCACGGTATTTGCACCGCTTGTTGCAGCTCTTTTTTACAGTTTCTTTGAGTGGAAGGGCGGACCGGTTAAGACATTTAACGGTCTTGCCAATTATGCGCAGTTGTTTAGTGACGAGGTGTTCTGGAGTTCCTTCTGGCACAATATTTTTCTGGTGATCGTCTGTATCATCGGGCAGATCGGTTTGGCATTTATCGTTGTGTTGCTGATTAACTCCAAGGTGACCAAGCTGCAAGGCATACATAGAACATTTGGATTCTTCCCTAGCACGATCTCGGCAGTCTGCATCGGTTTTATCTGGCAGATGATCTATGATTCCAAGAGGGGTCTGCTGAATTACTTTTTAGAAAAGATCGGCAGAGAGGATTTACAGAAGGTATGGCTGAATGAGCCCAAGCTGGTTATGCTGCTGGTATCCATTCCTCTGATCTGGCAGTTTATCGGTTACTATATGGTAATCCTGCTGTCAGCGGTTTCCTCCATCAGCACAGAGGTTCTGGAGTCCGCGGAAATTGATGGCGCTACGGGAATCCAGCGCGCGCGTTACATAGTTTTACCTCTGATTAAGAATACGTTGCTTGTATGTATTACCCTATGCGTAGCGGGTAACATGAAAGCATTCGATAATATTTACGTCATGACTTCCGGCGGACCGGGTTATTCCTCCATGGTTATGGCAATGTACGGATATAAGGTTTCCTTCGAGCAGTCTAACCTCGGGTACGGTTCCTGTATTTCTGTGGGTATCTTTGTTCTGGCGCTGGCCGTGATCGGCGGTTCTCAGGTTTTGATGAATTACTTTATGACGGACAGCTATGACCGCCAGGAAGCAAAACATCTGAAACAGATCGAGAAGGAAAGAAAACAGGCAATCAAAGCCCGCAAGGCGAGCATGTAAAGGAGGGAATCTGCTATGGCTAAAGAAATGAAAATGACAAAAGTAGAAGACAGTTCGGCAGGCACCCGTGTGAAGCGAGGCGTGCTTACGGTAGTGATTAACTTTTTCTTATGGTTCTTCTCATTGACTTGTATTTTCCCGCTGTTTTGGATGCTTTATTCGTCCTTGAAGGAGAAGAGGGTGTTCAATGCGGACATTATGGGTCTGCCGAAAGAACCGACGCTGGCGAACTACACGAAAATTTTGTCCAATAAGGACTACCGCTTGATGCAGTCGGTAGGCAACAGTGCAAGGACGACAATTTTATCTGTTTTGCTCATTGTAATTATCGCATTTATTGTGGGATATATTCTTTCGAGAATTGATTTTGTATTGAATAAACCGTTGTATGTGATGTTCCTGATGGGAATGCTGATTCCGATTCACTCGCTGATGGTTCCCATTTACATCATCTTTTCTAAGATGGGGCTATCCAACCACTGGTATACGCTGCTTTTGCCGTATGTTTCCTTTGCGCTGCCCATGTCGATCTTTTTGGTGCAGGGCTATGTGAAAGGTATTCCGACGGAGCTCGAAGAGGCGGCCGCGATTGACGGTTCTACGTTCTCAAAGACCTTGTTTGGCATCATCCTTCCGGTATGTAAGCCGATTCTCGTGACGGTAGCGATTATCAACGTATTTAGCTGTTGGAATGAGTTCTCTTTCGCCTTGATTCTGATTAAGGACAGGGCGCTGTACACAGTACCGCTGGGCCTCAAGCAGTTCACGGGTCAGTTTACGTCGGATTATCCGAAGATCATGTCGGCTATGCTGATTACCATGGCTCCCATCGTGATTTTCTATTTCGCGTTCAGCAAGCAGATCATCAAGGGTATGGTTGCCGGAGCAGTGAAGGGCTAACGGATTTCATAGAGTTGGGGCTGGAAATTCTAAAGATCGGTATTGCGTTTACCGTCGGTTGTTGCACCGATAACTGAAAGCAGCAAAACGGGGTTGCACTTCATGATATGGGGGAGTTATAGACTGGGGGCGAGAAATCGTCCCCGGTTCTTTTTGCACTATTGACATATACCCTATGGGGGTATATAATGCCTATATCGAACCACAATGTTCAGGGAATGAAACGGTTCGATTTGTATGGAATTATTACTTAAAATTTTAAAAATAGGAGAAAATAAATGTGTGAAGAAAAAACAGCCGCGGGCGATGTGTGCGCCTGCTGTCGGCATAAGAGTACGCCGCGGGACGCGGGGGAACTGAAAAGTTTACAGAACCGTATCAATCGAATCATCGGCCAGCTAAAAGGGATTCAGGGAATGATCGAGGATAACCGCTACTGCGGTGACGTTCTTGTGCAGATCGGCGCGGTGGAGAGTGCACTTCAGAGCCTTGGCTATGTGATTTTGGAAGAGCATATGATGACCTGTGTGGCGGAGGGCGCACAGCGGGGGAACACGGAGATTCTCGCGGAGGCCGTGGAATTGATGAAGAAAATAAAGTAACAGTTCAACTGAATCGTATTGTCAGGCAAGTTATGCTTGCATGAATTTTGCGGACGAATAACGGTCTGAAGGAACGCGCGAATAATGGCTGATTGAGCGGCGCACAATTCATGGCCGTGAAACGGCGAAGAAGAGCAGGAGACGTGTTTTGCAAACGTGAGTGGGTCGAGCAGAGAATGTTGGGAGCTGAGTATGAAAATAGAAAGATTTAACGTGACGGGCATGACTTGTGCAGCATGCAGTGCACATGTGGAGAAAGCAGTGCGCGGCGTTGCAGGGGTAGATTCGGTCAGCGTCAACTTACTTATGAACAATATGGTGGCCTCCTTTGAGGAGCCGGCAACAGCGGCAGCGATCTGCCTTGCGGTGGAGAAAGCCGGGTACGGAGCGGCTCCCGCAGGCGCGGGCGGCGCAGCAGGGAATTGCGGTGGGCAGAGTTGCAGTGTAAATGGGATGAACGGAAGAGCCGCGGCCGGGGGAGAGGATGCTTTTGTGGATCACGAAACACCGAAAATGCGCCGTAGGCTGATAGCCTCCCTGTGCCTGCTGCTTCCGCTTATGTATGTGTCAATGGGGCATCTGATGTGGGGGTGGCCTGTACCGGAAGGGCTTGCGGGAAATCCGTGGGCCATTGCGCTGTACCAGCTTCTCCTGACGGGGCTGGTGATGGTCATTAATCAGAAGTTCTTTGTAAACGGTTTTACCGGGCTGCTCCATCGTGCGCCGAATATGGACACTCTCGTTGCTCTTGGAAGCGCGGCGGCTTTTGTGTACAGTGCGGCGGTAATGTTCCGTATGGGCGGCGCATACGACGTGGGCGATATAGAAATAGCAATGCATTGTCTGCATGACATGTATTTTGAGTCGGCGGCGATGATTCTTACGCTAATTACCGTAGGAAAAATGCTGGAGGCGTACAGCAAGGGAAAGACGACGAACGCGGTCAAAAGTCTGATGGATCTGGCGCCGAAAACCGCCCATGTGATCCGAGACGGCGTGGAAATGACGATAGACGCGGATGAGGTAGCGGCGGGTGATACCTTCATCGTGAAGCCCGGCGAGAGTATTCCCGTGGACGGTGAAGTAATCAGCGGCGAAAGCGCGGTGGACGAGGCGGCGCTTACGGGCGAGAGCCTTCCTGTGGATAAAGGGGTCGGCGACAGAGTCAGTGCAGCGACGCTGAACCAAAACGGCGCGTTGACCTGCGTGGCGACGCGTGTGGGCAGCGACACGACTTTGAACCAAATCATTGATATGGTGGAGAATGCAGTGGCGACGAAGGCGCCCATTGCACAGGTGGCAGATCGGGTGTCCGGCGTCTTTGTGCCGGTAGTGATTACGCTTGCGCTCATCACGGGAGCGGTCTGGCTGCTTGCGGGAGCGGGCATCGGCAAGGCTCTCTCCTATGCGATCAGCGTACTGGTGATTAGCTGCCCATGCTCGCTGGGGCTTGCTACGCCCGTGGCGATCATGGTGGGCAACGGCAGAGGCGCGGGGCAGGGCATTCTCTTTAAGAACGCCACGGCGCTGGAACAGACAGGCAAAACGAATTTCGTGGTGTTGGATAAGACGGGAACCGTGACGGAAGGGAAACCCCGTGTGACCGATATCTGCCCCGTGGACGGCGTTTCTGTGGAGGAACTCATGCAGGTGGCGGCGTCCCTGGAAAAGAAAAGCGAACATCCGCTTGCGAGGGCGATCTGTGAGCGGGCCGGCGAGGAAGGAATCGTGCCGAATGAAGCGAAGGAATTTAAGGCGCTTCCAGGATGGGGCGTGGAGGGTGTGCTGCAGCGAGGTTTTGGCGGTGATGCAGAAAGTGCCGCGAAGATGTGTTTCGGCGGAATAGAAAGCACGACAGAGGAACGGTCTGGTGATGTGGAAGGCGGAGAAACCGGGGGGCCGGCATTGGGCGGAAAGGCGGCTTTGCTTGAAGAGCGCGGCCTTTTGTCGGAAGAATTTAGACGGCTCGGAGAGAGCATGGCTGAGGGAGGAAAAACGCCGCTCTACTTTGCGGCAGGCGGCGCTTTGCTTGGTATGATCGCTGTGGCGGATGTGGTGAAGCCGGACAGTGCGCAGGCGGTGGAAGAGTTGAAAAACATGGGCATCCATGTGATTATGCTGACGGGAGATAACCGGCGCACGGCCGAGGCTGTCCGTGAGCAGGTTGGCATCGACGCCGTGGTGGCGGACGTTCTGCCCGGCGATAAGGAAGCGGTAATCAGGCAGCTTTCCGAGTACGGAAAGGTAGCCATGGTGGGGGACGGCATCAACGATGCGCCCGCATTGACGCGGGCCGATGTGGGGATTGCCATAGGCGCGGGGGCGGATGTGGCGCTGGACGCGGCAGACATTGTTCTTGTAAAATCGAAATTGACGGATGTATCGGCGGCGGTGCGCCTTTCCAGGCAGGTGTTGAAAAATATCCACGAAAATCTTTTCTGGGCGTTTTTCTACAACTGCATCGGGATCCCCATTGCGGCGGGCGTGCTCGTGCCGTTTGTGGGGCTTTCCTTAAATCCCATGTTTGCGGCGGCGGCCATGAGCCTGTCCAGCTTCTGTGTGGTCACAAATGCCCTGCGGCTGAATTTGTTTTCCGTCCGCGGTACGTCGAAGGACAGGAAGGGGCATACGGTTCCTATGCCGAATTTTTTTGATGATTTTGCGAAGACACGGCGGATAGAGGGCTGTGTTGCGGAGGACGGAGAAAGAGGCGCAGAGATTTTGGGGGCAGATCGGGGAGTCGGCTGCCATGAGGACGGTAAAAAGGGGGATCAGAGAAAAGGCAGCAAAAACGGCGACGAAAGCCGCCGGGAAAGTAATAAAGAAAACAGTCAGGGAGAAAGAAAGGAGAACAAGAGTATGGTTAAGGTGTTGGATGTGGAGGGAATGATGTGCGGGAAGTGCCAGGCACATGTACAGAAAGCGCTGGAGGGCATTGTCGGTGTGACGGCCGTGGAAGTCAGTCTGGAAAATAAAACGGCGAGCGTGACGATGGAAAATGAGATTGCCGACGAGAAGCTTACGGATGCCGTGGTGGAAGCGGGGTACGAGGTGAGGGGCTGTAGAACAGTGTAATTATGCAAAATGCACAGGAAAGCGGTATATTCTTGGTCAAACTGCCGTGCGTCTTAAAAAAAATTTAATAATGTAAGCAATATTTACAATCGGAAACGAAATCTTTGTGGAATAGTGGTATGGTAAAGGGGACAAAAGTCCGTTATACTAATCTACAGAATTAATCGTCCGGGAAACGTTTTATGCGGACGAAAAAAATAAAAAATAATAATTATAGGAGGCAATCATGGCAAGTTTATCTTTAAAGAATGTCTGCAAGGTATACCCTAACGGATTCGAGGCAGTAAAAGATTTCAACCTTGAAATCGCAGATCAGGAGTTTATCATTTTCGTAGGCCCTTCGGGCTGTGGTAAGTCTACCACACTTCGTATGATCGCGGGTCTGGAGGATATTTCCTCTGGTGAGCTGAAGATCGGTGACAGAGTTGTTAATGACGTGGAACCTAAGGACAGAGATATCGCAATGGTATTCCAGAATTACGCTCTGTATCCGCATATGTCCGTGTATGATAACATGGCATTCGGTCTTAAGTTAAGAAAAGTTCCGAAGGATGAGATCGACAAGATGGTGAAAGAGGCAGCGAAGATCCTTGATCTGACAGCTCTCCTTGATCGTAAGCCGAAGGCTCTTTCCGGTGGTCAGAGACAGCGTGTGGCTATGGGTCGTGCAATCGTTCGTAACCCTAAGGTATTCCTGATGGATGAGCCGCTGTCCAACTTGGATGCTAAGCTCCGTGTACAGATGCGTGTTGAGATTTCCAAGCTGCATCAGAGACTGGGCACCACCATCATTTATGTAACACATGACCAGACAGAGGCTATGACCCTTGGTACCAGAATCGTCGTTATGAAGGACGGCGTGGTACAGCAGGTTGATACTCCTCAGAATTTGTATCAGAAGCCTCAGAACCTGTTTGTAGCAGGATTCATGGGTTCCCCGCAGATGAACTTCCTTGATGCGGTTGTTGAGAAGAACGGTGATACTGCGAACCTTAAGGTTGCAGGCCAGACCATTCCGTTACCGCCCGCTAAGTCCAAGAAGCTGATCGATGGCGGCTATGTAGGCAAGACCGTTACATTCGGTATTCGTCCTGAGGACGTATATGATTCCGAGATGTTCATCGAGACCGCGAAGTGCGTTTTCGAGTCTACCATTAAGGTTTACGAGCTGCTCGGTGCAGAGGTTTACTTATACTTTGATCTCGCTGAGTTCCCGATTACCGCAAGAGTGGATTCCCGTACTACGGCAAGACCCGGTGACACAGTTAAGTTTGCTTTCGATGTTGAGAAGATTCACGTATTTGACAAAGAGACAGAGCAGACCATCACCAACTAATAGAAATGACTGCAGGGGAGGGAGGCGTAAGCACCCCTCCCTTTTTGCGCGATGGCAATGAGCAGTGCGCAGACTGAGAAATAAAGACAGCGGGGAGCTTGCTCACCGAAGTATTTATTTCGATGGACGCATAGAGCGAAGCCCGTGAGCGAGATGGCGCGAAGCGGAATCGAGTGTGCGCTGCTCTATATAAACGGAGGAATATATGATTTCAAGTCAGATTATTAAGGCCAGTATAGAAGAGCTTTCAACGATTTCCAAGGTTTCCCTCGCGGTATGGGATCCGGAAGGAAAGGAGATTGCGGCGACCTTTGAGACAGATGATATTTCCCCGTCGTTGGTTTCGGGATTTGTTGATTCTCCCGCAGACAGTCAGGTGATCGGGATACATCATCTTCTTAAGGTCTTGGATGATGATGAGGTGATTTTCGTTTTGGATGCGAAAGGCGGCAGCGAGGATACCTACATGATCGGCAGGATTGCGGTCAGCCAGCTTCAGCATTTGATTGTCGCTTACAAAGAGCGGTACGATCGAAATAATTTTTTCCAGAATCTGCTGTTGGATAATATGCTTCTGGTGGACATATATAACAGGGCGAAAAAACTGCATATTGAAGCGGTAGTTCCCAGAGCGGTCTTTCTGGTTGAAACGGATAAGGAGAAGGACGGCACTGCCATGGAGCTTTTGAACGGCATGTTCACGTCGCAGGTTGGCGACTATATTACGGCGGTGGATGAGAGCAATGTGATTTTGATTAAGGCGCTTAACCCTGAGGATGGTTATGAGAGGCTGGAACAGATCGCCGATACGATTGCGGATATGATGAACACGGAGGCGATGCTCAATGTGCGCGTGGCTTACGGTACGATCGTAGATGAGCTTAAGGAGGTGTCGAAGTCATACAAAGAGGCTAAGATGGCTCTGGACGTGGGCAAGATTTTCTATGCGGAGAAGAAGGTGACGGCCTATAATATGCTGGGAATTGGCCGCTTGATTTATCAGCTTCCAATCAATCTGTGCAGACTTTTTATTGATGAGATTTTTGGGTCGAATGTACCGTCCGAGCTTGACGATGAAACCCTGACAACGATTAATAAGTTTTTTGAGAATAATCTGAATGTGTCCGAGACTTCAAGACAGCTTTATGTGCACCGCAATACACTGGTGTATCGGATTGAGAAGCTGCAGAAGAGTACAGGATTGGATATCCGTGTGTTTGATGACGCACTGACATTCAAGATTGCGCTGATGGTAGTGAATTATATGAGATATCTGGATTCACTTGATTATTGACGCGTATCATATAAGCTGTTAGCAAACAGGAAAGCGGCTCGCAAGGGTCGCTTTTTTCGCGTATAAGCAGAGTCAGAAGCACAGATGCACTGCGCACATGCTTGCATGAGAGGCAGGGCATATGTGCTTAAGACGAGCAACGCGAGCTCGGAATGCGAAGCATTTCGAGGCTGCTTATACGTATAAGCAGAGTCAGAAGCACAGATGCACAGTTTAAGTTCTACTTTACCGGCGGCGCGCATATATATGAAGTGAAGGATTATAAATCTGCAACTTGCGTCCTTTGAGTGAGCGGACGCTCCGGAATGGAGGCTTTTATGTATCAGAAGGAAATTATATATTTGGGTTTGTATAAGGACGGCGACCGTCTCGGGAGCGCGGGCTTTCTCAAGGTGGAAAAGCGGGACAAGGACGGAACTTTGTCGCTGGTGGTAAAAAATGTGCCGCATTTCATAAACGGAAAGTACCCGGTTCGTTATTACAGCGGCTCGGATTGGAAAGAGGAGGATGGCATTACGGTGCGGCAAGGCAGCGGACAGTGGGAAAAACAGGAGCCGGATTCTCTGGAAAAAGTTCGTTTGCAGATTATGCTGCCCGGCGGCTATCTGGTAGAGGGTGCCGGCAGGGAGGCAATAAAACAGACGTCTGCCGCAAACGGGGAGGCGAAAGCTGAACGGCTGCCGGATGTGGAAGCTGTGGCGCCTCAGACGGCGCAATCCGGAGTTGGGGAATCGGAACAGGATACGCAGGAAATGGCAGTGTTTCGAGGCAAGCAGTCCGCCGCCGCGGAATCGAATGCGCTCATGCGGGAAGAGGCAGCCGCTGCGGAGTCAACCATGCCCATACGGGGAGAATCGGCCGTTATGGAATCGAATGTGTCCATGTGGAAAGAGGCAGCCGCTGCGGAGTCAACCATGCCCATACGGGAAGAATCTGTCGCTGCGGAGTCGGCTGTGCCAATGTCGGAGCGGCCAGTGCCTGCGGAGCCGGACGGACAGCATGCTGCAGCCGGGCGGGATGCGTCAATGTCAGGGACAGCCACGTTTCAGGCGCAGCCGAAAAAGATAGAGCGCGTCCCGATACAACGTCGGGAAAGCCGAGAAAACAGTGTAGTCCAGGAGCAGCCGCAGATGCCCCTTATGGCGGATGCCTTTGTCATAGAAGGGTTAAAGGAGGATAAGTGGGAACAGATTCTGGACACTTACGACAATATCCATCCCTACGGCGACGGGCGCGTCTATGTGAAGCTGGAGCCCAAAGATTTTATTATTTTGTCTGGGAAATATCAGCATCTGGTAAACAACAGCTTTCTGTTGCACGGTTTTTATAATTATCGGCATGTCATTTTGGGAAAAGAAGGAGAAGCGTATTATCTGGGTGTGCCGGGTGTTTTTTATGAGAGGGAAAAAATGGTTGCGCTGATGTTCGGCTTTGAGGCCTTCGAGTGTGAGAGCGGGGAGTCCAAGGCGGGCGAGTTCGGGTATTATCTGAGGAAGGTAGAGTTGTAAAAGGGATTTTTGCCATAGTCGGCGCCTGCCCATGCTGCGGACAAAAGGATGAAAGGATGCACCGCCGCTTTAGATTCCCTCGCAGTCGAAAGCGGGAATAAAACTCTCCAGACAGGTTTCCCCCTCTTGGATAAAGCCGTTTTCGATGCCGATCCGTATGGCGAAGTCCACGATCTTTTCGTATTCTTTGTCGGATACCCGGCGGTTCAGCGAAGGAATGTCGGAGACCTGGGAAAGCGGCGTATACTGATTCATGATACTGATATATATGTCGTTTTTATACGTTTCATGGAGATAGCGTAAAACCTGCCGGCTGTCTCTGCCGCAGCCGGGCAAAAGCAGATGGCGGACGATTACGCCCTTTTGCATCAGGGAATCATCACCGTCCGCAAAGACGGGAGCGCCGACTTGGCGAACCATCTCCGCGATGGCGGCTGATGCCGTTTCAAAGTAATCAGGCGCATGGGAATAGCTTTCGCTAAGCGCTGCGTCATGATATTTTAAATCGGGCAGGTAAATGTCGATCAGGCCTTCCAGCATACGAAGCGTTTCCGGCTTCTCATAGGCGGAGGTATTATAAATAACAGGGATGGAAAGTCCCTGTTTTTTGGATGCTTTCAGCGCGCTTATGATCTGTGGAACAAAGTGGGCAGGTGTGACGAGATTTATGTTGTGCGCACCCGTTTCCTGCAGTTCCAGAAAAATATCGGACAGGCGGGATACTGTGATCTCCCGTCCGGTCTGCCCATGGGCGATCTCGTGATTCTGGCAGTACACGCAGCGGAGGTTACAGCCGCTGAAAAAAACGGCGCCGGAACCGTTTGTACCGGACAGGCACGGCTCCTCCCAGAAATGGAGGGCCGCTCTTGCGGCAGTAAGCCTTGCGGTTTGTCCGCAGTAACCGATTTCACCGGCGTTTCTGTTGACATGGCATTCTCTTGGGCAGAGCGTACAATCTGACAGCTCCGGCCAGGTTTCGTTTTTGTTGATTGTCTGATCGGTATCTTTCATTTCTGTTTTTCCATCATCGTGAGTTTGCGGCAGGAAAATGCCCTGAAATTCAAAACCGTGCGCCTTATGTCGAACCGTAACCCATGTACGTTACCTTTACAGTTAACTCCGCCAGGCACCCTCACGGCACATGAAAGGTTCCACTTAGTGCTGCTGTGTTCCCACCCTGACACGGTTCATGGATTCTCATTGCGTAAGACCCAAACTTCAACGCCACTTGTAAAGGGCAGCTACGCAGACGCAGGCCCTCGATAAAGCATCACCCCCACTGGAGCGGATTGTGGGTACAGGGCACCGCTAACGCCCCGGCTGCACGGTTTAATCAGTATACTGTTTTTTTGAAGGTTTGTCAACTTGAAAATCTCTTCCTTTGCCCATTCTTTGCCTTTTTGTTACCTTCACGAACTCTCTTTGCCCGGTTCCTTTTCCTATTTTTGTTTTCTCTTTTCGCTTTATTCCCATGCTCTCTTATTTTTTTGCATTTATATTAATAACAGATGATGCTGTATGTTTTAGCGTTTATATAAAACGCAGGGAGCCAATGCGGTATATCAAATGATAACACCCGCAATTTCCGCATTAGCAACAAATTAGCGACAAATTTTCAAAGAGCGGAACCGTTACCATTCCACTGTCCAAGCGGCTTTTACGATTTAATAAAAATTTAATTAGTTACAAATTAGTGACAAATCAGAGCCAATGGGCGGTATTGCGATCTCTGCAGATCAATATTACGAATCAAAACCCGGCCAAAAATCCCGCAAAGCCTTATAAACACTGAGAATCGCAAAATTAAGAAAATCTTAATAATTATGCGTGTCAAGTTGTGAAGGATACAGGCGTAGAGCCTGAAAATCCCGCAGACGACGAGCAGACCAATGAAGAAGGAGGCAATACCGAGGAGACTCCGGGCGATAACGATACACCTGTTATCGAAACGCCCGTTACTGAAACACCGGAGGAGCCTTCCGAGGAACCTGCTGAGCCTTCAGAGGAAGAAGTTGTGGACCCCACAACCGACCCCGAAGACCCGACTGTGCCCGAGGAGCCTGAGG